>DASPJR010000063.1:0-12878 GCA_035628505.1 Planctomycetota bacterium | reverse complement strand
TCTTCGCCGCTTCGGATGGCCGGCTTGGCCGTGAGCTTTGGAAAAGTGATGGCACGGCCGGGGGAACGGTTTTGGTAGACGATATCCAGCCGGGCGCGGGTACCTCGAGTCCGCAAAACCTCATTGTCGTCGGTCAGACGATCTTCTTCAGCGCCTTCAATGAAACAACGGGCCGGGAGTTGTGGAAGATCACTGTTGCAGACATCAGCATCGCCGCTCCCGTGATCACCAGCGCGACGACGCTGTCTGTCACCACCGGCGCGAGCGTGAATTACACCATCACGGCGTCCAATTCACCCACAAGCTTCAATGCGACCGGACTTCCGGCGGGGCTCTCGATTGACACTGCAACTGGCGTCATTTCGGGCGTTCTGAATCAGACCGGTAACTTTGAGGTGATTCTGAGCGCCTCAAACGCTGGCGGAACGGGCACCGCGACGCTGACAATCAGCAGCACGCCTTCATCCGGCGGTGGCGACGGGGGTGGCGGTAGCGGCAGCGCGACCAACACGGACTCCGATGGCGATGGTTTCCCCAACGAACTTGAAACGGCGCTGAGCACGGATCCGAACAACGCCGCCTCGACACCCTTTGGCGGATCGCCGGCGGGCGCGATCCAGGTACTGACCGTCACAAAGATGTCGATCAAACTGAATTTCGTCAAGCTCGCGAGCGACTCCATATCCTTGGACGGCAAGCTCCCTGTGCCGGCAAGTTTTCCGGTGCTGAATCAGCAGGTAACGGTGGACGTCGGCGGCGTGGTGAAGAGATTTACGCTGGACGACAAGGGCAAGGGCAAGTCGCTGACGGGCACTGATAGCTTCAAAATTACAGTGAAAGCCACCAAAGGCGTGATCGCGGCGCAGGAATCGAAGTTCCAGGTAAAGTTCAACAAGGGTGATTTTGACACGCTATTAACCGATGAGGGGCTGAGCAACTCCGACCTTGTTGACAGGCCCAAAACGGTGCCCGTGATCATCCTGTTCAACAGCCGGCTTTACAGAGTGGATCAGCCTCTGCTTTACTCAGCCAAGCTCGGCAAGTTCGGACGCACAAAACAGCCGCGCTAGGCGCTCCACTGTCAGCATGCACTTCTTAAAAGGATGCCACACTCCCGCGGTCGGACGGCTGCGGGAATGCGTGCACGATTTCCTTTCAGTTGTTGAGCCTGAAAGGAACTCTATGCTGGAATGCTAAGGTACACGCAATCCAGGAAGGATTTCCGCATGAAACGGTCTTTGCTCGTTTGCCTCAGCACATCGGTTCTCTTGCTCGCCCTCCCCGGCTGCCGCGAGTCGGATGAGAACTCGCGCGAAAAGGAGAACGCTCCGCCGGCGCCGGTTCAGCCTTCGAAGGAATCCCTCGAGCGCGCGCAGAAGATGTCGAAAGACGCCGAAGAGAAAGGCCTGGCCGAGCCGTTTAAAGGAATCACGACGGACGGCAAAGTACGCTCCGGGCTCTTCCCGATCCGTGTCACCGGCGTCTCAACCGAACCCGTGCGCAAAGCGGCACAGAAATTCATCGCGTCGCTCTCCGAAGAGCAGAAAAAAAAGACGCTGTTCGCCGCGGATGACGTTGAATGGCGAAAATGGATGAACCAGCACTTCTACATCCGCCAGGGGGTCAGCTTTGAGGAGATGTCGAAGGAGCAGCACGAAGCGGCGCTGAAATTATTGAAGACCGGGCTGAGCAAGAAAGGCTTTGAACTTTCACGCGACGTCATGCGCCTCAACCACACGCTTGCGGAACTCACGGGGAAATTCGGCGATTACGGCGAAGGCCGCTACTTCCTGACGATTATGGGTGAGCCCTCCGAAACAAAGCCGTGGGGCTGGCAGCTCGACGGGCACCACCTCATCGTCAATTACTTCGTGCTCGGCGACCAGGTCGTCATGACGCCGTCGTTCTGGGGATCGGAACCCGTCATCGCACGCTCGGGAAAGTACAAGGGCACCTCCATTCTGCAGGAGGAACAAAGCAAGGGGCTCGAACTGATAAATGCATTAAACGAACAGCAGCGCAAGAAAGCGGTCCTGAATTTCAGCAAAACCGGCAACAACAATCTTACCGAGGCATTCAAGGACAATGTCGTGCTTGATTACGCCGGCATCAGCGCAAAGGAACTCTCCGCAGCTGAGCGCGAAAAGCTGATCAGTCTAGTTGCGCTGTACGTGAACAATTTCTCAGACGGACACGCGACGGTGAAGATGGAAGAAGTGCGCAAGCACCTGGATGAGACGTTCTTCGCCTGGATCGGCGAGACAAAGACTGACAGCGTTTTTTATTATCGAATCCACAGCCCGGTGGTCCTGATCGAGTACGACCACCAGAAGCCCATCGCGCTCGGTGACCGCAGCGGTCCGCCTGGCCGCGAGCATATCCACGCGCTGATTCGCACTCCAAACGGAAACGATTACGGCAAAGAGCTCCTGCGGCAGCACTACGAAAAGCATAAACACGCGCAGCCGCACACACATTAACCGTCAGAATTCTATTTCGTCCCACAGTGTTTGTGAGATTCAGGCAAACACCTTCATCCAGCCCACGATAGCACGCTCAGCGCGGCCGCACGGCACGGGTTTATCCGGCACCTCCAGATTTGGATTCAGCTCATCTCCCGCACTGCTGAGGCCATACGCGTCCGGTCCGCTCCCCGCCACGTATAGAGCAAGCGAGCGTCCGAACGTCCTATTTTTCACACAGCCGATTCGCAAATTGCAAAGCAATTTTCTGAACGTCACCACCACGGGCTAGTGCATCGATCCACTCCTGCGGAATGGCCGCTTTGCCATACATGGTTCCGGCAATAGCTCCTGTAACCGCCCCCGTTGTGTCCGTGTCATCGCCCAAATTTACTGCCTTCAGCACGGCCTCTTTAAAATCGGCCGAATTCGCGCAGCACCAAAGACTCGCCTCAAGCGTGTGAATGACGTAGCCCGTGCTTTGGATCTCATTTCGATCGCAGTCGAATACGTTTCCACTGAGCACACGTTCAAAATTGGCCGCCTCATCCGCCGGAGTAAACGGCTTTATCAGTTCTGCGCAGTGCCTAACCGCTTGTCTCAATTCGCGGCCTTCCAGCAGGTCACGAATCAAAAGCGAGTAAAAACCGCAACACAACTGCGAGCGGACATGCGCGTGTGTTAATGCACTTACATCAAAACTCGCTTTTACTATCCGCTCAATCGGCCACCTCGCAACGAAGATGCTCAACGGCAGAATCCGCATCAGAGATCCATTGCCATTCTCGCCTTCACCTGCGCCGCCGCACTGCAAAGCCGGCGAACCATCACGGAAGCGATCGATTGCCATATGTGTCGTAATTCCAACATCAAAGACAGCGCCCCGCGCAGTCATGAAGCGCTCATAACGCCAGCGCAGAAAGTTTTTCATAATGCGCTCGAAATCAATTTCGTCAGTTCGCGCAGCCTGCATCAGCGCATCCGCAGTCGCGAGCGCCAGCGAACTATCGTCTGACCAGGTTCCGGGAAGCTGATGATGCGTGCCGTGACCGCTCATGCAGGAAACATGACACTCCTCGCGCCCCTTGAACTCCACAGGAACGCCGAGCGCATCGCCGACAACCAGGCCGAGTATTCCGCCTTCCATACGTTGCGACCTCGAAAGATACTCGTCTGCCGCAAGTGCCCGCCGATACGCGCCGACTGCCGGCGCGCCGAAACAACAAAAAGTGACAGTGGCAAAGTCGGGCTGGGATTGCAGGAATGTGCGGACCTCGCGAACGGCAATGGCGGTGGCCTGCTCGAGCGGGTAACCGTAGGCGCCGCAGCTGATCGCTGGAAAGGCGATTGTTTTCAAGCCATGTGCCGCCGCGAGCTCAAGCGATTTTCTGTAGCACGACGCCAGCAGTTCGGGCTCGCCGCGCGTTCCGCCGTGCCAGACCGGACCGACGGTATGGATCACATGCCGCGCTTTCAAGCGATAGCCTTTTGTAATTTTCGCATCGCCTGTCCTGCACCCGTTCAGCGTGCGGCACTCGGCGAGCAACTCTGGCCCGGCCGCACGATGAATCGCGCCGTCCACGCCACCTCCGCCGAGCAGCGATTCGTTTGCTGCGTTGACGATGGCGTCCACGTCGAGACGCGTAATATCCCCATCTACGATTTGAATTCTTTCAGACATTTGAGTTCCTCCTAATACGGCGGAAGCAGGCGCCGCAGGCCGTGCGCGAGCACCACCGCCGCAAAAAAAATATTACGCGCCAGAAGCGCCGCGGCACTGGCCCTGGGCATCAATTCGGGCTTCTCGAACGAATGAGCCAGCCGCTCCATGAAGCTCAGGCCGCGTGGCCATTCGGCAAGCCGGGCGAGCAGTTCAACGGGTATTCCAGCTCGACCGGCCGCGGCGCCCGCAAGCGCTCCCGCGATCGCGCCCGTGGTGTCGGCATCGCCGCCGAGTTCGATAACGCTTTCCACAGCTTGCCTGAAATTGGATGGACAGCGCAGCCAGCAGAACAGCACCGCCGGCACAGTGTGATACATGTAACCGCTGACGCGCTCCGCACAGCCAAGCCGCCGGGCAAATTCAGCCGGCTCAATCTTTTCGGCCAGAGCCTGCTTCACCTGCATCAGGAGCCGCTTGAGTTCCGCGTCGCCAAGATGCGCATTCCATTCAGCAAACAACGCTTCTTCATCAATGTTTCCATCACGCATCGCCGCATGTCGCGCCGCGAGCGCAATCGCCAGGGCGCCGTTTTCCGCTTTCGGATCAGTGTGCGTGATGCGCGTTGAAGCAGTCAGCAGCGCTTTCAACTTCTCCACATCGTCAAGAGCGTACACGCCGATGATTGCCGCACGCATGGCCGGGCCGTTTCCGGCAGAAAAAACGCCGCTGTTCTGCGGCGCCGAGCCGCACCAGAGCTTGAGAATGGCGCGGAGCGTTGCCAGGCCCACTCCGGCCGGACAGCCCAGCAGCCACCAGCGCAGCCGCGACGCGAGTTCCTCGGCGAACAGACTCGGATCTCCTTTTGACGCGAGGAGGGCCTGAGCAACGAGGATGGTGTGCTCAGTGTCGTCGCTGCACATTCCGCGGCCGAAGATAAAGCGGTACTGCAGCGGAGCACTTCCAAACATGCGACGCGCGCGGGAGGCCGAAAGTCCTTCGCGCGGAAGACCGAGGGCGTCACCCACCGCCGTGCCCAGGATTACGCCCGCCATTCGATCCGTTGAAGCGCGCAGCATCTTCGCCTCATTTGCGTCAGCGTCGTTCACTGAGCAGCCGCTGATTGCGCAAGCCATTGTCGTATTCACTCAGTCTGATTTAACCAGGATTCCAGCTTTGGATTCAGCCAGCGGCATCCAATTCCGTGATAATCAGGGCTCAAGATAGCTCGAAGGATCACCGCGAGCGTCACCGGGGTCTGCGAGAGCATAACAGCCGTCCACGAAAAGCGGTCGGATGTGAACCAGACGGTAGCGTTAAGCATGAACACTGCCGACCAGATCAATTCCGATCGCGTGCCTACGCGAAAGATATTGCAGAACAGAAAGAAGTGCCCCAGCACCAAGGGAAACACGAGCACCAGATGCGGCGGCCGATGCCATGCAAGCCAGGTCAGTAATGCGCAGCACGCGATCATCAGCGCATCGCTCCAGAAAAAGCGAAATCCGCACGTGCGTTTATCTTTGCTCATTCGGATATCCAATTCTGGAAAGATGTCTAAGGTGTCTGCCCACTTCTGCTTAAACCACTAAGCCATCAGAACACGAGCCGCTCGCGCGCGCAGAGCCACTCGGATGGGATCGAGCGTTCACCTGCCGCAAGCACGACAATGCCTCCAACGATCGCGCAATTCGTATCGCGATCGCCTAAGCCGGAAACCGTTGTCCACATCGCACCCACGTAGTCATTTAGGTGCCGAGCTGCACACCACAGACAGAAGGGTACGGTGTCTTGCGAAATCACACGGCTGCCATTTCCCAGATGGCCAATGGCAGTCTCGACAGATAAATCTCGTGCCAGTCCATACGCCTTTTCAATTCCCTGGCGTGTTTCTCCGACGGGCGTGTGATCGAGCACACATTCGATCAGGCGTGTCCCAGACTGATCCGATACTTTTTCCCGCTCGTTCCAGGCGAACGCCGCCGCCACTGCAACGGCGATCGCGCCGGCCTGACCTTCCGGATGGGCGTGCGTCACCTCTGCAGATTTTCGCGCCTCGTCGATCGCTCGCGAAACGTCATCCGCAAAGTAAGCCCCGAGCGGCGCCACCCGCATTGCGCCTCCATTTCCCATCGAGCCCATGCCGCCGAAGGCACTGGACGCAGCGATTTGCCAGGGCGTTCGCTTGCCAATCGCCTGTAAGATCCCATGCGCTGTACCGCCATATCCGCGTCCAGGATTCTGCCAGTAACGATCAACAAAGCGTTTGGCGAGTTCGTCCTGCTGAATCGTTCCATGCTCCTCGAGCACGCGAACAACACTGATGGCCATCTCTGTGTCATCGGTGTAGTGCCACGTCGGAGAGGGAACTGATCGTGAACGAATCACCCAATCGACTTTGTCGGGCATGCTGAAGAACATTTCTCCGAATGCGTCGCCAACGGAGAGTCCGGCGAGCGACAGTTTCGCCCGGTACATGCGTTCTTCGTGATTGGCCAGAAGCCCTGACATTTCGATACCTCTTCCTTTCTTTGCGTCTTCGCGTCTTTGCGTGAGCTAAATCACTTCCCCGCGAACCAGAGCCCGGCGAAGACTTTCAGGTCCACCTCTTTGCCGGCGGCGCGTTGCTGCGCGATCCACCCGGGCACCTGGGTGAGCGGGATTTCGTGGACGAGGATGTCCTCTTGAGCGTCGCCGCCGCCGGCGCCGACTTTCTTTAAATGACGCGCCCGGAAAATCGCGATCGTTTCGCTGGTCAGGCCCGCGGACGACGCGCCTTCGGTCATGAACTCCATGACGCCCGCCTCGTAGCCGGTTTCCTCGAGCAGCTCCCGCGTTGCAGCGTTTGCCAGTGCCTCGCCGAATTTTCCCGCGTCGTCGCCGGCCAGGCCTGCGGGGAGTTCGATGGACCGTTTGCCGAGCGGCACGCGGAACTGTTCGACGAGGATCAGCTTGCCTTCATCGGTGACCGCGACGATCGCGACCGCGCCGCTGCTGTTCACGCGCTCGGCGTATTCCCAGCGGCCGTCTTTGACGAGCTTCAGGAATTTTCCGCACGCGACGGTTTGTTTTTCGTTCATGGTGTCCTCATTTCGTTTGCTTGCCGTGAACTGCAGACCACGGCTAACCCCTCCCCCTACCCCCTCCCGCAAGGGGAGGGGAGTACAACAGATTTTTTTCCGCGTCGTGAGGCTTCTGCGATGAATTCTCTCCTTCATTCATGCAGGTGCAGCTGCGGCTTGCTGCCGTTTCCGTCGATGCGGATCAGCCGGTCTGGGTTCTGATAACGCGCGACGAGGTAACGCGTCAGGTCGATCTGCATTTCACGATACTCCTTTAAGTGCAGCGCCTGCTCGCGATGCTGCGCCTGGCGGTTCTGCAATTCCAGTGCATTGAGCTGGCGGCGCGCTTCGAGCTTCTGCTGCGCCTCCGCCTGGCGCTCGCGCAGGATTTCATCGTGTGCGGCTTTCTTCATGGATGCGGCATGAGCGGCCTCGACCTTTTCCATTTCGCGCCGCTGCACAGCCCGCTCGGCTTCGCGCGAGAGCTTTAGATCAGCAAGCTGCTGCGCCTGCTCCTCGGTCTCAGCTTCAAGCTTCAGCTGCGTACGCGCTTCTATGGCGCTGTCATGCATGCTCTGCAGTTTGCTGCTGGCGTGATAGCCGCGGTACACGACCTTGTTGATCTGATACCCGATGCGCTGAGCGCGCTGCAGCAGTTGTGGGTACGTCGCCAGGCTGCTGAGCTTCTCCGTCTGGTCCTTGAAACTCTCGAATGAATGCGCGGCGGCGAAGTCGATCACGTCGGCACTGACGGCGTTGATGAAATCCGCGACGGGATCATGCGTCTGGTCGAGCATCACTTCGATTTCGGCGAGCTCAAAAAAGATCATCAGTTTCACCGTCAGCAGCGCGTCATCTGAGGTGCGCGCGTCTTCGACGTCGAAGTACATCTGGTCGGGAATGACGCGCAGCTTCGAGAATTGCAGAGCGCCCGGAATTTTGCGCTTGGGATTCACTGGATCGGCGCCATGCCAGCAAAATTGATGCAGCCACTCATTGGCCGCGGGGACGAAGAGCTCCGGTCCGCGCACGACGCGCCGCCGCACCGATTGTCCTTCCTGGCGGTACACGACGATCGATTCATTCGCATCCAGCGCCAGCGCAGGCTCGACGTCAATGGTTTCGTGTTCGACGGGGTCGAAGAACACCGCGGCCGGCCCGGGACGGTGTTCCTTGTGTCCGTCCTTAAAGGTGATGACCAGGTATTCGCCGGGCTCGGCCGAATGCAGCGGCAGCATCTGCACGCTTTCACCGAAAAGGAAAAGAAGGCGCGGGCCATCAACGCGCCGGATTTTTCCGCGGTTGTCCCACACCGCCGCGCGCTCACCCTGCCGCACTGTCCGGAATCCAATCATGGGTCGCCTCGCTTTCTCTCAACAGCTTTGACACGAAGACTCGAAGACACGAATGTTTCTGTTTTCTTTCTGTCGCCCCTCCGGGGCTCTGTGATGCCTTTGGGGGGCACTTACCCCGGGTTGCGCTCGCTCCGCTCGCTTCACCCGGGGCTACTATTCTGTCGCCGCTCCGCGGCTTACTGCGACGTGCGCTGCGCGCACGGCAGCCAACTGCAATTTGCGCTTCTCGATTTACTACGCTCTGCGCTGTCGCACTGCGGCCTGGTGTTTCCTGTCTTCCAGCAATCGCCAGTTCCACCTTTCCTACCGCCATCTGGCTATGCCCACTGCCACCTGCATTCTGCCTACTGCCCACTGTCCCTTTTCTCAGCGCCTCTGCGTCTCGGCGGCGAGAAGTTTTTTCGACGTCGTAACGTTCACGCCGGCGGCTTTCATTTCTGCGATCGCGTCGGCGACATCCGCCGGCTTCAGGTTTACGCCGCGGCAGGCATCTTCGATCACTGTGGTCTCGAAGCCGAGACGTTTAGCATCGAGCGCGGTGAACTTCACGCAGTAATCGGTCGCCAGGCCGCAGATAAACACCTCTTGCACGCCGCGTGCTTTCAGGAATTCACTCAAGCCTGTTGATTTGCGGCGCCCGTTATCGAACAGGCCGCTGTAGCTGTCGATTCCCGGATCGGTGCCCTTCTGGAACACGCGCTGAATCTGCCACGTATCGAGTTCCTTCACGAAGGCGGCGCCGGGTGTGTTCTGAACGCAATGCACCGGCCAGAGAACCTGCGGCAGACCGTTGAGATCGACGACTTCGAAGAGCTTTCGCCCTGGATGATTGGCGGCAAAGCTGCCGTGATCGGCCGGATGCCAGTCCTGCGTGGCCACGACCAGCTCGAAGCGTTCCTGCAGCCGGTTGATCACCGGCACCACCCGATCGCCCTCCGGCACAGCCAGCGCGCCGCCGGGAATGAAGTCATTCTGTACGTCGACGATAATGAGTGCGTTCATTGTCCACCTCCCTTTTCCGCCCTTCCTGGCGTCTTGGCGCCTTGGCGGCTCAGCCGTTCACAGCTCGAAGTTGAACCCCTGCTTCACCAGCTTCTCGTATTTCTTCTCGTCGAACATGTAGAGCCGAGCGGCGCGGTGTGCGACGTCCTGCTCGATTTCGTCCGTCTCGATCAGCAGATCCATGCTGAGGATCTTTTTACGGAAATTGCGCTTATCCAGCGGCCGTTCGAGCACGCGTTCGTACAGGCGCTGCAGCTGCGTCAGCGTGAATTTCTTTGGCAGCAGCTCGAAGCCAACCGGCTGGTAGCGCACCTTTCCTTTCAGACGCAGCAGCGCCGTATCCAGAATCTTTTCGTGGTCAAACGCCAGGCGCGGCACGTCGCTCACGGAGAACCACGCAGCGTCGCGTGCGTCCGTGGTGGCTTTTACGCGGTGATCAGCGAGATTGACCAGCGCGTAGTAGGAAACGGTTACCACGCGCTCACGCGGATCACGGCCGAGGTCGCCGAAGGTGTAGAGCTGTTCGAGGTAGACGCTGCTCACGCCGGTCTCTTCCTGCAGTTCGCGCTTGGCGGCCTCTTCGAGTGATTCATCGAGCCGCACGAACCCGCCCGGCAGCGCCCAGCGGCCTTTGAAGGGTTCGATGTCGCGCTGGATCAGCAGCACCTTGAGATCGCCTTCGTCCAGGCCAAAGATGACGCAGTCGACTGTCAGACTGGGCCGCGGGTATTCGTACGTGTAAGGCATCTTTCGTTCCTCGTTTCGTCTTTGTGTCCCCACAACACTAATATAGTGTACACGCGACACTTTGTCAAATATTCTGACCAAATGCTTTTTGTTTTCATTCGCCAAGGACGCCAAGACGCCAAGAGCGCCAAGGAAAAAAGTGAGAGAGACAAATAAGTGGCTCGATCAGTGCACAGTGCAGACTCAGCAGGAAAGCAGATGAAAAAAAGTTCAACCTCCCGGCAACACAACCCTTACATACGCAAAGGGTTGCATTCACGAAAATTTTTCTGCAAAAAAGTCCGGACAAATCGCGAACGCAAATCGTCTTAGTAGTAGTGAGGGGCCCCTGCATGCGCCTCGCACGCAGAAGCCCCCCAAGCTCAACCTTAACACTCTGCTTTGCGTCTTTGCGCCTTTGCGTGAGCTAATCCTTCGCCGCCCGCAGTTCAGCCAGCTCGCGTTCGAATCCGCCGGAGAGAATCGGGAAGCGGCACCAGGTCTTGGGATCAAGATTCTCGTCATCAAGGTGGAAGCTTGGCGCGTAGCGTTCGCGCTTCCACTGGTTGCGGCACCAGAGCGTAAAGAAGCGTTCGATCCACGCGCGCAGCTGCGCCGGGCTGTGCTGCGGGAAATGTGCGCGCGCCAGACCATACGCTTCAAGTGGCGTTTTCTTGTCGCGAATGACCGCGCGCTCGATGGCGTCAAGCAAGTCGTAGGGCATCAGATCCTGCTCGGCCGTCTGCTTCATCTCGAGAGGGCGCAACTCGGGGCTGGCCGGCTGGCTGTTTACGACTTTTAGCGCAGGGATCGGTTTGAGACCTTCGGGGCCGGTGCTTTCCAGCCAGCGCAGCCAGTGCCGCAGAAATGCCTTGTCGATGCCGGCAATCGGAGCCAGCCCGCCAGCCGTGTCGCCATCCATAGTGGCGTAACCGACCGCGGCTTCTGAGCGGTCGCTGGTGGTGAGCAGCAGCGCGTTGCGAATATTCGCGAGCAGCCACACGCCCGGGGCGCGGACGCGCGCCTGGATGTTCTGCAGCGCCAGATCATCGGTGCTCCAGTCGAGCTGCCGGTTGATGCCGCGGGAGATCAGGCCGACATAGTCTTTGACGATGCTGTTGACGTTGATGTCGAGGAAATCCGCGCCGAGCGCTTCGGCCAGAACTCGCGCGGCGTTGCGCGTCAGCTCCGAGCTGTTCTCAGTCGCCTGATAGACACACGTGAGCAGCGCGCGAAGGTCTGCCTTCTTCGCGGCTTGAACGCTCTTAAGATAGCCGAGCTTCTGCAGCACGCCGTCAACGCCAAGCTCGGCCGTGGCTCGCTGAAGCGTCAGCGCCACAAGGCAACACACGGCAGCGGAATCCGAGCCGCCACTGAGCGAGACGACAAACCCGGCGGAGCGGCTCTTGCGCATATAATCGAAGAGCGCCAGCGTTTCGGCCCGTGTGAACTCTTCCTCTTTTACGTGCGTGCCGGTCTCCCATCTGGCCTGTTCGACCTGAATATGGCCGAGCTGAACGTCAGGCCAGTTGAACGGGGCGACGACTGCTTCCGGCTCAACACGCTTGAGTTCGGGCATAAAGCTGGCCGTACGCGCCTGGCCCATGCGCGTGGTATCGATGTCGACCACAGCCGAAGTAACGATCTGATTGGCGAAGGAAAAGCGTGGCCCAATCGCGAGCATCTTGCCGCCCGAGGCGATCAGCGCGCCGCCATCGTAAATAATGCGCCCGGCTTCATTGCCCAGCAGATTGCTGTAGACGTACGTGACGCCAAAGGCGCGGGAGCCTTCGAGCACAAAACGCTTGCGCACTTCAAGCTTGCCGAACGCGAAGTGGCTGGCGCTTGGATTGAGAATGATGTCCACGCCTTCGAGCGCCAGCGTGCTGCCTGGCCGCTTGGCGACCCAGGCATCTTCGCAGATCTCAAAGCCGATGCGCACGCCGCCGACGTCGAAATGCAGATCGCCGATGCGGTAATCGATGCCCTCGACATTCATGGTTGCAGCCACGCCGTCCGGCCATGGCTTGAACCAGCGAGGTTCGTAATGGATGCCGTCACCTGCGAGGAAGCGCTTGCACGCGAAGCCGAGAATTTTTCCGTCAGCGCCAAGGCACGCGGCATTGAAAATGCCATTACGGTGCATGATGGGCAGGCCGAGCGAGACAATCATGCCCCTGGTTGCGGGAAGAATTTCCTGCAGCAGCGCCCAGGCAGTGCGGTGCAGGCCGGGAGAATGAAACGCGTCTTCGCAGCCGTAACCGCAGATGCACATTTCCGGAAGGCAGAGAATGCTTACTCCCTGCGCGCGGGCGGACTCAATTGCGGCCAGAATATTCGCCTTGTTGTCGGCCCAGTCGAGCGGCGTCTGATTCAGCACCGCGGCAGCGACTTTGATGAGTTTCATGGTCCACCTCCTTTGTAGCGCAGGCATCTTGCCTGCCCGCCGTTGGGAACGATCGTTTGCTCGTGCCGAACGGCGAAGACGATTGCTCGCAGGCTGGAAGCCTGCGCTACAACGACGCAGTCACGCCGCGCGCCTCAAGCAGCAACCGCGTGCGCAGCTCGAACAGTCCTTCTTCAAGCCCCGCGGGATACTGGTGGGGATTGA
>DASPJR010000062.1:0-5624 GCA_035628505.1 Planctomycetota bacterium | reverse complement strand
CAATACCTCTGGCACACTGACTTTTACGCCGGGAAATAATGTGAACGCGGCGGTGACCGTGACAGTATCTGTTGTCATGCAGGATAGCGGCGGGACAGCTAATGGCGGCACGGATTTAAGCGTGGCGCAATCCTTCACCATCAGCATGACGCCGCTGGCTGATTCGCTCGTGGTGAAGAACACGCTCGATTCAGGCGCCAACTCATTGCGCGATTGCATGCAGCGCGCGCGCAGCGGTGACACGATCACCTTCGATCCGGACGTGTTCGATCTGACCAGTTCCAACGCTGCCACGGTGATCAATGTTGAAAGCGAACTGCCGGCAATGGACGACGGCAATGTTGTCATCGACGCCTCCGACAGGCGCGTGACGATTAACGGCAGCGGCACGGCGTCCGCGTGCGGCATCGTGATCAGCTCAAGCAACAATACGGTCCGCGGGCTGAACATCATCGGCTTCCCGAAGTCGGGCGTGTGCATCAAAGGCGGTGCGTCGAACAACATCATCGGCGGAAACCGCAATACCGGCAGCGGGCCCAACGGGCAGGGCCTGCGCCTGAGCGGCAATGGCGCGTTCGGGCTGGAGATCACCGACGCGGGAACGAATGCAAACATCATCAAAGGATGCTGGATCGGGCTGGATCCTTCCGGCAAAGCGGCCGAGCCCAATCTGGCCGGAATTCTCATTCAGGGCGGCGCGGCGCAGAACATCATCGGCGGAACAACAGACGGAGAAGGCAACGCGATCTGCGGAAACAAGTTCGAAGGCATTACGTTCTCGGGTTCAGGCACCGACGATAACACCGTCACAGGCAACCTGCTGGGCGTTGCCGCGGTGGATGATACGGTCGCTGCCCGCACGCTTGTCTCCAGCCGCGAAGACTCACTGAGCAAGGCCATCAGCCGCAGTTCCATCGGCAACGGCAGTGCCGGCGTGTTCCTCTCGCGCGGCACCAAGGCGAGCAAGGTCGGCGGCGACAGCTCGACGGAGGGTAACGTCGTCGCCAACAACGGCGGCAGCGGCGTGGAAGTGCGCGCGACCGATTCGCGCCGCAACGCGGCAAAAGCCAACCGCATTTCACGCAATCTGGGCAAAGGCATCGCCCTCTTCGACAACGCCAACGATGGCGTTTCGGCGCCGGTGATCAGCAAGGCCGCAAAATCGGCCAACAGCACGGCGCTGAGCTCAAGGGCGACAGCGAAGGTCAGCGTGGAAGGAACATCCAGCGGCGACGGCACCGTGGAGATCTTCACCGATCCCGGCACCCAGGGTGGAACGCTCGCGGGCAAAGCGACATCAACGGGGGGCGTGTGGTCTGCGGAGATCGACGTCAGTGACCTTGAGAACATCACGGCAACGTTCACCGACGCCAGCGGCAACACCTCGCCGTTCACGGTCTTCGGCCGGGCAACCACAGGCGGAAGCGCGACACCGGACGACGCCGATGGCGACGGCATCTCGAACACGCTCGAGACACTTGCCGGAACCGATCCCAACGATCCGGCTGCGGCTCCCAAGAGCGAAGGCGCGGTCGTCGCCGACAAAGTTCAGATCAACATTGGCTTCCTTAAGACCGGAAAAGATCTTGTCAAGGCGACGATGCGCCTGCTGCTGCCGGAAAACTACGTCGTAGCAGGCTCAACATTAGCGGTGTCGGTCGCCGGCGTGAGTGAAAGCTTCGCAACGTTCGACAGCAAAGGCATGAGCCCCAAGGGACAGCTGGCCTCGCTTAAGATCGCGGGCGCGAATACAGCAGCCGGCCCGGCGGTTGGCGGTCAGCTCACGTTCAGCGTGAAAGGCAAGGATCTGCGCGCGGCCCTGGCGAGCGGCGGGCTGACAGAGAAGACCACGATCAACACCGGCGAACAGACGACGATTCCGCTGGCTGTTGCGATCAAGACGGCAACGCAGACTTACGTCTACGTCGGCACCGTCCAGGTGCTCTACAAGGCCACGCAGGGCAAGACGGGCAGAGCGAAGAAGTAAGACGCGACTTAATCGGAGCACAAAATCCGCCGTGCACGCGCACGGCGGATTTTTTTCGCTCTTTGATTTTCTCGAAGTATGCTCAGGCCACAGGCGTCCAGCCCTCAGCAGGGCGGAGCCCCTATATGCCAGCATCAAGCATCACGCTATTGGAAGACTGGACGCAGCGGCGAGAACGGATCAGGTCCGGCGACCCGGATGAATCACGCAATCAGTGGAATCGCTCCCAACTGCGCATTCTCGACTTCATGCTCAGGCGTTACGCCGATCAGCCCGTCTCGAAAGAGCCGGCGCGTTTTCCGATGCTCGCGCCGGTTTATCTCAACCGCAGAGCGATAGTTGTGCATCAGCATCTGGGTCGCGGGATGGTTTCGGGAATCAAGTCTGAAGCCGAAGCCCGCTCGCGCGCCAACCGCCTGCTCACGAAAATGGGAGAAAACGCTGCATCGCAGAACTCTGTTCCACTAAAAACCGCGACGACGCCGGCTCCCGCGATATCCCGCCGGAGGCGCAGCGCCATTCCATTCGTCGACACTTTTTGCGAATTCCTGGCACGTGACATTCTTGACAGCGGAATCAGATCAAAGGATGCAGAGGACGTTCTCTGGGCATGCAAAGAGCTTCTATCACTTCAGCAGGTACTACCAAAAGGTGCTATAGAGGCGTTGCATGATATCGCCGGAAGCCGCGATGAGCGCGAGGCTGTTTTTGCAGCAGAGCTGCTGGCGCGCTGCACGGACGCGTCGATTGTTGAGTATGCTGTGCTGGCCTGGCGTGAGAGGCTCGCGCGACGCGGAGTTGATGCCGGCGTTGGACTGCTCGAGAAAATGTTTATCGGCTGCGCGGAGACATGCGTGGAGCGGATCCGCTCGGAACTGGCCAGCGACAAGGCCGTGGTCCGGCTGCGCGCCATTGAGATGGTGCGTAAACTCGGTACCCTGCAGGATACCAGCTTGCTTCTCGATCTGATCGCGCTGCCTGAACAAGAAGATGAGGCCGCTTCAGAACGCACCGAGCTATCGGCAGCCGCGAAGTGGCTTGCAGGACAGCGGGATGGTGAGGGGGAGTAGAATTGTTATTTTTGTGCCTTAAACGGGTGGGAACGTGCTTGACACTTGATGTGGCGGCCATATAGTTCTCTGGACCTTGTCCGCGACAGGCGCTCAAAAAAAGCGTTTGTCCTAGGCGCTGCGGTAGCTCAGCTGGTAGAGCACGTCCTTGGTAAGGACGAGGTCTTGGGTTCGATTCCCAATCGCAGCTCCATGTACGGCGTCCAAGGCAATAACGCCGTGCAGAAGAGATGGAGAAAGAGGTTTCAGTTGCCTGTGCGCCCAGCGGATGTTTGAACGCTTGGGGCGTGGAGGGGCTTTGTCTTAAAGACAAAGCTCTTGGCGTTTGTAGAAATTTTGTTTTCCGCTTCCGCCGGCGCCAGACTGTGGGTGGCGCGGGCCGTGGAGAGTGAATTTCTCGGACGAGTCAAAAAGGTTAACACGCAGAAGATCCGGCGCCTGAACGAGGCCGGAAGTGGAGCAGGAAAAGAAGAAACAGTTTCGAGTGGAGTGCGGCGCCGCGTAAAGCGGTGCTATCTCAGAAAGCGGGAGTTTCTCCCGTACTCCAAGGACAATCCAAAGCGTGGAGACCCCCGGTGTGCATCGGGCTAAGGGGGGACTGATGGCACAGCCAGCGCAAACAGGGGCCCGAAGTATTCGAGGAGAGAGCAGAAGATGGCCAAAGACGCATACGTACGAACCAAACCGCACGTCAACGTGGGAACGATCGGGCACATCGACCACGGCAAGTCCACGCTGACTGCCGCGCTGGTGGCTGTGCAGGCCGCAAGCGGTCTGGCCAAAGCCCGCACCTACGCCGAAATCACCAAGGGCGGTACGGTCCGCGACGCCAACAAGACGGTGACGATCGCCGCATCGCACACGGAATACGAGACGGCCAAACGGCACTACGCACACATTGATTGTCCCGGCCACGCCGACTTCATCAAGAACATGATCACCGGCGCTGCGCAGATGGACGGCGGCATCCTGGTGGTCTCCGCTGCTGACGGCCCGATGCCGCAGACGCGCGAACACGTGCTGCTCGCCCGCCAGGTGAACGTGCCGGCGCTGGTCGTGTTCCTCAACAAGGTCGACCTCGTCGACGATAAGGACCTGCTGGACCTGGTCGAGATGGAAATTCGCGACCTGCTGAGCAAGTACGGCTTCCCCGGCGACAAGACCCCGGTTATCCGCGGGCAGTCCAAGGCAGCCCTTGAAAACCCGAGCGATCCCAACGCGTCCAAGCCGGTCAAGGACCTGCTCCAGGCGCTGGACGATTTCATTCCCGAACCCAAGCGCGAAAAAGACAAGCCGTTCCTCATGCCGGTCGAAGACGTGTTCTCGATCAAGGGCCGCGGAACGGTCGGCACCGGCCGTATCGAACAGGGCGTCGTGAAGGTTGGCGACCCGCTCGAGATCGTCGGTATGGCCCCTGAAATCATGAAGACGACCTGCACGGGCGTTGAAATGTTCAACAAGATCCTGGAGTCGGGCGAAGCTGGCGACAACGTCGGACTGCTGCTGCGCGGAATCGAAAAAGAGCAGCTCAGCCGCGGCCAGGTGCTCTGCAAGCCCGGTTCGATCCAGCCGCACACCCAGTTCGAAGGCCAGGTGTACGTGCTGAGCAAAGACGAAGGCGGCCGCCATACGCCGTTCTTCGCCGGTTACCGCCCCCAGTTCTACTTCCGCACAACGGACGTGACAGGCAAGGTCACCAAGCTCATCAACGCCGAAGGCAAGCCGGCTGAAATGTGTATGCCCGGCGACAACATCAAGATTGAAGTGGAGCTGGAGCCCAACAGCCCGGTCGCCATGGTGGAAAACCTGCGCTTCGCTATCCGCGAAGGCGGCCGCACGGTGGGTTCGGGCGTTGTGACGAAGATCATCAAGTAAGAGTAAGGACAGGGTCTAGGGTACAGGGTCTAGGGTTCAGGGGAGCAGGAGCAACGTTCGCTCCTGCTCCCTGAACCAAAAAACGCGGGACAGAGAGGAAAGGCAGGGTACTGGGAGACAGGTAAGCGGGTTGGAGTGAAGGCTCCCTGACCCCTGAACCCTGACCCCTGGCCCCTGTAGTTAACATGCGCGAAGCGATCATTTTAGAGTGCCTGGAGTGCAAGGGCCGCAATTACATGACGACCCTGGACACCAAGGGCGGCAAGAAGCTGGAATTGAAGAAGTATTGCAAGGTCTGCCGCAAGCGCCAGTTGCATAAGAGCCGGAAGGTGTAAGTTTCGAGTCGGGAGTCTTGAGTCTAAGAGTCTGGAGTCAACCGCAAGCGCTGGACTCCCGACTCCAAGACTCAAGACTCCAGACTCTCCGTAGTAGTAGGGGTGTAGCTCAATTGGCAGAGCAGCCGTCTCCAAAGCGGCAGGTTGGGGGTTCGAGTCCCTCCGCCCCTGCCAGAAAAAATGAGTCGGCCCGAGTGCAAAAAGCAGGCGGCGCGAGTAAACTTTAAGGCGTGCAGGTTTAGCAGGATAAAAGCGCCGCTGGCGCTTATTAAACTCGCACCCGCAACACAGGATTCAGGACTGGATGCCCGTGAAGGACAAAGAAGAAGTGGCCACTGCAGTGACGGCGACCCCCGG
>DASPJR010000061.1:0-33696 GCA_035628505.1 Planctomycetota bacterium | reverse complement strand
CTTGATCGGACCGAAGAGTTGCTGGCGAACTTGAAACGACTGCGCGGCGCTAACCCCTCCCCCTACCCCCTCCCGCAAGGGGAGGGGAATACAACGGCACGGCAGGGCGACACGACAGCGCTGGAGGCGATCGCGATCCGGCTGGGGTTTGCGTCGGCGGCGCGGCTGAGGCGCGCTTGCGTGAACGTGCTCGGGCAGACGCTCAGCGAGATCGAGCGCACGCTCGCGCGCGAGATTGTGGAGTACTATCTGTGCGCGGAAGAGAAAGTGCTGCGCGACGCGGCCTCGCGCGAGATCGAGACGGCCATTGTCTGCCGCGCGCGCTATCTTTACAGCGGCGACGATGAGTATCGTCCTGAGCCGCCGTTCCTCGATCGCTGGTCAGCGGCCGAAGCGTTCAAGCCGGAGTGGCTATCGCGCATGCGCGAGCAGTTCGGGTAAAGAGAGCGCTGCAGCGCCGGACGCGCGGTCCCCTCTCCCCTTGCGGGAGAGGGTTAGGGAGAGGGGTTAGCCGCTGCCCGAGTGAACACGCGCGAAAACAAAACAGAATTTGTCATCTCTAATTGTTCAGTTCTCAATTCTCATTTGAACCGGCGCTGCGTTCCCGAGCTGTTAAATGACAACTGAAAAATGAGAACTGTGAAATGAAAATTTCAGTTCGCTGTTTGTGGCGGCGCGTTCAGAAAAGCCAACGGCTAACCCCTCCCCCTACCCCCTCCCGCAAGGGGAGGGGGAAACCACGCGCTTCGCGCCCAGACGGCTGGCGCCGTCAGGGCCACCCTCGAAATGTGGGCATGCAAAGGAGCAGGGTCGGCGGTATTCTCGCGCTTCGCGGTTGTTCGATTCATGAAACATTTTAGATCGAGTCCAAAACATGCCGACCAACATTGTGGAAGAATTGCGCTGGCGCGGGCTGGTGCATCAGCTGACTGACGAAGCGCTCGAAAAGAAGCTGCTTGCAGAAAGTTACACTCTGTACTGCGGTTTCGATCCCACGGCCGACAGCCTTGCCGCGCATCATTTGATTGCGCTGCTGAATCTGGCTCGTTTTCAACGCGCAGGGCATGCACCCATTGCGGTTGTCGGCGGCGGCACGGGTTTCATCGGCGATCCGTCGGGAAAATCCGAAGAGCGTTCACTGCTGACGGCCGAGCAGCTCGACAGGAATGTTGCGGGCATGAAAGCGCAGATGGAACGCTTTCTCGATTTCTCGCCCGGTACGACGCAGGCAAGGCTGCTCAACAATGCCGACTGGCTCTGCAACATGAACTTGATCAGCTACCTGCGTGATGTCGGCAAGCACTTCACCGTGAACGTGATGATGGAAAAAGAATCCGTCCGCAAGCGTCTCGAAGACCGCTCACAGGGAATCAGCTACACCGAGTTCAGTTACATGCTGCTGCAGGCGTACGATTTCTACTACCTGTTCCAGCATCACGCCTGCAGGCTGCAGATCGGAGGCAGCGATCAGTTCGGCAACATTACAGCGGGCATCGAACTCATTCGTCGCAAGCGCCCGGAAGCCGAGGCACCTGAAAAGTTCCAGGCTTACGGCCTTACGACTCCGCTGATTACTGATGCGAACGGAGAAAAAATCGGCAAGACGACCAAAGGCGCGCTGTGGCTCGATCCGAATCGCACGTCGCCATTTGATTTCTACCAGTACTGGATCAACGTCACCGATGCTGACGCGCTGAAATACCTGCGCTTTTTCACAGAGCTCGACCGCGACACCGTCGGAGCGATCGAGACCGAGCATGCAGCCGATCCCAGCAAACGTCCAGCGCAGCGCAAGCTGGCTGCGCTGATGACCGAGAAAGTTCATGGCCTTACCGAGCGCCAGAAAGCCGAAGATGCCGCGGCCGCGCTGTTCGGAAAAGGCAAGCCGCTCAGCGAAATGGACGAGAAAACGCTGCTGGAACTGGTCAAAGAAGCGCCGAGCTCGACGCTTCCCAAATCGCGCCTCGAAGGCGACGGGCTGCCGATCGTGGACCTCCTTGCCGAGGCCCCGAAGCTGTGGCCGTCAAAAGGCGAGGCCAAGCGTTCCATTCAGGGCGGCGCAGCGAACCTGAACAATAACAAAGTGACCGACCTGCAGAAGAAAGTTACCACCGCCGACCTGCTGCACGGCAAGTACCTGGTTCTTCGCAAAGGCAAGAAGGATTACCACCTGATCCGCGCGGAGTGAACGGGTTTTCACCACAGAGGACACAGAGGGCACAGAGGTTTTTAGTCTGAAAGCCCATCCAATCCTCCTTCGTGCCCTCTGTGTTCTCTGTGGTAGATGTTGTTGGGACCTTCGTTTGCAGAACATGTGCAGACACGGGAGGTCGCTATGTTACACAATAAAAAACACAGTCAGGACAACCGGCAGAGTCGCGTGAAGCCGGCGGACCGCAAGATGGCTGAGCTAAACACAAAGCACGGAAAGGCTTCCAATCGCCGAGGCATCGCTTATGCGGCGCGCCACGCGGGCGGAGCGTCGGAGCATTTCGAGCCAGGTGGACGCTTGGGTATAGACCACACGAGCGGTTCGCGGAAACAAATTAAGGGTAAAGATGGCGCAAAGGGAGTTTCTCGCAAGAAGAAACAGGGTAAGGAGCAACGCATCGTCAGCGGTTGAACGGTAGCTCTTGGCTCCTGGCTCTTGGCTATATCGAGCTAAAAGTTTTCCTTTTTTTGTAACAACGCGCATTTTCCGGCGTTATTCCTGTGTACAGCCGGAAAATCGCGCGTTCTTATGTCTAAAGGAGAACTAGACTATGCCTAAGCCTCTTCATCTGCTCTGCCTGGCTGTGCTCACAGGAGCTTTCGCAGTTTTCGCCGGCCAGGGCGGCGGCCCAGGTGGTCCCGGAGGTGCCGCGAGAGGCAACGGCGGCAATGCTGGCGGGCCGAAGAACGGGCAGCGCTGTTCTAATAATCAAGGCGGACAGAATGGATCCGGGAGCAATTCCGGAGGACAGAACCAGCTTGGCGGCGGCGGAGGCGCAGGATTCGGCTTTGCGCATGGCCAGGGACACGGCCAGAATCAGAATGGCAATCAGCCGCAGCGCCCGCTCTACATTCTTGGCGACGAAGACGAACATACCGGAAGCGACGAAGGCGACCGGCCGCACCGGCCGCAGCGCCCGCTTCCGCCACCTCCGCATGGAAATGCTGGTGGTCGCCCCGGTAGCCCCAGCGGACCGAACGGAGCGGGCGGCGCAGGCCACGGTGGTCTGCAGCGACCGCCGCAAGCGGGCGGAAACTGCAATAACAATCAGCGGCCCGGATCAGGTGAAGGCCATTCACGTCCTGGCGGCAATGGTGACATGCAGCGACCGGTGCAGCCTGGCAATGGAAATGGCTTCCGCCCGGTTCACCCACCTCCTCCCGGACAGTGCCAGAATCAGAATGGCGGTGGCAGCGGACCCGGTGGCCCGCCGCAGCGCCCCGGCCAGCCCGGGGGTGGACAACCTGGGCCCGGAGCCGGAAATGCCGGCGGCCAGAACGGTGGCGGTAATGTCAACGGCGGCGGCAATAACGGCTTCGGCGGAGGCAACGGAAACGCCGGCGGAAATAACGGCTTTGGCGGTGGAAATGGCAACGCAGGTGGCAACGGAAATGCCGGTGGCAACGCGGGCGGAAATGGAAACGGCAACAACGCTGGCGGCAACGGAAATAACGGCCTGGGCAACGGTGTCGATCCGCAGCCGCCAGGTAATCCGCCGGTCAACGATGGCGAGGGCACGTCTCCTGGAAACCCCGGCAACAACAACGCCGGCGGCAATGGGAATGGCAACGGACGTTTAAAGTTATTTGAATAAGCAGCGAAGAGTTACCCGCAGATAAACGTACAGGAACGCGGATGGATCGACTCCATCCGCGTACCCTTTTGAAACACAAGTATTTCGTTCCTGGCGCCTTGGCGTCCTGGTGGTGCAACCAAAAACTCAGCCGGCCAGCTTCGTGCGGAATTCCTTGGGCGTGAAAAACTGATGTGACTTCTCATCGAGCACTGTAGCGCCGAACTGTTCGAAAATCTGGACGTAAAGGCGGTAGAAAACCTTTTCAGGCACAGCGGCCTTCGCCGTCACCGTGAGCACTTCACCAGGCTTCGGCGGACCCTGCTCGGCTTTGATCTGCAGAATGACGCCCTGCTCGACTTCCCAGACGAGGTTTACGCCTGTCTCTGCCGACGCCTCCCATGGCGGTTGCTGGACCTTGGCCATTTTCGGTACTTCCATGAGCCGCTCGGCGACGTCGGCCAGCCGTCCGAGTGAAAGCAGTTCAATCGGAACGATGGTCGCGTTCTTGGGCGGAATGGGTTCAGGCTTCCAGAACGAGAAGCGCGTAATGTCCGGTTGCGGCTGAAGGTGTTCGCTCATCAGAGACTCCCTCGTGCAACATGTCCCCTACTTCTGTATACAACACAAATTGCACAATGTCATGAGTTCCGATGCAGAGATTATGCCAAATTCTGCGTTCCTGACCGGAAAAGCGCGTAAAGCATCAGCTGACAATGACTTGAAAACGAAATCACGGCAAGGCATTTAACAGTGATACCATGTGTCGAAGGCAGACTGTGCAAAAAGTAACACTTTCGCCAAAAGCGATTCCGCGACAGGGGTCTTGACTCGGGCTGAGCGTTCCTTACAATTCTTCGCCAATCCCGGGAGAAAAGACCGGGTTTTGTTTTGAGCGCGCCGGACCTGTGCGCGACGATCCTTGGTGATTTCCGGGTGAATTCGGAAGGGATCTTCGGCAGGCGGCCGCCAGCAAAAGGGGAATAAAGATGAAAGTCATGAAGTTCGGGGGCACCTCCCTGGGGAGCCCCGAAGCGATCACACGTTGTGCCGAATTGGTTGAGCGCGAAATCAAGCTCAGCGGCAAAAAACCCGTCGTTGTCGTCTCAGCACACTCCAAGGTCACCGACAAGCTTCTCGACGCCGCCAAGCGCGCCGTGAAGGGCGACATCGATGCGCCGATGAAGGCCATCGCCGATCGACATTTCGAAATTCTCGACGGTCTCAAACTGCCGCGTTCCATTGCCGAAAAGAACCTCAGCGAGCTCCATGATCTGCTGCGCGGCATTCACATGGTCAAGGAAGTCACGCCGCGACTGTACGATTATGTCACCAGTTTCGGCGAGCGGCTCTCGTCGAAGTGCTTCGCCGCTCTGCTGCGCGCGCGCGGACACAAAGAAGCTGAAGCCATTAATGCCTACGACCTTGGTTTTGTCACCGATTCGAAGTTCATGAATGCCCGACCGCTGCCTGAAACGTACGAGCGCATTCACGAAGCTTTTAAGCCGCACTGCAACAAGCTCGTCATCGTCACCGGCTTCATCGGCAAAGACAAAAACGGCGACATCACCACGATCGGCCGTTCGGGATCGGACTTCACCGCAGCGATTTTCGGAGCCGGCCTGCACGCTGAAGAAATTCAGGTCTGGAAAGACGTGCCGGGCGTGATGACCTGCGATCCGTCGCTGATCAAGTCCGCTCAGCCGCTGCCGAAGCTCAGCTTCGAAGAGGCTTCGGAACTCGCGTATTACGGTGCCGAGGTTCTGCATCCTTCGACGATGGTTCCGGCCGTGATGAAGGACATCCCCGTTCGCGTGCTGCACACCTTCGATCCTGAAGCGCCGGGCACGCTGATCACGACAAAAGGCGAGATCGATCCCAAGCGCCCCGTGAAGTGCATCGTTTACAAAGAAGACCAGGTGCTCATCAACGTCCGCAGCGAACGCATGCTGGGCATGGAAGGCTTCATGGCCCGAATGTTCGCGATCTTCGAGCGCCACCACATCGTCATCGACATGATTTCGACGAGCGAAGTGAGCGTCTCGCTGACAACGAACACGACCGACCCGCAGAAGCTCAAGTCGCTCGAAAAGGACCTGATTGAGCTTGCCAGCAAAGTCGAAATTCAGCCCGGCAAGAGCATCGTTGCGGTCGTCGGCAGCGGTATGAAGAACGCCGTCGGCCTGGCTGCCCGAACCTTCCGCGCGGTGTCCGCCTCCGGCGTAAGTCTGCAGATGATTTCGCAGGGCGCCAGCGAGATCAACATTACCTTCCTGGTCGATAATTCGGAAATTCCGAAAGTCTGCGACTCACTGCATAAGGAATACTTCGGTTAGCTGTCATTTGTCACTCGTCATTGGTCATTCGCAAAGGAGCCGCCCAGCAAGGGCGGCTTTTTTGTGAAAGTTTTTTCGTAAGCGCGCGTTACAGCTGATGGAGCACAGTTCGTATCGGTTCCTCAGCCATGTATCGCATTCACATCGCAGCGCTTTTAGTAGTCGCGTGTTTTCTTGTTTTTGCCGGCGATACGGAGCTCGACGCCGCGAAACAAAAATCAGCTGAGTGCAAAGCAGCGGCGGAGAAAGCGCTTCCGTTCTATCGGACCGCGCATCAGAAATATGTCGCGTGGCTGAAGAACAATCCGTCTCAGCGCTCAGCACCGCCGCGCTCGATTATTGATCCGCTGAACCAGAACTTCGACGCGTGGATCGCCGCCGATCAGCGGTATGTGTCGGCACTTTTCGATGAACAGAATAGGCACGCCGAGGACAGTGCCGAACGCCGAAAACTCTGCGAAGCGGCCGCCGCACACTGCAGTGAACGCATCAACAATGAGGTCCTCATCGACTTCCCCGTAATCACGGCGTGGTACTCGTACATGCAGGGTCGCTTCTTTGCCGCTCTCGATCAGGATGAGAAAGCTCTGGTCGCATGGTCGGATGTGGATTTGCCTCTCACAGAACTGCCGCGAACGTCGCACCTCGCATACGAGCGCATTCAGCAGCAGATTTTACGCGAACACGTGGAACTGCTGTTCAAGCGTGCGAAATACGAAAGAGTTGTGGCGCTGTTGGAGGAAAACAGCGGGCCGCACTGGTTCCTGTTCCATCGCGAGGACCTGCGGGACGCTCTAAAAGTTCATTATGCCCGCGCGCTGGTGCTTCGCAGCGATGCGACACGGGAAGATTACAGCGCCGCGCTCGCGTTGCTGGCCGTTGGCGCCAAGGGCGAGTTCAAGAACCAGAACGCGCGCTTCTGGACGTTCTGCAGAACGATGTCCGAAATTGCCAAGCGCGCAGACAATCGCAAATTGGATTTATCGCTCTCATCGCCGGAGTGCTTTTTTATCGCGCGGGGTTTTGCCGCGCAGGCGTTTCAAACGCTGGGCGAATAATACAGCAGCATGCTGAGGAAAAAGAAACGGGCCGTAAAGGCCCGTTGTCATTTTTCAGCGAATTTGTAAACAGCTCAGGTGCCGTGCGGCGTTTCTTCCAGGAAGCCTTCGAGCTTGCGGCTGCGAACGGGATGCTGCAGCTTGCGCAGAGCCTTGGCTTCGATTTGGCGGACGCGTTCGCGCGTAACCTTGAACTTGCGGCCGACTTCTTCCAGCGTGTAGGTGTAGCCGTCGCCCAGGCCATAACGCAGCTTGATGATCTCGCGTTCGCGGAAGGTCAGCGTGTCCAGGACCTGCTCGATTTTGTCCTTCAGCATTTCGTAGCTGGCGACCGAGACCGGGCTTTCCACCGATTTATCTTCGATGAAATCGCCGAAGTAGCTGTCGTCGCTGTCGCCAATCGGCCGGTCGAGCGAGATCGGGTGCTTGCTGATCTTCAGGATGCGGCGCGTTTCGGCGATGGAGAGGCCGGCTTCTTCAGCGAGCTCCTCAACGATCGGTTCGCGATGCAGTTCCTGAACCAGCTGCTTGCTGATCTTGCGCAGCTTGCTCATCGTTTCGATCATGTGCACGGGAATGCGGATCGTTCGGGCCTGGTCCGCGATCGCGCGCGTGATCGCCTGGCGAATCCACCACGTTGCGTACGTGCTGAACTTGTAGCCGCGCTGGTATTCATACTTCTCGACGGCCTTCATCAAGCCCGTGTTGCCTTCCTGAATCAAGTCGAGGAACTGGAGTCCGCGGTGGCGGTACTTCTTGGCGATTGAAACGACCAGGCGCAGATTTCCGGCGCTCAGCTGCTTCTTAGCGCTTTCGAACGCCGCGTACCGGCGGTCCATCAGCTTCACGCGCAGATGCAGCTCTTCCGGCGATTCCTTGACCTGCTCAACAATGCGGTCAACGCGGCGGCGCAGGCGTTCGAGCTTGTCCGCCTTGTCCGGATTCTTCTCGATGTTGCGCATCTCCGTGACGTAGCTCTGCAGCTGGCGGTCGAAATCGCGCAGACGGTCCATCAGCGGAAGCAGCTTCTTGGTGCGCAGGCCCAGCTCTTCCAGCAGACGCGCGCCATTCAGGCGGCGCTCCTTCAGGAGGAGCTTGAGAATCTTCGCGCGCTGCGGCGGAAGATTGGGGTCTTTGAGCTGCGCCAGGTCTTCGGCGTTGCGGGCGAGAATCGCGCGCAGCGTCGTGAGATGTCCTTCTTTGCGCTCGAAGATGTCGTCGCGTTCAACACCCGACGAGCCTGACGTCTGGACCGTGCGGTCGAACGCCAGGTCGGCGCGATTGAGCGCTTCAAAGATCTCGATCGCCTTCTCGATGACGAAATCGCTGGTCAGGACCTTGCGGCGAAACCCGTTGTTCATCAGCTCGATGGTCTTGGCGAGCTTGATCTCCTGGTCGCGCGTCAGCAGCGGGATGGAGCCCATCTGGCTGAGGTACATGCGGACCGGGTCGTGCAGCTCGCGGCCTTCGGCTTCTTCGTCAACGATCGTCTCGTCGTCGCCAACGATGACGGGACCTTCCTCGGCACCGCTTTCGCGGGCTTCGGCACGCGTCTTGATCTCAATCTCTTCGCCGAGCTCGATGCCCTGCTCTTCGATTTTCGTCAGAATAACGTCGATAACTTCCGGCGCCTGGATGTCGGCGGGAAGATTCTGATCCAATTCTTCGTAGCTGAGAAGACCCGAGTCACGAAAGCGATCAATAATTTTCTCGACTTCTTCTTCTTGTTTAGGCGTTAACACTGCGTGTGGCTGAACCAAGTTCGAACTCCTCCGATGCTGCTCCGCGACAAGACTTCCGCCGCGAAAAGCTAACTCATATACCCCGAACCGCCGCAATTTCTAGAAGCTTCCAGCGGCAAAGGGCCATTAATTTTATGTGCCCAAGACAACCCTAAATTCCTGTGCGGAGCAGTTGTTCCGCAAATCTGTTCATCGTTGCGCCTTCAGGCGCGAAATGTCCTTACGCAAAGCCATGACCTCAAGACGCGCTTCTTCCTCAGCCTGTGCGTCGCCTGCAAGCTTCGCACGGGTAAACCTGAGGTCAGCGTCCCGATGCCTCAAATATAGCTTGGCCCTGTTGACGGAACGAATCAGCATATCCAGCCTCTGCCGCGGGTCCAGCTTTATTCCCCGGTCCGACGCTTCCGCCAGCGCCACACACAAGGCCCGCGCGCCTTCTGTGATGGCTATACCATCATCGGCCGAGTTGCGCAGACGCTGTATAACTTCCCGCGCAACAACGCTGGGTAGATCGACCTCGGCGAGGGTCTGCACATCTGGCGGAAGTTTTCCTTCACCCAATGCTTCCAATACCGCGCAGCCGATCAGACGTTCAACTTTTCCACCCAATGCTGCCAGATCGACGCTGGTCACCGCCTGCTCAAACCAGGCCGGCTCATGAAAGAGGAAGCGCAGCAGTTCCCGTTCGGCGGCAGCCAGTTCATTTTCCGGCGGCGGCACCATACCCAGTTCGTAGCCTTCGCCCTGGATGTCTGTGTCAGAAGCAGGCGGCGTCTCGACAGCAGTGCGGCGCGCGACCTGTTCGTAACGAAGATCGCGCTCATCAATATTTAGACGCCGCAGAACCTCGTACCGATACTGATTTTTTAAAAGCGTATTCGGAATTACAGAAACCAGCGACATCAGCTCTTCGGCCGCGTTCTTCAGGCCCATGGGAGTACCGATGTCGTGCTTCCTGAGGACCATGTCGAACTTGTAATCAAAGAGCTCCACTGTCTGCGAAAGCGCGGCGACGAATGGGTCTTTGCCATGAGCAAGCAGGTAATCGCAGGGATCTTTGTCTGCTCCCGGAAGGCGCGCAACCTTTGCCGGCATCTCTTCCTGAAAGAGGACAGTCAGACTCCGCTCGCTCGCCTTTGCTCCAGCAGCGTCCGAATCAGTAAGCACCACCAGCTTGTCAGCCACGCGGCGCAACTGCCGGATGTGCTCGGCCGTAATGGCTGTTCCAAGACAGGCAACGACGTTGGTGACGCCGAACTGATGGCACATCATCACGTCGGTGTAGCCTTCGACGATGATCGCCGTCTTCGTCTCTTTGATTTCTTCCTTCGCGTGATCGAGCCCGTACACCGTGCTTGTTTTGCTGAACAGGTGCGTGTCGCGCGTATTCAAGTACTTTGGTTCACCTAGCCCGAGGATGCGGCCGCCAAAGGCAATCACGCGGCCATCCATGTTGGTGATCGGAAACATCAGCCGGTCGTAAAAGAAATCGCGCACGCTGCCGTCGTCGCGCTGCGTCGCCAGCCCCGCAGCGACGATCGCCTTTGGCGCTACGCGCTGGCTCTGCAGACGCGCCAGCAGGGGCGAGCCGCCCGGCGGCGCGTAGCCGATGCGGAACTGCTCGCAGATTTCCTCGGTCAGGCCACGCTTTTTGATGTACTCGCGCGCGGCTTTGCCAGCGTCGCTGAAGAGCTGCTCGCGGTAGAACTTCGCCGCGGCGTCGTTCAAACGGTACAGATTGCTCTTCCATTCCTTTTCTTTGTCGTACTGCGCCGCAGCTTTGGGATCATGCTCAACGCGAATGCCCGCGCGGTCAGCCAGGATCTGGATGGCTTCGGGGAAACTCACGCGTTCGTGCAGCATGACGAATGTAATGACATCCCCGCCCTTGCCGCAGCCGAAGCATTTAAAGTATTGGCCGTCGACGTTGACATTAAAGGAGGGCGTCTTCTCGTTGTGGAACGGGCAGCACGCTTTTAAATTGCGGCCCGCGCGCGTGAGCTTGCCCACGGCAGCCTGAACGACATCCACGAGGTTGTTAGCCTCAAGAATGCGGCGCTTCAAATCGTCAGTGAATCGTTCAGCCATGCTGTCCTGATGTAACCCGAGCAACTTAGCAAAAAATCATATTTCCCCTGCCGTGTCAAGGCGGCGCAGTGCTTTTTCACAGAATTCCCTGGCTCTTGACTCTATGTACGTAACCAGAGCAGCAGCAGTGGGTTAAATTCCTGAAGAATTCGGCCCAAATCATTTTTTCATACCACGTGCAGGCGCCTGGTGTCCGTTCGCTACAAAACACTCTGGATCAGTCCGCTTGTGCGCACAATTCAGGCCACAAACTATTTTTCGGCTTCACCTTTTTTTGACCCCTGCGGCTGCCGATACACCAGATGGGACAGCGGCTAACCACCGATGTGGGGGATTCGTTTATCATGAAAAGGACGTCGTTTCTCGCGCTCTCGGGCTGCGTGCTATTGTGCTGCGCTGCTTATTTCGGGCGCTCAATCTGGCATCCTGTTTACCTTTCCATTTCAGGAAAACGTTCTGAGACCGATTTTGAACAGACCCGTCGCGCGGCGCTGATGCGCGTCAAACCTTTCCTCGCCAAAGCCGGCTTCACTCAGACTCCGAGCGCAATTGCGCTGCTCGCGTTCAAGCAGGAACGGCGCCTGGAACTGTGGGCGCAAAATGGAAGTTCCTGGCTGCCGGTGAAAAGTTATCCGATTCTCGCGGCCAGCGGCAAAGCCGGGCCAAAACTGCGCGAGGGCGACAAGCAGGTGCCCGAAGGGATTTACCAGGTCAGCTTCCTCAATCCCAACAGCAATTTCCACCTCTCGATGAAATTGAATTATCCCAATGCTTTCGATCTGCAGAAGGCCGCGCTGGACAAACGCGATCCGGCCAAGCTCGGAGGCGATATCTGCATTCATGGCTGGGAAGTTTCTGTAGGGTGCATCGCCATTGGAAATGTGGCCATTGAAGAACTTTACTTTCTCGCTGATCGCGTTGGCGCACGCAACGTGAAGGTGCTGATCGCACCCAACGACCTGCGCCGCATGGCGCCAATCACCCGTACACAGCTGCCGTGGCTGAATGACTTGTACGGAAACCTGAAAACCGAGCTGCAGGCCTTCACTGTTCGCACGCGCTCGTAACGTAACGCGAATTCAAATTCGCGAGTCCGGGGGGATTCGTTCATGGCTGACAAAAAGACCAGAGTTTCTCGCACCGGCGAGCGTCCGGCAGCGCGACGCTTTTACGTCGTGCTGCTCTGTGTTCTAGCGATGATCGGGCTGATCTCCTGCCAGAAGAGCGAGCGCAGTGCGACGACGCCGGAATCGCGCACACCCAAGGGCGAGCCGCTCAAGGAAATTCCAGTTCAGCAGGCCGCCCGACCCGCGGCCCAGCCGCAGCAGGCGCCGATCACGATTGAGCCCTATGTTGCAGGGGAACCGGCAGTGCGCGTTGCGATTACCAAAGACGCGCCGGTTCTGCGCCTTTCCACCAGCGCTGCCGAGGCCCGCGTATTCAACGCGGCGAACCAGGAAATCGAACGTGTTCCGCGCAACACGGTTCTGGAGATCGCCTCCGGACCTTCCGGACTGGTGGTGAATGGGACCCGCATTAACGAGACTCAGCTGCGGCTCGAGAGCCTGAATCCCGACGTCCCGCTTCGCTTTAACGATCAGGATATCGCCGCGCGACTGACGCTGATCCGCGCGAAAAGCGCTACGCTGACGCTTGTGGCTCATCTGCCCATGGAAGAATATCTCGCCGGCGTATTAGCTGGAGAAGTGCCGTACGACAAATGGCATTCGGAGGCGCTTAAGGCGCAGGCGATCACCAGCCGGAGCTTCGCGTTTTATCAACTTCGCAAAAATGCCGGCGAACCTTATGACGTGGAAAGCACGGTCATGAGCCAGGTTTTCAAGAGCGGCTATAAAAACAATCCGGTGATCAGCAGCGCTCTGGCGTCCACGCGCGGCATGATCCTGACTAGCGGCGGCGCACCGTTTTCGGCGTACTTCCATTCAACCTGCGGCGATCATACCGATCCCAGCACGCTGGTTTTCCCCGACCGCCCGGCCGCGCGTCCGTTTACGCCGGTCACCTGCGGCTTCTGTTCGGGAAGCCCGGCGTACCGCTGGAAAGTGACTCTCGAAAAACGCGTCCTTCAGGAGAAGCTCAGTTCCCAGTTCACCGCCAAACAGCAGCTCACAGGCGTCGCGTTCCTAGATGCTTCAGGAGCCGCCGTCGGAGAAAGGACCGGTCCGTTGCGCCGCGTTTCGAATGTTTACCTGAAAAAGAACGATGGCAGCACAACACAGCTCTCAGCCAACCAGTTTCGCCTTGCGGCCGGCCCAAAGGAACTCAAGTCCATGCTTTTGGAACAGGTTGTGGACCGCGGCGCGACGATTGAAATCAGTGGCGGCGGCTTTGGCCATGGCGCTGGCCTGTGCCAGTGGGGCAGCCAGGGCATGGCGCTCGCCGGCTACAATCATCTGCAGATTCTCGGCAAGTACTATGCAGGCGCCGGGCTGACGCGCATTTATTAAATTGATGGATGATGAATAAACGGCGCTGTTAGTTTGCAGGCGGTGCTGGCTTTGTCTTGCTTCGCCGAGATCCATCCTTTGGCGTTTTGCGTTCCTCGCGGGCTTTCTGCTTCGTCTCCTTCGCATTCGGATCGCGTGTGATCACCAGGTCAGGACATATTTTCGTGTAGAACATCCGTAGCGCCTGGCGGTATTCCATCGCGTCGGCCTCGCCCATATTGTTGTGCCCGCTTGTAGGCAGTTGAACAAACTCCTTGCGTGACATCGTCGCGGATTGCTCGGGAGCAGCTGCGAAGAGCTCGCGACCCGCACTGAGTGGAACCAGTTCATCCTGCGCTCCGTGAAGCATCAGAATCGGACAGGTCACTTTTCCAATGCGTTCGATCGACGGAAATTTTTCGGTCAACAGCAGCGAAACCGGAACGAGCGGAAACTGACGGGCGGCAATGGTGCTCAGCCGGGGAAACGTGGCTTCGGTGATCAGACCTCCGGGCGTGGCGCCTTCGGCGCAGAGTTCGGATGCCAGCCGGATCGCCACGGCACCGCCGAGCGATTCACCATGTATGACGATACGTTTGGGCGGTACGCCTTTGAGAATCAGGAAATCCCACGCCGCGCGCGCGTCTCTGGCGAGCCCCTCTTCGCTGGGGCTCCCGCCGCTGTCGCCGTACCCGCGGTAATCGAAGCAGACGGTATGAACGTCTTCGCCCATGATCCTGCGAAAGGTGGCGCTGCGATCCGCGCGGTTACCGCCGTTTCCGCAGAAAAATAAATCGACCAGCACCGCCTTCGACAGATCGAGCGACATTATTTCACGGTCGGCCTGAGCACGCCCGGCCACATGCCAGCCCTTGAGGGTTACGCCGTCGCTGCTTTGCGTTTCGATAGCAACCGCCTGCGACCGGCCAAAGCCGTAATCCTGCGGCGAAATGGACGCTTCGGTGTGCGGATGATAGATGAATCGCTTCTGAAAAAGATAGAGCGCTGCACAGAGACAGAGATAGCCGCAAAGCAGATAGGTCACAATTCGTCTCACATAATAATTTAGGCCGCGCGGAGATTTCTGTTCATCTCCCGCACCGGCGGCTTGCGCAAATTTTTCTGCCTGAGACAGACTCACAGTTTCGGAATAACTCCTCATCCTCTATTGACCGCTCCGACGCGCAACGGTCACTCAGGCGTTTGTTAGCGTAGCGCGAAATAATTCGCGTTGCATGTGGTATAGTAATGATACTGGAGGGTGGACGTTCCAGCGAAGGAAACCGAAACGAATGTCGAACGCAAAGATTACCGCACGCGATCTGCCGCCAGGCGTGGAGCTGCTTCCGCCCGAGTCCGCGCCGCGCAGTGCTCAGTCTCATGAGCAGGCCGCCGGGTTTCCGTGGATTAAAGTCGGCGTGCTCGCTCTGCTGATGCTGCTTTATACCGGCTCGCCGCTGGACCTGATCCCCGACATCATTCCGTTCTTCGGGCAGCTTGACGATTTGCTCGTTAATGCTGGGATCTTCGGTGTGATTCTGCGCACCGTCTTCAAGTTTTATGCGGCCAAGCGCGTGGTGCGGCCGACAAGCTTTAAGATGCTGCTGCGCACGATGCTGACGCGCTCGGTGTTCGGCTGGTTATTTAAGAAGTAACAATCCGTTCGACCAACGATGAACTAGTCGTTTACTTCTCCGCCTGCGGCGCCGGCAGCGGCGCTTTCGCGCCTGCCTGACAGGCGATCGCCACGGCTTCCAGATCTGCCAGGAACTGTTCGCGGCGTTCAGGCGGCAGTGCCGTCAGCACTTCACTTTGAAGTTTGATGGCGATGTCGCGCAGTTCCGCGTGAACCGTTTTACCTTTCTGTAATAATTTAACGCGGTGCGCGCGGCGGTCGGATTCGTGCGGCCGACGCTCCAGCAGCTTCGCGGCTTGCATCCGGTCTAATAAGGAGGCAATGGTGTTCGGATCCGAACTCATCAGTACGGCCAGTTCGCGCTGCGTCAGGCCTTCGGGCGGCGATTCGGTGAGCAGCCGCAAAATCGTGAACTGGTCAGGAGTTAGACCTGAATAGGCAATGCGCCGCCGAAAGGCTTGATTAAGACTGTACCATGCGCGTCGTAATAAAGGAGGCAGCCGGCGACGGCTGGGGTCGTCAAGCGGGACGTTCTCGGGCGGCAAAGCACTTCCCTCCTCCAGCCCCTCCAGGGATTCTGGACTAGTTTGCGAAGAATCGTTAGCTTTTGTCTTGCGCATGGTGTACTATCTTTAGCCAATTAGTACGTATGAGTATAATACGCTTGTGTACGAGATGCAAACACGCGTTGCATGGAAGGAGCCTCATCGGTGAAACTTCATTCTACACATTCTCTTCCCCGTCTCTACGCCATTTGCGTGCTGCTCACGGTTTTCTGCTCAACCGCCGCTGAGCCCGTCAGTGGCTGGCTCGCTTGGCGCGGCAACAACCAGAACGGAACCAGCGACGAGAAAGGTCTTCCGGATAAATGGGGCAAGCCGCTCTGGCGCGCTGATATCGCCGGGCAATCCTCTCCTGTGGTGGCAAATGGAAAGCTCTTCGTGATGGGTTACGAAGGCGTAGGGCCCGATCTGCAGGAAGGTATCTACTGCGTCGATGCCGAAACTGGAAAAATTCTCTGGTCCGACCGCCACAACGATTATCTCAGCGACATCATTTATACACGCTACGCCAGTTCCTCCCCCAGCATCGATCCCGAGACAGGCAACGTCTTCACCATGGGCACGCAAGGTCTGCTCTCGGCCTACACGCCGGACGGCAAAGTACTCTGGCGCCATTCCATGATGGAGGAATACGGGCGGCTCACGTTCCCTAATGGGCGCACACCCAGCCCGGTGGTCGACGGCGATCTGGTGATCGTCGGCGCGATGACGGCAAATTGGGGCGCACACGGCCCCGGCGGTCATCGCTTCTATGCTTTCAACAAGAATTCAGGGGATCTGATTTTCGCCTCGTGGCCGGGCGAGCGTCCTAAAGACAGCTCGTTTTCGACGCCGCAGCTGGGCTGGTACAACAACCAGCGCGTCTACTGGAGTGGCGGTGGCGACGGGGCGGTCTACTGCGCCAACGCCCGCACCGGCGATCCGATCTGGCGCTACCCGGCAAGCCACGGCGGACTGAATGCTTCGGTGCTGGCGTACAAAGACATGGTAATCGCCGTTCACGGCGCTGAGAATCTGGACGCGTCCACTATCGGGCGCATGATTGCGCTTCGCCCTGGCGATGTAAAAGCCGGCGCAGATGGCAAGCCCGCGGCGCTGACGAAAGCAAATGAAGTCTGGCGCCAGGACGTGGCCGGAACATCCACCTCGCCAATTCTTGTTGGCAATCGCATTTACCAGGTGACCGATATGCCGGCCAAACTTTTCTGCGTCGATGCCGACACAGGAAAAGTGCTCTGGAGCCACCAACTGGGTCTTGAAGAACGGCAGAGCTCGCCCGTGTACGGCGATGGAAAACTATACGTGCCCCTGCAGGAAGGACACTGCTTTATCGTCAAGCCCACCGACACTGGCGCGGAAGTGCTCGACAAGATCATGCTCGAAGGCGCCGATAGCGGCACCGGGATCTGCCAGGGAACTCCCGGTATTTACCGTGGGCGTATTTACATTCAGACCACCCGCCATCTCTACTGTTTCGGTCCCGCGCAGCCGGGAGCGCTCCCCACGCCCAAGCCAAAGGAGAAAGCACCCGACGCCGGCCCGCTCGCGCGCTTCATTGTCACGCCAGCTGAATTCCTCATCCGCCCCGAGCAGAGCCAGAGTTTCAAGCTGATCGGCATCGACGCCAACGGCCAGGCGCTCAAAGAAACGTACGATGAGAAGAAAGCGAAGTGGGAAAAGTACATCCCGCCAACGGCGCGCGTCAAGACGATGCTGAACGGAGAAGTAGCAGAAGGAACATTCAAAGCCGATCCGGCGACCAAGCCGTCCGCCGGCGCCATCCGCGCAGAGCTGAACGGCATTGCCGGCGTGACCCGCGGCCGCGTGCTGCAGGCGCTGCCGATCAAACAGGACTTCGAATCGTTCGAGCTGGCTCCGCGCGAAACCGAGCCCAAAGACATGTTTGCATTCCCGCCGCTTCCCTGGATTGGCGCACGCTTTAAATGGGAAATTAAGGAAAAGGACGGTAACAAGTGCCTGGTCAAAACGATTGACGACAAGTTCTTTCAGCGTGCGATAACGTTCGTGAGCCATCCCGACACGAGCAACTATACGATCCAGGCGGATGTGATGAGCGACGGACAAGTGCGCAAAGTTGGCGGCAAGGAGAAGATCCAGAAGATGTCCGAGGTCGGCCTTATCAACCAGCGCTACATCATTTCGCTGAAAGGTCCGGCTCAGCAGATCGAAGTGAACAGCAACCTCGAACGCCTGCAGGTCAACGCGCCGTTCGCCTGGTCACCGAACTCATGGTACACCTTGAAGGCGCGCGTGGATATCGATCCAAAGACGGGCGAGGGCGTCATCCGCGGAAAGGCCTGGAAGAAAGGCGAACCGGAGCCTGAAAAATGGACGATCGAGGTTCCACATAAGACCGCGCACAAGAACGGCTCGCCCGGGCTGTACGGCCTTTCGCCGACGGACATGCCCGTGTATGTCGACAATCTGGTGGTGACGAAAAACTGAATAACGACTTTCAACGCAGAGGCGACGAGAGCGCTGAGGACGCGCAGAGAACGTTTAAATCAAGTTTCAAACGCATGATACCGGAGGTTTCGATGAAACAGGTCAATGTTTATCTCGCCCTTCTCTGTGCTCTTTGTGTGCTCTGTGGTGAATCCCGGGCAGGCGAGGCAAAGCCGGGCGACTGGCCCTCGTGGGGGCGCACGCCGGACCGCAATATGATTGCGCCCGATACGGGCCTTCCGGATTCCTGGGATCCGGGCAAGAAGAAGGACGGCACCGAAGAGTTCGATCTTTCCACAAGCAAGAACATTAAATGGATCGCCAAGCTCGGCTCCCAGACTTACGGCAACACAACCGTTTCGAACGGCAAGGTATTCATCGGTACCAACAACACGTCGCCACGCAACCCGAAGATCACCGTTGGCTCCACGGGTCCCAATGACAATGGCGACCGTGGCGTACTGATGGCGTTTGAAGAATCCACCGGCAAGTTCCTCTGGCAACTCACGGTTCCCAAGCTGAAATCGGGAAAAGTCAATGACTGGGAATTCCTGGGAATCTGCTCGTCGGCCACTGTCGACGGTGACCGCGCCTACGTCGTGACCAACCGCTGCGAACTCCTTTGCCTGGATGTCAACGGCCTGGCGAACGGCAATGACGGCCCTTTCAAGAACGAGGGCCAGTACATTCTGGATCCCGACAAGCTGAAGGGCAAAGGCCCTGAAGAGTACGCCAAGCTGCCCACCGATCCGACTGACGCCGACATCATCTGGCGCCTGGATATGATGGACGACCTGGGCGTTTTCCCGCACAACGCAAGCAACTGCTCGGTGATTGTCGATGGCGACAGCCTTTTCCTGTGCACGTCTAACGGTGTAGACTGGAGCCACGTCAACGTTCCCTCCGCGCAGGCCCCTAGCTTTATCGCCGTCAACAAAAAGACCGGCGAGGTGCTCTGGGAAGACGAACTGGGCCTGGCCAGCGGCGCACGCAAGGACTGCGGTCTGAACCGCGCGCTCTTCCACGGACAGTGGTCGTCGCCTTCAATTGGCGTCGTGAATGGCAAGAAGCAGGTGTACTTTGGCGGCGGCGACGGATTCCTCTACGCGCTCGATGCCGAAACTGGAAAGACTGTCTGGTCTGCCGACTGTGTGCTGCCCTTCCACAAGAAAAATCAGAAGGGCTTCATCATGTATCCCGACGCGAAGGGCCCCAGCGAAATCAATTCCACGCCGGTGTTCTACAAAAACCGCGTCTACGTGGCCAACGGCCAGGATCCCGAGCACGGGGAAGGCGTAGGCGTGCTGACCTGCCTGGATGCAACGAAGACCGGCGACATCACCAACACGGGCAAGATCTGGATCTATGACAAGATTGCACGCAGCATTTCGACGGTCTCGATTTATAACGGCCTTCTCTTCGTTGCCGATTTCTCCGGCTACGTACATTGCCTGGATCCTGAAACGGGCGCAGTTCACTGGGTTCACCATACTGGCGCGCACTTCTGGAGCTCCACGCTGGCCGCGGACGGCAAGCTCTTCTTTGGAAACGAAGACGGCGATGCGTACGTGATGGAAGCGGGCAAGACGGCCAAGGTGATCAGCAAGGTAAACGTTGACTCGCCGATCTACAGCACCCCGATCGTGGCCAATGGCGTGATGTACATCGCCAGCCAGACGCATCTGTTTGCGATACAGAAGAAGTAAAGTTGCAGGGCCCGTGATCAATAGGAGCAATGCATGAAAGCGTTTGCGCTGGCGGCCATGGCTGTTGTCCTGTTCGTTCTGCACCAGGACTTCTGGAACTGGAAGAACACGACGTTGATCTTTGGCTATATCCCCGTCGGGCTGTTTTATCACGGCTGCTACTCGGCCCTGTGCGCGGTCATGATGGTGTTCTTTGTGAAATACGCCTGGCCTCACGAGCTGGAAGAGGCCTCTGAGAAGCACGGCAACTAAACTTTCGGCATACATGGGGCCTGACTACATGATTCCAGCAATAGTCGTCTTCTGCTACCTTGCCATTGTTGTCTACATCGGCATCTTCGCCTTCCGCAAAGGCAAGGACTCCGGGGAAGACTTCTTTCTCGCCAGCCGCTCGCTCGGGCCTTACGTCTTCATTCTTTCGCTTTTCGGCACGAACATGACGGCCTTTGCCATCCTCGGCAGTTCCGGCCTGGCATACCAGCGCGGCGTGGGCGTATATGGCCTGATGGCTTCGGCGTCCGGTTTTGTCATCCCCATGACTATCTTTTTCATCGGCACGCGCCTGTGGTACCTCGGCAAGCGCTACGGCCACATGACACAAGTGGCTTATTTCCGTGACCGCTGGGAATGCTCCGGGATAGGCACGGTTATTTTCGCGCTGACCGCGGCCATGCTCGTTCCCTACCTCATCATTGGAACCATGGGCGGCGGCACGACGCTCGAGTCGATCAGCACCATGACCGATGAGAACGGCAAGCCGGTGATGGAAGTCGTCATGAAAGACGGCAAGGAACTTACGCGCCCAGTCTTGATTCCAAAGAAAGGCGAAGATGGCAAGCCGGTGCTGAAGGACGGCAAGCCGGAGATGATTCAGAAGACGGACGAATCCGGCAAGCCTGTGATGGAAAAAGTCATGCAGCCCAAGCACTGGGTGCCCTACGAAGTGGGCGCGGCAGTCGTCGCCATCGTCGTCATGAGCTACGTCTTTTTCGGCGGCATGCGCGGAACAGCGTGGGTGAATACGTTCCAGACTTTGCTGTTCCTCTGCTTCGGCTCCATTGCCTTCGTGCTGATCAGCCGAAAACTCGGCGGCTTCGACCAGATCATGAACAACATGCTGGAAAATCCCCGAACCGCCACGCTGCTGACGCGCGAACGAATCCCGAAGGAAGAATTTTTCAGCTACATGTTTATTCCGCTTTCTTCGATCATGTTTCCCCACATCGCCATCATGTGTATGACAGCCGAGAAGATCACGCACTTCAAGAAGACCGTGATTCTCTACCCGCTGTGTATTGCGGCAATCTGGCTGCCCAGCGTCTACATGGGCGTGATCGCGGCGCATCAGTTCCCCGGGCTTCCCCCCGGCGACACCGATGATGTTATTCCGCGCATGCTGCGGGAAAACACGAGCGTGCTGCTCTCGGGCGTGCTTGGCGCCGGCATCATGGCCTGCGTAATGGCCAGCGATAGCCAGATCCTGGCACTCTGTACCATGTTCACCGAGGACATCTTTGCCTACTACGGCGGCCGCAAGAAGTTTGGCGAGAAAGCAACGGTCTGGACCGGACGCGCTTTCATCGTTGGCGTGACGCTTTTCTCTTACCTCATCGCGCTGCAGCTCAAAGACAAGGAAGGCATCTTCGATCTGGCCATCCGCTTCGCTTTCTCCGGTTTTGCGTCCATGGCGCCGGTGATGCTCGCGGCACTTTTCTGGAAACGCAGTACGAAATGGGGCGCGCTTGCGGCGACGCTATGGGTCGCGGCGACCATGATCGGCGTCTGGGTCCTCTACGATATGACCGACAAAGTGGGCTTGAAACCCGCGCCGGGACAGCCGCCTATTCCCATCTTTGCCTCCCTCGGCAACCTGTTCCTGCGCACGCCTGGAAACGTAACCATGTATGGTTTCCTTCCGGTGATGCCGATGTGTATCGGATCCGCCATTATCATGTTTGTCGTCTCGCTGATGACCCGGCCGCCCAGCGCGGCGACGCTCGAGAAATATTTCCCGTCGAAAATCAAGAACACCGACGCCACTCCGGCGCCGGCCAGTGCCGCAGTGGCGTAGCCTGAGCCAAAGGAGACGAGCATGTTCGAACGCTTCTCGCACGTCATGGTCTACGTCTCGAACCTCGATCGCGCCGTTAAGTGGTACATTGAGAAGTTGGGCTTTGTGCCCAATTTCGTGATTCCAGACGCGTACGCGTCGCTGCAGCACGAGAAAATGAACATGCGGCTCGATTTGCATCCCACGGAGACGGAAAACCGGGATGTGGGTTTTGGCCCTATTCCTTATTTCCTGGTCAAAGACATTGAAGCCGCACTGGAAAAGCTGTCCGCTCTGGGCGTAAAGACCGGGCAGATTCACCAGGAAGGCATGAGCCCGCGCTTTGCCACGTTCTGGGACTCGGAAGGCAATGCCCTGGGGCTGGAAGAATTGCGCAGTCGCTGACTTCAACACTGCGCCCGGGCGAGGGTCCCGGCGCGCTAAAGGTACATTTAAAAAAGGACGACGCTTTCATGAGTGCAAACATCGAAGCCAAGGCCAAGGCAGCCGCGGACAAGCTTAACGCCCACTTGCGCGAGATCATCAAGTGGCATTTTTCGCCTGAGACCGGCAGCCCGTTCTGGCTCGATTGGGCGAAGAAGGCGGGCATCAACCCCATCGAAAAGGTCAAGAGCACAGATGACCTGAAGATTTTCCCGCACTTCGAAGACAACTGGCTGCGCGATGAAGCCAACGAACGCTGGGTCCCGAACGCGTACAAAGGCCGGCCGTTCCACATTTTTGAAACCGGCGGCACGACGGGAATGCCCAAGCAGCGCGTGAGCTGGGAAGACCACAAGATCGATTATTCCGAGTTCTCCAACACGCTCGACGATAAATATTTTCCGAAAGGCGCGAAGTGGATGTCGATCGGCCCGACCGGTCCGCGCCGGCTGCGCCTGGCGGTTGAACACCTGGCCAACGTTCGCGGCGGAAGCTGCTATCACGTCGACCTTGATCCGCGCTGGGTCGTGAAGCTGCTTGGAATGAAGAAGTTCGAGGAAGCCAATCTCTACAAGGATCACGTCATCGATCAGGCCGTGACGATCCTGAAGCATCGCAAGGACATCAAGTGTTTGTTCACCACACCCAAGCTGCTCGAGGCGCTCGGCGACAAGATCAACGTTCCCGAAGCGGGCATCACCGGTGTGTTCTGCGGCGGAACGTCGATGACCGCGCAGATGGTGCGATTCCTCACCGAAGAGGTGCTCGAAAATCGCGCGCAGTTCGTGCCCACCTACGGTAACACGCTGATGGGCCTGGCCTGCAGCCGGCCGCTGCTGCCTGAGGACAACTGGAGCGTCACCTATTACGCGCCGCAGCCGCGCGCGGTGCTCCGGGTGGTCGATCCCAAGAACACCGAGCGTACGGTCGAATACGGCGAATGGGGCCGGGTGGAACTCACAACGCTGACAAAAGAGTTTTTCGTACCGCGCTTCCTTGAACGCGACGAAGTCATCCGCCGCAAACCTTGCGAGCTCTATGCCTGGGACGGCGTCGGCGATGTCCGCCCGTTCGGCATGCTCGAGAAGAAAGTCGTCGAAGGAGTGTATTGATGCATGATGCATAATGCATGAAAAGTGCATGCGTTAGTGCAGCAGGGAATTCGTTGTTCGTCATTGGCAGGCGCGGCATTTTTCGAAACGCCGCGTCTGCACGTGTTAATGGAGGAGGCCGCGTGAATCGCATCGCTGTCGTTATTGTTGCGCTCTTTTGCTTATGCGGAGCGCTTCATGCAGGAACGGCCGATCGCCTCAATTTTCTATTCATCGTTGGCGAGGATCTCGGCCCCCAGCTTGGCTGCTACGGCGACAAGAACGCGATCACGCCCAATATAGATAAACTCGCCAGCGAAGGCGCGCTGTTTACGCGCGCATTCACGCACAGCCCCGTCTGTGCGCCCAGCCGCTCCGGCCTGATCACGGCGCAGTACCCCACGACGATCGGCACGCATCACATGCGTTCCACGCTGCTTGCGCCCCCACCCACGTTTACGTCGCTGCTGCGCAAGGCTGGCTACTTCGTCGCCTGGCCTGGTAAGACCGATTTCAACTTCGCCGTGCCGGCCGACGCCTTTGACAGCACCAAGAAGTGGACCGATCGCGAAGCGGGCAAGCCCTTCTTTGCTTACATCAACATCAGCGAGACGCACGAGAGCCAGATCCGCTCCGACGCCAAAAGATATGCCGAGAACACCCGCAGACTCAAGCCGGAGCAGCGGCACGATCCGGCAAAGATGGTGCTGCCTCCGTACTATCCGGACACGCCGGAGGTTCGCAAGGATATCGCGCACTACTACGATTTAGCCACGGCCATCGATTACACCGTCGGCGACGTTCTCGAAGAACTTGAGAAACGCGGCGAGGCGCAGAACACAGTCGTCATTTTCTTTGGCGATCACGGCTGGGGCATGCCCCGCGGAAAGCGCTGGGTCTATGACAGCGGCATACGCGTTCCATTGATTGTGCGCTGGCCGGGTAAAATTCAGCCGGGCTCGGTGCGCGAGGATCTTGTCTCATTCATCGATCTTGGCGCCACGGTGTTGTCTCTTGCCGGCGTTGAGAGAAATCCGGCGATGAACGGCAATGTTTTTCTGGGACCCGCCGCACAGCAGCGCAAGTATGTCTACGCGCACCGCGACCGCATGGACGAAACCTTTGACCGCATCCGCGCCGTGCGCGACAACCGCTTCAAGTACATCCGAAATTTCGAGCCGCAGCTTCCGTACGCACAGCGCATCGCCTACATGGACGAAATGCCGACAATGAAGGTCTGGCGGCAGCTCAACGATGAAAAGAAGCTGAGCGGAGCGCAGGCGCTTTTCTTTGCTCCATCCAAGCCGCGGGAGGAGCTTTACGATCTGGATGCCGACCCGCACGAGATCAACAACATCGCTGCGCTGCCGGAGCATTCCGTCAAACTGCAGGAACTGAGCAAGGCGCTTGACGCCTGGATTGCCGAATCGAAGGATCTGGGGCAGTATCCTGAAACGGAACTGATCGCACGCGGACTGGTGAAGAACGTGCTCGACCAGTACGCAAAACGCAAAGAGCCCGGATACAAGGTCGAACAGAAATAATGCCGAAAGGAACCGCATGATCACCAAAGACCATTACATCGAATCCATCCGCAACGAAGTCAACGTCATTAAGCACCTGCACACAAAGGTGCCGAAGGACAAGCTCGACTACCGTCCCACCCCGCAGCAGCGCTCCATGCAGGAACTCCTGGAATACTTGCCCTGCAATCTGGCGGCGCTGTCGAAACATCTTCTCTCGGGCGATTGGACAACGGCAAAGGGAACCTTCGATGCCGTTAAGCAGGCGGCCCGCGCCGATTTTCCGGGAACGATGGATCGCGAAGCGGAAGCGTTCATCATGATCATCCAGGCGATTCCCGAAGCGGGCTTTGCAACGCGTGAGATTCGCACACCCATGGGAACAACTGTCAAGCTCGGCACGGCGCTGCTCGACTTTCACATCAAATTTTTGGCTGGCTACAAGATGCAGCTCTTCCTTTATTTGAAGAGTTGCGGGCTTAGCGAACTGAGCACATCCAACTGCTGGCGGGGAATGGATCCGGTTAAGAAATAACTGTTGACGGCAATCGTCCCCCGGCCCTAAAGACCGGGGGATTTGACTAGATCGTCTTCAGGCGACAGCGTCCTTATCAGTCTTCGTTCGGCTGTTCTGCCGGCGCTCGACCTCACGGGTTACTACCTGTGAGGCGCATTCGAGTGCCTTTGCGATTGAAGCGTACAGATCACCAACGGTTTCTTCGACAAAGACATTGCCGCGCCGGGCAAGCGAGACAGTTACACTGCAACGTTTGTCCTCTCCTCCCCTTAACCCATTTATGTCGCTGAGACGTATGGTAACGCTCTGTATGCGTGACGTGAAACGGCCAAGATGGCTCTCGACCGCTTCTTCAGCAAAAGTCCGTATGGCAGGAGTGATTTTGAAGCGGTTAGAATGAATGTTGATTGTCATCCATCCTCCTTTTATCTGTTTGCACTTTTTATCTGTTTTTCTAACAAGGCTCTCATTTCGTGTATTAAATTCACATAAATCATGCCAGATCCTTTATTTAGCGGGACTGAGTAAATCCTATATTTAACTTGCTTTTACACAACGTGCGTGGTATATTTCACAACGTGCATCCAAGAGGTGTTCACATGGGTGTTCCGTTCTTCATCGAAGTACTTCACAGCCCCCAAAGCGCGCCCTTGCAGGTTTGTCGTAAAACCATGGCAGCGCTTTTCAAGCAGGGCATCGCCCCGCTCCCATTTGCAGCGTCGATTGAAGAACTTAAGAGTGTCCTGGGCAGCTTGGAACGTAAGTTCATGCGGCCAAGCATTTTCATTATCAACACCTATTGGGCGGAAGAGGTTCTCGAGCAGCTTGATCCAATCCTGGGGAGTACACCCTGCCTGTTCTTCGTTCGCGAAATGTTAACGGAGACGGTGTTCCATCGCTCGCAGCTGAGCGGAGACCCCGGCAACCGGATTTCGCAGATTCTCCAGAAGATGTCGCCGCGCCCAAATTCTGTGTGGACGTTTGGATCACAAAACTCGGACGCCGTGGCCGCAAAAGCTTGCCGGGAAATCTCCGGCTTCCTGGCCGATGCGGATTTCACCCGAATAGAACGGCAGTCACCATTGCAACTCTCGCTGCTGCAGACGATCAAGCGCATTGAAGAAGCCGTCAATCAGCCTGAGCCACCGTCTTCAATGGGAAAAACATCGGAGAAAGTCAACCGCCTCTCCAGCGTGGATATTCCGGTTAGAACTCCTGGGCCCCCGGCGCCGTTTACGGCACCTCTAACTGAATTTCCTGCCGTGGTTGTGCCACCACAAACCACTGCGCCAATGCCGGAGCCTCAAACTGAAACCGCATCGTCGGTTAAGCCTAAGGCGCCTGTCGTCGCTGCTGCCCCTCTGGCTCCTGTGGCCCCTGCCGTTCCCCCTGCTGCGCCCGCGCCTTTGCCGGAGCCTCCGGCATCCCAGCTTCGACCTGAGGCTGCCCCTGCTCAGTCACAATGGCTGCAAGGGTCGCTTAAGCAGATAGGATTGGCGTCGCTGCTGATCATGCTCGACATGGAAAAGAAGAGCGGCCAGTTGCTGGTCACGCGTGGCGAAGAAGCGCTACTTATCTTCATCAAGAAAGGCCGCATCGCGCAAGCTTGCGTTCGATCACAAATTCAACGCTGTGCGCAGGGCGCCGAGAGTATCTTTTACGCCCTCACGTGGACGCACGGACGCTTCGAATTCATACTGCAGGACATGAGCGCCGTTGCGGACGTAATCAACGCCCCGACCACAGAACTCCTGGTGGAAGCGGCTCGAAGAATGGACGAGCCCGCAAAGAATGCTTCCTGATTATTTCAACTTGCCCGCTTTCTTCAGTCCGGCTTCGACCGCTGCGGCAACGCGCTCGGCAAGTGCCGCCGAGCCCTTGTCTTTGAAGTGAACATTCCTGGCGATCTGAAATTCTTCCAGGCGCGGCTCGACGAATGCAAACAAGTCGTTGATCTCGACGTTTTCATTCTCCATTATCTTGCGAGCCGCCGCGTTAAAGACGGGCGCATCCGCAGAATGGCGCTTTGGTGAGAGTTCGCCCGCGGGCACCGGCGTGGTGCTGGCCCAGATCAGGTGCGCGCCGGTAGCCTTCATTTTCTGGACGAGCGCCAGCAGATTCTTTTCGTACTCATCGATCGGCACCTGATGCCTGCCGTCGTCCATGATTTTCAGATCATGCAGGCCCCAGTTGAAATGAATGAGGTCCCACTTTCCGCTGCCGAGCCACGCGTCGATCTTCTCGATTCCATTTTTTGTCGGCCCGCCGTTCTCCGGGATGCGGTGAACGTTGGCCTTGCCCTCAAGAAGTTTGCGCACGCCAATGGTGTAATCGATCGAAATCGAATCACCGATCAGCAGCACGCGCGGAAGTTTTGGATCATCCGTGACCGGCTTAAAGGCCGGTGATTTCGGGCTGCGGTCCGGCTGCGGATCAGCGGCAAACGCCAGCGAGCCAGCCAATAGTGACAGAATAAGGAGAAGCTTCATCGAACGGCTCACTTTTTCGCGGGCTCACGCGTCAGGCCGTTGCGCAGAAAGTCGGCGAACTCTTTGACGTCGCGCGTAAATCCCGGGAACGAATCGACGAACTGATCGTCGGCCGTAAGAATCACGTAGAACGGAAGCGCCGCGGTATCATAGCGTTTCTGCTGCAGCTCGCGGTTACGCGCACTGGACTCCGCCTTCGCGCCGCTGCCATCCGTATAAAGCTGTACGCGAACGTACTGCTTGAGCAGGTCGTGGACCTCCGGCTTTGGGAATACATTCTTCTCCATCAAGCGGCAGTTCGTGCAGAGATAACCTGTGAAATCGACGAACACCCGTTTATTTGAGGCTTTCGCTTCGGCAAGCCCCGCTTCAAGAGTTTCGTGCCAGCTCAATTCATCTCCGCCACTTTCTTTGCCAGCAGGCTTCACGGACGTCGTTCCCGGATAGGGATCCGGCGGCAGGAACGCGTCGATTTCCCCAAGCGGCCTGGCATTCAGTCCCGAGGCGAGAAAAATGGCAATCGTCAGGAACCCAGCCGCGAGCAACGTTCGCACGCCGCCGATGCGTTCGACTGGCGTGTCGTGGGTCATCTGGAAGCGGCCGAGCAGGTAATATGTCGAGAGCAGCGCCAGGGCGACCCAGCCGCTCAGGAAAACGTCGCGTGTAATCACGCCCCAGCCGAACGCCAGATCGATGTTGCTTGCAAACTTCATCGCCGCAGCCAGTTCGATAAAGCCCATGACGACCTTCACCGAATTCAGCCAGCCGCCTGACTTCGGCAGGGACTTTATCCACGAAGGCACCAGCGCCAGCACGACAAACGGCAGCGAAAAGGTTGTCGCGAAGCCAACCATTCCCACCATTGGCCAGAAGAAATCACCGCGCGTGGCGGAGATCAGCGTCGCCCCGATGAATGGCACCGTGCAGGTGAACGACGTCAGCGTGAACACCAGTCCCATCATCAGCACCGATGCCACGCCGTCGCCTTCATTGGCTTTCGCGTTGAGACGGTTGAGAATCGACGTCGGCAGCTGAATTTCAAACGCACCGAAAAGGCTCAGCGCCAGCGCCGTGAAAATGATAAAAATCAGCAGATTTGAGACGGGGTGCGTCGCGAGATTCTGCACACCCGACGCGCCCATCAGCAGCGTGACCGCAAATCCCAGCACCACGAACGTAAGAATGATTCCAAGCGCGTAAACGCCGGCGTCACGAATCGTTTGCGAGCGCGACACCTGCTTGCGCTTGGTAAAGAAACTTACGGTAATCGGGATCATTGGGAACACGCAGGGCGTCAGCAGCGCCAGGCCGCCCATAGTCATCGACAGCCACAAATACGGCAGCAGGCCTTCGTCTTTCGCTTTCTTGATATCGTCGTTGCTGCCCAGTCCTTTTCCGCTCGTCCCGTCCGGCACTTTCGATGCCGTCGCCTTCGTAACAGGCGCTTCGTTAACCACCGGCGCGTCGGTCACGGTCAGCTTTACGGTCAGCGACTTCGTCTCGGGGATGAGACAGTTCTCTTCGGTGCACAGCTGCGACGTCACGTCGATCTGCAGCGTGTGCTCGCCGGGCTTGGCGTCTTTTGAAATCTGCAGGGGCACCGTGAAATCGCCCATGCCCTCGAGCACTTCAATGTTGCGGTTGCTGGACCGCTCCACGTAGGGCTTGGCGTTTTTCGACGTGATCGGCCCATTCAGCTTTGCCAGGTCCGGCGGCGCGATCTCAAATGTTGTTGGCGTAATCGGCAGGTTCTCATCGCCGAATTCTTTTGCAGTCTTTGCCGTGTACGCGTGGTAGCCAGCCGGAATGGCGCCGGTAATTTCGACATTCACTGTTTGCCCGCGCGCGGCACTGATCGTTTCGCTGCTTAGCTTCCAATCAATTGACTTCTTCTCTGCTGGCTTGCGTTTGGCACCCAGCCCAGGCAGTTCGAATGTCAGCGAATTCGAGGACGCGGTCACTTTTACCGGGATGGCCAACTCCGCCAGTGACTCGAAGCACTGCCGCTTGCAGACCTGCGATTTAACTTTCAGCGTTGCAGTATGCTCGCCAGATTTGGCGTCTTTGCTGATGCGAACTGGAATGGTGTACGTGACGCTCTTCTCGAAGGTCTCGACGAGAATCCCAGTGAGCTCCTCCTTTTTCATCGTGGGCGGAGGATACGTCACTTTGTCGTCCAGGCTGAGCAACGATGTTGGATCAAGCTCGAATTTCGTGGGCAAGATCGGAATCGTCGCGTCGCCGTATTCAGCAGCGGTCTTGGGCGAATACGTGTGATAGCCGTCCGGAATAGTGCCTTCGAGAGTGATCGTAATTCTTGCGCCCGGTGCGGCTGATAACGACTGTGTCTTCACCGACCAGGCAATTTTCACATCGCCGGCAGAAGCATTGAAAACGAGGGTGGCGGCCACAAGCAGCAGCAGAGAAACGTACGGACTGAGGCTGGCGGGAACGTTTCGGCGCATGTCTGCTTCAGAAATCTCCTCAAACGCTTATATAATATAATGAGCGCAGTTAAAAATTGCGCGAACACTTCAAAGTTCCACGATTTTGGGCATTTAGCAAAAGTTTTTTTACCAGCCGTTACTTTCCCTATGATGAGAGAGTCCGCAGGAACGGCGATCTTCACATTGTGCGGCAGTTTTTCACAACTAAAGGTCTTGACTTCTAAGAACCATATTTGCTAAAAGTCCGCCCGCCCGAATCCGCGTCTCGCCGCTTTTTGCGTCAGGTGCCAGTAACCGCGCGGAATTGAACGTTTTCCAGTTCGCTCTTAAGGGATGTGCAAAAGTGGCCAAAAATCTCGTCATCGTTGAGTCGCCCGGTAAAGTAAAGACGATTAGCAAAGTCTTAGGAAAGTCTTTCACCGTCAAAGCCAGCGTCGGACACGTGCGCGATCTGCCAAAGAGTGACAAAGACGCGATCGACTATAAGAACAATTTCGAGCCCCGTTACGTCGAAGTCGATAATAAGAAAAAGGTTATCGCGGAGCTCAAAAAAGCAGCGCTGACCGCCACGAAAGTCTATCTCTGCCCCGATCCGGACCGCGAAGGCGAAGCCATCGCCTGGCATCTGGCTGAAACGCTCAAGCTCGGGCCGGAAAAGATCGTGCGCGTTACGTTCGATGAAATCACCCCGCGCGGCATCAAGCGCGGCATGGACGCGCCGCGTCATATCGACATGGATCTGGTCAATTCGCAGCAGGCGCGCCGTGTTCTCGACCGTATCGTCGGATACAAACTTTCCAACCTGCTCTGGGAAAAGATCGTTCGCGGGCTCTCCGCGGGGCGCGTGCAATCCGTCGCCGTCCGTCTGATCGTCGAGCGAGAGAAAGAAATACGCGCGTTCAAGGCCGAAGAGTATTGGACGGTAGAAGCGTCGTTTTCGATCAACGGCAAAAGTTTCGACGCGTCTCTTCGCGCGATCGACGGAAAACATGTCGTCTCCAGCGCCGAGGACCTCGCCAAGTTCAAAGCCGCGCAGGGCCAGCCGAGTTCCTCCGGCATCAGCCGCACGCTGATCGCCAACGCTGACGAAGCCAACGCGCTGGTCGATGTGCTGCGGCCGGCGAAGTACGCAGTCAATTTTTACGAGACCAAGGAAGTCCAGGACCGCCCCTATCCACCGTTCGCGACCAGCCAGCTTCAGCAGGCCGCGGCCAACCGGCTCGGCTTTGACGCCAAGCGAACCATGCGCGTGGCCCAGCAACTCTACGAAGGCGTTCCGCTCGGCGAGCAGGGCCCCGTCGCGCTGATCACCTACATGCGTACCGATTCATTCCGCATCAGCAACGACGCGCTCACTGAATGCCGGGACATCATCAGCAAAAAGTACGGCGACAAGTACCTGCCGGAGAAGCCGAACATCTACGCCTCGCGCAAGGGCGCGCAGGAAGCTCACGAATGTATTCGCCCGACGCACGTGGAAATCGCGCCGCAGGACGTCAAACAGTATCTCAGCGACGAGCAGTTCAAGCTCTACAAGCTCATCTATGATCGTTTCCTCGCCTGTCAGATGATGCCTGCGATTTTCGATGCGACGACTGTTGACATCGCTGCTGAAGGCTCGAACACGCGCTACGCCGTGTTCCGCGCGACCGGACGCGTGCTGAAGTTCGACGGCTGGCTGGCCGTTCAGGGCGGCGCCGCCGCGGCACACATTGAAGCCTCCGCGGCAGACCGCGAAAAAGGCGACGAAGCCGATACTGCCGAACCCGATGAAGCGCCCGAGGAAGGCTCAGACGGCGCATCGGCAAAAGCGGCCAAGCCCGCTGCCAAAGCCGCCAAGAAGAAGCCAGGCTCGCAGCTGATTCCCGCGATGAAGATCGGCGACCGGCCGGATCTGCTCAAGGATACGCTGAAGGCCGAGCAGCATTACACGCAGCCGCCGCCGCGCTACACCGACGCAAGCCTGGTGAAGACTCTCGAGCGCGAAGGCATCGGCCGGCCATCCACGTACGCGACGATCATTTCGACGATCCAGGATCGCGGCTACGTCGAGCGCATGGGCAAAGGCGGGCGCGGCTCGTTCATGGCCACGCCGCTGGGCATCACGGTCACCGAACGCCTCCTCGGCCATTTCCCCTCCATTATGGAGCTCGGCTTTACGCGCGAGATGGAAATGGAGCTCGACAAGATCGCCGAGGCGCATCTGGACTGGCACCGCGTGATCGCTGATTTCTATGGGCCATTTTCGAAGGACCTGGAATCGGCCAAGAAGTCGATGGTCAGCACCAAGACGCAGGGCGAGCCGACGGATGTGAAGTGCCCCGACTGCGCCAGCCCGATGGAAAAGCGGCTGAGCAAATTCGGCTATTACCTGCGCTGCACGAAGGCGCCCGAATGCAAGGCGACCTACCGCCTGGACGCGATGGGCAACATTCAGAAGAAAGAAGGCCCCCAGCCCACCGGCCTCAAGTGCGACAAGTGCGGCAACGACGTCGTGAAGAGCGTCGGACGCTTCGGCGCGTACCTGCATTGCGTGAAGTACAGCACCAAAGAATGCACGTACACGATGAAGCTCAACAAGGAAGGCCACCCGATCCGCAAGTTCGCGCCGATCGCGACCGACAAGGTCTGCGAGAAGTGCAAGAGTCCGCTGGTGATCCGCGTGACGTCTCGCGGCAAGACACGCCGGCCTTTTTTAAGCTGCTCCAACTTCCCCAAGTGCCGCGCCGCCGCCGATCTCCCGCCCGATCTGGCCGCCAAGGGCGAGCAGGCCATGGCCCAGTGGCGCGAGATTGACGCGAAGAACAAAGCCGATCTCGAAATCTACCAGGCGTACCTGGCATCGCAGAAAGACGAGAGCGACGGGGCCGACGGCTCGGAGTGAACGGCTTCTCACCACAGAGAACACAGAGATAACGACTTCAACGCAGAGACGCAGAGGACGCTGAGCGCGCGGAGGAACGGCTCGAACGGAACGGAATTTTAAAGTCGAGAGTTTAGAATTTAAATTTTAGATCGAACGCCGCGCGAGCTCAGCCGTTCACTTTCAAATTTAAATTTTAAAATCTCAATTCTAAAATTCTGTTCCGTCTTCCAAGACCGATTCAGAAACCTTAATGAACACCGCCATGCAGATAGTTCTTTCGCGATCATCGCGATCATCGCCTTCATCGCCTTCATCGCCTTCATCGCGTTCATCTGCCGTTCCTAAATCGTTCCTCTGAGTCCTCTGTGTTCTCTGTGGTGAACAAAGCCGTTGCCGTTAGCCAAATCCTCTCGCCATCCCGATCAGCCACTGCGTGCGCAAG
>DASPJR010000060.1:0-31187 GCA_035628505.1 Planctomycetota bacterium | reverse complement strand
CCCTCTGCCGGCAAGTTCACGCTGAAGATGCGCCAGGGGCAGTACGCACCGCTGCTGCGCGATGAGAAGCTGACGGCTGAGCCGCTCAAGAATGCCGTGCGGCAGGTGGAAGTCACCCTGATTCTCCCCGGCGGAGCTTATAAGAAAGTGCAGCCGCAGGTTTACTCCGTTAATAAGGGTAAAATTGGAAACTCGAACTAGGCACGTCGGCGCCAACAATCATTGAAGCCGGAGCCCGCAGCGATGCGGGCTCTTTGCTGTCGGTCCTAAAACGGGCGTAAGTCCAAGCGAGCACGGACGGACGAAAACTCGCGCTTCCGTGGCAACGGAGGGCACGCGATTATTCGTCTGCCCACGCACAGCCGTGATTTAGGCAATTCGTATGTAGAGAAGGGTGCCGCCATCGACGATGAAAGAAATTGGTGAGTTTTTGGAAAAAGAAAACCCCGATTCGCGCCTTGGCGCATCGGGGTTAAAAATGGCGGGCTCGACGGGACTCGAACCCGCGACCTTCGGCGTGACAAGCCGACGCTCTAAACCGACTGAGCTACGAGCCCGCGTGAATCTGTCTTTTCGAAGAAGCCTGCGGCCTAAAGCAATGGGCGATGAGGGACTCGAACCCCCGACCCCCTGCTTGTAAGGCAGGTGCTCTAACCAACTGAGCTAATCGCCCAGGTACTGCAGGCGTTTTTGGAGGATTGACCTCCGCACACTGCCTTCACTGCGGCTTCTTCGTCACGCAGAGGCGGAAAATTAACACGGCACCGGGCCACATGCAAGAGCGTTTTTCGATGTTTCGAGAGCAGCCGCCGAAAACACCTTCCTCATACTGTCGGAGATCAGCCGCCGCTCTTCGCTGGCACTCGCGACTTCAGCCAGCGCTTAAGCTTAAGCACTGCCAGCTCCTTAGCCTTAGCCTCAATGTCTACCGTAACATCCATCTCCAGCCATTCGGCTGGAACATCTCTTGGATTAATATAATCCGCGTGCGCGCGCGGATCTTTGGCGCTCCATCCGCCGAGCGGGCTTGAAAGATGCAGCCATGGCTCGGCGCCCCTCCAGCTTTCGACACATAGCTTCAGCGCCTCTGTTTCGCTTAAACCGTCCGGCAGGCAGCGATGATGGTGGACATCATAGATAAACTTCATGCCTTGCGCGGCGCAAAGAGGCGCCAGATCTTTCACTGTGAATACCCGGTCGTCGTTCTCAAGCGCGATCAGTTCGCGAGTGGCGCGCGGCAGTGCAGCAAATGCTTCTGCGGTGCGCTTTAGAGCCGACGTCTTGTCCCCATATGCGCCGCCGCCGTGCAGAGTAAGCTGTTCGGCATGCAGCAGCCTGGCAATTCTGGCCTGATACTCCAGTTCCAGCAGCGACATGCGCGCAGCCGACTCTGACGGCGAGCCCGGCACCACGAATTGGTCGGGATGGAAGCTCAGCCGAATTCCAGCGCTGCGTGCGAACTGGCCGCAGCGCTTGAGCCCCGTGGTGATCTCCGCCCCGGACGGTAGATCATCCAGGGCGTAGCCTGCCTGCGGGTGCGTATAGAGCGGAAAAAACTGGCTATTTATCCGGAACGCGCCGACGCCGTTGGCCGCGCACCACTTCAGCGCCTGCAGGAGCGCGGCAGTGTTGTCGCGCGCAATCAGATCCACGTATGTCCAGCGCTCTGGAACGGGCAGGGACAGCACATACCTGGCAGTTGCCGAACGGAATTTAATATCTTCTTTGATAAAAGCGCAGCACAGGCCGAGTCGGATCATTGTGTTTGCAGTGTCGCAAACCTCCTGCCTACGGAGGGCAATTGGTTCGAGGGCGGAACGCTGCTTGCGACAACGGTAATCATGAGCGGCAGCAGCGGAAGCAATTGGCCGGCAAGTGACATCGCGCTCGACGCTGGACGTCGATTTCTATCTTCGTGCGTGGAGCGCAAACGCGTCGTCGTCGCGTGCCACAGCGATGCGGATGGTCTGACGAGCGGTCTGCTGGCTGTGCGCGGGTTGGAGCGCGTGCGCGTTCCGCATGTGACTATCGTTCCAACGGGCAAGGCTGAACACGTCCATAGCGAATCGATGCGCGAGAAGATTCTCCACTACGCGCCAGACGCTTTGATCGTGACCGATATGGGCAGCCGCGGAGAACACATCTTTGAAGGCATGCCGACGCTGGTAATAGACCATCATCAGCCGCAAGGAACGCCGCCAGGTGCCGTAATGGTTAGCGCGTATGGCTGTGAGCCGATCGTCTCAAGCAGCCTGCTGGTTTACTATCTATTTTCGCCTCTTGTTCCGATGGACGATTTGAAGTGGCTGGCGCTTCTCGGCGCTGTGGGGGACCTTGGCACGGCGTTGCCGTTTCCGGAATGGACGCCGCTATTAAAGGAATATGGCGGACGCCATGTAACTGAAGCCGTTGCGCTGCTGAATGCGGCGCGCCGATCAGGAAAACACGAAGTGCTTGCGGCGCTGAATGCGCTGATGATCGCGAATTCACCCGCCGACATTGCATTAAAGAAGGTCCCCGGTGTCGACGTCTTGCAGGCTTGCCGCGACGAAGTTCAACAGGAACTCTCGCGCTGCCTGAAAACGGCTCCAAAGTTCGCCAAGAATGTTGCGATGCTGCGCTTCTCGTCGCCCGCGCAGATTCACCCGCTGATCGCCACACGCTGGTCGCGGACGTTGCGCAAATTCATCGTGCTCGCGGCCAACGACAACTATATTCCCGGACGTGTGAACTTCTCGCTGCGGACGATGAGCGGCGTGAACCTCGTCAATTTTCTGCGCGAGCTGATGCCGCAGCCGCTTGAAGGCGAGTATGCCAATGGCCACGCGCAGGCGACCGGCGGCAGTCTTCCTCCATCCATTTTCGAAGAAATGCTGGAGCGCATCGGCTTTCAGAATGCGTCTGCCGCTGGACTAGCGGTTGCATCCGCTTCCAAAGAGAAGACGCAGCAGCCTGCGGCCAAGCCGCGAAAAGCGGCAAACGCAGCAAATGCCAAAAGGAGCGGCGCAGATGGGACTCAGTCTGGCACGAAAACTCATTGAATCGCACCTCGTTGAAGGTGCCATGAATACTGGCGAAGAGATTGGCCTGCGCGTCGATCAGACGCTTACGCAGGACGCCACCGGCACGCTGGTGATGCTGGAACTCGAAGCGATGCGGGTGGATCGTGTGAAGACCGAAGTCTCTGTTCAATACGTCGATCACAACATCATCCAGGAAGACCACAAAAACCCCGACGATCACTTGTTTCTTCTCAGCGCGTGCCAGCGTTTTGGCCTGTGGTACAGCCGCGCAGGCAACGGCGTGAGTCATCCCGTACATCAGGAGCGCTTTGGAAAGCCAGGCAAGACGCTGCTCGGCTCTGACAGCCACACGCCGGCAGGCGGCTCGATCGGCATGCTGGCGATCGGCGCTGGCGGTCTTGAAGTTGCGATGGCGATGGCCGGCGAGCCGTTCTATCTGCGCATGCCGCGGATCTGGGGCGTGAAGCTCACGGGAAAACTTCCGGACTGGGTCAGCGCCAAAGATGTAATCCTTGAAATGCTGCGCCGCCATGGAGTGGAAGGCGGGCTGGGCCGGATCATCGAATACTATGGCCCCGGCTTGCAGGAACTTTCTGCGATGGACCGCCACGTTATCGCGAACATGGGCGCGGAACTCGGCGCCACGACAAGCGTTTTTCCAGCGGATGAAGAGGTCCGGAAATTTCTGCGTTCGCAGGGGCGCGAAGAAGATTTCGTGGAACTGCTGCCTGACGGCGATGCGCAGTACGACATTCACGAGGAAATCGATCTCTCGACGCTTGAGCCGTTGATCGCCATGCCATCGAGCCCCGGCAATGTTGTCCCGGTTCGCGAAGTCGCGGGAACTGAAATCTATCAGGCGTACATCGGCTCGTCGGCGAATCCCGGTTACCGCGATTTCGCCGTCGCGGCAGAGATCCTCAAAGGCAAACGCGTGCCAACGCACGTTTCGCTGGATATCTCTCCGACCTCGCGACAGATTCTCGAGAATCTCGTCCGCAATGGCCATCTGCTGTCACTCATTCAGGCCGGCGGCCGCGTGCATCAGGCCGGCTGCAACGGTTGCATCGGCATGGGGCAGGCGCCGGCGACCGAAAAGATCAGTCTGCGAACCGTGCCACGCAACTTCCCGGGCCGTTCAGGAACGCGCGAAGACAAGGTCTGCCTTGTGAGCCCCGAAACTGCCGCGGCATCCGCGATCACTGGCGTCATCACCGATCCGCGGACGCTCGGCATGCCTTACCCGCGCGTTCGCGAGCCCGAAAAGATATTCTTGAATACGATGCTGCTTGAGCCGCCGCCATCGCCTGACCAGGCTCGCCAGGTCGAGCTGGCTAGAGGGCCCAACATCGCGTCGCTGCCCGAAATGGATGAACTGCCGGAGATGATGGAAATTCCGGTCCTGCTCAAAGTCGGTGATGACATTTCGACTGACGAGATCATGCCGGCCGGCTCGCGTGTCTTGCCGTACCGCAGCAATATTCCGAAGATCAGCGATTTCTGTTTCGAGCAGCTCGATCCCACGTATGTTCTGCGCGCAAAAAAACAGCGCGAAACGTCGGGCCATGCGATCGTCGGCGGTGCGAATTATGGACAGGGCTCCAGCCGCGAACATGCAGCGCTCGCGCCGCGTTACCTGGGGCTTCGTATCGTGCTCGCCCGCGGATTCGCGCGCATTCATCGCCAGAACCTCGCCAACTTTGGCGTGCTGCCGCTGGTTTTCAATGATCTGGCTGATTACGACCACGTCTTTGAAGGCGACATGCTGCGTTTAACGAATCTGCGTGAAGCGCTGACGCACGGAGCGGAGATTCACGTTGAAAATCTGTCGCGAAAAATCAGTATTCCCGCCCATCATACGTTGTCCCGGCGCGAGGTGGAGATGGTGCTGGCTGGCGGGCTGACGCGGTATATCGGTCTGCGCGAAACCGGTGTCGCCGTTCACTGAGCGGACTGGGCAATGCGCGGAAGATAAATCTTGATTCGCGTGCCCTGGTCAGGAACTGAGGCGACTGAAATGTCGCCTCCCCAGCGCCGGACCATGGTATGAATCATGGCCAGGCCGAGGCCGGTTCCGCGTGCGACCCCGCGCGTTGAGAAGAAGGGCTCGAAGAGCCGCGCACGCACCTCCTCGGTCATTCCCGCGCCGGTATCGCTGACCACCAGCAGCACATGCGGGCCGTTGCGCAGCGAGAGGTTTTCACTGCTCGCGGACCCATCGATGCTGATGTCCACAGTCTCGATGATCAGCTTGCCGCCACCGGGCATCGCCTGGCGTGCGTTGATGGCCATGTTGATCAGCGCCTGTTCCAGCTGGCCGGCATCGGCGAGGACCGGACCGAGATCAGTCGCCAGCAGCGTGATGAATTCAATGTCTTCTCCGACAAGCGGCTTGAGCAGTCTGTAGGTTTCAGTGACGACAGCATTGACGTCCGTCGGCGCCGGCTTCGTCGAATCCAGCTCGCTCATAGCCAGAAGCTGTTCATTGAGTCCTGCGGCGCGGGCGACAACTTTTTCGATCATTTCGATGTTGCGCTTCTGATCCTCAGGGCGGTCCACGCATTTTTTCATCAGGGCGCTGTAGCCCCTGATAACGTTCATCAGATTGCCAAAGTAATGCGCTGCGCCCATCGCGAAATGTCCCACGGCCTCAGCGACTTTCGCCTGCCGCAGTTCCTCTTCCCGTTTGCGCAGTTCCTCTTCCTGCTTTTTGCGTTCGGTAATGTCGACTTGGACGCCGTAGAGATTGAAGATGCCTGGCCCCTGCGGAATAATGCGAACGTACTCGCTCATGTAGCGCAGCGAGTTGTCGGCCGCGCGCAGCGCAAATTCCTGCTGATAGCCCGGCTGCCCGGTGCTGAGCGCCCGGTGCGAGACACCGTTCATGCGGTCCATCTCCTCAGGGGCGATGCGCTGGCGGTACGTTTCGTTATCGTCGTCCGGATTCATGCGCACCCACCCGAATTCTTCGCGGGTGGACTCCGGAGAGAGAATGCGCAGCTTCCAGGCGTAATGTCCATCGGGCCGCTGGACGACCCGGGCTTCCCAGAGTACACACCTGGCGCCGGCTATGACTTCGCGTAGCGCGAATTCCCGCTGGCGAAGCAAATCGTAGTCGCGTTCGTTCATGCCCACTCCCGCCGGTGCATCTCAGAACAGAACCGATCATGCTACAGGCTTTGGCCATTCGCGCCAGAGTCGGCGAGAGTGAATGCGTTTTACGCAGCGCGGTGCGACAGGCACGCGAGCGCAGAAGCGCGGTCCGTGGCGACCTGGAAAACTTCGTCGATGCCCAGGAGTTCCAGTACCGAGGCCACCGACGAGCGGATGTTCATAAGCACCACGTTTCCACGATGCTCGTGTGAGATCGATTGCGCGCTGAGCAGCACGCCGATCCCTGCTGAGGCGAGGTAATCGACGTCTGTCATATCCACGACCAGGTCGTAAATGCCCTTACTCAGATGCGCGTTTAGAGCAGTCTCAAGCGCACTGTACGTATGCGCGTCAATGTTTCCTTTGGGCCGCACAACCACTGCGCCAGGGGCGAGAGGCAACGTTTCAATCCGCAGCTCTGTGTTGGTCATGGATGAGAATCTCCCCGAAATGTTGAAGTACGTGGAATGCACCAGCGAGTGAATTGCCACAACGTGCAAAACGGCGGTAAATTTTGCAAACCGTTATAACAAATCAGGTTGAAGTTTTGTTCACCCATGCCAGATCCCGTAGATGACTGCCACTTTTCAGCTGGGGTGACGAAAATCGGACGGCTGGAATTTAAAGAATGCATATCCTTCAGCGTCGCACTATTGGCTCGGGCTGCCAAAAGTGCTAGGATACCGCGCGTGTTCCCACCTCTATTCAAAGGCGAGCTGATCCTCTGCATGGCGTTGGCCATTTGCCTGGATGCGCACGCGCTTGAGGCGAGGCCGCCGGTGAAGCCGAAACCGGAGAGCTCTCCGGGTGCCGAAGTCATTGATCTCAATCCGGCGCCCGCGAACACCATTGCTGAGATCCTGGAACCGGAAAATACGCCGCCTCAGGTGAATGATCCGGATGCCCCGCGCGTGGCGATTGCCGCCGATGGCGAAATCGCGCTCAACGGCTGGTTGCTCCTCGATGGCAGCGCCACGTTCAACCCGGCCGGTGATGCGCTCGAGTTCGCCTGGAAGCAGACGGCCGGCCCGGCGCTGACTTTTTCTGAAAGTGAACTCAAGCAGCCGCGGCTCTGGATTTTCCTGGCTCACACCGGCGAATACCGTTTCGTGCTGCGCGCTAAAAATGCGAAAGGCTGGAGCGCCCCAAGCGAGCGCAAATTCACTGTTCGGCCTGGTCGCGCGGTGCTGCCTGAACGCGAGGCTCGCAGGATTGCCGGCGCCGGCGAGCGCTGCGTGCTGCCGGGCGAAGGCTGGAGCCAGGTCGCTGGGCCTGCCGTTCAATTGGACTATGAAGAAGGTGGCACCGTTTTCCGTCCGGGCCGCGCCGCGCTTTATCTTTTTGAAGCTCCGCGCGCCGGCGAAGTGCCTGAGCGCCGGGCAGTGATCGTTCCGCCCGGGCGCGACGAGTTGCTGGGCGACCGCCGCCCCATTACCCGCATCGCCAGGAACGCGATGGGTCAGGCCGGCAAATCTCTCGTCCTCAACGCATCGCTCTCATTCGATCCCGATGGTGCGGAGGAAACGCAGCAGCTCAAAGCGTCTTGGCGCACGGCTGAAAAGTATCGCGGAGTCGAGCTCGAAGCGCTGCCTAATCTGCGCGCCCGCTTCAAAGCATCGCGTCCGGGGCTCTACAGCGTCCTGCTCACGATTTCAGACGGAAAGCTCGAATCGGATCCAGTCGAAACCGTGTTCGTTCAAATCAATGCCGCGCCCAACGACGCGGTGGCGGAGCTGCCCGGCTTTGTCGAAGAAGAACTTCCGGGTGCGCCGGTCGATGATGTTCGCTACCGCAAAGTGAGCCTCGGGCTTTGGGGCGATCTGGAGCGCGCCGTTCAGCTCTTCCCCTCGCGCTGCGGAGTGGCTCTACGCGTCGATTCCGAATTTGCTCAAGTTGAAAAATTTGCGTCCATTCCGCTCAACCTTGAAGTCATGGACGGCGCGCTGATGCATCTGGTCGACTGGATCGGCCGCCAGACCGACTCGCGCTACCGCCGTGAGCGTGACCGTTCGTTCTGGCTCACCACGCCGCTGGCCTGGACCAAAGAAGAAAAGCTCGCGGCTGTCGCCGTGCTCGTGGATGCGCTGTATACGCGTCCGGACGCCAGCGATTTAATGAACCAGATTCTGCCCGCGTTTAAACCAATTCTCGCAACGCGCGAAGGCTGTTCGCTGGAGTTCGAGAAATCGCGGCAGGAAATCCACGGAATCCTGCCGGCTTCCGCAGCGGCTCGCCTGAAAGAAATCTTCGCCGCGCTGCGCGTGCCGGAAGTTCAGGGCTTGCCGCCGGGAGATCTTCCTTCTGCCGCCGAGTACCGCCTGCAGAAGGCGCTCGCCGAGACGCGTGTGAGCATCAGCCAGAAAAACGAGCGGCTCGATTTTGTGCTGCGTGAACTCAGCAAAATTTCAGGCGTCGCGATGGCCTTTGACCCGCGACAATTTCCAGCCGGTGTTCCGCGCATCAGCCTCGAGCTTCGCGAGGTTCCGCTGCGGGATGCCGCGCGCCGCGTGGTCGAGGCCGCCGGTTTTGATGGCTGTTCGGCGGAATCTCCCGGCGGTCTATGGTTCTTCAAAGGCGAGCGACCCTATCCGAGCAGCGAACTGCTGTGGGATCACGCTGTCGTTCGCGCATATGACCTCACCAGGCTTCTGCAGACGATCGCGCCAACGGCCGGCCATCCGCTGAGCGGTGAAACCATTTCGTACATCATTCAGCGCCGCATCTATCCGGCTTCCTGGAAAGAGCCCGGCGCGCTGATCTTTTTCCATCCGCAAACGCGAAAGCTGCTGGTCATGCATGGCCCTGCTGCGCAGCGTAAAGTGCTGGATTTCCTTTACGACCTGGCCGAGCGCGGTGAGTGGGCGCTGGGACCGGTGGAGGAGGCGGCGCGCAAATGAAGCGGCTTGCTGCGCTCCTGCTGATGCTGCTTGCCTGCGCCGCTGCTCGCACCGAAGAGCCGGGCGGACGCGTGCCGGCGAATGCTGAATCGATCGCCACCGGCCGTTCGCTTTACATTCAGAACTGCCAGGTGTGCCATGGCCGCCGCGGCAAAGGCGATGGCGACGCCGCCAGCGATCTAACGCGCCGGCCTACCAATCTGACGAAGCTCGCCAAGTGGAGCGACGCGGAACTTTTCGCGGGCATCGCGCACGGCAAAAAAGACATGCCAAAATCTGAGAACCTGCTTAGCATTGAACAGCACTGGCATTTAGTGAATTTCATCCGCACGTTCGCGCGCTGAACACGTACACGCGCGGCGGGGCGGAAAGAAGAGTGGGGTGGTGGTGCACGCCTTCGCACGGATTCTTTTTTTGCTATTCACCCTCGCCGCAGCCTGGACCTGTGCCGGCGAGGACTTTGTCACCAAGGACGAATTCGAAAAGTTCAGAGCTGAATTCGAAAAGTACAAAGCCGAAAACGAGAAACTCAAAGTTCAACACGCACAGCTGACAAAGGCTATCGAGAACGTTCAGGCGTCCATCAAGCGCGCTCCCATCGATTCGCGCCTCTCGACCTACATGTCGCCCCAGCCCGGCATCACGCGCGAGGAACTCGACGCCGTGCGATCCGGCACCACAAAGTTTCTCATCTCTGGGTGGGCGGATGCCGGGTACGAGGACCGCAAGGGCGCGAATTCCACGTTTACTGCGTCGTTCCATCCGGTGTTTCTCTGGAAGATCAACGATCAGATTTCGTTCGAGAGCGACTTCGAATATGTCACGCTTGCCTACCACTTCCATGATCTGCTGACGCTGGAGGCCGGGCGCTTTATCACGCCGCTGGGCAGTTTCGTTCGCAACCAGCGGCCGAGCTGGATCAACAAGCTGCCGGACCGCCCGTTTGTCTTTGATCCCGCGGATGGGCTCGTGCCGACGATCTCTGTCGGCGCCAACCTCGGTGGGGGCTTCAACGCGGGGCCGACAAAGTTCAACTGGAACGCTTACGTCGCCAACGGTCCTTCGCTGAACACGTTCAGCGCTGGAAAATTCGGAGCGCTCGAATTCAGCCGCGCGATCGACAATAACCGCAACAAAGCGTTTGGCGGCCGGCTCGGATTTTTCCCCATCCCTGAGCTCGAACTGGGCGGCTCGTTCATGTCCGCGCGCGTTGGAAGCAAGCGGACGCTGCAGAGCGATACCGATGCGCTGATCTACGCCGCCGATGCGGCGTACAACAATGTTTTCGATGCCATCAAAGGCACAATCGATCTGCGCGCCGAGTGGGTCTGGTCGAACGTCGATGATGCAAGGTACGAGATCGGCGGAGACGAGATCGCCTTCAACAACAACCGGCGCAACGGCGGCTATGTTCAGGCCGCGTACCGTCCGAGCAAAATTCAGCACAAGTGGGTAAAGAATCTTGAGGTCGCTTTCCGCTACGACCGCATCGACCAGCCCGCCTTTCACGCTGATGCGCCCGACGAAGCACGCTCGCAGCGCGTCGACCGCGACCGCTGGAGCGGCGGATTGAATTACTGGCTGGGCCACAGCACCGTGCTGAAATTTGCTTACGAGTGGGACACGCGCGATCAGGACGCGCTGCTTTTCCAGTTTGCCATCGGGTTCTAGGAACCGCCAATACGCCAAAGCGCCAAGAACGGCAGAAAAACGGATGATGAATCGAACCACTTTCCTGATTCTGTTTATCGCGCTCGCATTGCCTGGCTGTGCGATCGATGAAGCTGAGCGCGGCGTCGAAGTTGCCGTTCGCGCGGAAAAAGTCGAGAGAGTCGAGAAGGGCGGCGCGCTGCTCTGGGAGCAGAACTGTCGGCGCTGCCACAACCTGCGGCCGCCCTCGGCCTACAGCGATGACGAATGGGACGTCATCGTCAATCACATGCGTGTGCGCGCGCGGCTGACGGCCGAAGAGTCACGCAAGATCGCCCAGTTTCTGAAAGCCGCCAACTAAAGGAGTGAACTCATGATCCGATCTGCGCTTCTCTCAATTCTGTTCGCCGGCGCGGTGTTCTCTTCCCACGCCGCCAACGTTGCTGCTCCCTGCTGCGCTCAACGGGCGGCGAATGGACGCGCGACAACTTCCGTGTCGATCGTGGATTTTGATTTCAAAGCCGCGAGCATCACCGTCACAGTCGGAGACACGGTGACCTGGACCAACGACGGCGGCGCGCCGCATGATGTCACCAGCGACCCGCCCGGAGCATTCGCGTCCGGGACGCTCAGTTCCGGCCAGACATTCTCGTTCACATTCAACACGCCGGGCACGTTCCAGTATCTCTGCACGATTCATCCGAACATGCGCGGCACCGTCATCGTCCAGGCCGCCGGCGGCAGCAGCAGCCCGGGCAACCTGAGCGGCTCGTTTAGCGGCAAAGCGAAGGCGAAAAGTTTCAACCTCGCCGGCAGCGATGGAAAATTCACCAACGAGAGCCGCACGGTTTCCGCGACGTACACGCAGGACACCGGAACGCTCAGCGCTGACGTGACGCTCGGGTCGAAGACCTACAAGCTCAGCGGCAAGATCGGCAACACCCATTTCTGGCTGAGCGGCCAGGATTCCACCGGCACCGAGACGATAACGCTTACCGGCCACGTCAGTAAAAAGGGCGATTCGGTCAAAGGCATTGCCATCGTTACCGCTCAGCAGAAAACCGAAGAGCTCGGTTTCAGCATGAAGAAGCAGTAACTTTTCCCTCTCCATCCGGGAAAGGGCCGAGCGAGCGAAGCGAGTCCGGGGTGAGGGAGGATCTCATCTGCGGGCCGCGGTTCGCCCTCACCCGGCACTCACTTCGTTCGTGTCCGCCCTCTCCCGCAGGGAGAGGGGAACGGCAATTCAGTCTCCCCTCATCTATACTGAGATGCTTAGCGAAGTCGATTTGCGACTCACTTTTAAAAAAAAGTTTTCAGACGCTTCAACGTATTTCGAGCAAGCGACTTACACGAGCACGTCATCAGACAGGCGCCCATGTGGCGCGAACTTTAGTTCGCGAACGCGTGCAGCTTCGCGCACCGTGCGAACTGAAGTTCGCACCACAATCGTGAGACCCGCTTGCGGCATCCTTCCTGCAACCCTATCATGGCCTGCATGAGCGCGATTCCGCAAGCGGCATTCGACGAACTTCAGGCGCTGTATGGCCGCATGAGCGCGGCGCTCGAGCCGTTCCGCCGCCACTGCACCGGCCGAGGGATCTGCTGCAACTTCGCAAAAGCCGGCCACATGCTTTATGTCTCGGATCTGGAAGCGGCCGAAATGGCCCGTTCGGGTGGAACGCCCGACATGGCGCAGGCGAGAGACGGAAGCTGTCCCTACCTGAAGGAGAAGCTCTGCAGCATTCGCGACCACCGCGCGATTGGCTGCCGACTTTATTACTGCGATAAAACGTACGAAACCGAGCGCAACGCCCTTTACGAAAGTTACATGAAAGAAGTTCGCGCCATCGAAGTGCGCTACGGCGTGGCGTATTCCTACCGGCCGGTGACGCAGATCGATTTTGAGGCCTTGAAACCCGCATGAGCCGCACGCAGAAACGCCGCGTTGCTCTTTCCATCACCGGTGCCAGCGGAGCTGTCTACGGATTGCGTGTGCTGGAAGAACTGGTCCGCGACACGGCGCTTGAAGTTCACCTCTCGATCTCGCCATCGGCACAGAAAGTCCTCGCTGTCGAACACGGCGTCAACATCGATCTGCACGCGTTTAAGGCCGCGGCGCTTGGCGTAAAAAACGCCGAGCGCGCCGTTTACCACCCGTACGACAACGTCGCCGCACCCATTGCATCAGGAAGTTTCCGCGTGCAGGCGATGGCGATCGTGCCGTGCTCGATGGGCTGCATCGGCGCGATCGCGCACGGCATCAGCGAAGATCTGATTCAGCGCGCCGCCGATGTGATGATCAAGGAACGCCGCCCGCTGGTGGTCGTGCCGCGCGAGACGCCGGTTTCGGCGATACACCTCGAGAATCTTTTGGCACTGGCGAAGCTCGGCGTGACGGTGCTTCCGGCCAGCCCGGGATTTTACGGCAAGCCGCAGACGGTCAGCGAGATGGTGGATTTCATCGTCGCGCGCGTGCTTGATCATCTCTCGGTCGATCACCAGCTCGGCCCGCGCTGGGGGGAGAGCAGGGTTTAGGGTTCAGGGTTGAGGGTTCAGGGTGCGGGTCCAGGGTCCAGTGTGCGGGTCTAGGGCCTGGCGAGCATCTGGGTGGCACGGCCCAACGGGCCGTGTCGCGAAGCGACAAGAAGCCGCAGGACAGACGCTGGCTTCAGAACGCGCACACACGAACCAGTACAACGCGTGTTCCGAGGCTTCTTGTGCCTGCGGCACCCAGCCCGTTGGGCTGGGCCACCCGCGGCAGGACAGACGCCCGTTCCAGAAGGCGCACACACGAATCAGTACAACGCGTGTTCCGAGGCTTCTTGTGCCCTGCGGCACCCAGCCCGTTGGGCTGGGCCACCCGCGGATCATCTGTCTATCGATTACCAACTCGGCCCCCGCCGGGGTCAACTGCTTTACGCCAAGTTCGCCAAGAACGCCAAGAACGCCAAGGACGCCAAGGGTCAAAAGACTTGGCGCTCTTGGCGTCCTTGGCGGTCTTGGCGTTAAAACAGGACTGCCCCCGCTTGAAGTCGCGCTGTTTCCGACTACACTTCCGCCTATACAAACCGGACAAAAGGACACGCACGCGCGTTCATGCTCAAACAAATCGAAGTGCCGCCTCTGGGTGAACAGAAGCAAACCGAAACGCTGCTGAATTTCTGGTACGTCGACGAGGGTGAAACTGTCGAAGCCGGTGATGACCTGGCAGAGCTGGTGACCGACAAGGCGGCGTTCAATCTGCCGGCGCCCGAGTCCGGACGCGTGGTGAAAATTCTCGTGAAAGAAGGCGCCAAAGTGAAGGCCGGCGACAAACTCGTTGAGATTGAAACCGGTGCCTAAAGCAAAACAACGCGGCCGTTTTCTCGTATTGGATGGTCCAGACGGCGCAGGAAAATCGACCCAGGCGAAGAAGCTTCTGGAAAAGCTGGAGTCGCTCGGCAGGAAAGTTCTACTGCTTCGCGAACCGGGCGGCACTGCCACCGGCGAAGCGATCAGAAAAATAGTGCTGGAGAACAAGCAGGGCGGCGAAGACCGCTTGGCGCCGCTGGCCGAAACATTTTTGTTTCAAGCTGCGCGGGCGCAGCTGATCGAGGAAGTGATTCGCCCGGCGCTGGAGTCGGGAACGTGGGTGATCTGCGACCGCTTTACGCTTTCGACGCTGGTTTACCAGGGCTACGCGGGCGGGATCGACAAGGGCCTCGTGAAGCAGTTGTCGAAGGCGGCGACGCAGGGGTTAGTGCCGGACCGCTATTTCGTCCTGTGGGTGCCGGTGAACATCGGCGTGACGCGGCGCGAGCATCGCGCGGCGGATCGCATGGAATCGAAAGGCGACGCGTTCCTGCGCGCGGTGTCGAATGGTTTCCGGCACGCCGTGAAGCAGTCGCGCAAAGAGTATGTGCTGGTGGATGCACGCGGCAGCATTGCTGAAATTGAGTCGCAGATCTGGTCGAACGTGGAGCCGCTGTTGAAATGAGTACGGGCGGAATGAGCTGGGAATCGCTGGTCGGTCAGCAGCCGGCAAAGAAATACCTGCGCTCGGTCCTGAGCGCCCGCCGCCACGCGCACGCGTATCTTTTCAGCGGCCCGTCCGGCGTCGGCAAGCGCACGGCCGCCGCGATATTTGCGCAGGTGCTGCTCTGCCATCAGCCGCCGGCGCCCGACGTTTCGTGCGGAAAATGCAAATCCTGCCACTGGTTTCAGTCGCGCAAGGGCCTGGCGATCGAGCATCCGGATGTGATCAGCCTGCTGAAGTTCAGCGGCTCGGCGGAAAAGGGTTTCAGCGAAAAGCCCGTCGCCGATCAGGATCCGATCATCCGCCTGGAGACGGTTCAATATGTCTGCGAGCAGCTCCACCGCTCGCCCATGTCCGGCAACCGCCGCGTCGTGATTATTCCCGAAGCGCAGCGCCTGTGCCGGGGACAGGCCGAACCAGCCAATGCATTTTTAAAGACACTCGAAGAGCCGCCCGAAAGCTCGCTCATTATTATGACCACCAGCCAGCCCGAGGCGCTGCTGGAAACAATCGTCTCGCGCGTGCAGTTCGTTCAGTTCCGCCGCCTGTCGCTTGACGACATCCGTGGCGGCCTTTCCAAGCAGCTTTCGAATCTGCCGCAGTCGGAGCGCGACGTTGCGGCGCTGCTGGCGGATGGCAGCCTTGGCCGCGCGAAGGAACTGCTCGAAGGCGATCTGAAGAACTGGCGCTCGGCGGTGATCACAGGATTGGGCAAGCTTAGTTCCAAAGCCGGTCCGCAATTTGGCCTGATGCTCTGGGCGCTGGCCGACCAGGAAGGCAAGCGGTTATTTGCGGCCGAGATAAATGCCGGCAAGAAATCCGAAGACGATAGCGGGGAAAACGACGAGCAGGAAGAGATGTCGGAAGGCGAAGCCAAGACCGAAGCCGGCTGGAAGCGGTATGTTTTTCGGCGGCTGCTGGAAGTGCTGGAAGTCTGCTTCCGCGATGCCATGATCTGCGCAGCCGCGCCGGATGCCGGAGCGGAACTGCTCCTGCAGCCGGATCAGCGCCAGCTTTCCCAGGCGCTGGCGGCAAAGTTCGGCGCCGAGGGTTGCCAGCGGATTCTTGCGGCGCTGCGCGACTCTCTGCTCGCCGTGCGCCTCTACGTGCGTGGTGATGTAGTCGGGCGCGCTTTAAGCGGTAAAATCGTGGAAGCGATGCAGCCGGCAGCGTAACATAGGTGAACTCGTTTTTAAGAGGTGACCAGATTTCAACGATGTCCATGCCAGACGAACGCGATGACGAACAGAAGATCTCGCAGATCCTTGTGCGGGACGACCGCTACAGTCGCGAGGCCTACCGCTTTCTGCAGGAAGGCCTGGAATACACCGTGCAGCGGCGCGGCCGGCGCGGACATGTGACCGGGCGCGAACTGCTTGAAGGCCTGCGCGATCTGGCGCGTGAACGCTTCGGGCTGATGGCGCGAACAGTGCTGAACCAGTGGGGTATCACGAAGACCGCGGACTTCGGTGAAATGGTCTTCAACCTGGTTGAAGAGCAGATCATGTCCAAGCAGGATTCTGACACACGCGAAGACTTTGAGAACGTGTACGACTTTGAAGAGGTGTTCGATCACCAGACCGAAATCGAAATCGAAGAATAGGAAGCAAACCAATGCAGGATTCACTGACTGTCGTAGACCTTCTTGAAAAGAACGCCGCCGCATCGCCTGCCGACCCGGCTGTAGTGACGTCCGAGAAGACACTCAGCTATGGCGACCTTGCGGCGACTGCCCGGCGTATCGCCTCGGGAATATGCAAGCAGACCTCCAGGCCTGTGATCGCGCTGTTCTTCCCGATGTCGCCGGAGTTCGTCGCTGCGTATTTTGGCGTGCAGTATGCCGGCCGGCAGGCACTGCCGCTGAATCTGCTTCTGCCGCCCGAGCAGCTGAAATACATCCTCGTGGATTCCGGCGCCGAAGCGGTCATCGCGCCCGACGATTTTGCACCGAAGCTGGAGCCGCTCGGTGTGAAGGTGCTCAAGTACAGCGAGCTGGCGCGCAGTGAGTCGAACCCGGCGTTGCCCAGCCCCAAAGCAGAGGACATCAGCACCCTTCTTTACACCTCCGGAACGACGGGCATGCCCAAGGGCGTGGTGCTGACACACCGCAACCTGGCCAGCAACGCGAAGAACTCGGTGGAAGCCATGCGCCTGGATAAGAGCAGCCGGCTGCTGGCGTGCCTGCCGAGTTTTCACACTTTCGCCATCACTGGAACGATGCTGGCCCCGATCGCGTGCGGCGCGTCCCTGGCGACTGTTCCCAAATTCGATCCCGAACTGGTCCTGAAAGTGGCGTCAGGCCTGAAGTGCGATGTGCTGATGATGGTGCCGTCGATGTACCGCCTGGTCACACGGATGCAGGAAAGGCGGCCGTTCGACATGAAGCATCTGCGCCTTGCTGTTGCGGGCGGAGAAGCGTTGCCGGACGAAGTGGGCGTACAGTTCGAAAAGACATTCGGTATCCCGCTGCTGCAGGGCTACGGCCAGACCGAAAGCGGACCGGTGATCTCGTTCAACATGCCCTGGGCCAACACGCCGGGAACGGTAGGAAAGACCATCCCCGGCGTCAGCGTTAAGATCGTCGACCCTGACACGCTGCAGGACGTGACCGGGAAAGGCACCGGAGAGATCTGGGCAAAAGGTCCGAACATCATGAAGGGCTATCACAACAAGCCCGACGAGACGGCCAAGACGCTGACCAGCGACGGCTGGCTGCGCACTGGCGACATGGGCGAAGTGACGCCCGAAGGGTATATCCGCATCACCGGCCGCCTGCGCGAGATGATCAAGGTTGCCGGCGAGATGGTGTTCCCTGCTGAAGTCGAAAACGCGCTCAGTTCACACCCCGCCGTGCTGGAAGTGGGTGTCGCAGGTGCTAAAGATGAGCGTAAAGGTGAAATTGTAAAGGCATATGTGGTTCTCAAGCCGGACCAGACTGCCACAGAGGAGCAGCTGTTGCAGCATTGCCGCGGGCTGCTGGCCAGCTATAAAGTACCAAAGGTAATCGAATTCCGACCCGAATTGCCCAAAGGTCCCACAGGAAAGGTAATGCGGCGTTTGTTGAAATAGGCCGCCAATTTGCGCACACGCAGCAAGGCTGGAATCAACTGTTCGGGGTTGTGCAGGACCGTTTATGCCTAATAATTTCAGCTTTGTCATCGACGGTGTGCTGGCGGGTATGGAGCGGCCAGGCACCTTCTCCAAATTGCGCGATGACTTGGAATTCCTCAAGCTGCATAAGATTCACGCCATTGTTTCACTCACTGAAACGCCTCTTGAGCGCGCCTTTATCGATGAGTTCGGGTTTCGTTATCTGCATCTTCCGATTGCCGATTTCACTGCGCCGTCGATCGAACAGATCGAAAAATTTTTGACCTTTCAACGCAAGGCTGAAGCAGACACGCTGGCGACGGTGGTCCATTGCGGCGCCGGCCTTGGCCGCACCGGAACGATGCTCGCCTGCGCCCTCGTGTCGCGCGGTCTTTCGGCCGAGGCGGCCATCGATCACGTGCGCACTCAGCGGCCTTATTCCATTGAGACGCTGGAGCAGGAAGACGCCGTGCGCGCCTACGCCGAATTCCTCGCCAAACGCGCCGGTCCGATTATCATCAATGATCTGGGTGACGATAAGCTCGGACACGATGAGACTCGTAACCGCAGGAACAACCCGGATAATGGCGGCAAGCCGGCGTGACACCGCGCGGCGGCCGGGCAACAGTACCGACACTGACAGATCGTTGAATTATGGAATACTGGAGGGGTGCTGCACTTAAACCTGTTCAGCACGCGTGATGAAAGATGCCCCGCAAGGGACCGAAAACCTTCGAACAACTGGCTGTCGAAAACGGGCTTGTGACCGAAACACAAGTTCGCGAGTGCCTTGCTGCGCAGGAAGAATCGCGTAAGGACGAACGCGACCCCGAACCCGTCGAGCGCCTCATGATCGCCAAGGGCTTCATGAGCGAAGAGGAAGTGCGCGCTGTGAAGACGGCCCTGGGGCGCATGAGCCGCGACGAGGAAAAGAGCGGCGATCCGCTGCGCATCGGCAACTACGAAATCATCGGCAAGATCGGCGACGGCGGCCTGGGAACCGTGTACAAGGCGCGGCAGATTTCCATGTCACGCGACGTGGCCCTGAAAGTCCTGCATAAGAAATGGCTCACCGACGAAGAGTTCAAGAAGCGCTTCCTGCTTGAAGCGCGCCTGGCCGGAAGGCTGAGCCACCAGAACCTGATCCAGGTTTACGACGTCGGCCGCGACCGCGGTATCTACTACTTCTCGATGGAATTCGTCGACGGCGAAACGATCGAGGACATGATCGAGCGCGACGGTCCGCTCGAAAATGCCAAGGCCATCGACTTCGTCATGCAGGTGCTGCGCTCGATCGCCTACATTAAGAATTTCGACATCGTCCACCGCGACATCAAGCCCGGCAACATGATGGTCACGCGCAAAGGCGTGGTGAAGCTCGGCGATTTCGGCTTCGTCAAATCGAAGCTCGACCCAATGATTGCGACGGAAGGCGAAGTGCTCGGCACGCCCGATTATATCTCGCCCGAGCAGGCCATGGGCCTCGAGAACATCGACTGGCGCTCAGATCAGTACTCACTGGGCTGCTCGCTTTATCACATGGTCACCGGCAAGCCGCCGTACGAGGGCTCCGGCAGCAGCGTGATGCGCCAGCACATCAAGGCCGACCTGCCCGATCCGCGCACGATCAACCCGAAGATCCCCGACGCTGTCGTGCAGATTCTCGAGCGCATGATGGCCAAGGACCCCAACGATCGCTACCAGGACACGGACGTCATGTTCGAAGACCTGGAGCTCGTGAAGATGGGTCATGATCCGACCATCCAGCGCCTGGACGCGGGAAAGTCGACAATTATTCGCGCTTTCAAGATTGAGCAGGTTCGCGCTCAGCGCGCCAAGAGCGAAGTGGAATTGCTGCGCGAAGAAGTCGAGCGCATGCGCAAATACATGTGGGCAGCGTTCCTGGCGGCCGGGCTGATGTTCGTGCTGTTCACGCTGATCCTGTTTTTCAAATTCACGGGGCAGTAACGAGAGGGGATAGGGTTCAGGGTCCAGGGTTCAGGGTCTGACGTCGCCGTCCAGACCCTAAACCATGAGCCCTGGACCCTGTAGTTCGATTCAGGAGGGGTAATGTCATCCAAGATAACGCGCGCGTTAATTTCAGTTTCGGACAAGACGGGCATCGCTGATTTTGCGGCTGGGCTGGCTGCGCTGGGCGTCGAACTGGTTTCGACCGGCGGGACGGCCAAGGCGCTGCGCGAGAAGGGTCTGAAGGTCAAGGACATCAGCGAGATCACCGGCTTTCCGGAGATCATGGACGGCCGCGTCAAAACGCTGCATCCGAAAGTGCATGGCGGACTGCTCTTCCGGCGAGACCTTGAAAGCCACGTCGGCCAGGCGCGCGAACACGGCATTGAGCCTATCGATTTAGTCGTGGTGAATCTCTATCCTTTCGAGCAGACCATCGCCAAAGAAGGGATCTCAACCGAAGAAGCGATTGAGCAGATCGACATCGGCGGCCCGTCGATGATCCGCTCGGCGGCGAAGAACTGGGAATCGGTCACGGTCGTCGTCGATCCAGACGACTACGCCACTGTGCTGCGCGAAATGCAGGAGAACGGCGGCGCAACAAACAAGTCCACGCGCCTGCGGCTTTCGGCGAAAGTGTTCGCCACGACCAGCCGCTACGACGGCGCGATCTGCAGCTACATGGAAAGCATCGGCGAAGAGGAAACGCCGCCAACGTTCACGCTGCACGGCTCGCTCAAGCAGTCGCTGCGCTATGGCGAAAATCCGCATCAGAAGCAGGCCGCGCTGTACGTTCTGCCGGGCTACAACGAACCGTGTGTCGCGCAGGGCGCGCAGATTTCCGGAAAAGAAATCGGCTTTAATAACCTGCTCGACATGAACACTGCCTTTGAAATCGTGAAAGAATTTGAGCGCCCCGCCGCCTGCATTGTGAAGCACAACAATCCCTGCGGCGCCGCGTCGGGAGACGATATTCTCGAGGCGTACAAAAAAGCCTATGAAGGCGATCCGCTCTCCGCCTTCGGAGGCGTGCTGGGCCTGAACCGCCGACTCGATCACCGCATTGCCGAAGAAATTCTCGGCGCCAAGGGCTTTAAGGTGGACGCCATTGTCGTTCCCACGATCACGGCTGAAGCCAAGGAACTGCTCACGACAAAGAAGAAGTGGGGTTCGAACGTGATCATCGTCGAAGCCGGCGATCTCGAGGGCTTCAAGCGCAACATCGCCATCGAGCAGCGCGCGACCGAGTACCGCGACGTGAGAACGATTCCTGGCGGCATTCTCGTGCAGAGCCAGGATGCGACCACGCTTGAAGATGAGTTTAAGAATCTTAAATGCGTCACGAAGCGCGAGCCCACGCCGGACGAGCTTGCCGCGCTGAAGTTCGCCTGGATCGTCTGCAAGCACGTGAAGAGCAACGCGATCGTGCTGGGGAAGGGGACGGCCATCGTCGGCGTCGGCGCCGGGCAGATGTCGCGCGTGGATTCGGTCGAGATCGCGATCAAGAAAGCCGGCGAGCGTTCCAAAGGCGCGGTGCTGGCCAGTGACGCGTTCTTTCCGTTTCCCGATGGACCCGAAGCGGCCGCGAAAGCCGGCGTGACGGCGATGATTCAGCCCGGCGGCAGCGTGAAAGACGCCGAGGTCTTCGCACTCGCCGACAAATACAACGTCGCCATGATGACGACCGGCTACCGGCATTTCCGGCACTAATGATTGACGAGGACGATCGACGGTTGGGTTGCCAAAGCCTATCGTAAATCATCCATCGTAAATCATAATCGTTCTTGCCATAAGCCGCCTCAGCCATCACACTAGTCTGCACCATGAGTGGTCTCGCGCAGGCAGTGGGCACTCGCAGTGTGTCGCTTTGCGAAGACTGGCAGAGCCGACAGCACCGTTTGCGCACATCTCCGCCGCGCATCCACAAGCCGGTCATCGCCGCGCAGCTTCGTATTCTTGAACATCTTCTCGAGCGCTTTGGGCGGCAGACTGTAGGATGCTGCACGGCCCGCTTCCCGCTGCCGCCGCAACAGGTGCTCGAACCGGAGATCTCAAGCGGCGACCTGTTCTTCAACCACCGCGCGCTGATCCTGCATCATCACTGGAAAAAGCAGCATTGCCCCGCACTGACTCCGGATGAAAAGACGCGGGTTGCTCCCGTCCTTCAGCGTATCAGCGAACAATGCCCGAGACGGCCGGTCGAACGTCCCTGGAACATTCCAAAAGAAAGGCATTCTTTTCTCAAGCCGCTTGAAACGCTTCTGGTGGATTCGACGGACTGGCTGGCCCGCTTCCTGGACTCTTACGCGCGGGCGCGCTTTGCTGCACGAACAGGTCCGGCCCTGTCTGACGAGGCGGTCGAATCGCTTGGTGCCGGCGCGCAGAACGCGTCATCGGAATCGGCATCGCTGTCGGTGGCAATGATGCTCTGCTGCGACAACCCGCGAGTCATCGATTATGCCGTCGCCGCCTGGCGCTCGCGCATAGCCGCCAACCGCTTCGATTCTGCGGCAGGCATGCTCGAGGAGATGCTGTGCCAGCCGCTGAGGCGGATGCGCGCGTGCGATCTGTTCCGCCTCGAACTGGGCAACGCGCTCAGCAGTGTCCGCTTGCGCGCGCTGCTGATGCTTGAGAAAATCGGCGGGCTGGACGATGTCGGCCTGATGCTCGATCTGCTCTCCGTGCCGGCGCAGGGAGAGGACCAAACGCGCGAACGCGATGCGCTGCTGCGCGCCGCGTGCGAACTTTCAGGAGCCCGCAACCTACGCATGCAAGCACCGACGATCAGCACGGCGATCACGCTCTATGAAGACTGGCTGCGCCGGCGCAAACGGCTCAGCGCATCATCCGGCGCTTTCCGCCGCCGTTATGCCGCTGCCGAAGCGGCCGTATTCGACTTTCTGCTCGCGCAGTACCGCGAGCGCCCCGAAGCGCAGCACACGGCGCCCTTCGCCGTGCCGGCTGAAGCCTTTGCAGACCGGCGCGCCATTCTCGTTTACCACCAGCTCGGAAAAACCGAGATCGTCGGCGTGAAGACCGAACAGGAGGCGAGCAAGCGTGCCTCGTCAATTCTGCAGCGCATGGCCAGCATGAATCTGCAGGATTCGGCCAAGTCGTTCGTCGATGCCGGCCGAGTGAAAAGCGAAGAGCCCGTGCCGGTGCTCAAGGATGCCGCATGCCTTCCCTCTGCCGCGCAGCTGGGCATCTGGCAGCGCATCGAAGAAGAGATTTTGATTCGCGGCACGAAGAATCATTCGAACATGATTCTCAAGCTGATCGGCGATGCGCTGAGCCTCGGGCCGGCGCTGCCGGAGAAGGCTGTTTATTATCTCAGCTGCCAGGTGGCAAACGCGCAGGCCGTGGAACTCCTCGCGCGTTGTGAAAACCGCAGCGCCGTCGATTACATGCTTGGCGCCTGGCGAAGGCGCATGAGTACACGCAAGCTGGGCCCCGCGCACGCACAGCTCTTTTTCCTTTCGGCCGCGCGGCGCGAGCAGGTGCTTGAAAAATTTCGCCGCGAAATGCTCTCTGCCGAAAAGCCGAAGATGCGACTGGCCGCGATACGCATCCTCGGCCGTGTGGGCCACATCGAAGACATCAGCCTGCTCAGCGATATACTGGGTCTGCCGCGGCACCGCAACGAGGATCCCCGGGAGCGTCCCGCCATTCTGTGCGCGATGCGCCGCCTGGCAGGGATGAGACCGCCGCCGCCTGTGCTGGTGTAGCCATTGCAGATTTCAGATTTCGAGTGGCGTTAAGAGAAGCTTGCGTTCGAATGTGAAAAGAGTTTTCCGTTCTCCATACTGCCTTGAACGAACTATACTCGGCGGCGGACTTCCTAATGAAAGCGAGGCGATCTATGAGCTTCCGCGTTTACACCATGCTGGCAATGATTTGTTTCATACAAGCCGCAGGCGCACGCGCCGGCGAGCTCACGTTCGTCAAAAACGTCGAAGCTCAGCCGCTGTGGGCTCAGGCGCGGCGCGTCATCGAGGCGCTCGATTTTCTGGGCAATCCTCTTCCGCAGGAGAAAAAAGACGCGCTGCAGAAAGCGGCCGAAGCGGGCGACAGCACGCTCGTCAAAGCCATTCAGGATGCTTTCGATCCGCTCTGCCTGATCGAAGTGAACATCAATCCCGAATCGCGCGTTAAGGCTGCGCCGGGCCCCGCGGCGCCGGAACTGGTCGAGCAGGGCTGGCGGCAGTTCCTGGTGAAAGTTCATAATGAAGCGGGCGTCACGACCGAGCTCAAAATCGTCAGCCCCAACGCCAGGCCACTGGCCAATTCGCCGGGCTCCGAAGTCGCCGACCGCTGGCTCGATCTGCAATCCTTCAACGCGCAGCCGCTCACGAAGACGCTCAGCGGCCTGGCTCTCGAGTACCGCATTCTGCAGCTCTACAGCCGCGATGCCGGCAAGCGCGAGGCGAAGCTCAGTTTCAATGTCGGCCAAGGCACGCAGGATCTCGGTTTCCGCGACGCGGCCGATATTCTGTTCACCTGCCTGCCTGCCAACGAGGTGGCTTTTCGCGTGCGAGACGAGAACGGACAGCCCACGACGGCTGCATTCGTCATCCGCGACAAGCAGGGCCGCGTGCATCCCTCTCAGGCCAAGCGCCTGGCGCCTGACTTTGCGTTTCATCCGCAGATTTACCGTGCCGACGGCGAGGCCATCAAGCTGCCCAACGGCGACTACACGGTGGATTACCGCCGAGGCCCGGAGTACCTCCCCGGAACGCAGACGCTGCGCGTGAACGGACCGAGCACGATAGAAGTCAAACTCGTGCGCTGGATTGATCCGGCAAAAAGCGGCTGGTGGTCGGGCGATCACCACATTCATGCGGCGGGTTGCGCGCATTACTCCAAGCCAAGCGAAGGCGTGCACGCCCCGGATATGCTGCGCCATTGCGTGGGCGAGGATCTGAAAGTCGGGGCGAATCTGACGTGGGGTCCGTGCTTCGATTACCAGAAGCAATTTTTCACCGGCAAAGACGACAAAGTCTCGCAGCACCCGTACCTGCTGCGCTACGACATCGAAGTCAGCGGCTTCGGCTCGCATAAATCAGGGCATCTGTGTCTGCTGCGGCTCAAAGAGCAGATTTATCCTGGCGGCGAGTCGAGCTCGCACTGGCCGACGCTGTGCCTCAACACGCTGCGCTGGGCCAAAAAGCAGGGCGCGGTGTGCGGGCCGGCGCACACCGGTTGGGGCTTGGAACTGAAGACGGTCGACCTGCCCAATTACGAAATTCCACCGTACGGCGGTATTGGCGCATGTGAGTATATCGTCGATGTCACGCATGAGGTTCCCGGCCCCGACGGCAAACTGGTGCCCGCCGTCGATTTCCTCTCAATGGTCGACACGCCGTATGTCTGGGAGCTGAATATCTGGTATCACGTGCTGAACTGCGGCTTCCGCACCCGCGTGAGCGGCGAAACGGATTTTCCGTGCATCTATGGCGAGCGCGTGGGCCTTGGCCGCTCGTATGTGAAGCTGGATGGCAAACTGACGTACGAAGACTGGTGCGAAGGCATCCGCGCCGGGCGAAATTATGTGAGCGATGGCATGAGCCATCTGCTGGATTTTAAAGTCAACGACGTGGCGATGGGCGAGAAGGGCAGTGAGCTGAAGCTCGCGCAGCCCAGCACCGTGCGCGTGAGCGCCAAGGTAGGAGCACGCCTGGAAGAGAAGGCCGACGAAACCATCCGCACCAGGCACTATAAGGAGAAGCCGTATTGGCATCTGGAGCGTGCGCGCATTGGCGCGGGCCGCGATGTTCCCGTGGAACTGATCGTCAACGGTTACCCCGTTGCAAAAAAGACGATTGTCGCCGATGGCGTGACCCGCGAGATCGAATTCGATGCAAAGATCGAGCGCAGCAGCTGGGTGGCGCTGCGGATTCTGCCATCCTCCCACACCAACCCGGTGTTCGTGCTCGTGGGCGATAAGCCCATTCGCGCCAGCCGCCGCAGCGCCGAATGGTGCCTGAAGGGCGTCGATAAATGCTGGAGCCAGAAGCAGAAGCTCATTGCCGCGGCCGAACAGGACGACGCTGTCAAAGCTTACGACCACGCCCGGGAGACGTATAAGCGCATCCTGGCCGAAAGCGATGTCGAATAAGATAGTGCGTGTGATCCAACCCTAAATCGGGTGGCCCGGACGAAGTCCGGGTGCCGCAGCACAATCAACCCTGCTTGCGCGTCGCATTGTCGAACGACTGCACTGTTCAAGGAGGGTTGATTGTCGCTGCGCGACCCGGACTTCGTCCGGGCCACCCGGCAACTGCTGCGCTACACAATTGCTGCTTTCTGCGGAACTCTGGCGAAGGTCTTGCGTCTAAACGCCGGGAACGAGGATTGCCCAATGAATCGACTGTTGATGGTGGTGATTGTTGCTCTTGTCGCCAGCGCTGTATCCGCCGGGGACGCGGCGCCGGCGCCCGAGATCAAAAAGGTCGTGCTTTATAAGCACGGCATTGGCTATTTCGAGCGGCACGGGAAAGTGAAGGGCAACGCGAGCGTTTCCCTGAACTTCAAGACCGAGCAGATGAAGGACCTGCTCACGAGCTTTTTCGTGCTGGATCTGAACGGCGGAAAAATCAACGCGGTTCTCTACGATACGAAAGACCCGCTCAGCAAGCAGCTCGAAGGCATTCTTATTAATGTGCCTGAAGGCAGTGCGCTGAGCCAGTTTCTGATGCAGCTCAAGGGCGCGAAGATCAGCGTTTCAGTTGCCGGAGACAAGATTTCCGGCCGCATCATGGGCATTGAGCCGATTACCGAGCGCAATAAAGATGGCAGCGTGCTGCGGCAGGATTATAAACTCGTGCTGCTCACCGATGCCGGCCCGATCCGTTCGGTCGATCTCTACTCAGTCAGCGAACTGTCGCTGCAGGATCCGGCGCTTCAGCGCGATCTGGAGCGGCTGCTGGCGATCACGCTCGACGCCAAGTACACCGAGCGGAAAACCGTCACCATCCAGGCGCAGGGCGAGGGCGACCGCGATCTGCGCATCGGCTATCTCGTCGAACAGCCCATCTGGAAAGCGTCCTACCGGCTGTTGCTGGATAAGGATCCGAAGAACGACACGCTGCTGCAGGGCTGGGCACTGACGGAGAACAACACCGAAGAGGACTGGAAAGATGTCGAGATCGCTTTCGTCGCCGGCAATCCACTGTCGTACATCATGGATCTTTACTCGCCGTATTACCCGCAGCGGCCAACGGTCCCGATTCCAGGGCTGACGGGCCTGGCGGTGAACTGGGGCGCGGCGCCTGAAGCTAATGCAATCGATGCGCTGCAGCTGGCCAGACTGGAGGACGCCGCCGAGAAAAAGCGCGACGGTTTTGCCGCTGACGAGAAGGCGGGAGGCGTGATGCGCTCGCGCAAAGCCATGAACGCCGCGCCCGCTCCGGCTGCGCCCGGCGAGGCGCGGGGGGAGCTGGCGGCGGCCGGAAAACCGATGGCCGAATTGGCCGAGCGCAGCATGGCGGCAATGGCGACGGGAACAAAAGTCGGCGAGCTCTTCAGTTATGAGGGTAAGGAAAAAGTTTCAATCGCGCGCGGCAAGGCGGCGATGGTTCCAATTATCATGCAGAAAATGAAAGGTGAACGCGTGGTGTATTACAAGGCCGCGTTCTCGCCCAAGCCGGTGGATGCCTACATCCTCAAGAACGATACGGACCTCACGCTGGAGGCCGGCGCGGTGAGCTTCTTCGAAGAATCAACCTCGCTCGGCAGCGGCATTCTCTCGCACGTGCTCGTTCCAGGCGCCAAAGAGATTATCCCTTACGCGCTTGATGCCGCCGTGTCGGTAACCCCCGCGGTGAAATCGCACAGCGAGCCGGCATATAAGGGCTCGCTCGCCAACGGTTACCTGACGCTGACGTCCGTCGAAACGCTGACCAATACGTGGAAGCTTGCCAACAAGGGCAAAGAAGCGCGCACGGTGCTGATCGATCAGCCCATCAACGCGCTATACAAACTCGTGGAACCGGCCAAGGCAGAAGAGGAGGTGGAAGGACATTACCGCTTCCGCGTGACGCTCAAGCCTGCCGAAACGCGGGAGTTTAAGGTCACAGAGCGGCGTGACGTGATGCAGCAGGTGTATCTCGCGAACATCGCGGAGGACCAGATCCGCTTCTACGCGCGCCAGCCATACTTCAGCGAGAAAGCCAAAGCGTTTTTTGCTGAACTCGCCGGCCTGCAGGCGCAGCGCGCGGAGATCGTGCGCAGGCTGCAGGAGATGAACGGCCAGGTGCAGCGCTTCAGCGAGGAGCAGCGCCGCCTGCGGGATAATCTCAATACGCTGCGCAATACGCCCAAAGAAGAAGAGCTGCGCGCCAAATGGATCAAGTCGCTGTCGGATGCCGAGGAAAAGCTGGTGCAGCTGCGCACGGCAATTGACGACGCCAATGCAAAACAGCGTGCGCTGGATGAACAGCTTGCGAAGAAAGTTCTGGAGTATCAAGGCGAGTAAGCGCCACAAGCGATGCAATCACTACGCCGCGGCAGGGGCCACTGGTTTCCGCCGCGGCGTTGTACTTTACGGAACGCGTTTTACCCTCTAGTCTCTACGCGACTTTTGCTGTGAGGAGGAGGGAACGAATGGGCCTTGGCCTTGGCATTAAAGTATTCTGGGCGGCGATCAGCGGCAGTGAAGAGATGACTGTCCGCCTGCACCGCGCGCTGCACGGAATCAAAGATCCGCCGGAAATCCGTGAAGTGATCCGTGAAGTGGCCGTGCCGATGAAAGAGGCGCCGCCGCCGCGTGAAATCGTGCGTGAAGTCGAAGTCATCAAAGAAGTCCCGGTCGAGGTCATCAAGGAAGTCGAGAAAGAAGTCATTAAGGAAGTTCCGGTTGAGGTGATCAAAGAAGTTGAGGTGATTAAAGAAGTCATCAAAGAAGTGCCTGTGGAAGTAATCAGAGAAATTGAAAAGGAAGTAATCAAGGAAGTTCCCGTTGAAGTGATAAAGGAAATCATCAAGGAAGTGCCCGTCGAGGTAATCAAGGAAGTTCCGGTGGAAGTGGTTCGCGAGGTTGTGAAGGAAGTCGCTGTCGAGATTCCAAAGGAAATTCCGAAGGAGATCATTCGCGAAGTCCCTGTCGAGGTGATCCGCGAAGTCATCAAGGAAGTGCCCGTCGAGGTCATCAAAGAAATTATAAAAGAAGTGCCGGTCGAGAAAATCCGCGAGGTGCCCAAGGAGATTTTTAAAGAGACCATTCGCGAGGTTCCCGTCGAAGTCATCAAAGAGATCGTCAAAACTGTTCCTGACACGCATGGCCCCGTGCAAGTCCTGGCGCTGCTGCAGCAGGATGGCCGCCTCATCGATTTTCTCTTTGAGGACATCGATGGCTACGACGACGACCAGATCGGCGCCGCCGTGCGCGAGATTCATTCGAAGTGCCGCAAGGCGCTCGCGCGGTACATGAATATTGAGCCGGTGCGCACCGAGAAAGAGGGCGAAGTCGTGTCACTCGGCGCCGGATTCGACGCATCTGCCATTCGCGTGACCGGCAAAGTCACGGATAAAATCCCCATGTTCGGCACGCTGCGCCACAAGGGCTGGAAAGCCTCGAAGGTCGAACTGCCCACGCGCCCGAGCGGCGCGGATCCGGCGATTATCATGCCGGCTGAAGTGGAAGTGGAATAACAGCGGTTTCAGGTCTGCTGTTTCTGGTTTCTGGTAACGGCAGCGCGATCCTGTGGAACTGAAGATGCCGCACGAGCGACTCGAAGATTCTGTCCTGCGCCTTCACGACTCTGATAGCGTCGTTGTCGTTAAACGTCCACTGAAAGCAGGAACTGCGCTCACGTCGGGCAGCTTGACGCTGACCGTTAAGTCAGACATTCCGCCGGGCCACAAGCTCGCGATTGCACCCGTTGCCGAAGGCGGCAGTGTCATAAAATACGGACAGATCATCGGTTTCGCTCGGCATGCCATCGCGCCGGGCGACCACGTTCACACGCATAATCTGGTGCTGAAAGATTTCGGCAGAGAGTACGACTTCTGTGCCGATGTGCGGCCGGTGAACTATTATCCCGCGGCGCAGATGCGAACCTTTCAGGGTTATGAGCGTCCAGATGGCCGAGCCGGCACTCGAAACTATATCGCCGTGATCTCCAGCGTGAATTGTTCGGCATCGGTGTCGCATTACGTTGCCGATCGCTTCCGGACCGCAGAGTTCAAGCGCGACTTTCCAAACGTGGATGGCGTGATCGCCTTCACGCATAAGGGCGGCTGCGCGATTCCGCTGGATGAACCGGTGCGGCTGCTGCAGCGCGTGCTCGCCGGAATCGCCCGCCATCCAAATATTTTTGGATATTGCCTCATCGGCCTGGGCTGCGAAACCAACCAGGTCGGGAATCTCGTGCGCGCGCACCAGCTCGATGCGTTGCGCCCTGGCGAGCAGGCCCCGGCGGTGCTGACGATTCAGAACACCGGCGGCGTGCGCAAAACCGTTGAGGCTGCCGTCGAAGCCGTAAAGAAACTCCTGCCGCCCGCCAACGGGATGCGCCGCACGCCGCAGCCGTTGAGCAAGCTGATCCTTGCCGAAAACTGTGGCGGCTCGGATGGCAACTCGGGAATCACCGCCAATCCTGCGCTCGGCATCGCCTCCGACGAACTGGTCCGCTACGGCGGAACATCGGTGCTGGCCGAAACGCCTGAAATCTACGGCGCCGAACACCTGCTCACGCGGCGCGCGATCTCGCGTGAAGTCGGCGAAAAGCTCGTCTCGCTGGTGCGCTGGTGGGAGGATTACGCGCGACTGCATGGCGGTACGATTGACAACAATCCGTCTCCTGGCAACAAGGAAGGCGGACTCACGACGATTTATGAAAAGAGTCTCGGCGCCGTCGCCAAGGGCGGGCAGTCGCCGCTCGCGGCCGTGTACAAATATGCCGAGCCCATCACGGCGCGAGGCTTCTGTTTCATGGACACCCCCGGCTACGATCCGGTGAGTATGACCGGACTTGTTTCAGGCGGCTGCAACATCGGCGTCTTTACGACGGGCCGCGGCAGCGTGTACGGCTGCAAGCCATCGCCGTGCATCAAGGTGGCCACGAACACGCCGCTCTTCGATCATATGAACGAGGATATGGACTTGAACGCCGGCACCATTCTTGACGGCACGGAGACGCTGGAACAGGTCGGCAAGCGCATCTTCGAAAAGATAATTTCCGTCGCCAGCGGCGAGAATACGAAGAGCGAGCTCTGCGGCATTGGGGACGAAGAATTCGCGCCGTGGATGCTCGGCCCGACGTATTGATTTCTGAGTCTAGGTGTCTTGCGTCTCGAGTCTTGAGTCTTGCCAAGAGCCAAGAGCCAAGAGCCAAGAGCCAAGAGCCAAGAGCCAAGAGCCAAGAGCCAAGAGCCAAGAGCCAAGAGCCAAGA
>DASPJR010000059.1:0-44731 GCA_035628505.1 Planctomycetota bacterium | reverse complement strand
ACGCCCGGAAATGTGCCCTCCCGGCTGGATGATCTCGCCGATGCGCTGATTCATGATCTGAAAAACGGCCTGCATGTCGAAGCACATACCGAGGCTTTGAAAGCCTACGGCGCACTTTTAGCGCCGCGGCTGTTGCATTATTTGAAAAACGAGCCCGAGGCGCGACCGGTGATTCTCTTTGCGCTTCAGCATTGCTGGTCGCTGAATGCCAAAGCGCCCGTTGCGGAATTGCTTAAGACAAGCGATGAATCGGTGCGCAAGCTCGCGGTCATGCTGATCGCCAAAAACGAAGGCCTCAAGGCACTCGGCGAGGTCTGCAGCGCGCTGGTCGATCACGCGGACCCCGACATTGCCGGCTTTGCACTTGAACGTGTCGAAGCCGAGTTCCCCGATCTGACACGCATTCGCCGCGCGCTGCAGCGCCGGGAGCTCTGGAAGTACTGCTGGAAATATCTCCCGCGCTACTATTCACCGGAGCTGACGCCGGCAACGCGGCGAATTCTGAACGAAGGCGAACCCAACGCTCCCTTTGGCGCTCTGGTCGCGCTGATCCATCAAAATGACCGCTCCGAGGAACTGCGCACACAGATGACGGAGCTGCTCGCCAATCCGCACGCGGATGTGCGCGAACTGGCTGCCGAATTTCTGATGTGGCATGGCTCGGACAAAGACTTGAACGCTCTGGATCGGGCGCTGCTCTCAGAACACGACGTCTACGCTCGCGGTTCGCTCGCTGCCGCGTTTGCCGCTATCGAGCGCCGCTCTGCGCTGCCTCCCGTTGGCACTCTGCAGCCGCCGGATACGTCGCTCGACTACGCTCAAGCCTCTGAGCTTCTGCGCCGTGGGCTCAGCGAAAAAAGCATGACGCAGGCGTTCTCAATCTATGCGCTGCGCGAGCCGTTCGAACCGCATTGCGCGTTCCGCGGAAGTTCTCCCTCTTCGCAATTCATCGCCGAAAGGCAGGCCCGGCTCAAGCTTCAGGCACAGCTGTTTGCCATTCCCTTCGATGTTTTCGGACAGGCGACGGAACATCGCGGTGATTTCAACGCCCCCCCTGTTGAGCGGCTCGTGCCGCCGGTGCGGGAGTTCTTCGACGAAAAGCGCACGAGCTACGCGAAGGACATGGACGACTCAAAGGACGGCTTTGGCGGCCTGTTCCACGTCGGCGACGACATGATGTGGACGCGCGACCACCGGAGCGTCGTTGCGGTCGGAAACGGCCTCGTGCGACAGGTGAGCTGCACGCCGACATGGGGCCACATCGTCATCGTGGAGCACACGTTTACGTCCGGCGAAAAGTTCTGCTCGCTGTATGCGCACTTAAGTCCGTTCGTGTCCGTGCGCCCAGGAGATACAATTCATACCGGGCAGAAGCTGGGCTCGATCGGGCGCAGTTTCACCTGGGAGAACGGCGGGTACATTTCGCACCTGCATTTTGGAATTCACGAGGGTCCGTTCTGGAACGTTCCGCGCCCGGGAAGCATGAGCGACGTGCGCTGGCAGGGCGTGGCGTACCGCGGGAAAGTTCTCGAAGCCGACACGCGCGAGACGTGGATTGAAGTTCACACTCTCCAGGGACCGTACGCCGTGCGCAAGCCCACGACGTGGGTATGTGGTTACATCTCAAAGCAGGCCTGGGAAGAAGGCAAGCACGGCTGGCGCGACCCGCAGACCTTTCTGCGCGAGCATGCGTGATTCCCTCTCCCCTCCGGGCAGAGGGCGGACACGAGCGCAGCGAGTGCCGGGTGAGGGGTCGCGCCGATTTTGCAAGAAGCGGCTACCCCCTCACCCCCGGTCTCGCTTCGCTCGCTCGGCCCTCTCCCCGGAGGGGAGAGGGAACGTTACACCCTCGTCGCAATCCGCAGCGCCGCTTCGCAGCCTTTGTAGAACGATGCGAGCTCCAGTTTTTCGCTGACCGTGTGAACCTCGCACTGCCCCGCGCCGAGCGTAACCGTGGGCAGCCCGTGTGCCGTCAGCCAGTTCGCATCCAGCCCGCCGTTGGTGACGCGAAGTTCCGGCTTCAGGCCCAGCGCTGAAAGCACGCGCTGCGCTTCGACGACGACCGGCGCATCCTCCTTCAGCAGGAACGAATCGTAGCGCAGATCGGCGTCGAAGGTCATACTCCCGCGCGCGCCGGTGCTGCTTTTCACCTGGCGGATTGCCTTCTCGAAAGCTTTGCGGTACGCAGCCACCATTTTCTCGCGGAACCTCGCATCATTGCTGCGAACGTTGGCAACAATCGTGGCGCTCTCAGGAACCACGTTGACGGCACTTCCGCCGCTGATCGTGCCGAAGTTACTGGTGCCCGAGTACTTTCCTTTTCGCACCTGGCCGTGCCAGCCCTCTCGGTAGAGCTCCGCGAGGGCCAGAGATGCAATCGCGATAGCGCTTACGCCTTTTTCAGGCGCCACGCCAGCATGGCTGGCGAGGCCTTCGATTCGGATTGTGATCACGTAAGCGCCGGTTGCGCCGATGGTGATTTTCTCCGGCTTGCTGCCGTCCCAATTGAAACAGAGTACCGGATTCTTCAGCGCCGCGACGTCCACGAAGCGCGCACCGTAAAGTCCCACTTCTTCCTGCACCGGCCAGAAAAAGGTGAGCGGCGGATGCGGCAGCTTGCGCCGCACGATTTCAGTGGCAGCGTACAGAATCGCGGCCGCGCCCGAGCGGTTGTCACCGCCGAGCCCTGTCTTTGGATTGGCGCTGACGATGTAGCCATCTTTGACGACCGGCTGCGTTCCGGCGCAGAGCGGCACCGTGTCGATGTGAGCGGCCAGCAGTCGGCGCGGCGCTTTTATCGTCCCCGGAAGCGTGCAGATCAGATTTCCAGTCTCGCCGCCTAGCGGGCTGCGCTTGTTCGCATTATCCGTGGTGATTGAAGCCGCCGGAATTCCCACCGCGCGCAGCTTACGAATAATGAACGCTGCAATGTTTCCTTCTTTGCCCGAAAGGCCGTCGATCTTCAGCATCTCGAGGATGAGTTTGAGCACGGCTTTCTGATCAATTGGCATGCGTGTGTCCTCAGGGAAGATGGGAGCTTAACGTCAAACGCCAAGGACGCCAAGATCGCCAGGGGTGCCAGGAAAGGAAACCTCAGAATAGATTTTGAACGGAAAAATTGTATGGCCATTGGACAAGCGTCCTTTTCGTGAGGTATGTTATCGACCTGTACTCGGCTGGTTTCCTGCGATTAAGCCGGTATCATTCCCATACGGACACGGTGTCCGCTCGAAAGGAGTCGTTTAGAAGCGCCGCCTCACACGGTCCTTCTTCCACCTATGGCAGTTCCCAAAGCACGCAACGTCAAGCTCACCGCTGGCCGCGAAAAAGTCGTTCTCGTCGGAGGCTACCGCCCCGGCGATCTCCTTCCTGGTGAAGAACCCCTGCAGGAACTTGAGGCACTGGCTGAGACAGCCGGCGCGCAGGTCGTTGCCAAGGTCGTTCAGAACATCAAGGAAGTCACGCCCGCCACTTACATCGGCAAGGGTAAGGTCCAGGAAGTCAAAGAGATTGCCAACGAGCTCGGCGCAAAATGTATTCTCTTTGATCATGACCTTCTTCCCGGCCAGGGGAAGAATCTCGATCAGGCCACCGGTCTGAAAGTAATGGACCGCACGGAGCTGATCCTCGACATCTTCGCCAGCCGCGCGCGTTCGCGCATGGCCATCGTCCAGGTCGGCATTGCCCTGCTGGAGTACCGACTGCCGCGCCTCAAGCGGCTGTGGACGCATCTGGAACGGCAGACGGGCGGCATCGGGATGCGCGGCGGACCCGGCGAACGGCAGATGGAGGTCGACCGCCGCAAAATCGAAAAGCACCTTTACGATCTGCGCCAGGAACTAAAACAAATCGAGGGCCGCAAAGAGCGCATGGTCCGCTCTCGCGCGCGCGAGCATTACCTCGTCTCGCTTGTCGGCTACACCAATGCCGGCAAGAGCACGCTGATGCGCGCGCTCACCGGCGAAGACGTGTACATCGAGAACAAGCTCTTCGCGACGCTCGATACGAAGACGGCGATGCTTAAACTCGGCGGAGGCGTGCACGCGCTGGTTTCGGACACCGTCGGATTCATCCGCCGCCTGCCGCATAACCTTGTCGCCAGCTTCCATGCTACTCTTGAGGAAGCACGGACGGCCGACCTGCTGCTGCACGTCGTCGATGCTTCATCGCCGCTCGTTCGCGGACAGATCGATGCGGTGAACGGCGTGCTGAAGGAAATCGGCGCCGCTGATCTTGAGACCATCATGGTGCTCAACAAGGTCGACGCGATCAAAGACGAAGGCAAGATCGACTACAAAATGTTGCGCTCGGATTACCCCGAAGGCATCCCTGTCTCCGCGCTGCGCAACGAAGGCCTGGAGCGCCTTAAAAATGAAATCCGCGAGCGCGCGCGCGAGGACGCCAAGCCCTTGACCATTCAGGTGCACGCAGGCGACGGCAAAGCGCTTTCGTTCCTGGCGACGCATTTCTTCGAAGATTCGCGCGAAATGAAGGACGACGAGATCATCATCGCCGGCCGTGCCACTCGCGCGGTGCTCGAGAAGCTGCTGACGAGCGAATATTCCGTGCGCATTTTAAAAGGGTGGCCGCCGCCGAAGAAAAAGAACGATTGGTAATTAGCCACAAAAAAACATGGGCGTGAGCCCATGTTTTTCCGTCTTTAGCAAGAGCTTTAGAAATCGCCTTTAGGTGGCGCCGGTGGAGGCACCGGTTTTGACGCGGACTTCGCCTTGTCGTCTTTGTCACCGTCCTGTTTTTCTTCTTTGATCTTCAGCACCTGGCCTTCGGGCGAAAGCTTGATCTCCCACTCCTTGCCGTCGGCCTTGCCTTCGACTTGATAGGTGACCGTTCCCTTCTTGGTTTTCTTCTCCGCTTTCGAGAGAACAATGTTCTTCACGGCAGCCTGGGCGGCGTTCTTGACGGCTTCCGGAAGCTGGTCGAGGGCGACCGGCTCATCCTTTTTCTTTTCTCCGGCTTCGCACGAAGCTGTGATCAGACCCATTGAAAGAACGGCTGCCAGGCACAACGCGGTGATGCGCTGCATGTCTTTCCTCCCTTATGTTTGGCCGGGTTCCACAACCGGCAGTAAAGTTCTAAAAATCTCCTGTCGGGGGCGCAGGCGGCTTGACCGCGGAGGCAGGTGACTTCACCGCCTTGGTTTTCTTTTTCTTCTCAGCTTTTTCAGCTTCGTCATCTTCCAGATTGACCGAACGCACGTTGCCATTGGCATCCACAAAGATTTCGTAGAACTTGCCGCCGGCGTAACCTTCCAGCTCGAAGAGCACTCCAGTCGCCGTTGTCTTCCGCTCCGCCTTGACCAGCCGAAAGCCGTTGAGCGCGCGTTCTCCCGCTTCTCGGACCTCAACCGGAACCTGATCGAGCGGCAAATCTTCGTTTTTCTGTCCGGCGCGCTTTTCCTTTGCAGCGCGAGCGGCCGCATTGGGCTCAGCGTGGGGCGCCGCTGCCGGTGCTGCGACAGCTTCCGGAGCTGCAGCGGGCACGGTAACCGGCACGGACGCAGCGTTCTCCCGTGTCTGAGGAAAATTGATCACAGTTGAGCTATCGGGGGTGGCGACAGCGGCGTACGTTGCCGGTGCGGGCGTTGAACGCAGGGTCACAAAACTTCCGGCCACCAGAAGAATGCTCGCGGCGATGCCAACTTTTGCCGCCAGAGACAAAACCGTGCCGGAACTTCCAAGCGCGTGCGCCGCTGCTTCAGCCGAGACAGCCGGAGTTTTCGCCGCCGCGACCTGTGCACAAGACGGGCCGGGCAGAACAGTATCGAGCGCTTCGCACAGATGCGCAGGCGCGGCCAGCGCTTTATCTGAACCCAAGAGAGCGATCAGCGTTATGAGGGAAAGCCGGATGCCGCGCTGATTCAGCCTGCGGCGCAGCTCGTTCATCGCTCCTGAAAGACGGTCGCGCAACGTTTCACGGGGCTCGTTGAGAACTTCCGCCGCGTCGCTGACGCTCAGACCTTCCTGGTAGCAGAGAACGACCAGCGCGCGTGTCTCTTCGGGCATGGACTGCAGTTCCTGCCAGGCCATCCGCAGTGCTTCGGCCTGCTCGGCGGCCAGTTGCGGGGTCGGCGCGGCGTTTCGCTCAAGCGGAGTCATGGCCTTCTCCAGGTTCAACCGCGCGCGGTTGGCGCGCGCCATATCCAACGCGCACTGAACGACGGCGCGGTAGACAGTCACTCGAAAAAGATCGGAAGTCTCGAAGCCGTGCGTGCGGCTGAGCAGTTTAACGAAGGCCTGCTGCACGGCGTCTTCTGCATCGGTGCTGTTGTTGAGAATGCGGAAGGCGGTGGCGTAAGCGCGGTCGCGCTGCCATTTCAGCAGCCAGCCCAGCGCTTCCGGATCGCGCGTGGTTCGCCAGCGCTCCAGATGCCCCGCGGCCTCGGCTGTCAGTGCGTCGCCCGTCATCGGCTGCCCTCAAGCTCAACACTGTACACGCGGATGAGCAGGGAAGAACGGCGAAAGTTTTTTGAAAAATCGCATCCAGGGGCTGAAAAGATCCCCCATAAAGCTGAATCCGGCCGCCTTCGCCGGGCTCAAGTGCGCTCGACCAGTGCGCTCGTTAAATTCCAGCTGCAAAGGTGATTTCGTAAAGCTATGGCAAGAAACATTTTATGGAGGTGAAAAGAATTTAAGAAAATATGAGTCGCAGATGCCACAGGCTAATCGTCTTAGTTACTATGAGAGGACCCTGCAAGCCGGCGTTAGATGAGGACGGCGGGCGAAGCGGAATGGCTAAACTGTAAGCCTGCGCTACATCAGGTCGGCATCGGTTCACCGACGTCCTGGAAGTCTTCGCTCTGCGATTCTTCCTTTGCGGGCGCGGCAAAACGTTTCTCGTGGCGCTGGCGGGCGTCAGCGAGAAACCGGAAGAGCCGTTCACGCGACGATTCAGCGCCCGGCGTGCCGTGTGCGGCCAGCATTTCAATGTCGCCAGACAGGCGAAGAATTTCCTGCCCGAGTTCCTTCATCGCGCGGCTGAGTTCCACCGCGTTCTGCTCGGCGATGTCGCTCCACATGGCTGGATCGCTACCGGCCAGCCGCGTCATGTCGCGAAGGCCCGGGCCGGAGATTTCCATCGAACGATCGGATTGAATGGCGACCAGAGCAGCCGAGAGGATGTGCGGCAAGTGGCTTGAGCGGGCGAGGGTAGCATCGTGATCCTCGGGCGACATGCGGACGGTCTTCAGCCCGATGCTCTTCCAGAATTCCTCGACCTTTCGGTATGATTCATTATCGGTGTGCTGGGTCGGCGTAATGACGCAGGGAGCGCCGGCGACGTGAACCAGATCCGCGGCTTCAATGCCCTTCTTCTCGCTGCCAGTGACAGGATGGCTGCCGACGAAATGGGCCTTTGATTTCAGCTTGTGAATGAGGCTCTCAACCTGATGGACGATTACCGCCTTGGACGAACCGATGTCTGTGATGATGGTGCCTTCGCGGCAAGCTGGAATAACGGCCGCCGCGGCATCGAGAATGGTCTTCACCGGAACGCAGAGGATGACCAGATCCGCGTCGTGAATGCCGGCGCGCAGATCGAGCGTGGCATCATCGACGGCGCCTTTGATCTTGGCGCGCTGAATGGTGTCCTGGCTATCGGCAACTCCGATGACGCGTGTGGCACTGCCGGCGCGGCGTGCTGCCATGCCGATGGCGCCACCCATCATGCCCAGACCGACGATGCATAAACGGTGTACAACCACAAAAACTCCTCTCAGACAACCAGCATGTGCCGAACGGAAAGCACATATCGAGCCAAACATCAATTTACCGCTGAGGCTGCTTTAATTGATTTCAGATGAAAGTCAAACGTAGGGCAAAAGGAGTCTAGCGCTTCGAAACGGAACAGCGGCGGCTCGCAAACGGATGTCCCTTTAGATAAAAACGCAAAGGCAGATCAGCACCCCGGTTTATTCCGATACGCGGCGTAGAAACAATATCCGACTTTTTTGGACGAGGTGCGTTAAAGCTTTCGGGTGTCCAGATGGTCAAAGGCCCGCTAAGCAGCGAAGCGCCATTCTGATCGGGCCGAAGTCCCAGTGCCAGGACGAGCTTTCCCGGCCCGCTGCAAAGATTCTTCAGCTCGCTTGTGCCGCGTCGACGTTTCATCAGCTCGATTCCGTCAAGCGGTTCCAGTGCGCGGATCAGGACGGCTTCGCCGACGCCCTCGGGAGCAGTGACGACATTGAAGCAGTAGTACATGCCGTAAATGAAATAGATGTACGCATGACCTGGCGGGCCGAACATCACTGCGTTGCGCGGCGTTTTTCCACGGTGCGCGTGGCAGGCGGGATCATTCTCGAACAGATACGCTTCGGTTTCAACAATTCGCCCGGCCGCGCGTCCCTCCGCAGTGTCATGCACCAGCACGGTTCCCAGCAGGGCCTGCGCGACTGTAACCGTCTTCTTTGTGTAAAAAGAGAGCGGCAGAATCATGGCGCTATTTTAGCGTGCTACGGCGATGGCGCAAAATGGCGAACACCTCTCGCAATTGCTTATATGGGTGTTTAATCTGTTGTCGATTGAGGTGGCTCCATGAAAGCAACGCGGCATCAGATCAGCATTTCTCTAGTCCTGCTGCTCGCCTTCTGCCTGCAGTGGTCGCTGCGCAGTCCGGCGCGCGCTCACCCGCTGGCGCAGGGCTTCATGGAATTGGTCGCCTTCCGCGACAAGATCAGCATCCGCACGCGGGTGTCGCTCGAGGAAGTGATGGTCTCGAATGCCGCGCGTGTGGGCGACGACGATCTTTACCTCGTCACGCCGCAGATGCTCGAAAAGCACGGACACTACCTGCTGAAGCACTGGTATCTGTCAGCCGACGGCAAGACCCTGACAGGCACGCTGAAAAGTTTTGAAAAGCCGGAACTGCCGGACGGAAAGGTTTCGCCGCTCGATGTTCAGAAAACGCACGTCATCTACGAAATGGAGTATCCCGTCGCCGCGCCGCCGCAGAAAATCACGATTTCGCAGGATGTCCTCAATGAAGTGAACTATGCGCCGGGCAATCCGTGGGAAGCGACGTACATCCTGCGTATTCTGCAGAGCGAACAGGAAGGCCTTGAGGGCCTGCTGCTGACCAGCAAATCGCCGGTGACGCACTCCTTTAAATGGAGCGCCACCGAGCCGCCAAAACCGGAGGAAAAAACGGCGAGCCCAGGGGCAGAGGCGCCAAAAGACAAGCCAGAGGTGCCAGCAGCACGGCTGGCGACGGGCACGATGGCCTGGAACTTTTTGAAGCTCGGCATCGAGCACATCCTGACGGGATACGATCATCTGCTTTTCGTGAGCGCGCTGGTGCTGGCCGCGGCGAGCTTCTGGGAATTGGTCAAAGTAGTCGCCGCATTCACGGCGGCTCACACCGTGACGGTGACGATCTCCGCGCTGAACATTTTTTCGCTGCCGTCAAACATTGTCGAACCAATGATCGCGGCGAGCATTGTCTTTATAGCGGTCGAAAACATCTTCTGGCCCAAGCGCAGCAAAGGCTGGGGCCGCCTGGTTGCCGCGTTCGCCTTCGGGCTTTTTCACGGACTGGGCTTTTCAAGCGGTTTGCGCGAGGCGATGGAAGGGATGCCGACTTTCGCCATCGTTACGGCGATTATCGCGTTCAGCGTTGGTGTTGAGATCGGCCACCAGGTTGTCGTGTTGCCGCTGTTTGGTTTGCTAAAACTCGTCCGCGACTCCAGGAAAGAAGAAGTCGAACGCGAAAAAGTATCGGCTTTCGCTCTGCGGTATGGCTCGCTCGTGATATCGGCCGCCGGCATGTTTTATCTCTGCGCCGCGCTGGGAATTATTCACAGCTCGGACAACCAAGACGAGGAGCACGACACGAGGCCGCCGGCGCAGCAGGAAGGATGATTTTTTAAAAGTAGCTACTGGTACTTACGCAAAGTTCCTTAAGAATAGATGCGGAGGAAATATGTGTAAGATTACTTTGGCACTCCCGGACGAAACTGCGGTCGCACTGAAGCTCAGCCCTGAGGCTCTAGGGTCTGAGTTACGGCTCGCCGCTGCCGTAAAGCTTTTTGAACTCGGACGATTATCGTCTGGCGCGGCAGCGAATCTGGCTGGAATTCCAAGAACGCTGTTTCTTTCGAAGCTGGCGGAATATGGGGTAACGACGTTCCACCAGACTGAAGCAGAGTTGGCAGAGGATCTGAAAAATGCGTGAGGTTATCAGCAACACCTCGCCACTGCAGTATCTTCACCAACTTAATCTTCTTGATCTGCTTCCATCCTTGTACAGACAAATCATCGTGCCACAGTCCGTTGTTGAGGAACTTGCTGTCGGGCGGCAGCGCGGCGTCAATCTTCCGACACCGGAATTATTGCCGTGGGTCAATGTTCGGTCATCACGCGAGAGAAACCTGCTGCCACTAGTCACGGCTCTTGGCCCTGGCGAGCGCGAAGCGCTGGCACTCGGAGTCGAAATTCCTGAATCTCTTCTCATTCTTGATGATGCGCTTGCCCGCAAGCATGCCGAACTTCTGCATCTCACGATTACTGGTACTCTCGGTATCCTGCTGAAAGCCAAGGCCACAGGGCACATCCCCGAAGTTCTTCCTGTGCTCAATAAATTGGATGCTCTCAACTTTCGCGTTCATCCCTCGACACGCGAGAGCGTACTAAAGCTTGCAGGCGAGTGATTCCCAAAAAGGCACAGCGTCCTCTGCGTCTCTGCGTTGAAGTCGTTAAAAGAAAGACTACGGGCGCTCAGCTTGCTTTCACTATCGTCAATGTTACAAAATGTGAAGGTCAGTGACGACTCCTTATCCCCTCCGGAGGTGCAACGACGCGATGTCTCCACTCACAGGCGAACCTCTCCAGATCACCACCATCGAACGCCACATCCTCGATCAGCAGCACAAATACCCGGACGCGACCGGCGACCTCACCAACATACTCTACGACATGGCGCTGTGCGGAAAACTTATCGCTTCCAAGGTCATCCAGGCCGGCCTCACCGGAGTTCTGGGCAGCGCCAACGAGCGCAACGTCCAGGGCGAAGAAGTCATGCGCATGGACAAGTTCGCGGACTCGACCATTTACCGCCTGAACGACCACACCGGTCGCCTGGCCGTGATGGGCTCCGAAGAGCACGATGAAATTCTGCCGATTCCGTCCAAGTACAAGACTGGCCGTTACGTGCTGCTCTTCGATCCGCTGGACGGCTCGTCGAACATCGACGTCAACGTGAGCGTCGGAACTATTTTTGCAATCTACCGGCGCAAATCGAAGGAAGGGCCGGGCACGCTGGAGGACTGCCTGCAGCCGGGAAAGAACCTCGTTGCGGCCGGCTACGTGATTTACGGATCGAGCACCATGCTGGTCTATACGACCGGCAACGGCGTGCACGGCTTTACGCTCAACCGCATGGTCGGCGAATTCCTGCTCTCGCATCCGAATATCCGTATGCCGGAGAAGGCCAAGTACTACAGCGTGAACTCGGGCAACGAAAAGTATTGGAGCCCCGGCGTGCTGCGGTACATGCGCTACCTGCAGGGCGGCGATGAAGAGATCGCGCCGCTATCTGCGCGTTACATCGGCTCGCTTGTGGCGGACTTCCACCGCAATCTTCTTTCGGGCGGCGTGTTCTTCTATCCGGCCGACCGGAAGGATCCCAAGAAGCCGCACGGCAAACTGCGCATGGCCTACGAAGCCGCGCCGCTGGCGTTTATCGCCGAACAGGCTGGGGGCTACGCATCGGACGGCCGGCAGCGCATCCTCGACATTGAGCCGAGCTCGCTGCATCAGCGCACGCCGCTGTTCATTGGCGACAAGAACCTGGTGCTGAAGGCGGAAGAGTTCATCGCCAAGTTCGACAAGTAGCATGAAATTTTCGGCCGCGGCGCTCAGCGGATTGTCAGGGAGCGCCGCGTCTTTTTCGGCTTGCGCGTGACTTCAATCGTCATCGTCGCCCGCATTCCATTGTTCTCCGCTGTTACGGTGTATACCCCCGGCACGCGGTAGCGGTGCCGGGCTTCGCTCGTAACAGCGCTCGTGCCATCCCCGAAGTCCCAGCGGACGGGCTCGTTTCCGGCGCTGTGGAAAAATGCGGTCTTGAGCGGCGCACGGCCGCTGGCGGGTGACGCTTCAACAAACAGCGCCGGCAGCGGCGCGTCGATGCCATAGAGCGCGCGGATGCCGAGAATATCGTCCAGATGCAGCGAGCGCGCTGTGCTGTAGCAGACAGCGTTCATCGTCGGCAGATCATGAGTGGCGGAATCGTCTGGAACTTCCGCGTGAGCCAGGCCCAGCGTGTGGCCGAGCTCATGCAGAAGCACCGCGTCGAGATTGGCCGTCCCGGCCGGAAGCTCGCCGGATTGTTCGCCGCGAACCCAGGCGTAGTTGGCCGTGTTAACCGCGATCGTTGCCATAAGAATTGTTCCGTTGCGCGCGAGGACCGTCGCTTCGGCCAGTGAACCTTCCGAAGAGACCGGCGCTCCCCACTCGATCACGATGCCGCCGTCTCCTTCCGCGAATTGAATCACGCCAGCACTGGCGTTGCTCCAGGCCTGCGTGGCAAACAGCGCAGCTTCGCGCAGGATCTCTGGCGCATCAGCGGGTGACGTTCTCCAGCGAATCGTCGAGTCCGGCAGGCTGGCAAGATCCCACGTGTACGGCGTGCCATCCTGCGAAAGGAAGAACTCGAACGCGCACAGGTGAACAGGCAGGAGCAGCAGTCCGCAGATGCGAAACATGGTCCACCTCCCGCAGAGCCCGGTTGATTGAGCGTTCTGAGCAGGGGTGGATGAGCATTGTTTATGCCGGGTACAGGCGTGCGTTTCGTTTCTGCAAACGGATGTGGGCAGTCTCTTTACAAAACGAGCCTGCGCGCACTGCGCGCTAGGGCTGCGGCTGCTTTTACGCGAGGCGTCTGAAATTCATTGGGAACGTGCAGCAGAATATATGCGCGCGGCGGGAGTCGAACCCACAACCCCAGGCTTCGGAGGCCTGTACTCTATCCAGTTGAGCTACGCGCGCTTTTGTAGCTCGGAAGAGTCTACCCGCTGCAGCGGCCAGTTGCAAGAATGCGCGTTCGTCACATGTCACGTGTCAGGTGTCAGTTGTCATTCGCAAGAGACGCATCGCATCCCCTGCAAATGACAAGTGACCCATGACCACTGACCATTAGTCGATCTTCACTTCGCGGCCGGCTTCGGCGGATTGATAGATTCCGTCCAGCATCTTCTGCACCATCAGGCCGTGCTCGGCGGGTGCTTCGCACTGGCGGTCGTAGAGGCACACGTCGACGAAGTGCCGCATCTTATGCGGAAAGACTTCGATCTTCGGCACGTAGGCCGGCGTGGCGTTGAGCATCATTCCGGCGTGGTCGTGGAAGATCGTCGTCGGATCGTAGGTGGCGCCGCCCTTCTCGCCGAAGATCTGGAACGTCCACACATCTTTCTCGATGTGCGTGGCAAAAGCGGCCTCGACGTGAATTACCGTTCCCGTCTTCATCTTGATGTGGCCGATGGCAAGGTCTTCGACGTTGTACGTCTTGTAATCCCAACCCGGCCACTGCGACGCGACGTCCGACGGCTTGTTGCCCAGATACGTAAAGATGCTGCCGGTCGCGCTCACCGGTTCGGGGGATCCGATGGTGTAATGGGCCATCTCGAGCACGTGCACGCCGATGTCGATCAGCGGGCCGCCGCCCTGCAGTTCCTTTCTGCCGAAGACGCCCCAGTTGGGAATGCCGCGCCGGCGCAGAGCCTGCACGCGCACAAACAGGATCTTGCCGAACACGCCTTCATCAACGGCGCGCTTGAGCAGCTTGGTGCGGCCGTCAAAGCGATGCTGGAAACCAATAACGAGGTGGCGCTTGTTCTTCTTGGCCACGTCGATCATCTTCTGGCCTTCCGCGGCGTTGAGCGCCAGCGGCTTTTCCACAAGGACGTGGCAGCCGGCGTTGAGCGCATCCAGCGTCGGCTGCAGGTGCAGTCCGTTGGGCGTGCAGACGCTCACGGCGTCGGGGCGCGCTTCCTTGATCATCGTCTTCCAGTCGCCGTAGAGCGCGGTGATGCCGTGCCGGTCGCTGAATTTCTTCAGGCTGGCCTCGCTGACATCGCAGGCGCCGACGACTTCGACGTCATCGAACTTTTTGTAGTTTTCAGTATGCGCATTGGAGATGCCGCCGGCGCCGATCAGAGCCACGCGCAGCTTCTTCTTTTCGCCAGTCTTCTCTTTTTCCTGCTTCGCCATCTGCTTTTAAGATCCTTTCAGCTTAGCTTCGTATGAGCGCTCGTTGCATTATAGGAAGACTCCCGGTCTTTTGTCCACCAACGCAGATTTTTGCATGTTCCGCGTGGAACATCGCACAGTAGAGCCTGTTAGTAAACGGAAGATGAAAGGGGTTGCGTCGTTCAGGCGGTGAGGCGCTGGATGCAGTCTCCCCTCACTCTAACTAAGACGATTTGCGAACTCGATTTGTCGCGAAAATTTTCCTAAAATCTTTTCGCCACTGCAAAGCATTGCAGATCAATATCTTGTACGACGACTTTTCCGATTCATTTTCAATAATTAGGACAACCGTAGTGCGGCGGGAGTCTTTCGACCACCGCCGGTAGTGGTTTACGCATCGTGCAGCAAATCTCCTTTTCATTCTTCATTCGCGCCGATTCTTTTGCGTCTCCGAGGCTCTGGCGTTCGAAAATGATCTCTCCGCAACGGCCAAGGACACGCCTGGGATTAGTGCGCCCCTGACGGGGCTTGCGGTTCCGTCGGGTCGGTGCGACCAGGGGCTGCGCTCGCGGGCGCTCGCTCCACCCCTGGCTTTTTTAGATTGCCGCTCTGCGGCAAAAAACGCTCTTTTGGCAAGAAACTCCTCCCACGAGCGTTATACAGTCTGTTCGGCCGGTATGGGTTGAGGTCTCTATGCGCTACGCCGTTGTCTCCGCTTTGATCGCTGTGGCGCTGGCTGCCAGTGCCGGGGAACTTCCCCAGTCGTGGACTCCGCACAGCACTGATCCGGTTGCCGACGCTCTGCAACTCTGGCGGCTTGGCGCGGATTATTTTTCAACCAGCCCGGCCAATGGTGATGTCGGAGTCCGCGCGCTTAGGGGCAGGCGTGAAGTCCCGGCCTTCGAAGGCTATGCGACGTGGACGCGCCGATTTCTGCTCAGCCCACACCTGGCGCCGGGCGTGCAGTTTTCGTGCGTGAGATCAGCGCATCCGGAAGAGAGCGTCGTCAAAGAGGCGCTGAAAAATGCAGCGTCTCCCGAAGTGCGATTGCAGGCGCTCACGCTGCTGATGAAATTGCGTTCGCCTTCAACGGTGAGCGATCAGTGGGCCGCGCTTCAGGAACTTAAGAAACTCGACAAAGGCACGCATTGGAAAACGCTGCTCAGTGAACTCGAGAGCGCCTTCAGCAGCCGCGCGCTTGAGACTGCGCTGAAAGAGTGGCAGCCGCCGGCGGTGCGTGACGACGATATGAGCCGCTACGGCGATCTGCCTCCGGCGATTTCCTGGGCGATCCGCGCCGCGGGCCTGACGCAGTGCAAAGCATTGCTGCCGCGCATTCGGCAGTGGTCAGCGAATGATCATCTCGACACCAGCCTCGAAGCCGAATGGAGTCTTGAGCAGTATCAGGGCGAGGACGCGGATGAAGCGCTGGCCTTCTGCGTGAAAGGCTGGCAGTACAACGCCAGCGGCAAAGCCGCGCGTGTGCTGAACCTGCGGAACCCGAAGTTCCTCATTGATACGCTCATCGAGATGGGCCAGCCCAAAGACAGGCTCTACGAATACGCCCGACTGCTGGCCGAAGCGGGTGACGCGCGCGCCGTCCCGCTGCTCTGCCAGACGGTCAAAGAGATCAGCATCGTTGACGGCGGCATGTTCCAGAGCATCGAAAAGCTGGCGCGAAAAGAAGACCTCCCGCTGATCCAGGCGCTTCCCAAAAACGTGCGGGACGACCAGAAAGAACGCGCCGAAAAAGTGCTGCACGCGGTGCTGGCGAGACTGCAGTGAGGCGGAAGCTACTCAGTTAGCTGTGACGCGCTTGACTAACTAAGTCGCAAAAGCTCAAAAAACTTCGGCGTTTCGAGAAGCAGCCAAACCCTCCCGGGGACAGGAGTGTCCCCGCCACCACCTGCAGGCAGCCCCATCCGCAGTCGGACTCTATCTCTCTAAACTGATCTAACTGGCATCCACGTCGGGCTCCAGACATTCACGGGCTTATTTCCCCCGTGCACAGTGGGTGCTCAGACGAAACATGTAAAGCTGGTTTTTTCCACACTAATGAAATTTCAACTTCGCCGTCACCCGAACAGCCGCAGGACTGCACTTCTAAGGAGATCTCCCTATGAAGACCGCGTTCCGCCTCTGTTTTTTCGGTTTTTTGCCCCAGGTGCCTTGGGCTCACAGGGAAAAATTATCTTCTGATAAAAAATCCCTGTCCCTGAAAACGAAAATAGCGCAACCTATCTATGCCGCTGCGGAGGGAGGGGTTCCCTTGTTGCATTCACGGATGGTCCTGCCAGCTTTATGGCTGGTAGCAGGCGTCCTCGTCGGCACTGCGCACGCGGCAACCTACGAAATTGGCCCGGGAAAGCAGTTCGCCTCCATTGGCGCCGCGCCATGGGCGACGCTCGCGGCCGGCGACACCGTGTTGATCCACGCCAGGTCCACCCCTTACAAAGAAAAATGGGTGATCTGCCGCCAGGGAACGGCTCAGGCTCCCATCACTGTCCGCGGCGTGGCGGACGGCACCGGCAATCTGCCGGTCATCGATGGAAACGGAGCGGTCTGCGCGCAGGGACTCAATTACTGGAACGAAGAACGATCGATTATAAAAATCGGCGGCGCCAACACGCCGGCCGACACCATGCCTTCTTATATCGTCGTCGAGAACCTGGTTATCCGCAGCGCCCGGCCACCGTATTCCTATACGGGCGATGACAACGCCAGCCATAGCTACATCAATAATGCGTCAGCGATCTTCGTCGAAAAAGGAAATCAGATCACCATTCGCGGCTGTACGTTTCACGATTGCGGCAACGGCCTCTTCGTCGCCCACCAGACGAGCAATATCCTGATCGAAAAATGCCGCCTCTATGACAACGGCATCGAAGGCAGTGTCCTCGAACACAACAGTTACACCGAAGCGACAAATATCACTTTTCAGTACAACCGCTACGGCCCGCTGCGGCTGAACTGCAATGGAAACAACCTGAAGGACCGCTCGGCGGGACTGGTCGTGCGCTACAACTGGATCGAGAGCGGCAATCGCCAGCTCGACCTGGTTGACAGCAGCGTGCTCAATTCAAATCCGGCGTACAACACAACGTTCGTTTACGGCAACGTCCTGATCGAGCCCGATGGCGCCGGCAACAGCCAGATCTGCCATTACGGCGGCGACAGCGGCACGACGGCTAACTACCGCAAGGGCACGTTGCACTTCTACAACAACACCGTCGTCTCGACGCGAACGAGCAACACAACGCTCTTCAGGCTGTCCAGCAGCGGCGAAACGGCGGATTGCCGCAACAACATCCTCTATGTGAAGGAGGCCGGGAGTCGGCTCGCCATCTCCGAAAGCGCAGGCGTCGTTAATCTGCGCAGCAACTGGATCAAGGACGGCTTTGTCAGCAGCCACGGAACACTCACCGGTTCGGTGAATACCTTCAGCGGCACGCTGGGTACAAACCCGGGATTCAAGGATGAACTCCACCAGGACTTTTCGCTGCTTGAGAATTCTTCAAGCCGCAACAGTGCCGGGGCGCAGGCCTCCGCAGCGCTTCCTGCCAATGACGTGCTGATGGAGTATGTGCCGCATCAGAAGAGCCAGGCTCGGGCGAAAGACCCGGCGCTGGATGCCGGCGCGTTTGAGTTCAACGCCAATCTGGCACCGACGGCGTATGCAGGCGCGAACCAGACCATCACGCTGCCGGCTACGGTTAACCTTCACGGCAGCGCCAGCGACGACGGCCTGCCGGTTGTTCCGGGGACGTTGAGTTATGCGTGGGACCAACTGAGCGGACCGGGAACGGTGAATTTTTCAGCGCCGTCCGCTCTCGATACAAGCGCCAGCTTCTCGGTCTCCGGAAGTTACGTGCTGCAACTGAGCGTCAGTGACGGCGAGAAGACGGCCACCGATACGGTCAGCATCCTGGTGAATGCTCAACCGGCGCAACCGACGACCCCAGCGGCGCCGTCGGGCCTGATTGCCGCGGGCGTGTCGAGCAGCGAAACTGATCTCTCCTGGGTCGACAATTCGAACGACGAAACCGGGTTCATCATTGAGCGCAGTGCGGACGGCATCAATGGCTGGTCCTCGATTGCCACGCCGGGGCTGAATGCGATCGTCCACCGCGACAGCGCGCTTGCCGCGGCGACGACGTATTACTACCGCGTTCGCGCGACAAACCGAAACGGTCAGTCCGCGCCGTCGAACGTGGCTTCGGCCACGACCTCCAGTTCGGGCGGCGGCGGGGGTGGCGGTGGAGGTGGAGGAGGCGGCGGCGGAGGGGGAGGTACCGGCGGCGGTGGGGGAGGAACGCCTCCGGCCGACAGCGATAGCGATGGCTACTTCGACGCGCTTGAAGTTCAAAACGGCACGAACCCTCAGGATGCAAATTCAAAGCCCGGCGGCACCGCCGACTTTGATGGCGATGGCCTCCCAGACGATCAGGACAGCGATGCCGATGGCGACGGCGCGAGCAACGCCAGCGAGGCCGCTGCGGGAACCGATGCCTACAACGGTGCGTCGTTCTCGACTGTCCCGATGAGCCTCACAAAGTTTTCCGGCAGCGCAAACTTCTCGGTAACGGGCGCGGACAGCGTGACTGTCGGAGCGGTTTTGCCGAAACTTCCGGCGCTGTTCAGCCCGTTCAACCTGACCGTGGTGATCGACTGTGGCGGCGCAAAGGTGCCGTTTGTGCTCGACGCCAAAGGCCGCGGCAAATCCGCCGCCGGCTCTGTGGCGTTGAAGCTCGCGCCTTCCAAGCGCAACAAGTTAACGGGCCAGGTTGAATTCCTCGGCGGCGATGTGGCGCTCACTGCAAAGCTGATTCACGGAACCTTTAAGGCGGCCTGGACCGATGAGGGAATCGTGGATGCGGATGCAAAGAACGTATCAGCCGCGATGACGGTGATGATTTCGCTGAACGGGACCGTCTACAGCGCCGGAACGCAGCTGAAATACGCAGCGAAAGCGGGCAAATCCGGACGATTCAAAAAATGATGCAACTGTGATTGTGCGCACCTGGAGGGGTTGCCATGTCATTGTTTCGAATGCCGCTGCTGATTGTGCTGCTCGCGTTCGCCGGCGCGCAGGCCGGCGAGCGCATCAATCAGGAAGGCCGCATTCTCGGCCCGGTTCCCACGGTGACCACGCCGACGCTGTTCAACACGCCGGAAGCGGATGCCATCGTGTCCGCGATGCAGATCATGCCGCTGACCAATCCATGGAACGAGGACATTTCAAACCGGCCGCTGCTCGCCAATTCGTCGGCCATGATTCAGCAGATCATCACAGACCTTGGAAGCAACGGAAACCGACTGCGCCTGTTTGAAGAGATGAACTATGTCCTCATCCCTGACAACCAGCCGCGCGTGGATGTGCGGCTGCTGCTTTACCCGAGCCAGTCCGATGATATTAAACCCGGGACAAGCAACGTCGGTTCGTATCCGATTCCGTCCAATCAGCCCATCGAAACGTGGCCGGTGCATACCGGCGGGCTCACCAACACCCAATGGCAGCAGGACGTGAACAACGAGGGCGGCGACCGTCACTCCATCACCGTCATGCCCGGCAGCGGTTTCATCTGGGAAACGTGGCAGATGAAATACGACGCGTCCAACGCCACGCAGCCGTGGCAGGCGTCGAACGGAGCGAAGTTCGATTTGAATTCCAACGCGCTGCGGCCGGACACCTGGACGTCCGGTGATGCCGCCGGCTTTCCGATGTTTCCCGCGCTGGTCCGCTACGATGAATGTGACCGCGGCATGGTCGAACACTGCATGCGCGTCGTTGTGAAGCGCACGCGCAACAATGCGACGAATACCGCGCACATCTACCCGGCGACGCACGACGCCGGAAGCACGACCGATCCCAACGTCCCAGCCATGGGCCAGCGCGTGCGGCTGAAATCGAGCTTTACGATTCCGTCGAACTGGTCGAAGTACGAACGCGCCGTGGCGCTCGGCCTGAAGAAATACGGAGCGATGGTGGCCGACAACGGGAACTTTTTCTCGATCTCCATCTGCCCCGATGACCGTTTTCCCGCCGGCTGCTTCTCCAACATTCAGCAGCTGGCGATCACGAACTTCGAAGTGATCCAGACGACGGGCGAGAACGAAGGCCCGCGCTCACCTGGCGCTCCGACATGCGACGCGGGAGCCGATCAGACCGTTAACCCACAGGCCGGCGCCACGCTGAGCGGGGCGGTCTCCGGCACGAACATTACGACTACCTGGTACGTTTACCCCTACACGGCCGCGCCCGGAAATGTTGTCTTCGCCAATGCGTCGTCGCCCAACACAACCGCGACCTTCAGCGCCGAGGGAACGTACACGCTGATGCTGAAAGTCGAAGACGGCGTGCACGCGCCCGCGTACGACGCGGTCATCATCACCGTTGACAGTTCAGCGCCGCCGCCGCCGTCTGGCGGAAGCGCGCCGGCCGCGCCGACGGCGCTCACGGCGGTGGCCGTATCAGGCACCGCGATCGATCTATCCTGGACCGACGCGTCGAACAACGAGAGCGGTTTCAAGATTGAGCGCAGTCCAGACGGCGTCGCCAACTGGACGCTGATCACGACCACAGCCGCGAACGCCACGAGCTTCCGCGATTCGAATCTCTCGGCGGCCACGACGTATTTTTACCGCGTGCGCGCCACAAATTCGGTCGGCGATTCTGCCAACACCGCCGCCGCAAGCGCAACCACCAGCAGTTCCGGCGGGGGCGGGGGAGGCGGCGGAACGCCTCCGGCGGACGCAGATGGCGACGGGGTGAGCGACGCCGAAGAAGCGCAGCTCGGAACCAATCCCAGCAACGCGAACTCAAAGCCCGGCGGCACCGCCGACTTTGACGGCGACGGCATCACGGATGATCAGGATAGTGATGCCGACGGCGATGGCGTCAGCAACGCGAGCGAAACAGCCGCGGGAACCAATGCGTACGACGCCGGATCGTTTACGCCAATCGCGATCCCGCTGCTGAAGCTTTCGGGGGGAGTCAATTTCGTAAGCGACGCGAAAGACAGCATCTCGTTCACGACAATCATCCCGGCACTTCCGGCGAAGCTGAACTTCAATCAAGCGCAGCTGATAGTGGACTGCGATGGCGCGAAAGTTCCGTTCGTGCTCGACGCTCGTGGAAGAAGCAAGTCCGTCAATGGCAGCGCCGGCTTCAAGGCAAAATTCATTCGCAACAAGCAGACGAAGACGCTGGAATTCATCGGCGGCGATACTTTGTTTTCGGCGAAGCTGAACAAGGGAAGCTGGAAATCAAGCTGGGAAGACGACGGCATTGTCAGCGCCGAGCGCAACAAAGAACGCATTTCGCTCTCGGTCACGCTCACCTTTGCCGGCAATGTCTATTCGGGTAGCACGGATGCGTTCTATACAGCTAAGCCCGGCAAATCTGGCCGGTTTAAAAAATAATTACTAATGTGAAATGAAAGAGCCTTCCTGCTGCGAGCCCAGCGAAATCAAAAGCGTTCGCGCGACCGGGCACATGAATGCTTAGCGAAATTCTCTGCAACAAGTTATTCGGGAGCGCGTCATACCGGCGTTGGCAAACACAAACACGGGGAGACACGCCTATGAAAAAGCTTTTTGTCGCAGGAACCGTTCTCACGACTGCTCTTTCCGTCACCGCGGCGGAGAAAACGGAGTGGGCCAAGTTCAACAGAAGCTACGCGTCGGCGTCGGCGGCCGAGCGCAAAGCGGCACTCGCGCTGCTGCCTGAAGCCGAAAACTCAGCAATCGATGTTCTGATTCATGTGGCACAGAACGACAAGGATGCGTCCGTGTGCCTCGAGGCCTTCAAGAGGCTGGCGGCTTTTCCGGCGCAGGATGACAGAATCGCAAAAACGCTCGCATCGCTCTTCCGCGCCGTGCCGCAGCATCAGAAAGATTGGAAAGTTTCCTACGCTAATGCCATGCGAAACAGCGCGTTCAAGTACGCCATCACGGAGGCGCTCGTCGAGTATGCGTTCGAGACGCTGCGTTTTCCGGATGAGGTCAGCGGAAGCGATGATGTGCTCGCCGGCTCGACAAAGAAGCGCTCGCAACCGCAGGAATCAGGGCCCATCGGACCGCTGAGCCGCGAGGCTTCGTTGAAAGACCGCGCGGACTTCATCGCTTTCATGGCCAGCTTCGATGCCATCACCGGGCGCACGTCCGAAAAGCTGCACCGGCTTTCCTTCCGCGACGTAAAGAAGTGGTGGGACGAGAACCGCTCGAAAGTCGCTCAGGGCGATCGCGAGCTTCACGAGCGCCTCGTGCGGCTGGCGTCGGAAAAAGCGGAAGAGATGGTCGTCGGACGGCGTGTCAGCATGAAATAACAGTCATGCATGATGCATGATGCATGAAGGATTGTCCTGCCTGTTATGCATCATGCATCACGTTACTCGTCCTCGATCGTGATTTGAACCTTCTTCGGAGCAGCCTTGGCCGGGTCCTTGATTTCGGCAGCAATCGTTTCTTCGAGTTCGAAGCGGAGAGACTCGCCTTTTTCAGCGAGGCGGATCGCTTCGGTGATCATGGGGTCGTTCGGATTCAGCGCCTTCGCTTCCTGCAGTTTCTTCATGCCGAATTCTTTGTCGTTCAGGCGCCAGGCCGACAGTCCGTACCACAGCGCTCCCTGCGGGTCCTTCGGGTAGGCTTCGCAGAACACCGCGAAGGCGCCCTGAGCCAGGCGGTAGTCCTTGGCGAAGAAGGCGGCGCGGCCTTTTTCGCGCATGAAGCCGGGGTTGCGCGTGACCAGGTAGGCCTGCTCGTAGTACTCCGCGGCTTTTGCAAAATTGTTTGAATGGAACTGTGCCGTGGCCATGCCTGAAAGGCTGCGGCCGCTGCGCGGGAAAATCTTCAGTGCCTTATCAAGGCTCTCGCAGGCTTCCTTGAGTTTGCCGTTGTTGATCTGCGCCATGCCCAGGAAGTACCAGGCGTCTTCGTCTTTGGGCATCAGCTCCGCGGCCTTGGTCAGCGTCTTCAGCGCAGTCTCATGATCGTTTTTGCGGAGCTGCATGCGGCCCATTCCAAGGTAGCCTTCGCCTTTGGTCGGGGCCTGAGTCATTGCCAGCTTGAAGCGCTCTTCGGCTTTGATGTAGTCGTTTTCCTTGTCCTTGCCGCGGCGCAGGTAATATTCGCCAATCCAGTAATTGAGCTCAGGCTGCTTCTTCAAAGCCGCTTCCATCTTCGTCTTCACGCTCTTCTTCCAGAATGGTTCGACTTCCGCGATGCTGCAGTTGAACGCCTTTTTGAACGCTTCGTCCTGGAACGAATACAATTCAGGGATGTGATCCCTGTTGCGCGTGCGCAGGTTCCGTTCGAAGTTCAACGCGCGCAGGTTTTCCAGAAAGCTGAAGAACCTCGCGCCGTCCACGTTGACCATGTAATCCATGACCGAGAGCGACTGGGCATAATTGAGCGTGGCCTTGAGCGGATCGCCGGCGACGGCGGCCAGATTGTGCGCGTTGGTGATGTTCACAAATTCATCAAATTTGTAGTAATCGCCGTTCTGCGTGGCTTCGTAGATCATCGCTTCCGAGCGCATCTTGGCTTTCTGCGCCGAGCCGGCTTTCGACCAGAGAATTTCGAAAAGCTGCGCCAGTCCTTCGCTCAGCCAGGCCGGCGTGCCGCGCTTCTGGCTTTCCTGGCCCTTGGGCGGATCGCCGAAGAAGGCGAGCAGGTACGAGTGCATGAACAGATGCCCCATCTCGTGGAGCAGGGTGCGCTCGAGTTCGTCGTCATCGCGGTTGGCGACGAAGCTGCGGATTTCCCGCAGCATTTTCGTCTTGTCGTAATCCTGCCGCGTGCAGAAGTACGCGCCGGGAATGCCCATGCGCAGGCGCTGTTCCTTGTCCTTGACGCCGGTGAGCTCAAACCATTCGTCGGTGAAACCCTCCATGTCCTTGTAAACGCGAACATGGATGAACGGCTTAAAGCCCATCTGTGCGAAGACGTCGCCTGGAATGTTGGCCTTGTTATCGAACTTCTGCTTGGATGTCCCGTTCATCAGATCCGGCGTCAGCTTAAAGAGCTGATAAAAGCGCATCTCCGCATTCTTGATCATGGTTGCGACTTTGTCTGCGTGCGCCTTGGTCGTGTTGCATTCCACGTTGAAGGCCGGCGTGAGCGTCTGGAAAAAGCCCGATGGCGCCTTGGGTGGAAGCTCCAGGGTGGCCTGGCCTGCATAAGCCATCGGTAAAAGGCTTGCCAGGGCGATCAGTAAGGCGTGTGAACGGCGATGATTCATCTGAACATCCTCAGTTTATAAGTGTGCTTTTTACTGCCGAAACCAGACTTGTCCGCTACGCGCGCCATGTGACGCAAAATGTTGCCGCCATAGGGATTGGAAAGCAACTGAAACTGCCGGACTCCCCCGTAACTCGCGCCTTTACCCCATTGCGCTACAATAGACGCGTGAACACCCTGATCGACTTTTTGTCCTCGACGAGCCATCCAGTGGCCGCAGCCGGAACGTCATTGCCGGATGCGCTGGCAGTCTGCATTGCCTTTGCCGCGGCAGTGATCGCCGGCGCCATGAACAGCGTTGCCGGCGGCGGCACGCTGGTCAGTTTCCCCGCGCTCGTTCTGGTCCTGGGCCTCGATCCCATCAGAGCCAACGCCACGAACAGCATGTCACTCTGGCCTGCGTCGCTGACCGGTGCGCTCGGCTTCCGCGAGATGGTCAAAGGCAAGGACGCGCTGATCATTCCGTTCTCAATCGTGAGCCTGATCGGTGGAGTGATCGGTGCCGTGCTGCTGTATTTCACGCCGCCCGAGCAGTTCAAAGTGATCGTCCCGTGGCTGATCCTGATGGCCGTCGCACTGTTTCTGCTGCAGGAAAAGCTGGTGCCGCCGCCGCCTGTTCTGATCGACGGCGCACAGGCGGCCGAATTCAAAGGGCCGTCCGCTGGAAACCTGGCCTTTCAGTTTCTCGTGGCGGTTTACGGGGGCTATTTTGGCGCAGGGATAGGCATCCTGATGCTCGCCGCGCTCGGTTTCATGCGCATCGGCGACATCTACCGCATGAGCTACGTCAAAAATTTCTGCGCACTGATCATTAATCTGGCGGCATCGGTGACGCTGGCGATTCAGGGGCTGATTGACTGGCCTGTCGCAGTGATCATGACAGTCGGCGCATGCGTGGGAGGATACGCGGGCGCCGGGGTGGCCAAAAAGATCGGCGCAAAAAACCTGCGGCGGGCGATCTCGATCATCGGGCTCATCATTGCCGCATATATGCTTTATAAGCAGTTCGCGTAAGTTGTACCTCAGGCATCCTGCCTGCGAGTATCCTTTTAAGTGCGACGGTTTTTAGTAGAACGATTCACCTCTGAAGCGTCAGTAATACGACTGAATCGGAGTGCCTATGTCCCGTTCGTTGTTCATCCTTGTCGCGTTAACTTTTCCTCTGCTCGCCGCGGAAGGCGAAAGCGTCCGCGTGCTTCTGCTCGGCAACGAAGCGAATGCTCAACAAGCCCTGACACAACACAATAACGGAGTGCCTGTCCGGTGCAGCGACGACGTGAGTGTGCTCACCGCGCAAGCCTTGCAACAAGAGGATGTTCTCGTAATCGCGCGCGCAGTGAGCGACATCAGTGCCGAGCATGAAGCAGCGCTGCAGAACTTTCTGGAGAGCGGCAAAGGCATCGTTGTGCTCGGCAGTGGCATCGAAGCTTTCCCGAAGAGCGATTGGTTCTCGAAGCTGCTCGGCGCGCGAAAAAAGAGCGCGTCGCCCGGGGCGTTCCGGGCTGTCATCGTTGATGCGCAGCACGCCATCACGAAAGGCGTCGCGAATTTTGATGCGACGGATGTGGCGGTCACACACACGCAGACGGCGAAAGATCTGCGCGTACTGCTCGCCCGCGAGGAGAGCGGCGGTTACGAGCCGCTCGCGTGGACGCGCAAGCAGGGGAGGGGCCGCATTTTTGTAGCGGGGCTCGGCCATACTCCTGTCACGTGGAATTCGCCGCCGTTTCAGAAACTCATCAAGCAAGCGCTGTTCTGGGCTGCGCGCAATGAAAAAGAAGAGGCGGCTCTCTCGAAGGCCGACATGCAGGTGGTGCCCGGCAGCGGCAAAACGCTTCCTCCGCTCACGCCTGCCGATTCGATCAAGCGAATGCATCTGCCCGCCGGATTCCGCGCCGAGCTCTATGCATCCGAGCCGCAAATCGTGAAGCCGCTGGCGATGGCGTTCGACGGGCGCGGACGCGTGTGGATCGCCGAGAGCGTCGATTACCCTAATAATGTTATTGAAAACTGTGTGGGCAATGACCGCATCAAGATCTGCGAAGACGCAGACGGTGATGGCGTCGCTGATAAGTTCACGCTCTTTGCTGACAAGCTGAACATTCCCACGACGATCGCCTTCGGCGGGGGCGGGCTGATCGTCGGCCAGGCGCCGCACATACTGCTGCTGAAAGACACGAATGGCGATGACGTATGTGACGAGCGCAAGATTCTCTATACGGGATTCGGCCGCTTCGACACGCACGCCGTGATGAGCAATTTTCAGCTGGGCCTGGACAACTGGATGTGGGGCGTGTGCGGCTACAGCGGCGGCGAAGTCACCGTCAACGGTCAGACGCAGCGCTTCGCCCAGTGCTGCTTCCGCTTCAAGCCGGACGGGACAGCCTTCGAAGTGCTCACCTCAACGAGCAACAACACCTGGGGCTTGGGATTCAATTCCGCCGGCGACTGTTTCATCTCCACGGCAAACAACCAGCACGCGGTGTATCTCGGCATTCCCAATCGCTTTTTCGAAAGCGTGCGCGGCTGGCACGGCAACGGCAGCGCCGGCGTCGACGACCACAAGCCGTTTCATCCGGTGACGAGCAACGTTCGGCAGGGCGACTGGTTTGGCGCGTTCACCGCCGCGGCCGGAATGACGCCGTACACCGCGCGCGCATTTCCGAAAGAATACTGGGAACGCGCCGCGTTCGTCTGCGAGCCGACCGGACACATCGTCCACATCGACTGGCTCGTTCCACGCGGCAGCAGTTTCACTGCGCGCAATGGCTTCAATCTCATGGCCGGCGCCGATCCGTGGATCGCGCCGATTCAGACGCTCGTCGGTCCCGATGGAGCAGTGTGGGTGCTCGACTGGTACAACTACATCATCATTCACAACAATCCGTATGTGAAGAGCAAACACGGCGCCGGCAACGCGGTGCTGACCGATCTGCGCGACCAGAGCCATGGCCGCATCTACCGCATCGTTCATGAGACGATGAAGCCGGACAAAACAATGCTGCCTCACCAGGCAACGCCGTTTGAGCTCGTGAAGCTGCTCGGCCACGACAACAAGTGGTGGCGCGACACTGCGCAGCGCCTGCTCATTCAACGCGGCATGGACGATTTGCTGCCGACGCTGTCTGAACGAATTCTCATCGCCGAAGACGAGGCATTCAGTGAGTACCGCACCGTTCACGCGCTCTGGACCATGCACGCGCTCGGCGCGTTCGGCACGCAGAAGTATGATGAAACTCTGATTGCCGCGCTTAAAAATTCGTTCGCGCCCACTCGCCGCGCCGGGCTGGATGTTCTTCCGCGCAAAGCCGAGTGGGCTGCCCATATCATAAAACTCAATCTGCTGAACGATCCCGATCCGCAGGTGCGCCGTGCGGCGCTGCTGGCACTGGCGGAGATGCCGGCGGTTCCGGAAGCGGGCCCGGTCATCGCGGCGATGCTGCTTCAGCCGCAGAACGCCACCGATCAGTGGATTCCAACCGCCGCGATCAGCGCCGCCGCGCGCAATGATTTCAGTTTCCTGAAAGCCGCCGCAGCGCTTGGAAAAGACGCTGCGAGCGCCAGATCGCTCGCGCCGGCGGTTCGGATCGTGGCTGAGCATTTCAGCCGCGGAGCGCCGGTCTCCGCGATAGCCGATGTCGTCGCGGCGCTCACGAGCGCGCAGCAGCCGCTGGCGCAAGCGGCGCTTGCGGGGATTGAGAAAGGCTGGCCCGTCGACAAACTTCCCGAGCAGACGGGGCGACTTGAAGAGGATCTCGCGGCGTTGACGAAGAAGATGGAGCTCAGCCAGCAGACGGAGATCGTGAAACTCGCCCAGAAGTGGAAAGCCGACGCGAAGCTCAAAGAAGCGATGGCCGGCGTGAAAAAATCGCTGCTGGCGCAGATCTCCGATTTCGATCTCAGCGACGGTCAGCGCGCGCTCGCACTGCGCCAGCTTGTTTCGCTGGGTGTCGATCAGGAAAACGTCGACGCGGTGCTCAATCAGATCACGCCAAAGATCAATCCGTCACTCGCGGCTGGGATCATCACTGAACTCGGCGGCGGCAGCAGCGAGGCGCTGGCGCCGCAGCTGGTCAAACGCTGGAATACCTATTCACCGCAGACGCGCCGCGCGGCGTTGGCAACGCTGCTAAAACGGCCGGAGTGGACGGCGGCGCTGCTGGACGCGATGGACAAGGGCCGCGTTGAGCAGGGAGATTTAACGCCCGATCAGGCGCAGCAGCTTCTCCGCCATCCGGATGCGTCGATTGCCGCGCGCGCAAAAGAGATCCTCGGCCGCAACGGCCGCCTGCCGGACGCCGACCGCCAGAAGGTCATCGATGCGCTCACGCCGCTGGCGACAAAAACCGGCCACGCGGAGCGCGGCAAAGACGTCTTCGCCGCCAACTGCGCCAGGTGCCATCACTTCGGCGGCACCGGCGGGCACGTCGGTCCGGAGCTCGATGGGCTGGGCGTGCGCGAGAAAGCCGACATTCTCGTCGACATTCTCGATCCGAACCGCTCGGTTGAAGGCAACTTCCGCACGTACACGATCAAGACGAATGACGGGCGCATCGTTTCGGGACTGCTGAAAAGCGAAAACAAGAACTCGATCGAGCTCCTCGACAGCGACGCGAAGAGCACCATTGTGCAGCGCGAGGACATCGCGAAGATGATTGCCTCCCCGCTTTCACTGATGCCCGAAGGCTTCGAGAAAATCGGCGCCGAAGATCTGTCGCATCTGCTCGAGTTCCTCACGGAAAAGGGCCACTTCTTTCCGCTGCCGCTGGAAAAAGTTGCGACGTTCCCGAGCAGCCGGCGCATGTTCCTGGGGCTTGGCGATGAAGAAAAACTGATCTTCAAGCGCTGGGGACCGCAGACCGCTTTCGACATTCCCTTCAACGTCGTCGATCCGCAGGGCGGCAAGCGCAACAATGCTATCCTGCTGTTCGGACCGCTCGGTGAAGTCTGCAAGACGATGCCGAAGTCGGTGCGCGTGCCCTGCAACACCGCGGCCTCGGCAATTCATCTGCTCAGCGGCGTGAGCGGATGGGGGTTTCCGTCTCTTCCGGAAGGTTCAGTCAGCCTGATCGTACGGCTCAAATACGACGACGGGCAGAGCGAAGATCACAAGCTCATCAATGGCCAGCACTTTGCCGATTACATTTCGCATACGAACGAGGTTCCGCAGTCGAAGCTCGCCTTCAAATTGCGCGAGCAGCAGATGCGCTACCTGGCCATAAAACCTGCGCGTGCGCAGCGCGTGATCAAGGAAATCGAGTTTATCAAGGGCGAAGATGATTCAGCGCCGGTTGTGATGGCCATCACCGTTGAGCGCTGATTCTCAGGACGGCTCGTGAGTTCACGCTTTTGCGGGCGTGGCGGAAGCAGCGGCTGCGGCCTGCGCGGGCTTTGCCGCCATGCGTTCGAAGCGTGATTTGTCCACGGCATGCTGCATCGCATCTGCGGCGTTGATCATGCCGGCCTCGACACGTTTGGCCAGCGCGTCGTCGAGCGTGATCATGCCGTCGGCGCCGCCGGACTGAATCATCGTGCCCAGCTTCGAAACGTAGCCTTCGCGAATGGCCGAGGTCACCCCCGTCGTTGCGATCAGGATCTCATTGGCGACACAGCGTCCCGCGCCATCCGCTCGCGGCACCAGCGTCTGCGCAGTAAGGCAGCGCAGCGTGTTGGCGAGCATCGTGCGGATCCACGGCTGCATGTCGCTTGAAAAACAATTCAGCAGTTGCTCCAGCGCCTTGATCACCGTATGGCTGTGCAGCGTACCGATCACCAGCATTCCCGCTTCTGCCGCCGAGAGCGCCGCCACGATCTTTTCCTTAGAGTGCAGCGGGCCCATCGCGACGACATCGTAACCGGAATGCGGTGCGACTCCCGCCTCGCCGTGATGCGGCGCAACATCGCGCTGAATGAACATCGACTGGATCGGCGTGTGCATGTACTCGATAGGGTGCTCAAGCGTCAGAATGCGCCGGCGCTGCGAGGTGTTCACCGACTTGAGCAGCGCGGCCACAGTTGTCGTTGTGCCTGCTCCTGTCGCGCCGGAAATCAGCACCAGTCCGGAACGGTGTTGAAGCTGCTGAGCGAGCACCGGCGGCAGGCCAAGCTGCTCGAGTGTCGCGATTTCATTGGGAATGCAGCGCAGCACGGCGCTGCGGCCCTGGTGGTTTTTCAGCAGGCTCACGCGCACGCGCCACTGGCCGTTCAGCGAAATAACAAAACGGCTGTCGCCCGTGCGCTCAAATTCATCTAAAGCACCCGCCGGCGCAATTTCGCGCAGCATGGCGTCCAGCGTGTGCGGATCAAGCGCTGCGCTGCCGGAAATCTCTTCCAGGGGGCCGTTGCGCCGCACACGCGGCGTGCAGCGGTCGCGAACGTGCAGATCCGATCCGTTGAGCGCGATAACGTGCTCCAGGAGCGGCTGGATGGCGCTCATTGCTGCCTCCGTGCTTCAGCGGCGCGCACCCGCAGCCTTTGGGGCGGCTCGGGCGGCTTCGCGATTTCTTCAAGCTCTTCCTGCGGCTCTATATACTTCTTGAAGAGCGCCTTGTTTTTGCAGCGTGCGTAAGCTTCCTCGCCGCTGACAACACCCGCGTCCGCCAGGGCGCGGAGCGAATCGTCCATCATGATCAGTCCCTGCTGGCGGCCGGTCTGCATCACGTTCACGAGGTTCTGCGTCTTTGCTTCCCGGATGATGTTCGCAACGGAAATCGAGTTGAGCAGCAGTTCGCAGACGGCCGCGCGGCCCTGCCCGTCAGCGCGCGCGGCGAGCTGCTGGCTGAAAATCGCTCGCAGACTGTCGGCGATGCGGTTGCGAAGCTGCAGCGGTTCGCCCGGGCAGTCCAAAAGGCGGTCGATGGCGTGCGCGCAGTCTGCTGCCGGCAGTGTCGCCATCACCAGCTGGCCCGTCTCGGCCGCGGCGAGCGCGCCCTGAACCATCCGGTAATCATGCAATTCGCCGATCATCAGGACGTCTGAATCGCACTGCAGCGTGTGCGCAACCGCGACGTCATCGTCTCCGGTATGAACGCCCAGCTCCCGCTGCGAGATCTCGGCCATTGCCGGAGTCAGCACGAACTCGACAGGATCTTCCAATGTTGTGATGTGAATGTTGCGCGTGCGGTTGAGCATCTCGAGCAGCGCCAGCATCGACATCGTCTTTCCCGAGTTCGTCACGCCCGCGAAAAGAATTAAACCTTCCTGAAACTGCGCCAGCCTGGAAAAGCCTTCAGGCAGTCCCAGTTGCTCGGCAGAGAGAATCTGCTCCGGAACAATGCGGATTGCAATATCGATGCCCGCGTTGTGCCGGGAGAGTGCCACGCGAAATCGCCCGCCACCGGCAAACGCGTACGCCGTGCGCAAGCTGCCGTGACGCTGGAAGAAGTCGAACTGCTCGCACGTGAGAAGCTGCTGAGCCATGCTGCTGACCTGCTCGGCGCTCATCGCCGGAGTTTCACCAAACGGATGGAGCTCGCCATGAATGCGCAGAAGTGGCGCGCAGCCGGCGCAGAGATAAACGTCGCTGGCGCCAGACTGCCGTGCGCTCGCCAGCCACTGCTGCACATGGCCGCTCGTGCTGTCGGCCGGAGCCGCCCCACCGGGCCAGCCATGCGGGCGGCGACGCCGCGCATCGAGGCGGATCGGAGCCGGCACGCTTTCCGGCGGCAACGGATGCTTTGGATGACTCTCGCCGGCCGCCGCAGCTGGTTGTGCGGAAACAATGACTGCCGCGCGTGTCTGGCTGGATTTTGCGGCAGGCGACGGCGCGTCATCGAACGAAAGCCGCGTTGTCCGGCGCATACCGGATTGTCCAGCCCCTGACGATGCGCCCGAGACGGCCGGCATTGAAGCGCTCGACTCGGGGCGGCGAAGAAATGTTGTTCCCGACCGTATAGAGCGCGGCGCCGCGGGCGGCGGCGCGTTCTTTTCGAGCTCCGCCAGCATCTCGGGCGAAATGATCTTCTGCTGAATCATGAGCTCGAACAGGCTGCAGAGGTCGACGGAACATTGGACGCGAAACGGTGAGAGTTGCTCGTTCGTCAGGAGCCCGCGCGAAAGAACAAAGGCCTCGGTTTCCGCGTCGTTCATTCGGTAGGACATGAGCATGCCCCCGACGAGTATTCTGATGATACCTTTTATTCTGCCTTAACACAAATTTTGAGGCCTAAACACGCAAACAATGACGAAGCACATGTTCAACATGTAACGTGACATTAGGACTGTGTTTGGAAAGAAAAATACTTTTGGAAATTAATGACTAATTAGCGTGCCCATCGGTAAGCATTTTCAGATAACCATTCGGGAACCGGTAATGCTTCGACTGATTCTGTCGGCAGCACTTTTGGGATCATTAGCGCTCTGCGCGGGCGAGCCTGCTGCCGTGCAACCGGTCACGATGACGGAAGCACAGGGAGTCGAGTTTTTCGAAAAGAAGATCCGCCCGGTCCTCGTTCAATCCTGCTACGACTGCCACAGCCTTGAAAAGGGCAAGAGCAAGGGCGGCCTGAAGGTCGATTCGCGCGAAGCGATGCTCAAGGGCGGTGAAAGCGGACCGGTTCTCGTCGCGGGCAATCCCGGCGCCAGCCTGATCATGAAAGCGATCCGCTACGGCGATCAGGACATGCAGATGCCGCCCAAGCAGAAGCTTCCCGATGCGGTCATCGCTGATTTCGACACGTGGATTCGAGCCGGCGCGCCTGATCCGCGGGTCGCCAAAGCGGTTGTTGCAGAAGAGACCAAGCCCGGCATCAGCCTCGAGGAAGGACGCGCGCACTGGGCCTTCAAGCCCATCGCGGATCCGGTCGCTCCCAAGATAAAAGATAAGAAGCGCGCGAAGAATGCAGTCGACAACTTCCTTTTGTCCGAACTCGAAAAGCGCAAGCTCTCGCCGGCTCCCGAAGCGGACAAGCCGACGCTTCTGCGGCGGCTCAGCTTTGATCTAACGGGCCTGCCGCCGACACCGGAAGAGCTCGAAGCGTTTCTGAAAGACTCGTCCAGCGATGCCTTCGAGAAAGCCGTGGATCGTCTGCTCGCTTCGCCGCGCTACGGCGAACGCTGGGGCCGGCACTGGCTGGACCTGATGCGCTACGCGGATTCGAATGGCGTGGATGAGGACGTTGGGCACCCGCACGCGTGGCGTTACCGCGATTATGTCATTCGCGCCTTCAATGACGATAAGCCGTATGATCGCTTCATCACCGAGCAGCTTGCCGGAGACCTGCTACCGAATCCGGATGCCGATGCCATTGTCGCCACCAGCTGGCTGGCGATGGGCCCGAAGATGCTTGCCGAGCCCGATCTTGAAAAAATGAAGCTGGATATCGCCGACGAGCAGCTCGACGTGGCGAGCAAAACGTTCCTGGGGCTGACCATTTCCTGCGCGCGCTGTCACGATCACAAGTTCGATCCTATTTATGCGACGGATTATTACGCCCTCGCCGGAATCTTCCGCAGCACCGGCATCATCACGGATTACTCAAAGCGTCCGGCCATCCTGCTTGAAAACGTCGTCCCTGATCCGGCCAACGAGTCGCTCAAGGCCGAGTTCCAGAAAAAGGTGGAGGCGCAGAAAGCCGAGATCGCCGCGGCAGAAAAGGCGCAGCCTAAAGACGACAAAAAACTCGCGAAGCTCAAAGAGGAGCTCAAGAAACTGGAGAAGGCCGGGCCCGATCTGCCCAAGGCAATGGGCGTCAAAGAAATCGAGATTCGCGATCTGGCAGTGCATCTGCGCGGCAGCCATCTGAATCTGGCCAAAGAGAAAACGCCGCGCGGCTTTCCGAAGGTGCTGAATCTGCACCTGACTCCGCCTACAGTCGGACCGAAGCAGAGCGGACGACTCGAGCTGGCGCAGTGGCTCTGCGATCCGAAGCACCCGCTCACCGCGCGCGTGATGGTCAATCGCATCTGGCAGGCGCATTTCGGCGAAGGCCTTGTGCGCACGCCGTCCAACTTCGGGCTGAAAGGCGAAGCGCCGGACAACCCGGCGCTGCTCGATTTCCTGGCGCAGGAGTTCATCCGCGGGGGCTGGTCGATTAAAAAAATGCATCGCCTGATTCTCACGTCAGCCGCGTGGCGGCGATCGAGCGTCGCCAGTGCGGAACTGCTCGAAAAAGATCCTGAAAACAGGCTTTTCGCGCGGCAGAATCGACGGCGCATGGAAGCGGAAGTCGTGCGCGACGCGCTGCTTGCCTGTGGCGGCTTGCTGGACTTGAAGATGGGCGGATTTGTCGAGGGCGCACACCGCTCGAGCGAATACTACAAGACGAAAGAGGAGGCGTATCAAATTCCGCGCCGAACGGTGTACCTGCCGATTCCGCGCCACACGACCTACGAACTGCTCACAATTTTCGATTACGCCGACACGGCCGTGCACCTGGACAAACGCCCCGTCACGACCGTGCCGCAGCAGGCGCTGTTCATGATGAACGATCCGCTCGTGCGCAAGCAGGCCAAGGCGCTGGCGCAGAAGCTGCTGCAGCCGGAGGCCCAGGACCGCGACCGCGCGCGGCAGGCTTGGATCACGCTGTTTTCGCGGCCGGCGGGAAATGTTGAAACGAAGACGGTTCTTGCATACGTCGATCGATTCATGAAGCAGGGCCGCACGCCAGAGCTGGCATGGACCAACGTGATCCATGCGCTGATGGCATCCAACGATTTTGTGTTCATCGACTGAGGCGCATATGGCACTGACTCGACGGGACATGCTCAAGCGCTGCTGCGCCGGCTTCGGCAGCCTCGCGCTCACCGATCTGCTCGCGCGAACGGCGCTCGCCGGCGGCAGCAATCCGCTGAGCCCTAAAACACCGCACTTTCCCGCGCGCGCCAAGCGTGTGATTTTTTTATTCATGCACGGCGGGCCGTCGTCGATCGACACGTTCGACTACAAGCCGCTGCTGCAGCGCGATGACGGAAAGCCGCTGCCGTTCGCCAAGCCGCGCGTGGTCTTCGCGCAGACCGGCAATTTGCTAAAGAGCCCCTGGGAGTTCAAGCAGCACGGACAGTCCGGCCTCTGGGTCAGCTCGCTCTTTCCAAACGTGGCGCAGTGCGTGGACGATCTGGCCGTGATCCGCTCAATCCACGGCTCCAATCCCGCGCATGGCGGCGCGTGCCTGAAGATGCACACCGGATCGGACACGTTCGTGCGCCCGAGCATGGGCGCGTGGATCAGCTATGGGCTGGGCACTGAAAATCAGGATCTGCCGAGCTTCATCACGCTGAATCCTACGCTCGGCCATGGCGGCGTGCAGAACTTCGGCTCTGCGTTCCTCCCCGCGGTTCACCAGGGCACGCGCATTGGAAAATCCGATGGTGCCGTGCAATCCACGATTCCCAATGCTACGAACAAGGAGGTCACCTCCGACGAGCAGCGCACGCAGTTGGACATGTTGCGCGATCTCAACGGCCTGCAGGCGCAGCGCACGGGCGCGGACGCGATGCTGGAAGCACGTATTGAGTCCTTCGAATTGGCGTTCCGCATGCAGCAGGCGGCGCCGGGTGTGATGGACTTAAGCAAAGAATCGGAAGCCACGAAGAAACTCTATGGCATCGGCGAGAAGGCTACCGACGGCTATGGGAAGCAGTGTCTGCTCGCGCGCCGTTTCGCCGAGGCCGGTGTGCGATTCATTCAGTGTACTCACGGCTACTGGGACCAGCACAATGAACTGAAAAGCAAGCACCAGCAGCTTTCGGGTGAAGTCGACAAGCCCATCGCCGGACTGCTGCAGGATCTCAAAGCGCGCGGCATGCTCAAGGATACGCTCGTGATCTGGGGCGGCGAATTCGGCCGCACGCCGGTTTCAGAAGGCGGCCGCGACGGCCGCGATCACAACCCGCACGGCTTCACCTGGTGGATGGCCGGCGGCGGCGTGAAAGGCGGCATCACTCACGGCGCGACTGACGATTACGGCTTCTACGCGGCAGAAAATAAAGTTCACGTCCACGACCTGCATGCGACAATTCTGCATCTGCTCGGCCTGGACCACACGCGGCTGACTTACCGCCACGCCAACCGCGATTTCCGGCTCACCGATGTTGAAGGGCACGTGGTCAAAGAAATCCTCGCCTGATCGCAAGCTATGACGTGTGCTCAGACTCTGAGATTTCATTTCCCCTTGGCGTCTTGGCGACCTTGGCGTTCTTGGCGTTAATTCGTTCAGTTTCCCGCCGGAATCGTGAAGGTCCAATCATACGTCGGCAGGGCGCGGCCATCTTTGAGCTTCAATCCAAATGGATTTGCAGGCGAGTTTCCGGGGCTAACGACGGTCGTGCTTGTCGTAAAGAGGCTCGCAATCTGCGTGCTTTCAACCGGCATGACTTCGCCCGCTTCTGAGACGCCATTGGAGTTCGCATCGCGCCAGATCGCCAACCCGCGCAGTTCGGTCCCGCGGAGCTCGCCATCATGATTATCATCGAGCGCGCTGAGCGCTTCGTAGCCGTCGCGCCAGAAAATCCACCAGGTTACCGAGCCGAACAATTGCCGGCCTGAGGTAATGTTCCCGCGCTGCTGCGGATCCCAGACGAGAATCGCCGTGTCCGGTTTAACCCATGGAATTTCGTCCTCAATGCCGTCGCCGTTCATGTCGAAGCGTACGATCGCAGGCGAGAGCAGCGCATCCAGCGGCTGGACGTGGGTTTCAGAGAAAATAATCGGCGTCATCGCAATGCCCCGCCGCTTGAGCGTCGAGATATCGCGGCGAATCTGCGGAATGCGCTGCTCTTCGAACTCTGTCGGGCCGCGCTGATACACCAGCTTCAAGTAGTGTTCGCCGGCTTCCTGTGAGATGGGTGTCGACAGCTCATAATTTTCGCGCTCGGGTATATCCTTCTTGATCGACAACATGTACGCCAGCCAATAATGCTGGATTGCTTCGTTGATCCATATCCGCTCCAGCGCCTTTCTGCAGTCGGCGCTGAACTTGGGATTCTGCATCAGCTTGCGCAGCACGGGAACACCGTGTGCGCCTTCCTTGATGATGTCGGAAAATAGGTGTTCAAAATTAGAGTACGTGCTCTTCTGAACGATTTCGGCAATCTTCGCATCGATAGCCGCCGAATCCGGTTTCTTTAACGTATCCGCAAAAACAGGTGCGAGTTCCACATCAGCAAGTTCCCCGCGTGCCATTTCGAGAACACTAGCCAGTCCCAAATGGCAGAGCGGCGTGTTCGGCGCCAGCCGGATCGCCTCGCGGTAGCTGTTCACGGCTATTACGAGATATCTCCTGCGCAGCGCCGCATCGATTTCAGGCTCATCTTTGCCGCGGTGATGATAATGGTCGTCCAGTCTCGGAAGATCCCCTTCCTTCTGTTCGCTGAAACCGAATGCCGACAGCTTGTCTGTCTTGTACGCATACGCCAGCGCGTGCACGCGGCCCAGCAGATAGTGCCCTTTCGGGTCACCAACTTTGTCTTTCAGATACTCCGCGATGTTCGCTGCCAGCCGGTCCACCGGCGCCTCATCTCCGCTGGCAAAAATAGCCCGGCATTGTGGATTCACCCGGCCGTTTGCGGCCATAAGCAGCGCGAGGACCGAGCAGGCGAGGAGAATCCGTTTCATCAGCGGCCGCTCCGGAAATTGCGGAAAAGTGTGAATGCCAGCAGAACCGCGAACAGCGCGGCCATCCAGATCTCCGGCTGCGCCGTCAGGCGGTTTTGCGAATGCTTGCGGCGCAGATCCCAGATCTCGTACGTTTTCTTTTCTTCATTCAGCACCGCGGCTCGGCGTCCATCTCTGCACAGAGCCACAATGCTCCGCCCCGAACAGACCTCGATGTTCTCGCCATTTCCCGCATCCCACAATTGCGTGCGCTTATCGGCTGTAGTGGCTGAGATCATCTGCCCGCCGTCAAGATAGCGCACCTCCAGGGCCTGTTCGAATTGGCCGCTGTACTTCATGTTCCATGCCTTCTCTCCAGCGCCTGGCGGGATTTCTTCCACTCCGTCGGGTTCATCCGGAATGTCAGGTTCTTCCCTGGCGTCAACAATTACTGGTGGAGAAAAGCTTTCGCTCTGCGCGAGCGGCGGAATATAGAGACTCTGCCGACCCTGCGCATCCCACTCACGGATTGAGCTGTCGTTGCAGCCGGCAAGCAGGCGCAAGCCATCCGGCGAAAACGCGAGGCAGTTGGCCCGCGCACCCGAGGTGCTCAGTTCCGAATGCAGATCCTTTGTTCCGCGGCCGTAGATCCGCACATCGCCGCTCCATTGTGAAACGGCAATCATCCGGCTGTCAGTGGAGAATGCGGCTGCGAATACGTAATCGTTCGGTACATGGAAGTCCATTTCGTACTTCAGCTCAGGCAGCGTGTAGAGCCACACCGAGGCGTCAGCGCCGGCGGCAAGAAGGCATTTCGAGTCGGGCGAGACCACAACGAAGTGCGCGTTGAATTTGCTTGCGCGCGTCATGCCTTTGAGCTCACCAGCCTCCGCATCGAAGACACTCACGCGGCCATTGCGGCGCAAGATCACTACGTAGCGGCTGTCGGGCGTAAATTCGGCGCTGGCGATGGGGATGAAATCCTTGGGTGTGCTGAATGTTTCGCGTTTTTCATTCACGCGCCAGACCTGCAAGGTTTGAGTCTCAGGGTTGTTGATCAGCAGACGCTGGCTGTTCGGCGAAAACCGGATAATTGGAATTTCTTCGCGAACCGTCAGCAGTGGCAGAATGGTGCGGGAGTGTACGTCCATGAGGTTGAACTGCTGCGCCTCGGATGAAAAGCAGATCGCGTATCTACCGTCTGGAGAAAGGGTCTGAAAAGGCAGATGATCCGTTTTCGCTCCGCTTTCAGCAAAGTGGCAGGCAGAGGTAATGCGGTCCCAGCCTGTCCCTTGCACCGCAACGAGCTCGCCATCGGCTGCGAACGAGAGGCGCCCGCGGATTTCGCTGGCAATTGTGCTGCGCTGCACCCACGGCTCCCAGCGCCACCATGCCGTAGCGATTGATCCGCCGAGCAGCACGAGCAGCAGCAGCGTGCCCAGTGACACGCGCAGCAGGCGGCGAAGCGAAAAGCGTTTCGAAGCAGGCTCGGCCATTAATGTAATCTCAGATGATCGTTTCGACGCGTGAGCTTACCCTATCGCTGCAGGAATTTAAAATGGCAGGCCCGCGCACCGCGACGATAGGACAAAAAACGTCTGGCAAAAAGAATCAGGCAACGGCTTTGCGCGTTATCCAAACGGCGAAAGTTATGGAACAACTTGCATTTATAATCGATGACCATCAGGACACCCGACTCGCACTATGCGAACTGCTGGAAGCGAACGGGTTCGCGTGCAAAGAATACGAGTCATTCGACGAGGCCATAGATGTTATTCCTCGTGATCATCCATGCTTCGTGCTAGTCGATTTTCACACCCGAAGCTCAGTTTCGATTGAAAGTCTCGTCGCGAATGTCAAACGGGAAAATCCTGAGGTCTGGATCGCAATCATGAGCGGCGATCCTCGGGCCAGAGTTGCGGCTGACAAAATGGGAACGCTTTTTCTGCTCAAGCCGATTGAACCTGATCAAATGCTTGAAATATGCGAACGCTTCTGCCGGCACCGCGCGCAGTCCCTGCAAGGCAATTAAAGGTTTAGTTTGGCTATTGGCAGCAAGAGCCAAGAGCAATCCTGCCGTCAGTTGCGGTTTCGGCGCAGGCGACTATAAACGCGATGTGACAAAATGTTATCTTTCGGGAGCTAAGCATCGCTGATGGAAATGACCGCCGAGCGACCTGTGTTGACCGCAAGCCGGAAAGAAGGTCCTGTGCTGACTCCTGAGCCACCTCCATCGATCTGCTCTCACGAGCCGCCTGAAAAGAGGCTCTTTGAATTCCCCAAAGAAGCCTCCGAGCTGCTTCGCTCGTGTGTGCATTGCGGATTATGCCTCGGCGCGTGCCCGACATACCGGGAGGTCGGCAACGAGAACGACTCGCCGCGCGGCCGGCTGTATATCATGAAAGCGCTGTCTGAAGGCCGCCTGGAGCCGGTGCCCGAAGTCACGCGGCACCTGGATCTCTGCCTGGATTGCCGGGCCTGTGAAACGGCATGTCCCAGCGGCGTGCAGTATGGCGCGATCCTGGAGCCCGCCCGCGAAGCGCTGCTCAAAGCCAATCCACCGGGTGCGCTGGAGAGTCTGCTGCGGGCGCTGTTCTTCAAAATAATTATTCCCAATCCGCCGGTTCTCAGCCTCGTGACCAAAGTGCTGCGCTTTCAGCAGACCAGCGGTTTGCGAAGCGCGGCGAAAAAAATGGGCCTGATGAATCTGCTGCCCAAACGGCTGCGTGAAATGGAAGAGATGCAGCCCGACCTGAGCGCGCCCGCATTTCTCGAAAATGCGCCGGATGTTTTCCCCGCTGAGGGCGGCAAACCGAAAAAGCGCGTCGCGTTTTTTGCCGGCTGCGTCATGGACCAGTTCATGGGCGACATTCACCGCGCAACCATCAAAGTGTTACAGGCGCACGGCGTCGAGGTGCTTGCGCCGAAAGGCCAGGTCTGCTGCGGCGCGCTGATGGTTCACGCCGGCGAAGCCGACATCGCCCGCAAGCTCGCGCGCAAAAACCTGGAAATTTTCCGCGGCCTGGGCGTCGACGCCATCGTGAATAACTCCGCCGGCTGCGGCGCGCAGCTGAAAGATTACCGCCACCTGATTCACGGCGACGACGAGATCGTGCAGTTCGCGGGGATGATCAAGGACGTCTCGCAGGTGCTCTACGACCTGGAGCCCGTCCGGCCGATCGCGCCGCTTGAAAAGACGCTCTGCTACGACGAGCCGTGCCATCTGCTGCACGCTCAGAAAGTCAGCGCGCAGCCGAAGGCGATCATTCAGCGTATTCCGAAGCTCAAATGGATTCCGCTGCCTGATGCCGAATACTGCTGCGGGGCTGCGGGCATTTACAACCTGACGCAGCCGGAGATGGCCGGCAAAGTTCTCGCGCGCAAGATCGAGGCGATCGCCGGAACCAAGGCCGAGCTCGTTAGCACTGGAAATCCCGGCTGCCTGATGCAGATCCGCAACGGCTGCAAAGCCGCCGGCCTTAGCTGCGAAGTGCTGCACCCGATGGAACTGCTCGCACGACAACTGTGACGGTGGCGAGGACGGCGCAGCCGTCTGGGCGCGAAGCGCAAGAGGTTACATCATTCGTGCTAGCGGTTTTCCCATTGGGAACACGTAGGATGTAACCTCTTGCGCTGGCGCGCCCGGACGACAAAGTCGTCCGGGCCACCCTCCTCACTAAATTTAATTACTTGTCCCGGAGTTTTCGCAATCGCTGCGCTTTAAAAAGTTTCAGTACGTTGAAACTGATTGCGCCTTCGCCACCTAGAACATCGACGACGCCCGTGAGATTATTCAGGCCGAGCCGGTCGAATGCCGAATGTATCTCGCGTTCCTGGTCGGTGGTAACCAGGTGATGAAAGTCGAACTCTTCGCCGGCTTCGATCGCGCTAGCCAGATGCGAATAAATCGTCGACTCAGATAAGCCGCGCTCGGCAGCGATGTCGGCAGGGGAAAGGCCGCTGCGGAAGCGCTGCAGCGTTTCCCGTGTCGTCGTATTCAGGCCTTCCTTCTTTGGAGCGGCTTTGAGCAGCGGCGTGTCTGAAAATTCCTGCCTTGGGTTCGTGCGCAGATGATCTGAAATCGCGGACATGAAAGCCTCGCCGAATTCGGCAAGCTTTTTTTCACCGACGCCGCTGATGCGGTGGAACTGGCCGGCATTCTGCGGGTAGTCCCGCGCCATCTGGCGCAGAGCGACGTCCGAGAAAACGATGTACGCGGGCACATCGCGCTCGTCGGCAAGGCGCTTGCGAACTTCGCGCAGCCGCTCGAAGAGAACTTCGTCGCATTCGATGTCACCCTGGCTTCTGCTCTTCTTTCGGTCAGATGTGCTCGCCGCCTTCTTCGTGTCGATCGGCGTCGTGAGCATCACCTGCTTTTTCTTCGTGAGAACCTCGCGCGCCGGCGGAGCGAGCTCGAGCACCTGGAAGTTATCGCCGACACGCATCTGCAGATAGCCGAGTTGCAGCAGCTCGCGGCCGATACTGTTCCATTCGGAGCGCGAGTGATCCTTTCCGATTCCGTAAGTCGTCAGCGAGTCGTGGCGCCAGTCGCGGATTTTTTCGGTGTCCGCGCCGACCAGAACATCAATCACGTGCTTCATGCCCGTGTTGATGCCTGTCTTTTCCTTGATGCGGTACACGCACGACAGAAATTTCTGCGCTTCAATCGTGCCATCGAACAGCGGCCGCGGGGTCAGGCAGTTATCGCAGCTCTTGCAGTTGGGCTCGGGATACTTTTCTGAAAAGTAATCGAGCAGCGTCGCGCGTCGGCATTGATTGGTTTCAGCATAGCGTACCATCTGCCAGAGCTGGTCGCGCGCGATTTTCTGCTCCGCCGGATCAGGCTTTTCGTCGATGAAGCGCATCTGCTTGGCCACGTCGCCCGAGCTGAACAGCAGCAGACATTCGCTTGGCAGGCCGTCGCGTCCGGCGCGTCCGGTTTCCTGGTAGTAGCCTTCGACGTTCTTGGGCAGATCGTAATGAACCACGTAGCGCACGTTCGGTTTGTTGATGCCCATGCCGAACGCGATCGTCGCGCAGATCACGCGTGTTTCGTCGCGCAGAAACGATTCCTGATTCTGCGCGCGCTGATCGGCTTCGAGACCCGCGTGATAGGGCCGAGCGGGAATGCCATCCTGCACGAGCCGCTCTGCGACGTCTTCAGTGCTCTTGCGGCTCTGGCAGTAGACGATGCCGCATTCACTGAGGCGAAGCTTGATGAACGAGCGCAGTTGCGCGTACGGCTCGTCCTTCGGGACGACGCGGTACGTCAGATTCGGGCGGTTGAAGCTGGCAACGTAGCAGCCGGGATTGTTCAGCTTCAGCAGCCGCACGATGTCGCCGCGCACGCGACCGGTCGCCGTCGCCGTGAGCGCCATCATCGGAATGCCCGGGAACAATTCGCGCAGCGTCGCGAGCTGACGGTACTCCGGCCGGAAATCGTGGCCCCACTCGCTGATGCAGTGCGCTTCGTCTACGGCGATCTGCGACAGGTTCCATTCACGCAGCTCGGAGAGGAACTGGGAATTCATGAGCCGCTCGGGCGCGACGTAGAGAATTTTGCAGCGACCATCGCGCAGGCGCTGGATGCGCGAATTCGCTTCGCGCCCGTCGATCGTCGAATTCAGAAAGGTGGCGTCGATGCCGCTGGCCAGCAGGCCGTCGACCTGGTCTTTCATCAGCGCGATCAGCGGCGAGACGACCAGTGTCAGGCCTGGCCGCAGCAGCGCGGGAAGCTGAAAGCAGAGCGACTTGCCGCCGCCGGTGGGCAGCAGAGCGAACACGTCGCGGCCTGATAGCGCATCATTGATGATCGCTTCCTGCAGCGGGCGGAATTCGTCGAAGCCGAAGACTTCTTTGAGCTTTGTTCGCAGTTCAGACGCCGCATTCATGGGCGTCTGACTCTACTGGGTCGAGGGTACAGGGTCTAGGGATTAGGGTAAGGAGCCAGCATATAGGTTGAACGAGACCCTGAACCCTATACCCTCCCGTTCATTTTTTCGGCGGCTTGGCGCTCTGGAAGGAACCGCCCGTTCCAGTCTTCGCCGAGAAAACCGCGCTGACAGTGCCGGCATACACGCGGCCGTTGAAGATCATCTCCACGCTGAACGCGAGGGGCAGTTTGCCGCTGGCCTCCGGGGTGATGCCTTCATCCGCCCAAGCCTCAACAAATGTGCCTTTCACCGTGGCTTTGAAAGGGATGTCTCCGCCGGCGTAATCAACCAGCTTCGTCAGCTTGTTGCGCTTGCCTTTGAGCTTCAGCTGGAACGAGCCGCCCGTTGCGCGTGCGCGACCCTTTGAATCCAGCGTAAACGTGCGGGGCGCGCCGGCGAAGTCGATCGAGACGATCTGCCCAAATGGATTGAGGCCAGCCGGAACGTTGGGCAGAATGCCCGAGAGCTGATAGCCGTCCTTCCCGCCGACGCCGAACTTCGCGATTCCTCGCAGTTTTGTGATCGTCATCGGCAGTTTGTTCACGGACGATGCGCTGAGAGAGTTGGTGCCGTCTAAACTTTCATTCGCATCGCTGACACCATCATTGTCATCGTCCTCGTCGATTTCATCGGCGAAGCCGTCGTTGTCCGTGTCCGTTGGAGCCGTCGCGCCGCTGCCGCCAGAGCCGCCACTGCCACCACCGCCGCCTGGAGTTCCGCCGCCGCCGGTGCTGGCCGCGTTAACAGTAATCGCCGCGGTGCTGGTGAGCACCCCGCCGTTGCCATCGCTGATCGTGGCGGTGACAGTGTAGTTTCCAGCAACCGTA
>DASPJR010000058.1:0-23715 GCA_035628505.1 Planctomycetota bacterium | reverse complement strand
AGCGGGATAACAAATTCGCGCGAGCTTCCCTAGGGAAGCAGAGTAGGAAGGAACAGAACTAAACAGAAAACGGCTCTGGCCGAGAGACTGCTACAAACAAATGTGCGAAAGAATCCTTGCGCTACCCCGTTGGCTGGGTTCGTGCGCGCTCGCTCAGTTCGGGTCGATACGCACAGGTATCCATTCAGTCCTGATCTTCAGTTTGGCACAGAGCTGATAGAAACGCTGCGAAGTAATTAACCTTGGGTGATCACCGCCGTACAGCTCTCGAGTCAATCCGAAATCGAAAGGGCCTGCCTCAACGAGAGAGGACCGCGTATAATGCAGTTCGGGAAAGCTAAAAAAGCCTTCTTCCAATTGAAAGCCTTTCCCGTAATCGCCCGAGAAGGGCGTGCCGTCGTTGTGGACCGCTGTGCCGCGTGGAGAAAGTGGCGGCAGAATGAAATCGCTCGTCAACTCCCACACAGTGATGCCTTCAGTCCTATCGTTCTCGTCCTCTTTGTCGGTTGGACGAAATACGGCATGCGACAGTCCCGCATCTTCTATTGCCTTCTTCACGCGATCTGAGACGACACGCCAAGGCCAGTTCGCACAGGCAATCGAATACGCCTTGCGATAGGCATGTCCTTCGAGCTTCAATAACCCCTTGGCAGAGCGCGTTACCACTTGGCCGACGCTCGCCTTGGGCATTGGTATGAGTAATTCAGCTTGCTCGTAATCGGACCTGTCGTACTCGTAGCGATACTGAAGACCGTACTCCTCAGAAGAGCGGGGATACTTGCTTCTTGACGCCGGTCGCATTCCTTGCTGCTCCAGCAGTCGAAGAACGTCATTGGTCTCCGTAGCTTCGATTGGGTACTCGCTCAAAAATAGCGAATTGCGTTTTCCCCATGGAAAACGCTTGCACAACTCGGCAAAAACAGCCGGGTTATCATCATCACACAGAGTGATCCAACAAATGATTTTCATTTCCACCTACGGCAAGCGTTGCACGATTTCAACGTTTCACAGGAGGTCTCGCCCGCGAATGCAATCTTTCAAATACGATTGGACCATCCATTGGCACGAGACGCACGGTGGACTGCTTGCCTTTTAAAAAAAAGCCGCACTGCTCCACAGCCAATCACATGGGTCGCTCACTAAACCGGCTATCATGGCCACCCGGGCTCCACCCTGAGCTTCTATAGATTGCCCCTGACGGGGCAAATCACGGGCGCACAACCCGTGTGCGCCGTTGGGCTTGCAGTGACTGAAAGAATATTCAAAAATCTGAGTCGCTAATGCCACAGGCAAATCGTCTCAGTATGGATGAGGGGGAGAACCGGCGAAGCGGGCTCGAGGTGCGCGCACCGTGCAGAAAAAAATCTTGCAAAAAGTCCCGACAAATCGCGAGCGCTAAGCATCTCTTATAGATGAGGGGACAGGCTAAGACCTGGCTTCAGCCCGCCAGGCCGGGCAGCGCGCCTGTGCTGTCGCCGATCTGAGTCACCTCGAGCTTCATACGGTCGAGCATCGAGACCCACAGGTTGTTCAGCGGCGTGTCCTTCGGGTAGACGATGTGGCGGCCCTGCTTGATCGTGCCGCAGCCTTTTCCAGCTACCAGCACCGGCAGGTCGTCGTGGTTGTGCGCGTTGCCGTCAGAGTTTCCGCTGCCGTAGGCGATCATGCAGTGGTCCAGCAGCGTGCCGTCGCCTTCCGGGATGGACTTCATCTTCTTGAGCAGGTACGCCAGCTGCGTGGTGTGGAAAATATTGATCTGCTTGATCTTCTGCTTCTTCGCTTCGTCGTTGCCGTGATGCGACAGGTCGTGATGGCCTTCTGAAACATTGATGAACGGATAAGGCTTGTTGCTGCCTTCGTTGGCCAGCACGAACGTGCAGATGCGCGTGGAATCCGTCTGGAACGCCAGCACCATCAGGTCGCACATCAGGCGGATATGTTCTTCGTACTTATCGGGAATGCCATTGGGCTTGGCGTAGTCGGGCGTCTTCACCGGCGGCAGCTTGGCGGCGCGTTCAATGCGCAGTTCGATGTCGCGGATTGACGTCGTGTATTCGTCCAGCTTGCGCCGGTCATTTGCGCCGAGCCGGCCATTCAAGTCCTTCACGTCCGCGCGCACCACGTCGAGGATGCTCTTGCGGCGCTCCTGGCACTTGAGGCGATCGGATTCGTTTCCGCCGGCGAACAGGCGGTCAAAGACGAGCTTGGGATTGATTTCTTTGGGCAGCGGCTGCGTCGCGGATTTCCAGGACATCGTTGACGAGTAGACGCAGCTGTAGCCGCTGTCGCAGTTGCCGGCCATCGCCGACTGCTCGCAGCCGATCTCCAGCGATGGCAGGCGCGTCTGGTCGGCCAGACGTGCGGCAGCGACCTGGTCGACGCTGATGCCCAGGCGGATATCGGTGCCGTCGGTCTTGCGTGGCTGAGCTCCCGTCAGGAATGCGGCCATGGCGCGGGCGTGATCGCCGCCGCCGTCGCCGTTCGCGCGGGCCTTGTCGGCAGCCAGGCCGGTGAGAATCGAGAAGTCGCCTTTCAGCTCGGCCAGCGGCTTGAGGATATCGGGCAGCTCGAAGTTTTCACCCTGCGTCTTGGGCGTCCAGTCGACCATGTTCTTGCCGTTGGGAACGTAGAGGAAGGCCATACGATTCGGCGCGGCCTTGGCTTTGGAAATTTCGCCGGCCCAGCAATTGGCGGGGCCCATGATTTCAAGCCAGGGCAGCGCAACGGCCACACCCATGCCACGCAACAGTGAACGCCGGGAAATGGAGTGGGAACTCATTTGGCTTCCTCCTTGCCTCGCCGCAGCCGGAAGGGCTCGCTTTTTACGATCTCGATCGGCAGTGTCGAAAACTTGTACTCGTTCTGCGCAAGTGCAGCCACAATGCGGTCAACGGTACGGATGTCATAAGGTTCCAACCCGCGACCCAGTGCGTAGGTCAACATCTTTTCAGTAATACACCGCGCAAACTGCTCCTTGCGCTCTTTAAGAATACCCTTCAGGTCGGCATAGCCCTTGAACGCTCTGCCGTTGGGAAGAACTCCCGAGGGGTCGATGTCAGCTTTACCGTCTTTCCAGCGGTAGGCGCCGATAGCATCGAAGTTCTCGAACGCGAAGCCGATGGGATCCATACGCGCATGGCAACTGGCGCATTCCACCTTGGCGCGATGCTGTTCCAGGCGCTGGCGCAGCGTGCCGTGGGCGACTTTGCCCTTTTCCTCTTCGAGCTCCGGAACGTTTGGTGGCGGCGGGGGAGGCGGCGTGCCTAAGAGCTGCTCCAGCACCCACTTACCACGTTTAACCGGCGAGGTACGAGTCGGATTGGATGTGACGGTCAGCAGGCTGGCCTGCGTCAGCAAACCGCCGCGCTCGCCATCCTGTATTGAGACCTTGCGGAACTGGTGCCCTTTGATCGGTTCACCCTTCGGTTTCAGCGGCTTGCGACCCATGCGGTTGCCGTTCGTGTCCGCGATGCCGTAGTGATTCGCAAGCGCCTCGTTCAGGAACGTGTAGTCCGAGTCGATGAAATCCAGGATGCTGCGGTCTTCCTTGATGATGTGTTCAATGAAGAGCTCGGTCTCCTTCAGCATCGAATTCTTCAGGCGCAGGTTGAAGTTCGGAAAGAGCTTCGGGTCGGGCGCAATGATGCTTAAGCGGCGCAGCTGCAGCCACTGCATGGCAAAGTTGTCGACCAGCGCGTCCGCCTTGGGGTCTTTGAGCATGCGCCGAACCTGTGCATCAATGTTTTTGGTGAGCTCATTCTTGCCGGCCAGCGCCAGGAGCTCATCGTCCGGCATGCTGCTCCAGAGGAAATACGACATGCGGGAGGCCATCTCATAATCGTCGATCGGGCGCGGGTCCTTCGAAAGGCCCTCGAATTCAGGCCGGAAGAGGAACTTCGGGGAGATCAGCACCGCCTGCACTGCCTGCTGCATCCCGGCTTCCCACTTTTCGCCGCGTGCTTCAGCGGCTTCGACAACCTTGGCCAGGCGCTCGACTTCTTCAGTCGTCGCGGGCCTGCGATAGGCTCGGCTGGCAAGCGTTTTCAGTATTTCGCGTGTGTGGATATCTTTGGGCTTGCCGGGCGGACAATCGAGATTCTTGCGCTGGTACGCCGGCCGGGTATCCAGCGGGCCTTCCAGATTGGTGTATTCGACAAACAGCTTCGGCACCGGCTTGCCTTCGTCAGGCTTAAGCAGTGCGATAGCGACGCGCTGCAGGCGGGTGTCCGGCGGAATTTTGACGTCGATCGTTTCAGCCGTTTTCTCGTCGCGCCCCTTGATGGTGAATGTCTTCAGAATCTGGAAGGGACGAAGCGACGCGGCCGCTGCGCCGAAGATTTTCGCCGCTTCCGCATCCGTCGCGGGCTTCGCGATTTCTTTTCCGCAGGCGAGCAGAGCGACCTGCACGGGCTGATCTCCCTCGGGCTTGGCGAAGACGCGCGCCCGCAGGATGTATTCGCCATCTGCCGGAACCTGATGCGGCGTATGCAACGGTCCTGAAAAGATGGGCTCGTTGGGTTTTTCGCCAGAGATGGGCCGGAACTTGTCTTTCGGAACACCTTCGCCCGCCGGCTCCATGTGCTTGGCGCCCTGCCAGCGAACGGACGGCTTGGCGGGATCAACCACGATCGCACGGGCCGCAACCGATTCAGCCGCCGCCATGTAGCGTTCCATCAGGACCGACGAGAGCCACTGGACGTCGCTGATGTTGTCGAATCCGTGCCCGGTCTCATCGTTTGGAAAATCTTCGGCGGCGTTGTAATCGATTCCGAGCAGATCGCGAACGGTGTTGTTGTATTCCGCGCGGTTGAGCCGGCGCATGGCGATGCGGCCAGGATCAGGCTTGGCATTGCGATCAGCTTTTTCGAAGATGGCGCCGACGGAGCGCTTGAACGCTTCGATCTCGTCCAGAGTCGGGCGGGGCTGCTTTTCCGGCGGCATCTCGCCATTAACGATCATCTTGAGGGCGCGGTGCCAGAGCTTGCGGCCCTTCAGGATCGCGGCTTCGTCTTTGAATCCCTGCAGGGTAAGGTCAGACTCCTGCTTCTTCTCGCCGTGACATTCAATGCAATGTTTCTGAATGAATGGGTAGCCGACTTTTTTAAAGTCCGCGTCACTGGCGAATGCCTGCGGCGCGAGAATGCTTATGGCGATAGCGGCTAGTGCCGCTGCACATGTGCATGACATACGTCCGGCTAGAAATCGCTGCGGCCCCATGTCGAAATGCCTGCCCCCACATCCTTGTGCTTGCTTATGTAAACCGCTAACTAGACACATTGCTGAGTAAATCCCGGCGATTCATGCACCTTTTTTTATGCTTTATTCTCCAGTGTAAATCCGCCTCAAGATCATCTAACTGAAAACTGTGACGTGCCCGCGTTTTGCGCACATCACTCCCGTGTACCGGAGGAGAATAGTTATGAAATCTTTCATAGCTCCCGTGTTGCTGTTCCTGGCTGTCTCAGCTTCTGCGGCTGAATTCCATGGCACACTGCGCAATGACAAAAATGCCCCCCGCGCCACGCTGCGCACGCGCTTCGGCGATTACCTCCTGGATTATGGCGGCAGCAGGCGCCTGTACTGGGCAGGCGAGAGATACGACCGCGAACGGGTTGTCGTCAACGGCGTCCGAAGGCCAGGAGGCGTGATCGAGGTGGATTCGATTACCTTCCGGCCCTACAGCAACCGCTCTGTTACTTACAACGTGTACAGCGCACCGCTCGAACGTCGCTACTACACAAGCTACGAGCGGCCGCGCGTGCGGCGGAGGATTGTGCGCTGGTACGAGTACCGTTAAGCGTCGTTCGGGGCTGTTCAGGCACATGAGGAGGCTGACTGGTGCAAACAATGCTGCGGCCCAGACGGAATGCGAGCGCACAGCGTTTTATTTTTGCCACCGGCATTGAATGCAGTTGCCCGGTAATCAAGCTCCCCGATGGCCGGAAACACCGCATGGACGAAATGGAAAAGACCGGGCATTACCGGCGATGGCGCGAGGACTTCGCCCTCGTGAATGAACTCGGGATTGAGTATCTGCGCTATGGGCCTCCACTCTTCAGCACACACCTTGGTCCGGGACGCTATAACTGGTCGTTCGCGGACGACACCTTCAATGAACTCAGGCGGCGCAACATCACTCCGATTGTTGATCTCTGCCATTTTGGTGTCCCCGATTGGATTGGCGATTTTCAGAATGAAGATTGGCCGCATTATTTTGCTGAATATGCCGCTGCGTTCGCCAAGCGATTCCCGTGGGTGCGGTACTATACGCCCGTGAACGAAATCTTTATCGCTGCGCGTTTTTCGGCAGAACTGGGCTGGTGGAACGAGCGGCTCAAGTCCGACGAGGCTTTCGTACGCGCGCTGAAGAATCTTGCCAAGGCGCACACGATGGCTGCCGAGGCGATTTTACATGTCCGCCCGACAGCGCTTTTCATCCAGAGCGAATCCACCGAGTACTTTCACGCGCGCGATCCAGACGCCGTAGAAATCGCCCACCGGTTCAATCAGAAGCGCTTTCTCTCGCTGGACCTCTGTTACGGCTATGACATGCATGCATCGATGTTCATGTATCTGACCGACCATGGCCTGACCCGCAAAGAGTATGAGTGGTTCGCCGAACACGGCCCACCGGTGAAGCCTCACTGCATCATGGGAAACGATTACTACGTGACCAATGAGCATCTGGTTTCGGCAGCAGGTTCACTCGAGCCTGCCGGGGAAACATTCGGGTATTACGTCATCACCAAGCAGTACTTCGAACGCTACCACCTGCCCGTGATGCACACAGAGACGAACTTCGCCGATGCCGATCACGCTCCCCGCTGGCTGGCCAAACAGTGGTCGAATATGCTGCGCCTGAAGCTCGACGGCGTGCCCATCATTGGCTTCACCTGGTACAGCCTCACCGACCAGGTGGATTGGGATACAGCGCTGCGCGAGAACAACGGCAACGTCAATCCGCTGGGGCTGGTAGACCTCGATCGCCAGATCCGGCCCGTGGGCGAGGCCTACCGCGAGCTGGTGGCGCACTGGCGCGATATTCTCCCGGCCGACAGTGTCTCACTCGACCTGAACCTGCCTGAATTAAACGACGCTCTAGTCTAAAAAGAATCGCACTGCACCAAAGATGCGCATCACGCGAAAATGCGTTATAAAGGAGAGACCGTTTTATAATGGACTGTCTCTATAAGGAGTGATTGAATTCTGCCATGGAATCCCACGAGGTTCTGAAGACGTCGATTTCCGAAATCGGAGTCAAAGCCGTTGCGGCGGAACTGGGAGTGTCCGAGTCGCTTGTGTACAAGTGGTGCCAGGAGTGCCCTGCCAGCGAGCTCGACGAAAAAAGCGGCGCGCGCAACCCATTGGATCGCATCCTGGAACTTTACAGACTTACGCGCGACCGGCGGCTGATCATCTGGCTTTGTGAGCGAGCCGGCGGATACTTTGTTGAGAATTCGCGCAAAGTGCCGCTGGAGGAAGTGGACCGCGACGTCTTCCGCCACACGCAAACCATGGTGAAATCGTTTTCTGAACTGCTCAATGAGGTCTCGACTGCCATCGACAATGGCGGCGTGGTGGACCTCACCGAGGCCAAGCGCATCCGCAAGGAATGGGAAGATCTCAAGCGCGAAGCCGAGCATTTCGTTTCAGGCTGTGAACGCGGCGCTTTCGCGGGGAAGTAGGAGATTGGATTGAACGACGGGTAGGGTAGACTGATACCCGGAGACGCGAAGAATATGGGAACTTTAATCGAACGAGTACGTGGCGATGAGGCGATCCGGGAGGCGAGCCGATTTTTTATGAAAGAAGGACGGGTTCATGCGGCGCTGCAGAAAATCAGTGACCGCTTAAATCAACTGAATGTGCCGTACGCGATCGTTGGAGGAATGGCACTCGTCGCTCACGGTTATTTCCGCACGACCGAAGACGTGGATATCCTGGTTACTCGCGAATCGCACGCGACCATAAAGGAAAAGCTTGAAGGGCTCGGTTACGTGGCGCCTTTTGCCGGAAGCAAGAATCTGAAGGATGTTGAGAACAACACGCCCATTGAATTCCTGATAACTGGTGGATTTCCGGGAGACGGCAAGCCTAAACCGGTATCCTTTCCGGATCCAGCTACGTGCGCCATCGATATAGATGGAAAAAAATACATCGAGCTTTCGAAATTGATGGAGCTGAAGCTGGCGTCTGGAATGTCGAATGTTTTGCGAAGCAAGGATCTTGGAGACGCAACCGATCTGATCCGCATTCTAAAACTCGACGCGGCTTTTGCTGAAAAGCTCAACCCCTACGTTCGGGAAAAGTACATGGAACTCTGGAAGGCCCTGCAGGCTGCGGGGAATGAACCAACCTGATCCCTGGCGCCTTGGCGTCTTTGCGTGAGAAAGAAGGAGAGCAAAATAAATGGGTTTCTTCGACCGCCTGACCGCGCAGTTCATTGAGATCATCGAGTGGACCGATGACGACCGGGAAACAATGGTCTACCGGTTTCCGGTTTACGCCAAGGAGATCAAGAACGGCGCGAAGCTGATCGTGCGCGAAGGGCAGGCGGCTGTCTTCATCAAAGAAGGCCAGCTCGCCGATGTCATGCCTCCAGGCTCGTACACCATCGACGGCAAGAACATGCCGATTCTCTCCACGCTGCTCGGCTGGAAATACGGCTTTGAATCACCCTTCAAGTCCGAAGTCTATTTCGTCAGCACGCGGCTGTTCACCGATCTGAAATGGGGCACGCCCAATCCGATCATGATGCGCGATGCTGATTTCGGCGTCGTGCGCCTGCGCGCGTTCGGCAGCTACGCCATCAAGATCAGCGATCCGGGCCTGTTCCTTAAAGACCTCGTCGGCACCGATGGGCTCTTCGAAACCGCGGAGATCAGCAATTACCTGCGCGACATGCTGGTGCAGGCGTTCACGACCGCGCTGGCGGGCGCCAAGGTTCCGGCGCTGGATCTGGCGAGCAACTACACGCAGATCGGCAGTGCTCTATCGTCGGCAATCGCCAGCGACTTCGCGTCGCACGGCATAACGCTCACGCGCTTCCTGATTTCGAACATCTCCGTGCCGCCGGAAGTCGAAGCGGCGCTGGACAAGCGCTCGCAGATGGGTGCAATCGGCGATCTCAACCGCTTCACGCAGTTCCAGGTGGCCAACTCGATTCCGGACGCCGCGAAAAATCCCGGAGGCCTCGCTGGGGCGGGCATGGGCCTGGGCGCCGGCGTATTCATGGGCGGAGCGATGGCCAACCAGATGGGGCAGGCCTTCCAGCAGCCGCAGCAGCAGGGCGCGGCGCCGGCGGGGGGCGGAGGGGAGGACATCGTTGCCAAGCTTGGCCAGCTCAAGAAGATGCTCGACGCCGGCCTGATCGAAAAAGCCGAATACGACGAGAAGAAGAAAGAGCTGCTGGCGAAGATGTAAGCGTATGGAGAATTCGCATGACGCAGATCAATGTTGAACTAACCGAGGAAATGAAGCGCTTTGCGGAGCAGGAGGCACACGCCCGCGGATTCAACACAGTTAGTGACTACCTGAATTATCTGCTCCAACAGCGCTGCGAAGAATTGAAGCTTCAAGCGGCAATCGATGAAGGCCTGGCCAGTGGTCGGGGCCGCAAAATGTCTGATGCTGATTGGAACGATTTGCATAAACAACTGGATGAACGCATCGCGCGAAAAGTGAAAACAAGCTGATGCGTGAGTACATCATCCTACCACGGGCTCTTCAGGATCTTTTGGATACTGCGGACTACATTCACGACGAAAATCCGGAGGCCGCGCATCGGTTTTTAACGGCCGCGCGAGAAACGTGTGAAAGACTTCTTGAATTTCCGTATCTTGGCAAGCAGTGCTTCTTTCAATCCGAGCAGTATGCTGATTTCCGCTATCTTCCTGTTCAGGATTTTCGAAACTGGCGAATCATCTATAAAGTCAATCAGGACGTCGTTGAAATTGTTCGCGTCATGCACGCCGCACGGGATGTGGAAAACCGACTAACTGATGAGCCAGCCTGAAGCCGCTGAACAGCCCGCTGTCGTGAAGGGCTCCTCGAAGGAGCACCGCTTTCCGTGCAAGCAGTGCGGAGCTGATCTCGTTTTTGCGCCGGGCCAGCATGACCTGAAATGCCCCTACTGCGGCTATGAAGAAAAAATTCCGCAGACCGCCGAAGCGATCCAGGAATACTGCTACAACGATTATCTTTCGAAGCCGCGTTCCAAAGGGTATGGCGATGCTACGGGCCGTGACATCCGCTGCACCGGTTGCGGTGCGGTCACGCACCTGGATCCCAGCATGCGCGCGACGACTTGCGCCTTCTGCGGCACGGCGCTGATTACCGGTGATGATAAAACCGACGACAGCGACGTCATCAGTCCGGAAGCCATCGTACCGTTTACGGTTACGCGCGAACAGGCCCTGGCCGCTTTCAAAAAATGGATTCACTCGCTCTGGTTTGCGCCGAATGCCATAAAAACGGATTCGCACGCAAAACAGATGCAGGGCGTTTACCGCCCGTTCTGGACGTACGACGCGCACACGGTCAGCCACTGGACCGGCGAGCGTGGTGACTACTACTACACGACTGAAACATACACCACCGTCGAGAATGGCAAGACCGTCACGCGCACGCGCCAGGTCCGCCACACGCGCTGGACGTATGTCTCGGGGGTCTACAGCGAGTTTTTCGATGACGTGCTGATCAGCGCGGGCAACAACACGGATTTCCCAACGAAGTGGTCGCTCTCGGGTCTCGTGCCGTATTCTCCGGAATACCTCAGCGGCTTTGCCGCGGAGCGCTACGTCGTTCAATGTGAAGAAGGCTGGGCGACCGCCAAAGGAGTCATCAAGGATGCGCTGTACGATGCCGTGCGGGGCGAAATCGGCGGCGATGAGCAGCGTGTGCATTCAATAAACACCGCGTATAGCGGCATCACCTACAAGCACATCCTTCTGCCGCTCTGGCTCAGCTGCTACCGATACGGGCAGAAGACGTATTGCTTCCAGGTCAACGGCCAGACCGGCGAAGTGCGCGGCGCGCGGCCTTACAGCTTCTGGAAGATTTTCTTCTTCGTGCTCGCGATCCTCGCCATCGGCGGCATCATCGCGTTAATCGCAAACGCGAATTGAAGTTGGCGCAGCTAAATGGGTGTCGCGCGCATCCAAGAGCCAAGAGCCAAGAGCCAAGAGCCAGTAGCCACCAGGCAGGAGCGGTCCTCCCGCAAAATCCATTTTTCGCGCAACCTTTTCTGCACTTGTCCGTCAAAGGTTTGACTCGCCCGAGCACGGGAGAAGGGGAAACCTATGAAACGTCGAACTTTTCTGGCTACAACGCTCAGTCTTTTGGTTGCAGGAAGCCTGCTCAGTCTGCGCCCGCAGGCCGCGATGAATCCACCACAATGCCCAGTATCGCTGACGAATCCGGACGGACAGGCGATGGTCCTGGAGAAATATGACCTGCGCGTGGCCATGAATGGCCCGCTGAGCCTGACTGAAACGGAGATCGTCTTCCGCAATCCTGAAAATCGCATCATGGAAGGGCGCTTCAATTACACGCTGCCGCCGGGCGCGACGATCAGCCGCTTCGCCAAGGACGTGAACGGCAAACTGATGGAAGGCGAGGTCGTCGAGAAGCTTCGCGCGCAGAGCATTTACACAGAAATCCTGCACACGATGCGCGATCCGGCGCTGCTTGAAATGGATCAAGGCAACCGTTTCTCCGCGCGCGTTTTCCCGATTCCGGCCGGCGGAACTGTGCGGTTGCTGCTGGGCTTTTCGCAGCTTGTTCCGCAGCAGTTCGGTGAACGCAGGCTTACGCTGCCTCTCGCAGGCCTTCCAAAGATCAGTGACTTTGGATTCACGCTCCTTGCCGCGCCGTGGGAAGGCGAGACGCTCGCAGCTTCCGCCCCCAATGGCCGGCTGAAAGATTACACGCCCGAAAAAGACATCATCATCAGCGCCAGATCGTCGCAGTCTTCGTCCACGCGGGCGCTGAAGGCGGGCAATTTCCAGATGCTGACGTTCAAGCCGGAACTGCCGATGAAAAAAATCGATCCCAGCGCTTATCACTGGACGTTCTATTTCGATACCTCGGCGTCGAACGCAGATACTGAAAAGCAGCGCCTTGGCGCGATCAGCGCGCTTTTCGACAATACGCTGGGCTCTTCGGCGCGGGGAGACAGCACACTGAGCCTTTACGCCTTCGACATTGACGTGGCCCCTCTATTCACGGGAGCTGCCAGTGCCTTCAGGGTTGCTCCAAACGCAGGCAACAAACCCGCACGCACGCTTCATCCGCTGCTTGCCGCACGCCATGCACTGGGCGCAACGAATCTGGAGGCGGCGCTCAAGCACCTGGGCGAGCAGGCCCGCGCCGCAAAGGAGCCGACGCGTTTTGTTCTGGTGAGCGATGGGATCGCAACGATGGGCGCGCGAGAAGTGCGCGATGTTGTGGCGGCGCTCGGCGAGTGGCCGGCGCAGCACCAGTTGCACGCGGTTGTCATCGGCAACAAGCAGGACGACAAAATGCTCAACGCCATCGTCGAGAAAGGCAAAGGCCGCGTCGTGACGCTGCCTTTCGGCGAAGATCTGCAACGCATCGCATCCACGGCTTCGACCGAGCTTGTTCGGCCGATTGGCGCGAGCCTGGAATTCTATGACGAAGGCGCGGCGTGGATTTACCCGAAGACGTTCCGCGACGTACAGCCCGGAAGCGATGTCACCGTTTTCTGCGAGCTCAAAGGCGGCCCCAGCAAGCCCGGCGTAATCGTTCGCGAAGGTGGCGACTCGAAGGGTCAGGACAACGTCCTGGCCGTGGTGCCCGCCGAAAATCCCGACTTTGCTCCGCTGCTGCAGCGTGAAGCGTATGCGGCCTATCTGAATCACATCGACAAGCTGGAGCAGGAGGAGAAGGACGACAAACGGCGCGCAGAATTCCGCAACCAGCGCCTGGAGATTTCGCTGAAAAACCGTGTGCTCTGTGCGCTCACGTCGATGCTGGTGCTTGAAACCGAACAGGATTACCGCCGCTTCGGCATCGAGCGGACGGCGCTCGCGGACATCATGCAGATCGGGCCAAAAGGAATTGAGCTGCGCAAGCGCTCGGCGGATGAAGTCCCGGTCGCTCCGCCCCCAAAGCCCGCTGCCGTGAGCAAGGGCCAGAAGGCAGTTGAACAGATCGATGGAAAGGATGCCGTGCCGCAGAAACAGGCACAACTTAAGTCTGAGCTCCACGACATGGACGATCGCATTGCACCGGCCAGCGCTGCCGATGGCGGCGAAGCTGGCCAGGGTTCGTTCGGATCGCGCAGCGGCGGCGGACGGCGGCTGATGGTTCAGCGACACGGCGGAAGGGTCGCACGGGACGAGGCGGATGCTCCAGCGCAAGCCGGCGAAGACCGCACGCGGGGGCTCAGCCAGGATGCCGCGCCGGCACTCGCTCCGGCCACAGCCGCGCCTGCGAGCCCGGCCCCGGCTTCGACGCCCGCAGCCACTCAGCCCGCACGCGATGAAGCGCGCCGAAGGATAGCTGAGAATGCGTCCGCGGCCGCTCCGCAGGAAGTCAAGCGTCCCGACTGGACGAATCAGTATCAGAAGAAGCCGACCGCCGATGAACTCAACACGCTTCGCGCGAAGGTTCAGGCTGCGCCGCGCGACCGCAACCTGCGCAACGCCTATGCCGACGCGCTCTTTAAGGCCGAGCAGTGGGACAGCCTGCAGGGGCAGGTGTTCGAATGGCTGCCATTCGATCCGGAAAATCCGCAGGTCTTTGAGTACCTGGGCAAGAGCGCGACTGGACTGAATGATTCGAACCTGGCACTGCGCGCGTACACGTCAATCGCCGAGGTCGCTCCCAACCGCGCCGCGCTGCTTGCACGCGCCGGCTGGCTGCTGCTGGCCGCGAAGAAGCACGAACTGGCCATCGAAATGTTCAAGGAAGCGCTGAAGAACCGGCAGGACGATCCGAATCTTTACCGCGGCCTTGCGCTTGGGTACTGGCTGAGCGGCAATTTCAATGCGGCCGCGAAGACGCTCGAAGAGACGCTGAAGAAGGATTTCAACAATCGCTACGGCGACGTGAAACGCGTGTTGAAGGAAGAGTTGGGATACGTGTTGCGTGCATGGTCAAAGAAGAATTTGCTAGATTCGGAGATCGGGACCATTGCACTTGGCACGGCTCAGCGGCACGGGTTTGACTTGAAATCCGCAGATGCGCTGCGCGTGACTCTCGCGTGGGAGACCGACGCCAACGACGTCGATCTGCATGTCGTCGATCCCTATGGCGAAGAGTGCTTCTACAGCCACAAGAAAAACGCGAGCGGTCTGGAGCTCTACAGCGATCAGACGCAAGGCCTTGGGCCGGAAGTTATCCGCACAGGCAAAGTGCTGCCGGGCGTGTACCACGTCGGCGTGAATTACTTCAGCGCCGGCGCGATGGGCGTTTCGCGCGGCGTGGTGGTGATCATGCAGCCAAACGATGGCATCGTCACAGAGCCGCAGATTATTCCATTCTGCCTGGTTCCGGGCGGTGAAAATATGCGGCACCTGGGAGCAGCGAAATTCTAAAATTTCGAAATCCGAATATCGAAATCCGAAACAAATTCAAAATTGAAATGACAAATGCTCGAAACGGGAAAGCGCCTTCCCGTTTCGAGCATTTCTCTTTCGATCATTTGAGAATTGTTTCGGATTTCGTGTTTCGGATTTTGAATTTACTTACCGCTGTGTGCTGCATCGGCGAGCGACTTCAGCAGCGTGTTGACATGCTGAACCAGCGCGTCGCCGGAGAGCTTCTGGCTCAAAGCTTCTTCAACTTTCTTCACCAATGCGCTGCCGACGATCACGCCATCAGCAACGGCACTCACCGCTGCGGCCTGCTCCGGTCGCGAGATGCCGAAACCGACGCAGACTGGCGTGCTGGTGCGGTGCTGCAGATCCTTCACATTGTCGCCGAGATCTTCCGGCAGAACGATGCGCGCGCCGGTGATGCCGGTGACTGAAATGTAATAGATGAAACCTTTCGAGCGGCGCGCGATGATCTCGCGGCGCTCGGGCGTGGTCGTGGGTGCGACGAGAAAAATCAGGTCCAGTCCGGCAGCCGCTGCGCGTGCAGCCGCATCGCCTTCATAGCCGGCAGGAAGGTCGGGAATAATCAGTCCGCTGAAGCCGGCATCTTTGCAGCTTTTCAAAAACGCGTCCAGGGAGCGCTTATAAACAAGCGTGTAGCTGACCATGCAGACCAGCGGCGTTTGCAGCCCGCCCGCGCGCAGTGCTTTGACCATTTCGAACAGCTGTGCGACTTTGAAACCCTTGTCCAGCGCGCGGTAAAAAGCAGCCTGGATCACAGGACCGTCGGCGATCGGATCTGAGAACGGCACACCGATTTCAATGATGTCGGCGCCGGACGCGGCCGCGGCTTTGATCAAGGCGCTGGTGGTTGCAATGTCCGGATCACCGGCGGCAAAGAAGGGGATAAAAGCGGCGCGCTTGCTCTGCTTAAGGCGCTCAAACGTTTCTGCGAGTGTCATGAAAGATTCCCGGGTCTGTTGCGGTCGTGATCAGCAGACTTTACGGCAGCAGCGGAAGGATTCAAATTCAGGAAGCGCCACAGGCTATTGCCGCTGCAGGTTTGACACACTTTAGCGCCGGATTAACCTTCGGTGAGTATCACACTCACAGGAGGGCACTGCAGCATGGCTGCATTCGATACCGATACGTTTCTAGTGCGCGAACACGTCGGCTTCATGAAGCTGCACGAGGCTTACGACCTGCTGTCCGCGGACGGAAAAATCATCGGCACCGCCGTCGAGCGTGCCAGTGGTTGGAAAAAGCTTTTGAAGCTCTTCGTCAATAAGCAGATGCTTGGGTTCACCGTTGAAATCCTGAATGAGCAGCAGCAGGTGCTCCTTACAATCACACGGCCGTTTACGATCCTGCGCTCAGTCGTTTCGGTGTTTGATGCGAATGCAACGAAGATCGGCTACTTTCGCCAGCATCTGCTCTCGCTGGGCGGAGCGTTCGACGTGCATGATGCGCAGGACAAGAAGATTGCGCTGCTCAAAGGCGACTGGAAGGGTTGGAACTTTAAATTCACTGATGACAGCGGCCAGGAGATCGGCACGGTCGGGCGACAGTGGGGCGGGATCGCGAAAGAACTCTTTACGAATGCAGACAACTACGTGGTTCACATCGAGCGCTCGAAGGTCACAGACGTGAAGCAGGTGCAGCTTATGCTTGCGGCAGCGCTGTGCATCGACATGGTGCTCAAGGAACATGACGGTTGACTCGGTGAAAAAACGCGGCGGGAGTGATGTCTATTCCCGCCGCAATTTTTCAGAGGCACAAATCTTAGGGCACGTTTTTGGCTGAGCCGGACTTCAGGAGCTTGGATGAATAGTAGACCGGCTTTGGAATGGTGAGCTTGGTGTTGTTGAAGTACATCGTCACGGTCACGTTCAGCAATTCGTTCTTCCGGTCTCGTGCGCCATCGAAACCTTCATCTGTGTAAGCGGCGGCGAGATTGGTTTTGTTGATCTTGATGCTGTATTTTGCCGAACCATTCTTCGGCTTCGAAACACTGACTTTCTCCAGCGCATTCGGTGCGGCTTTGCCTTTCACATCCAGCTGATAAACGCGCACGATCCCGCCGGCGTCGACGATTAACTTCTGGCCGTTCAGAACGAGCGAATCCGGGACGGCAAACGCGCCGCTCAGCGAGAGCGAATCGCTGTGCGTGACAAAATTGAGTTTCAGCGACAGCTTGGAAAGCGAAAGTGCCTGGGCAGCTCCGGCAGGCTGGTTGTTGAACGGCGTGGACGTCGCGTCGCTCTTGTTGGTCTGCGCAGTGACTTCCACCAGGTCGGGGAAGCCGTCGCTGTCCTCATCCGTTACATTGTCGATCGTTCCACCGCCACCGCCAGCGCCGGCGGCAGCTGCGGGATCGAATTTTCCGGTGCTGCTGGTTGTGAAGCTCCATTCCTTCTTCTTGTCTGCGCCAGAGCCATCTTTGTAATCAATTGAGACCATGATGTTGGCGCTTCGAGGCAGCGGGTTGTCTGTGATCAGCGCGATCTCATTGCCTTCGAATCCGGTGTTAAAGTTCTTGTTCGGTGCAACCACCTGGTGTGCGAGCGACTGCCCGTTGGCCGTAATCGTGCTCGCCACCCACGTCACGCGGTTCGCGTCGAAGTTGTTGAAGTAGGCGATGATGGGAATGCCGTTGGTTGGTCCAAAGTTCGGAATCGGCGGTGGGGTTTCTCCTGTCTCTGGATGCGTGGCATTTCCGGCGGACTTGTCACCCGGCGTGACCAGTTCGGTGATTTCGCCATAAAAAGAGAAACGCAGCACGGCGATGCTGTAGCCGGTTTTGTCGCCAGGATTGTCTCCGTAGCCGATCTTGGTGACGCTCTTGCTGACCATGGGGCTGCGGTGGAAATAAATGTTGTACCAGACCGTCACGGCGTCCGCGCCAATGAAGCCGTAAGAGATGTCCGAGTTCTCGCCGGCTTCCTTGCCTTCTTGCGTGAAACCCGGGCGGTCTGGATATTCGTTGTGTGCGTCGAGCCCGGCTTCGATCTGGCTTTTGTTCAAGTTCAAGTAAGCGGCATGCAGCGCGCAGCCTTCAGAAAGCGTCGCGTCGTACACCACGTCGGCAAGTCCGAGCGATTTGCGGTACAGGTTCAGCCGTGCGACCGCTTCCTGGCCACGCTGCATCATCTCCTGAGTCAGCGCTGCGGCGTGCAGCACTGGGGAGAAGGTTAAGAGCAGGGTGAGTGCAAGCAGCACAGACGGCAGGAAGATTCGCGGCGACATGGTAGCTCCCCGAAGTTCTTGGCACAACGTGCGTGATTTTTGTAAATGCTATTGCTGTGGCTGTTTAAGACAAGAGTTAAAATCGCTATTCAGGCTGATGAGCAACTGGAAAAGGGCTGCCTGAAGACTTCTTGCTTCTGAAGCCATGCTTAATAATCTGGGCTTTCACTTAGTTAAATGGAGATTCTCATGCGCTATCTGTCCTTACCGATTTTTAGAACATCTTTGCTGTTTTCGGTATTCATCTTCAGCCTCACCGTTCTGCTGACCTCGTGCGAAGAGGTTCCCCACACCGGCCGTGGCCGCTTGATTCTGCTCAGCGAAAGCGAGGAGAACAAGATGGGCGTAGCTGCGTACAAGGAAGTTGTCGAAAAGGAAAAACGTTCGACCGATGCGGAAGCCATCGCCCTGGTGGAGCGCGTCGGCAAGCGCCTGGCCGCGGCCGCGCCGGATAAGGGATTCACGTACGAATTCACGGTGCTTGAGTCGCCGACGATCAACGCATTCTGCCTTCCGGGTGGAAAGGTTGCCATCTACACCGGCATCCTGCCGTACTGCAAGAACGAAGCAGGACTCGCGGCCGTGATGGGACACGAGATCGCTCATGCGATTGCGCGTCACGGCGGGGAACGCATGAGCCAGGGCATGCTGATCAGCGGTATTTCCACCGGTGTCGATGCGATACTTAAAGAGCAGGGCGTCAGTCCGACGACTGAGAAAATCGCCATGACGGCGTTCGGCGCCGGCGCGCAGATTGGCGTGCTGCTTCCGTACAGCCGCAAGCACGAGCTCGAAGCGGACTACCTGGGCCTCCTTTATATGGCGAAGGCCGGCTATGATCCGAAGGAAGCGCCGGAGTTCTGGAAACGCTTTTCCGCGCTGTCCTCGAACACGCCAAATTTCCTCAGCACGCATCCGGCGAGCGAAGACCGCGCCGCGCAGCTTACGGCAAAGCAGGCTGAAGCCATGAAGCTGTACGAGAGTTCTCCCAAGTACGGAGCGGGCGCGCCGGTGCCCGAGAAGTACCGCACGATTCCAACACCGGCTCCTGAACAAAAGAAAGCGGAGCCCAAAAAAGAAGAGACCAAGCCTGAGCAGCCGAAGAAAAAGAAACGGAAGTGAGTGCCTCTCCAGGCAGCAAGGCTTTCCTGAGGACTTCTAAAAGACGGTGATCCCATCGCCATGCGCGCGCGGCTCGACGGTTGCGCCGCCGCGCTGAACGCAGACGATCTGTGCTTTGACGCGTGGCGCGAGCGCATCCAATCCCTGTTCGCCAAGCACCAGCAGGGCCGTAGAAAGGGCATCGCTTTCTGTTGCCGAAGAGCTGATGACGCCGGCCAGCAGCGCGCCTTCAACCGGACGGCCACTGCGCGGATCGAGCACGTGGCCGAAGCGTCTTCCAGCGATCTCGACAGCTTTTCCGTGCGGCGCCGAGACTGAAAAACTCTCGGCGTCTTTCAGCGCCGCTTCGGCCAGCAGCGTATGCTCTTCCAGCGGATGACGTATGGCTACGCGCCAGAAGAGTTCCCCGGGCGGCTTGCCAATCGCGACGACACTCGACGTTCCCCCATGCAGCAGCGCGCTGCGAATGCCGGCCTCGCGCAACAGCTGCGCGGCGCGTTCGAGCGCGTAACCTTTGCCGATCGCGCCGGGATCCAGGCGTACTCCCGGACGTGTGAAGCGCACGGTGAAATCAGTTTCATCGAGCATCAACACCGTCGCCATCCCGCAGAGCTCGCGCGCGGCATTGATCTCTTCTTCTGCGGGAAGCTGTTCACGCGGCTGTCCTGTGAGGCCCCAGAGTTTCAGCAGCGGGCCGACGGTCATGTCGAAAGCGCCGCCGCATTGCTCGCTGAGTTCGCGGGCGCGCTTTAGAAAGGAGAAAACGCGGGGATCGACGCGCACGGGTTCCTGTGCCGCACGCAGGTTGATGCGCGTGAGATCCGAGTCGGGACGGTAGACGCTCAGTTGTGCTTCGAGGCGCTCGATTTCGTCGAATGCCTCTTCGCCTGCGGCACGCAGATTCGCTTCGACGTCCTCGTCGGCGATGGCGATTTCAAAACGCGTGCGCATGGCCAAGCGGGCGAGTTTCAGCATGGCTGTATTTTAGCGGACGCTGTTGCCTGCGACGAGCGCGGGCCGGCCGCAGTCCATGCCCTCAAGCAAGTTGCTCCAGATGACATCGCCGGTCATTGGATGCAGACACCAGGTATAACCGTCGACCGAGACGATCAGCCGTTCACGGTCAAACAGCACCAGTGCGATCTCACCGGTGTCGTATTCCGGCGCCTCCCACCGCCAGGCGATCTGGCCCGTGGCCGCATCGAGTGCGACGACGTAGGTGTTAAACGCGACGAAGACGAGTTTTTCTAGTTGTGTGACGATCATAACGCTCCTTTCGGCAGCTTGGGGAAGGTGCAATAGTTGCTGCTTACTTTACTCGGAGGCTGGAAGCATGCGCTACAAAAAAACGGCCGCCCTCGCGAGCGGCCGTTCGATCTATTCTGTTCTTCGCGGCTTTGCGTGTGGCAGTATTTTGGCTCAGCCCGCCTTGATCTCGCGCGTCTTTTCGTCAAACACGCACATCCTGTTAGTGCGCGAAGAGATTTCGGCGAGAGCCAGGATGGTCTGGATCTTGGCGCCGAGCTCCACGTCGCAGTTGGGCTTCTTGCCCGTGCGGATCGCCTCGATGAAGTTCTTGTGGTGATCGCCGATGCCACCGCCTGAGTCCTTGGCCACTTCTCCGCCTTCGACTTCCTCGGCGTACGGGCGCTCCGGCGAAATCTTCGCGCCGCCGCCGCCCATCTGGACGGTGCCCTTATGTCCACGCAGCATGTCCGGCAGACCCTGCTCATTCACGGTTGATCCGGTAAAGAGCATCGTCCAGCCGCTGGGGAATTCGGCCATCACTTCGACGGTGTCGTCGACTTCGCGGTCCAGCGAAATCTTGCGCGTGCCAAGCGAACAGACGCGCGTCGGGTATTCGGGAGTGCCGGAGGCGATCAGGAACGGTCCCAGCTTGTGCGGCATCAGGTCGCCGAGAATTCCGGCCGAATAATCCCAGTACTTGCGGTAACGGAAGAAGCGCGCCTTCGCGTCGTCGTTCCACGGGCGCTTGGGGGCTGAACCCAGCCACATATCCCAATCCAGGTTCTCGGGACCTGCGCTGTTGTCGATGCCATAATTCCATTCGCCGCCCTTGCCCGCATTGCGGCAATAGGAGCCCTGTCCGGAGACCAGCGGTCCGATTTTTCCGGCGCGCACCGCGGCTCCGATATCGTGCCACTTCTGATTGGAGGTGTACTGAATGCCCAGCTGCACGACCTTGCCGGTCCTCTTCTGGCAGTCGACCATCTGGAACGCCTCGTCCAGGTAGCGCGTCATTGGCTTTTCGACGTACACGTGCTTGCCGGCTTCCATGGCGTGGCAGGAAATCTGCGCGTGCCAGTGCTCGGGCGTGGCGACCCATACAGCATCGATGTCTTTGTTCTCGAGCAGCTTGCGGTAATCCTTGTTGGTCATCGGCGTCGGGCGGCCTTCGACCTGGATTTCCTTGGCGGCGCGTTCGTTGCGCGGCTGATACACGTCGCACGCGGCGATCTGTTCGATGTTGATTTCAGCGGCCTTGGCCTTGAGGGTCTTGACGTGCGCGCCGAAGCCCTGTCCCCCGACGCCGATGACGGCGCAGAGGATGCGGTCGTTGGCGCCGATCACGCGTCCGGTTGCCTGAACCGGCCCGGTCGGGAATTTGCCGCCGATAAATTTAGTGGTGTCGGCCTTCGGCGTCGGGATCTCATCCGCTCGAACGGCTTTCGATGCTCCGCCCATGCCTACGGCCACCGCGGCTGCCGCTGCGGCCTTGAAGAAGCCGCGCCGCGACGGGCCGGACTTGCCTGAACTGTTCTTGTCTGCCTGACTCATGAACGTTCCCCCTTAAGTGTGCCATTTAGCGGCACGGCCCGCAATTCCATCGTGGCGTGGGCATCCCGGCCACGTTAGATACACCGGGCCAGTGGCCCGGACCACGTACTAAATTTCAAACCATTCCTTCTGAAAGTCGATCTTCTTGCCGGTCACAATTGCTTCGTTTGCCTTGATTGCACATACTGTCGCCTGGAATCCTTCCAGCGCGCCGCAGCGCCACTTCTTGCCGCTGCCGTCGCGGATCGAGTTCAGGAACGCTTCGCAGGCGTGGAACAGCTGCGTTTCCTTGGGGTTCACGTCGCGGTTCTCGCCCGGGTTTTTTCCGGCGGAGAGAATTTTCGTGGCGTCGGCGACGAGCGCGATGCCGGTGTCTTCGGCCACTTTCTCCTTATAGGCGTAAACTTCCCAGCCCAGCGCGCGCGCGTCGGCTTCCTTGAACATCCAGGCGCGCTGATCGCGAACCATGACAGCCGCTTCCGTTCCCTGAAAAATTTGCGCCGTCCCGTCGTATGAATTGCTCAGCGTGGCGTCGAAGAAATAATTAATGCCTCCAGGATACTGGTAGATGCACTGGACTGTATCGGCCACGTCGCGGCCGTCTTTCCAGGCCATGACTCCGCCGAACCCAGTGACAGACAGCGGCCGCGCTTTCAGGAAGTAATTGGCCGTATCGACGTGGTGTACGCCGATTTCGCCGGCCAGCCCCGTTGATGTTTCCTTGGAGAGGCGCCAGTTCAGCGCTTTCTGGCGCTCGTCGGTCGGCGCCTGGCGCCGCCAGCTCACGCGCTTGTGCCAGTGTGAGCGCGCCTGCGTCATTTCGCCGAGCGCTTCGGTGCGGATGAACTGCAGCACATGCTTGTGCTGGGGATTGGTGCGTTCCTGAAGGCCGCTGTGGAAAATCTGTTTTTCTGCGGCCTGAGCCGCTTTCGCGATGGCGCGCGCATCTTCAATGGTCGACGCCAGCGGTGCTTCGCAGAACACGTGTTTGCCGGCCTGAAGAGCGGCGACAGCAATATCTTTATGCAGATGAGTCGGGGTGGCAATCCAGACAGCCTGCACGGATTTATCATCGAGAATTTTTTTGTAGTCAGCAACCGCCTGTGCCTTGGGAGCGATCTCCTGCGCGCGGGCATGAATGTTCTCATAGCTGTCGCAGATATACTTCACGGTAACGCCCGAAGCATTGCCCAGCGCGGTAAGGATCGCACGGCCCTGCTCGCCCAGGCCAATGACGGCGCACACGACAGTCGGGGCGTTGGGGTTGGTGGCCTTGGCCGGCCCCGGAGCGAACTCTTCGGCATAAACGCGTGCGCCGAACAGCAGGCCCAGCCCGACAGTGCCGCTGAGGAAATCGCGGCGGTCGATTTTTTTCTGCGCCTGGCCGTTCATCTTTTTAGCGTTCTTATCACCCGGTGCTGCCGCGTCACTCATGAGTTTGCGAGTCCTGAACCAAAGAAGAGCCCGATTTTGCGCATTGCTATATACCCCTTTACAAGCACCGGTGTAAGTGTTTATGTCGCAAAAAATAAAAGCGATTTTTCATAGGAGATGTCAGGTTGTTAGTACAACCTGACAGGAAAATGGTTTCTGCGCAGATCATTCATTGCGTCAGTTCAAAAAAATGGATAGGCTCTCGCGACTATGACTAACTCAACCACCGCACCGCTCGTCAAGACCAAGCTCTCCATCATGATGTTTCTGCAGTACGCCATCTGGGGCGCGTGGCTGCCGCTGCTCTGGCCGTTTCTGCACGAGCACCGCAATTTCGAGCCGGCTCAAATTGGCAATATGTTCGCGGTCAGCGCGCTGGGCGCCCTGCTGGCGCCGTTTATCGCCGGGCAGATCGCCGACCGCTACTTTCCGACCGAGAAGTTTCTGGGCATCAGCCACATTCTCGGCGGCATTCTCATCTGGCAGCTTTCGGTGCTGGAATCCTACGGTGCGTTCCTCGCGTTCTCGTTCTTTTATTCAGTGATCTATTCGC
>DASPJR010000057.1:0-22434 GCA_035628505.1 Planctomycetota bacterium | reverse complement strand
TGACTTCAAATTCCTTTTTCTTGTCCTTCGCCGCCTTGCGCAGATCCTCGTAGGTATCTACCAGCTGGGTCTGGGCGGCCGCGGCCTTCTGTGAGCTCTGGATCGGCGGGATCACCGATGCGAGCATCACCACGCCCGCGGCGATGCCGTAAACTGTTTTCTGCAGAAAGATCTGCCGCTTGCGGATCTTTTCCGGCACCATCGCGAAGTGGAAGCAGTCGGGATCGGCGTCGATGATCGCCAGGCCAAGGGCGATGCCCATATCCGGAACGTCGCCTTCAAAGCAGCGCGCGCTGGCGGCATCGAGACGCCGCAGGTCCAGGTTTTTGTAGAGCTCGAGCACTTCAACCGGCCGCCCGGCTTTTTTCTCGACGTACTCGCGCAGACCTGTCAAGCGTGCGCCGCCGCCGGAGAGGATAATCTTTGCGTAATCGAGCTTCGGCATCTTCGCCTGCGTGCGGCAGAACATCACCGAGCTGCGCACGGCGCTGACGATGGCGTCCGCGCCTTCCTTGAGCGCCGATTGGAACATCAGCTCCTGTTTGTTGGGAATCTGCGCGCCTTCGGGGTAAATTTTCGCCCGCTCGTGCTTGAACTCCTGCGCTTTATTGAAACCGATCTTCAGCACCTTATCGAGGGCGTTGGTGAACTTCTTTCCGCCGCCGGGAGCACTACGCGCGAAGTAGAGGTTCTTCTCCTCGAGGATAGCAATCTCGAGCAGTTCGTGTCCGACATCGACGAGAACGACCGTTTCATTTTCCTTGATCTGCTGAGTCCGCAAGTAGGCATTGACCATCCCGAAGCAGGACGGCGTAATGTGGCTGGCCGAAAGCTGGGCCGATTTCAGCGCCGCGTTGATGCCGAAGAGATACTCATTCTTGCAGACGCCGGCCATGATGATCAGGTCGCCGCGAAGGCCGGAGGGAACATTGAGGATGCGGTAATCGTACGTCACCGAAGGTCCATCGCCGGCGCCGCCTTTGGCCGTCAGCTTGCCGCCGATCTCCATATCGATGAACATCTTCAGCTTGTCAGGAGGCATCGGCGGCGTGGCCAGGTATTTGAGGATGACTTCGCGACCGGAGATGCCCAGCGTTCCGCAGCGGCCAAGGCCTGCTTTTTTCAGCTCGGCGCCGAGACTTTCAGGGATAACCAGTCCGCCGGCCTCTTCCTGCTGATCGGGCGGAAGATCAGGCATGTTGGGGGCGTCTGGTGCCTTGCGCGGAAGTTTCAGCGCGCCGGTAACGGTCACGCTGCCGCCGGAGACTTTCGCCTGCACTACTTTGATGTGCTCGGCGCCAATATCGATGCCCAGACCTGTAGCCATGCAGCTCCTTGGTTTCGAGTTTCCGGCTTCTCGTTTCCAGTTCAAGGCTTCCGCAGTTGCGCAGCCTCAATCCTGCAAGAGCAGAAACAAAGACCGATCACATCCCGAATCCCAGTTTGCACGTCCCCAAGGCAGAGAACCAGAAACTAGAAACGAGGAACCAGAAACCGTAGTTAACCTTAATTCTGACGTAAAATGCACGTTCTGTCCTGCTACTTTTTCACTTCGCCGGCTCAAAGGTCAAATCACACAGATACAAAGGCGCATGGACGCACGGGAAAAGAGCGTACGATTGAGCGGCCTGAGGTGTAACATATGTGGCACTTCATTCAGAAGTTCGGAGGGTCTTATGCGCACCATTACAATTGCAGCCGCTCTCATCTGTGGATTAATGTTCTGGCAGGCTTACGCCGGAGAACCGCAAGTTCTCACGGATAACGACAAGAACATCCGCGCTTACCTGTCCGCTCAGGCGAGGCTGCTCGAAAGCGAGTTCCTCAAAGACGTCAAAACGGCGGCGGACTTTGAAGCCCGCCGCCCCAAAATGAAGCAGGAATTCTTCCATATGATGGGGCTCTGGCCGCTGCCCGAGAAAACCCCTCTGAATGCGAAGATTACCGGCCAGATGATCATGGAACCGGAGATCGTGACACTTGCATCAGGCGAAAAGTCCTATTTGCCAGGCTATATTATCGAGAAGTTGCACTTCCAGAGCCGCCCCGGGCTTTACGTCACCGGTAACCTGTACCGGCCGAGAACAGATCATTTTACTGACCCTAAGCCCAAGTACCCGACAATCCTCTACCAGTGCGGCCATTCGCAGCAGAAACGTGACGGCAACAAGACCGGCTATCACGATCACGGAATTTGGTTCGCCACACACGGCTATGTCTGCCTGATGATCGACACGCTGCAGCTTGGCGAAATTGCCGCTATTCACCACGGCACCTACCGCGAGAACCGCTGGTGGTGGCACTCTGCCGGTTACACCTCGGCCGGAGTGGAATGCTGGAACGCGATCCGCGCGCTGGATTATCTGTGCACGCGGCCCGAGGTCGATACCGAGCGCATCGGCGCGACAGGCATCTCCGGCGGTGGTTCGGCCACCATGTGGATCAGCGTTGCTGACGAGCGCATCAAGGCGGCGGCGCCGGTGAGCGGCATGGCGGACCTTGGGCATTATGTCTGCGAAGACGGCGTGAACGGGCATTGCGACTGCATGTTCCTCTATAACAGCGCGCGCTGGAACTGGACGGAAATCCCCGCGCTTATCGCCCCGCGGCCGCTGCTGTTCGTGAATTCAGACGCCGATCCAATCTTCCCCATGAGCGCCAACGATCGCGTGATCAACCGCCTCTCCGGGCTGTACGCTCGTTTTGGCGCGGGCGACAAGGTCTCCGCGGTTGTCAGCGTCGGCGGGCACGCGTACCGAACGGACCTACGGCGCGCCATTTTCGAATTCTTCAACCGCCACCTCAAGCGTGACGCAGCCCCTGTTGTCGATGCGGACGCGGGGCTAAATGCCGAGGGCAAACACCGCCTGGAAAAATCATCGCTGCGTGTGTTCCCAACCGATGCGGATATCCCTGCCGATCAGATCAATACAAAGGTGGACCAGGTGTTTGTCCCGCGGGCGAAGGTCAATCTTCCGAAACCTGAAGAGTTCACCAATTGGCGTAACGACCTGCTGGAGAAGCTGCGCGCCGCCGCCTTCTCCGCGTGGCCGGCAGCTACCCCCGAGGTGTCATTTCAGCCGCTGAAGACGGCTCCTGAAGAGGGCAAGGAGACAACGGAACCGAACGTGACGGTGCATTACAGCTGGCACCCCGCCGCCAACGTGAGCAACGTCTGCTTTGTAATTCTCAATGCAGATGACACACCCGGAAAGGTCCCGGAATGGGCCAAGGAGGCAGTCGCTGACGGCTCGGCTTTCCTTATCGCTCCACGCGGCGCAGGACCTGGTGCCTGGACACGCAAGAGCCCGCCGAACACGGTCGAGCGCAGTATGGCCTTGATTGGAGCCACCGTGGATAGCGGACGGATCTGGGATATCATTACGATGATCAAACGCCGCTCGACATCTGGTATTACGCTGCGGCTCGCAGGCCGGGGACAAGCGGGAATCCTGGCCGCTTACGCCATGCTTTACGAACCGCAAATTTCGGCCATTACGATTGTCGACCCGCCCGTCTCGCACATGCCCAAAACAGAAGGGGGCGAATATGGTCCGCCGTTGCTGAGCGTGCTGCGTGTGCTCGACATCCCCGAGGCGCTGGGCTGCCTGGCACCCCGCAATTTGACTCTCGTCGGTGCCCAGGCGGCGGACTTCAGCCGCACCAAGGAGCTGTATAAAATTTCCGGAGCGGAAGCCAATCTGCGCATTAAGTAAACACTTGCGGCTCAGATTTGAGTCGGCGCTGGTCCTTCTGGCGTAGGCGGTGTCGTCGGCGTTGGCGTGCTGGGCACGGTTGGCGAGGGTGCGGGCGGTACCGCCGGGGCCGGTGGAGCGGGCTTGGGTGGATCGACCGGCTGCGGAACGACAGGCGCCGGATGCGGATCGGGCGGTTTAGTCTCAGGAACAGGCTTTTCTTTGTCAGGCGGCGGCATTGCAGCGATTCTCCAGCAGCGCGCGACATAAACCGCGAAAGAAGCGCCAAACTCAGCCGTTCTTATGTTGTGCATCAATCCAAATTTATTCTTAAGTTTTTACATAAATTTTGCTGTCGGCACGCTATCGGCGGGCGTCCTAAGAGGTTAGAAGGAAGTGGGCCGATTGCGCGTTGATTTATCGGCAGTCACAACTGAAGATGGAACGACAGTTTTGTTGCGCGGATTGTGCTCGATCAGTGATGTAGAGCGCTATCTGAAAGCGAGAGGCTAACCCCTCCCCCTTCCCCTCCCGCACGGGGAAGGGAGCACAACAGCAATGGGCGGCAATCAGGGCCAACTATGATTCAAGACAATCTGAAGCAGCGACTGGAAGTTCTCCGCGGGACTCTGCGCAACGCCTGTACGCTCGATGGCGCCGGGCGGCTTGTGCTCGCGCTGGTGATCTGCATCCTCGCCGGCGTGGCGCTCGACTACTTCTTCTTCCGCTGGGACCGCCCGGTCAATACGTTCTTCCGCGTGCTCATGACGGCAGGAATTCTGGGCACCCTGGGCACCATCGCCTACCGGCGCATCTTCATGCCGCTCTCCGTTCCGCTCTCGATCGACGACATGGCGCTCTCCGTTGAAAAGGAATTCCCGCAGCTCAACGACAGCCTGATCTCCACGATCCAGCTCACGCGAATGCTTGCTGACGACCGCACCATCAGCGCGCCGATGGTGGAAGAAGTCTCGCGCAGCGCCTACCAGCAGACAGCCGCGCTCGATTTCGCACGCGTCGTCAAATTTGACCGTATCCGCCCGGTGCTGTACTCGGCCGGAGGTTCGGTTGCGCTATTGCTGATTCTCTGCGCAATCCCCGCTCTGCGTCCATTCATGGGAACAGGCATGCTGCGCCTGCTCAATCCGCTTTCAAAGTACGCGTACCCGGTGCGCACATTCATTGAAGTGAGCGTCGATGGCAAACGCGGACCCGAGAAAATCGTGCCGCGCAATGACAGCACCAGCATCGTGGCGGAGGTCCGCGGCGAGCTGCCCAGCCAGGCATACATCGCGTTCGATTATGGCAAAGGCTTTGGCAAGGCCGAGCCCATTACCGGAAAGACCAAGAGCAGCGATCAGAACGGCGAGAAGCTGAAGGAATTTCAATACGATTACAATCCAGTCATTTCCAGCTTTTCGTTCATTATCAAAGCGGGTGACAACGAAGCCGGGCCTTTTAAAGTGCGCGCGGTGGACCGCCCCGAACTGGTCAACATGACCGTTACGTACAAGTTGCCCGATTACATCAGCGATAAAGAAGGCGAGCCGCGCCGCGAGCGCAGCCTGCGCAATGTCGTTGGCACTCAGGCCAAGCTGGCCGGCGAGTTCAATAAACCCATGAAACCGCTCGGCGCTCTGATTAAGGTCGGCAACGCCGAAGCCGTTCCCATGGCTCTTTCGCAGGACCGCACCAAATTCCTGCACACGCTTACGCTGGACGAGACCAAGGACTACGAAATCTTCCTGCATGACGAAGACGAACTGGACAATAAGCAGAGTAAAATCCGGCACAAGATTTTCGTGCTGCCCGACAATCTGCCGCGCGTCTCCTGGCGCCAGCCGGCGATGGACCTGGAAGTTTCGCCGACCGCCACCGTCGTGCTCAATTTGGGGCTTGAAGACGATTACGGTCTGAAGAAATCAGGCATTAAGTTCAAGCGCTTCAAAGGCACAACGCCGGTGAAAGCGCCTGACGTTGCCGGAGCCCGCAACGCCGCGCCTGCAACCGTGGACACGACGAGTCCTGGTGTTGAAGGCGGATTTGAGCTGCCTGAGCCCCAGCCGGGCGCCTACAACCGCAGCGCGCAGAAGCTGGATCTCACCAAGGACTGGTCGCTGGCGGATATGGGCCTGGAGCCAGGTGACGTTGTCGAATACTGGGCCGAAGCGTATGACTACTGCCCGGCAGCGCGCAAACCAGCCGAGCCGCAGATTTTCCGGTTGCGCATCCTCTCGCCCGAAGAAATCCGACGCAAGCTCGACATTGACCGCCTGCGCCTGATCGAAGACCTCAAGGTCATCATTCGCGATCAGGAAAATGACCGCAAGCAGGTGGACAGCATCAAGGATCATCTGGCTGTCGGCAATCCCTTCGCCAACACGGACCGCGCAAAGGTGTCCGAAGCCGGCGCGCTGCAGGAAGAAGTCCGCCGCAAGACACACAGCCTGCAGAACGCGTTCGACAACCTGATCCAGCGCTACATCTCCAATGGCCTCGACACGCCTGACGACAAAGACCGCCTGCAGCAGATCCGCGACGTGCTTGAAGTCGAGCACATCAAAAAAATGCCCGAGGCCGCACGCGAGATCACTTCCAGCGCGATGGCCAAGGCTGACGATGACCGCATCACGAATCTCAAAAATGCGATCAAAAAGCAGGATGAGATTCTATCGGATCTCAAGGCGCTTCTTGAGCAGATGCAGAAGTGGGCGGAAACCGAGGACCTCCTGCGCATGACGCGCGAACTGCTCTTGAAGCAGCGCAACGTCACGAAGCTCACCAGCGAGTTCAAGGACCGCCTGGGAAGCAAGAAACCCAGCGAGGCGACCAAAGAAGAACAGGGCCAGGTTAAGGGACTCGAGCACGAACAACGCGACTGCGCGACCGACATGCAAGCGCTCTTCCAGCGCATGCTGCAGGCGCAGGCCAAGATGGCCGCGCTCGACAAATGGGTCGCGACGAATATCGAAGCGGCCATCAACATCGCGCAGAACACCGACGCTTCGCCTGATAAGCCCGATCAGTCCACAACCGGCGATCCCTACCCTGGCATCGAAGACAAGATGCGCGCGGCACAGAACGACATCCGCGAAACGTTCTCGTTCGGCACGGCAGGCGCCAAGCAGAAGAATGCCGAAGGGGGGCTGGAGCGCATTATTACGGTGCTCAGCCGCCGCCGCGATGTCGACAAGGAAATGATGAAGGACATCGAGCAGGCTTCGCGCGACATGAAGAAGATCCTCGATCAGCAGCGCGACCTGATCAAGAAGACCGACAACATCCAGGACAAGAAGACGCTCGAACAGAATATCGCACAGGCCAAGCAGCAGCTTCAGGACCTGCGCGAAAAACAGAGCAAGCTCAAAGATGAGACGCAGAAGTTCCAGAACCAGTCCGATCCGAAGGCGGCTGGCCTGGAACAGCAGCTTGCCAGCGCAGCGAAAGAACTCGACGACGTCATCAAGCAGCAGAACAAGATCTTCAAGGACACCGTCGACCAGCTCAGCCCGGCTGAACGCGAAATTGCGCGCTCACTGCATGAACTCGAAGAAATTGAAATGCAGGAACGCGCGCTGGCAAAGGAAAGCAACGAGCTTGCAGATCCAAAAGCTGAGAAGGCACTGCGTGAACAGTTTGAGAAGGTGAAGAAGCTCCGCACTGCGCAAAAGGACATCGAAAGCAAGATCACGATGGCCAACTCGGCGCCCGACCAGGCCAAGGCCGCCGAAGCGCTCAAAGCGCTGCAGGACGGCCAGTCCAAGTTGCGCACAGAAACGATCACGACGCTCGGCGGACTCAACGGCGTCGCCGAGGAGCTCACAAAAGGCGTAGCCAAGGACTCCCCGCGCATGACCGTGCTGCAGCCGGTCGTCCGCGCATTGACCCAGGCTGCATCGCTGGGGCTGCATGCGCCGGAAGAAATGAAGAAAGCTGCGGAACTGCTCGGCGACGCAAAGGGCAAGGAATCCTTCGCGGCGTCACTGGACGCAATCGATAAGCTCATCCGCACCGAAGAAGTGCTGCTGAAGGCGCTGGGTTTCGAACACAAGCGCTTTGAAGAGACGGCGATCGATATTGCCAATCGCCAGGCCGACACGCGGGGCAAGCTTGACGAAATCGCCAATCGCATCGCCAACCTCATCCGCGCCGGCAACACGCCGGAGCAGGTTGAGAAAGACAAGAAGCTCGCCCCTGCAGGAAAGGATGCCGCCCGGGCGCTGCCGGAACTCGAGGGCAGCAGCAAGGACATGTCCGATGCTGCGGATGTCATTCGCCAAGGCGCACCGTCGGGCAATCGCGTGAACACCGGCAAAGCTTCCGCTATGCAGATCAGTGCGGCCGACAAGATCAAAAAAGCGCGCGAAATCCTGCAGGGCACTTCTGAAGAGCTGTCGAAAGACAAGAAATCAGATCACGACAAAGTCGGCGCGCAGCAGACGGAAATTCAGAACAAGGCCAAGGCGTTGCAGACGCAGATCGAGAATCTGGCCAAAGAGATCGAGAATGCTCATGCGGCCGCGTCAGGCGATCAACCCAGGCCCGCCGATCCGGCTGGAGCCGCGGGAAAGATTGGCGAAGCTGCGAACAACATGAGCGATGCAACGAAAGATCTCAGCAAACCCAACCCAGCCGGCGCGACGAAAAACGAATCGAAAGCCATCGATGCGCTGGAAGAAGCCAAGGAAAAGATGGGCGACCTGCGGCGCAAGGTCGAGGAGCTCAAAGAGCCCGGCAGACGTCTCGAGCGCATGCAGAAAGAACTGAAGGACAAGGCGCGCAAGCTTGCCACGGACGTGAAGGGCATCGAAGACCAGCTTCCGATGGAGAAGAAGGATTCGAAGCCTGGCGAGAATATCAAGAATGCGTCCAACAGCATGCAGAACGCGCAGAACAGCATGAGCGGCGATAACGCGGGCCCTGACGGCAAGCAGGGCAATCCGGATAATAAGGAGGCGGCCAAGGAACAGGAGAACGCCATCAGCGAGCTCGACAAGGCCCTGAAGGCGCTCGATGATCTCGCTGCAAAGGCCGCAAAGGAGCAGGACCCGCGCGCGCCAAGCGTGCTGGACCGCTTGAAGCAGCCGCAGAATGCGCTGCGTGATGAAGTGCTCAAGCTGCAGAAGAAGCTGGACCAGTTCCGCGACAAGACCGGCAACAAGAATGCGGAAAAGGCGTCTCAGGCAAACCAGAGCGCCAGTAAGAACCAGTCCGCGGCATCATCGCAGATGGGCCAGGGAAACCAGAGCGGTGCAAAGAGCAGCGAAGAGGAAGCCGAGCAGGACCTGCAGGATGCGCTGGAAAACCTGGAGCAGTTCCAGCAGCAGATGCAGCAGCAGAACAAGAACGAGCAGCTTTTCCAGATCGAGCAGGAGCTCAAAAAGATGCTCACGGTTCAGAAGGACCTGCTCGGAAAGACGCAGGACGTCGAAAAGCAGCGCCCCGGTCCGGACGAGAAACTTCCGCGGCGCGCCAAGGGTATGGTCAAGCAGGTCTTTGAAGACCAGCAGAAGCTCGCCGACGCCGGTAAGCAAGTTGTGAAAAAGCTCGAGGAGGCGCCGGTCTTCCAGTACGTGATGCAGGGTGCGAGCAACGACATGGCCGAAGCCGCCGCGCGGCTGGACAAGGAAGAGAGCGGCGTGCTGACGCAGGAGATGCAGGAAGACGTCATTCGCAATCTCGGCGATCTCATCGAAGCGCTGCGGAAGGAACGCCAGAATCCGCAACAGGGCGGCGGTGGTGGCGGTGGTGGCGGCGGCAAACAGCCGCTGGTTCCGCCATTGGCCGAGCTGAAGATGCTGCGCATTATGCAGCGCAACGTGAACGGACAGACAAAGAAGATCGACGAGGAAGTCAGCAAAGCCAAGGATTCCAGGAAGGAGCTGACAAAGGATCAGAAAGACCGTCTGCGCCGCGCGGCAGTGAAAGAAGGCGAGATCGCGCGTGTGACCAAGCGCATCGCCGACGAACTGAGTGGCGGCGGCGCCGCCCCGCCCATCGGGCCTGAGGAAAAAGACGAAGACAAGTAACTGTGCTACGCGGGATCAAGCAAAAATGCGCACAGCCTCTGTGCGCATTTTTATTTTTAAAAGGCTGAGCCTGAATCGTTTACATCTGTTATTTTGCCAGTACGTTAAGAAATCATGCGCCATTTGGGAAAGATAATGAGAGTTCTGCCTTTCTTAGTCTGTCTTATCGCCGCCTGCGCGAATGCGCAGGAAGTGTCATCAACAAATTACCTCGTCTCTGACAAAGAGCTGACTCGTGAGGAGCTCCTGGCGAAGCTGGGCTGGCCGGTGGACGTAATGATTCTGCCCAGCTCGGATCCGAGCCTACCCATCCCTGCCCAGCGAAAGACGATGTCCTACAGCGTACCTTTTGGCAGCAAGCTTTTTGAACAGCCCTATAAGGCGCAGATCACCCGGCAACCCGGTGAAAAGACGCTCGATTTCGCCCGCCGCGTAAGCCTCGCGTTGCGTTCTCAGGCAAATCTAGGGTTCAGTGATCTGCTGACACCTTACGAATTGTCGGCGTTCAAGGTGCTGGGAAGAACGCCGGTGCTCTGTAACGACCTTGCCCTAGCATTCAACGGTATCATGTCGCTTAACGGGATCTGGAGCGAAGTGATAAACTGTCGTGCGAACGATGGTACATACGATACGCACGTCTCCTCGCAGATCTATCTTGCAGAAGAAGATCGATGGGCCGTCGTGGACAGCTCGTTTGTCGGAGTTTTCAAGGGACCGGACGATCGCCTGCTTTCCGCAGCTGAAGTTCAGGCGCTGGGCCCGAAGGCACAGTTTTCTCCTTTCGAGCCAAAGGCGGGCTACCATGAGTACTACATTCAGCCGCTGAGCCAGCTTTTCACCAGGATTGAGATGGATGGCGAACTGCGTGATAACGTGTCTGACTACCTGCTGAAAAACCCACTGCGCAGGAAATTTCTGGTCGAAAAGCATCGAGTCGGCGCGGCGCACGTTTATTTTTGGCGCAGCAGCCTTAGTGCTCCGCTGACGCGTTCGCCTCAACTGAGTGCCTCGAGCGCCAGTGTCCTGCTCGACCTGCCCTGCACCGAACTGCCTCAGCGTATCTTCGGGAAAATTGCCTCGGCAGGGGTGGTCGAATCCGGTGGTGAAAAATTCTTTCGGACAAACACTGAGGGCGGCGGTGTCTGCGTCGAATCAGCGTTCAGCAAAGGCGGAGCGTATGTCTTTGAAGCAGTGTTGCGCGTCAACAAGGGTCTGCGGCGCCATGCGGTCATAAGTTTCCAGGATTCGAGTACGCAGCAGTGGACCAATGTCCGCGACCAGGAATGGGCGACCGTAAGCTACTTCTTTCTTTCGGATGGCTCGCCTGGCAAGTTCTACATCTACAACGACGACCCCGCCGAGTTCGACATCAAGAGCATCCGGATTCGCGCGGTGGCGCCTTAAATCATCGCCGTGCGACAATTCCGGTCTTTTCTTCCGCCTCCAAGTTCGCGTAACTGCGCTCTATATCAGGAGAACTGGGCACCGGCGTTGGAAAAATGAAAAAACAAATTGGGGTAAAACACGGAGTTGTGCTGCTATATCTTAAACAGAATCAATGGTCTTTAACTCAGCTCAGGCCATACGTGCGGAAGTTCTATGAGCCAGACAGGCGATGACACTTTAGCCACTCTTGCCACTCCGTGCCTGGTCATCGATGCGGCGGTGGTCGAGCGCAATCTCCAGGGGCTGGCGAAGTATGCTGCGCAACACCGGCTGAAAGTCCGCCCGCACACAAAAACGCATAAGTCGCTTCGCCTCGCACGGCTGCAGATGGAAGCCGGCGCGTGCGGGCTTACCGTCGCCAAAGCAGGTGAAGCGGCGGTGATGGCGGAGGCTGCGAACGATATTCTCGTGGCCTACCCGGCAGTCGATTCACATCGATGCCGCGAGCTGGCGCGCATGGCGCAGAAGATTTCTGTTCGAGTGGCAATTGATTCGGCCGCTGCCGCGCAGGCGCTCGCCGCCAGCGCTTGTAACGCTGGCTCCACCATAGGCATCCTCATCGACATCGATGCAGGCATGCACCGCACGGGCGTTCAATCGCCGCGTGAAGCTCTGGAACTGGGCCAGGCAGTCTCAACCCAGCGCGGCCTCCGGCTGGACGGAATCATGTTCTATCCCGGCCACATCAGCGGCCCGGCCGCGACGCAAGCAGCCGCGCTTGCCTCCGTCGAAGCGCTAGTGGCTGAAACAATCAGCCTGTTCAAAAAGAGCGGCCTCAACTGCAGCATCGTCTCCGGCGGCTCGACGCCGACCTTGCTGCGCTCGCATCTGGTTCCCAGCCAGACGGAGATTCGCCCCGGCACATACATATTCAATGACATGAATTGCGTGCACGGCGGCTCCGCCGCGCTCGAAGAGTGTGCCGCTCGCCTGGTGTGTACGGTCGTCAGTGATGCCGTTCCCAATCAGATTGTTCTCGACGGCGGCACAAAGACGTTCACCAGCGACCGCTGCGGGCCAGCGCCGGAATCAGGGCACGGTTTTATTCTCGAATATCCCAAGGCAAAAATCGTGAAGCTCACCGAGGAGCATGCGCAAGTGGACGTGAGTGCCTGCGAGCGCAGGCCGCGGATCGGCGAACGCGTTTCGGTGATTCCCAATCACATTTGCCCGTGCGTCAACCTGCAGGACAGCGCCTGGGTGAGAGAGAAAGACGGATCCATACAGCCTTTGAAAGTGGATGCTCGCGGGAAACTGGTTTGAGGAAAGCCATGCGCCTGATTTTCGACGCACATCTGGACCTGGGTTGGTGCGCAGCCTCGTTCAATCGCGATCTCACGCGGAGCGTCGCGGAGATTCGCGCGCAGGAACAGGGCATGACTGACGAGCCCGCCCGTGGCAAGAACACGCTGACGCTGCCGGAACTGAAAAAAGCCGGCGTTGCCGTGTGCCTGGCGACTCTTCTGGTGCGCGCCGGCCCGGATCAGCCTAAGAAAACGGCGTACAAACGAACGGATCTTGATTTTTCAGCGCAGTCCATTGCCTACGCGCAGGCGCATGGCCAGCTGGCCTATTACCGGCTGATGGAAGAACAGGGCCACATGCGCCAGATCCGCACAGCTGGCGAGCTCCGTGCATTCTGGAAAAGCTACGCAGCCGGCGAGTCGCTGCCGCTGGGCTATATCCTGAGCATGGAAGGCGCAGATCCGATCGTCTCGCCGCGTCAGGTCGACTACTGGTGGAACCTGGGCCTGCGCGCCGTCGGACCGGCTCATTACGGGCGCGGCCAATACGCATACGGCACACATGTCGAAGGTCCGCTGAGTCCGGCTGGCGTCGAGCTCCTGCGCGAGTTCCAGCGGGTCGGGATGATCGTCGACGTCACGCATCTCTGCGACACCAGTTTCTTCCAGGCGCTGGATGTTTTCTCCGGACGCATTCTCGCGAGTCATCACAATTGCCGCACGCTGGTTCCGAACGACCGGCAGCTGAGCGATGAACAGATCAAGCTGCTCATTCAGCGCGATGCAGTCATCGGCGTCGCGCTGGACGCGTGGATGCTCTATCCCGGCTGGGTGCGCGGGCAGACCAGTCCGTCGGTGCTGCCGCTCACGTCCGTCGCCGATCACATCGACCACGTTTGCCAGATCGCCGGAAACACGCGCCACTCGGCTATTGGCAGCGACCTGGACGGCGGTTTTGGGACCGAGCAGTGCCCGCGTGACCTCGACACGATTTCAGATCTGCAGAAACTAAGCAACATTCTGTCAGAACGCGGATACAGTGACGCGGACATCGATGCTATCTTCCATGGAAACTGGCTGCGCTTCTTCGGTGAAGCGCTGCCGAAGTGAACTTCACCGCAGAGGCGCGGAGACGCAGAGAAAAACTTCAGGAGAATGTATGGCTCAGCTTGGAAAGATTGATCAGAAACTTCAGGAACTCGGCTACCCGCTCGATCGTGTGCCGAAAGTCGGCGCAATCTATCAGCCCGTGGTGATCGATGGCACGACGGTATATTGCGCCGGATCTGTGCCCTTTGACGGCGACGTGCTGACGCTGAAAGGCAAAGTGCCGTCGCAGGTGGGGCTCGCGGCTGCGCAAAAAGGCGCTGCGCTGTGCGTGGCCAACATGCTGCGCAACGTCCGCAACGCGGTTGGAACGCTCGACAAGGTGGATCGGATTCTACGCGTGATGGGCTATGTCAACTGCGACCTGGACTACACGGAGCAGCACCTGGTCATCAACGGGGCTTCGCAGCTCCTGGTCGATCTCTTCGGCGAAAAAGGCCTGCATGCGCGCACGGCAGTCGGCATGGCGGCGCTGCCACTGGGTTCAAGCGTTGAAGTGGACATGATCCTGAAGCTGAAGTCTTAAACACTTCAGCGCAGAAGCGCTGAGCGTTGGCAGTTTATAGTTCGGTCCGGAGAATGGCAGCGTGGAACAAAGCGAAAAGCCGACACGAGTCCGTTATGGCGTGATGGCGCTCCTCTGCTCGCTGTCGTTCCTCACCTATTTCGACCGCGTGTGCATCATGCGCGCACAGGTCGACATTCAGCGTGACCTGCTCATAAGTGATGAACAACTCGGCCTGATCATGGGCGCCTTCTGGCTTGCCTACGGTCTATTCGAGATTCCTGGAGGTTGGCTGGGTGACCGGTTCGGCCCGCGCGTCACGTTGCTGCGCATCGTCCTGGCGTGGTCGCTTTTCACAGCACTTTCCGGAACGGCGACCGGCTTTGCGACGCTGCTGGCATGCCGCTTTTTGTTCGGTGTAGGCGAGGCAGGCGCATACCCGAACATGGCCAGCGTGCAGTCGCGCTGGCTTCCGGTGAAAGCCCGCGGCCGGGCAGGCGGGCTGCTCTGGCTTTTCGCGCGCTGGGGTGGCGCGTTCTCTCCATTGCTCTTCGGACTCATGCTTCGCGGGCTTGATTCGCCGTCGTTCCGGGAAACAACTTCAGCCATTCCCGGCTTTTCTTTCATCAGTGAAGTCGCCGCCTGGCGCATGGGATTTGTCGCGTCCGGTCTCCTGGGACTCGTGTGGTGCGCCGTCTTCTTCCCGTGGTTCCGCGACAATCCAAGGGAAAAGGCAGGCGTCAATCAAGCTGAGCTCGATCTGATCAATGCAGGCCGGGAGAAAAAGGACGAAAGCGATGGTCATTCGCCCGCCGCACATGTCTGGAAGGCGCTGTTTACCAGCCCCAGCCTGTGGGCCATGGCCGCGCTTTACATCTGCGGAAGCTTCGGCTGGTCTTTCTTTGTCAGCTGGATGCCGCGCTTTCTGAAGGATGTCCATGGAGTCACGTTCGAGAAATCAGAACTCATGAGCGTGATGCCGCTGTTCTTTGGCGGACTATCCTGCCTGACCGGCGGCTGGCTCTGCGACATCGTCGTGCGTAAAACGGGTTGGAAGCGCATGGGCAGAGCGCTTTTCCCAATTATTGGCTGCACGACTGCCGCCGCAGCGATGTATGGAATTCATTTCGCAAAGACGCCCTTCCAAGCCGCCATACTGATGTGTATCGCTGCGGCCGCATACGATTTCGGACAGGCAGCGAACTGGGCGACCATTGTCGACATGGGCGGAAAACATGCGGGCATCGCGACAGGTTTCATCAACATGGTCGGAAACCTGGGCAATTCCATACAACCGTACATCGGCGCGCTGATCTTCAACAACGCCAGTTGGAACACACTGTTCCTGGTCTACGCCGCCGCATACATCATTGCCGGCTGCATGTGGTTCTTCATCGACCCCCGCAAAACATTCTACGAAGGCAAAGACGCGGGGAACGAAAGCGAACCAGCCAAGCAGCCGTCTGTGCGGGTGCTCGAAGAAGCCAGCTGAGCTTATTTTCTCGGCATCTGCTTTTCGAACAGTTCCCACCCGCTCAGCGCCCAGAGCTTCGCGTTCTGCAGTTCAATTTTTAACGTGACTTTCGCGCCAGCGAGCTTCTCCGCCCCGCTCTTCCAGCGAACGGGCTCGTCCGTCACCATTGCAGAGATGATCTCCGATTCGGCGAGTACGTGTCCCGCCTCATTCAGCACGCGGAGGATCACGCTTCCGCCTGCGCTATCGGCGCTGACTTTAAGCGGCTCTCTGTCCGCCACAAAAATGCCGCTGTGCAGAATTGCCGGAGCAGTTGCCGTGATCGGCTCGTAGCCAGCGAAGCGGTCGAGGGGCACGCGCGCAAGGCAAGGCAGGCAGTGCCGTTTCCAGCCGGTGTGCGGGAAATCATCGCCGCCGTAATAGATGAGCATTTCTTTGCCGACCGCGACGGGCGCTCCGGCTTGCGCGTAAATGCATTCTGAATCGTAAGCGCCTTTGGGGCCTCGCGGAATGAATGGCGTTCCGGGCATCACGCGCTGCCATTGGATGGAATCGGGGCTCCAGGCGAGCTCGCAATCGACGCTGCGGCCCTTGCCGACGTGGTACATCATGACGTAACCGAGGTAAATGGAGCCGTAGCGAAACACTGGCAGGCAGTAGGTCTGGCTGGCTTTGCCTTCGTCGGGCGTTGAACGCAGCACCATGCCGCTGTCTTTCCATGCGATGAAGTCATCACTTTCAAAGCGCGCAACCAACCGTTCGCCCAGGTATAGCTTGGTGAACCACAGATATTTTCTGCTGCGCTCGTCCCAGAATGCATTGTTGTGCGTGTCGCCGTTCTTTTGGCCGAAGCCGGTGGCCTCAACGGGCTCTCCCCAATGAATTCCGTCCGCGGAAAAGCGCACGCGCAGCTTGCCGAGGCCGACATCATAAACCATTTTGTAACGCCGCGCCGGCTCAGCATCCTGCGTGTCTTTGAAGACCCCGACGTTCGGTGTGTCTCGCGCAACGATGTTCGTATCTTTGTTTCCGTCAAACGCATTCAAGCCCAGCGCCGGGCGCTCCCACGCGAGACCGTCCTTTGACGTCGCATAAAGCAGATACCAGCCGACATCGTGAATCGTGCTGGGCCGCTCCATTTTCGCGATCGCGTCTTTGTCAGCGAGCACGCACTTGTACCAGAGCTTGAAAACGCGCTCCTGCTCGTCCCAGATCACATTGGGGTACAGGTTGTTCAGCGAATTCTCCCACGGCTTGTCTGCCTGGAAGAGCGGATTGCGAGCTTCTTTAGTCACCCTTCCGAGAATCAAACGCGCGTTCTCGCTCGAGCAGATGACGCGCGGGTCGAAAGCAAGATACTTGCGGTCATCGGGAGCAATCAGACGCGGTTCTTCCGCGAACACGGACATCGATAGCAGGAACAGCAAAAATGATGGAGCACATTGACGCATCATGCGGCGCTCTCCTTAACAGTGAGAGCTTACACCGTTGATTTCGCGCGCGTTCCGTAGAATTCCGTTTGAGATTTACTCGGCCACGGCGTCGCGGCGCAGCCAGCCATCGCCAATGCCTTCGAAGTGGCCGAAGATCCACTCGCCGTTGCGGTCAATAACAGTGAATTCGGCGCCGTCTTTCAAGGGCTGGTCGAAGGCGGGTTCGTACTGTGCGCCGATGCCCTTGCGCGCGATCGTCTCGCGCGTCACCACGGCCAGGCGCGAATTCCGGACATCGCTGTGACTCACAGCCGCGTCAATTGCAAGCACTCCCGCCAGCGACACAAACACGCCACTGACCAGATACAGCTTCTTCTTGCGCAGCAGCAGCGCGGCCGCAGCGATCAGTGCGCCAAATACGAATCCGGCGACCGTTCCGAACACCTTCTCCGGATACGACACTGAGTCGGTCCAGAAAAACACATGACGCCACCACGGCGTTGCCGGGGGTGGAAGACGTCCGGGCGCCACCATCAGAGCCTGGCGGAGATTGGCATCCAGGTACGGGTCGCGTGGCCGGAACGGCTTGGCCTTGCGGTAGGCGAGAATCGCCTTGCCATAGTCGCCCGCACGCATATACGAATTGCCAATGTTGTACAGCACGGCGCCGTTCACGTAATTTGCGTCGAGCAGACTTTCAAAGAGGGCGGCAGCCGCGCGGTAGTCATCGGGACTCTTCGCCTTGTCAAAGAGCTCGAGCCCACGGACAAAATTCCTCTCCCTCTCGCCGCTTTCACCGGCTGTCGCAGAGAATGTCGCAAGACAAAGAAGCATGATCGCCAGAGTACGCTTCATTTCAGCGCCTCCAGTTCGCGGTGCAGCTTTGGGATAAGCCCCGCGGCGTTCTCAATCAGCGCTGAGATATTCTCGGCGTCCGCGCTCCCATATTCGGCGGCTTCAATGGTTTCAAGCAACCGCACCGTCTCATCGCAGCGCTCCGCACTAACTCCGCGCGCCTTTAGCAGCTGACGTGCTTCGTGCGCCGTCATTCCCGCGGCCGGCACATTCAGCATGTCCGCGATCAGCTCGACAAGAGCCGCCCGAATCGCGCGGAGCGCATCGGACTTTGAGCCCGATGCGGCTGATCTCGCCTTTGCCAGGTGCTCTTCAGCACCTCGCCGCGCCCGTTGCCGGCGCTGCCACACAGCGTCGCTGGATTTACGGCGGTAATTTGTGACAAGCAGGCTCATCAAGGCAAAAGCCGCCCATGAACCCATGGCAATCGCGATCGCAAGGACCGTGTTCACCTGCTGATTCTGCAGTTCGCGAAAGTCAGTGATGTTCTGAAAGATACCTTCCTGCCGCGACTTGATTTCCTGCGAATTGTTTGTCGGTAATGCACCGACCAGTTCGCCCGGGCGCAGCTGCGCCGCCTGCGTAACGGTCAATGCGATCGGTGCGGTGCTGGCGTCAGTGAACTTTTCGGTGTCGGGATCGAAGAATGTGACTGCAATGGCCGGCAGGGTGGCCCCCGCCCTTCTGGGCCGCAGCGCGTACGAGAATTTTTTCGCATCACCCTTCGACTCGCCCGTCGGTGCCTTGTCGACGATATCAAAATCGGCCGCAAGCGCAGCGTTCGCTGACAGATCGGGTGCTTTCACAAGATCCAACGAGCCGCTGCCGGGCTTGCGTTTGATCTCAAGATTCAGCGTCAGCGGATCGCCCACACGCAGGTTTGTGGGCGTTGCAGAAGCTGTAAGGTCATATGCTCCGATACCGCCGCAGAACGTTGCCGGGCGAGGCGATGGAACTTCAGCGACTTCCACTGTCTTAGGATCAGCGCTCACGACCAGCCGTTTCGTGCTGAATCGCCTTCCGGAAAGCGCATCGACAAAGTGACCTTTCACGGCGGCGGGGCCGAAGGTGTATTTGCCTGGGCGTTCGGGCTTGAAGGTTCGTTTCAGCTCATAAACGAAATAATCGATTTGCGTACCATCCAGGCCGGTTCGCCTTTCACGTCCAGTCTGCAGGCTGAATACGGCGTAATGCTGTTCGAGAAAACCATGAACAGTGAGACCATTGACGGTGAATCCAACGCCTGTTTCTGTGATGTACTTCTGCAGCCACGAACGCGTGTCGTCAGAGCTCAGGCCGTCAGGAACATCTACCCAGTTGACCTCGATCGCGGGGTTCTGGCGCTGCAGCGGAGCAAGCGGATCGCGTGTGGCCTCCACCGGCAAGGGTTTGACGAGAACCTTCAACGTCACATCGAACGGCTGCGTGGGAAAGACACGCGTCCGGCTGACAAGCACCTCGGCTATCACCAGGTCCTGCCTTTCGGCCGCCTGCACGCGCATCTGCAGCGCGTTGCCGATGAGCTTTGTTCCGTCCGCCTCAACTTTAAGAGACGGAATCTCGAGTGTTCCCGGACGCTTGGGCGTAAGTCTGAAAATGTATGTGTAGGAACTGTTCTGCGACATGCGCCCGTTAATGATTGTGGTCGACACCTGGCTGCGCGGCTGCTCGGTCAGCAGGCGGTAATCGAAGTCGGCACTGAGCGCGGTGAGATCTGGAACGACAGGCGTCTTCACATTTTTTTCAGTGACATAAAGATCCACGCTCTCGCCGATGTAAATATCCGTCGAGTTCAGCTGCAATTGCAGCTCAGGACTTTCGCCCGCCACCGCGCATGCTGCGTAAAGCGCCAGACAAGCGGCGGCGAAAATCGTTGAGTAACGTCCAGTTCGCCGCACGTCTACCAGTCCTTGTCCACGGGCATCTGACCCATAATGCGAGCCTTCAATTCCTTATCGCGGTCACGCTTCTGCTTTTCGCGTTCACGCACTTTGCGGAGCACATCTTCGATGGCATCTGCCGACTTCTTCTCTTCGGGCTTCTGAGCCTTCTCGTCCTTTTTCTGATCCTGCTTTTCCTTATCGTCCTTGTCCTGATCCTTCTTTTCCTGGTCCTTTTTCTTCTCTTCGTCTTTCTTCTGCTCGTTCTGGTTCGAGTCCTGGTTCTTCTGATCCTTGTTCTTGTCCTGATTGGGATTTGGCGGCTGCGCCTTAACAATTTCTTCCAGAATTCTCCGCGCTTCCTCGGCATCTGGATACGCGGCGTCCGCTTTCTTTTCACGCAGCTTGAGCACCGCTGAAGTCATCTTCTCGACGGCCTTGGGCGCCAGCTCGATAGCTTTTCGATACCCTTCCTTCACCTTTTCGGGATCCACCTGCTGCGGCTGCTTGCTGGCATTGGGATCGTTCGGATCCGGCGGCGGCGCCTGAGGCGCAGGCTGCTGCGGCATGGCCTCCATGCGCTTGAGCTCCGCTTCGGCTTTGGGTTTCAACAGAGCCGTGCGGCGCAAGGTCTGCTCCTGCGCGTCGGTAAGCTCTTTGAGCTCCTCTTCGCTGAGCACCACGGGTTCGGCTGGTTTTTCCGGCGGTTTAGGATCGGCTTTGGGCGGTGCAGCAGCCGTCTTGTCGTCTTTGACCGCATCGGTTTTTTCTGTTTCAGGCTCGGGCGCATTAGGATTCAGCTTGCGCGTAATTTTCTTCTGATCTTCGTAATCGCGGTTCAGCAGCGGATGGAACGGAACCACCGCCTCCCAGATGCGCTCAAGTTCCGTCACCGCCGCTTTCTGCTCGTCTGAAGCTGGCTGCGGCATGCGCCCCTGCAACTTGCTTGATGCCGATTCCATCTTCTTGCCCGCTTCATCGGCCCAGCCCAGCAGCATCTTCATTGCTTCTTCGAACTGTTTAGGATCCATCTGCGGCTGGCCCTGCGGCGACGGAGCAGTCTGCGCCTGCGCGGGCGGCTGTTGCGGTTTTTCGACATCCGCCTGAATTTTCTCTTTCAGCGGCGGGATTTCTTCCGCGAGCTCGTCCTGCGCGCGCTTGTATTCGAAATATGTGTCGCGTGGCGCCGTCGGCTTGATTTCCTTCACATTCTCGCGCAGCGCATTCTGCATCTTCACGAGGTATTCGATGAACTGCGCCAGGTTGCTTTCCTTGCGGATCTTCTCACGGTCGATTTCCCGCCATCGGTCTGTGTAGAACTTGATCCATTGCCGCACGAGTTCGATATTTTTTCGCGACTTGGGATTGTCTCCTTTGCGCTCAATGCTCTGCCGGAACGATGCGACAGCTTCTAGAAGTTTGTCGATGATTTCCTTGCGCTTGTCGGGCTCCACAAGTTCCGGAGTTTCACCAGCGAGAGCGCGTGCTGTTTCCGCCGAGAGCAGTCCGAGATTGTAGTGCGCTTCGGAGGCAAGTTCCTTATCGTGGGCCAGTCCGGCCTTCAGATACTCTTCGCGCGCCTTTTCTGTGTCGCCTTTGCGGTGATACGTGCAGGCGAGATCGAATGCCACAATGGCTGCCAGCTGCGGGTCGTCCTTTTGCAGCTTCTCAGCGGCACTTGCAAATTTCTTCTGCGCTTCGTCGAACTGACCTTTTGAAAAAAGCTCCAGCCCTTCACGCGTGGCCGCGCGCGGCTGAGCCGCCTGCACGCTTGCGGGCACAAGCAACAATAATAGGAGAGCAACCGCCACCGGCGTGCGTCTGGCATAGGCGCCACGCTCGCGCTTGACCGGATCAGTAAACTCTGTCATTGTGGGCGGATACGGACGGATCAGGAGTTCAGCCAGCAGGCACAGCAGCGCCAGCGCCAGAAAGATCTGGTAGCGCTCGGCCAGGCGCACGCGCCGCTGTTCTTTGGCCTCACCCCGACGGCCTTTGAGATGGCTTTCGTAAAGTTCGCCAAGGTCGTAAGCGCGCGTGCTCGCCGGCACATAAACACCGTTTGTCTTCAGCGCAATTTTCTCGAGCAGGGAGTTATCGAGCTTGCTCCAGACCTGCTGGCCTTCGTGCTCGATAAAACTTCCCGGACCGGCCTTCGGATTGGGAACGCGCGACCCCTGCTCCGCATCGCCGAGGCCGACAGCGTAGATGGTCACGCGCTTTTCGGCGGCCGCGTCTGCCGCTTCAAGCGGATATGACTGCTGATCGTCTCCATCCGTAATTAGCAGGATAGAGCGCTCACGATCGGCCTCTGCTGGAAAGACCTCCAACGCCTTGCGAATAGCGTCGCCGATTGCCGTGCCACCTCGCGGTGCACTGTTGGTGTCAATTTCATCAAGCGCGCGGCGGTAGAAATCGTAATCTGTCGAGAGCGGACATTTCACGACGGCTTTCCCGGCGAAGGCGATCAGCCCCACCCGTTCGCCTTTCATGCGATTGAGCAGCGACGAAACGTCGCTTTTTGCGCGCGCCAGGCGGTTGGGCGGCACGTCTTGAGCAAGCATTGAGCGCGAGACGTCGATCAGCACATACAGGTCCGCGCCGCGCGGCCGCACCTCTTCGTAATAGGCACCAAAACGCGGGCCGGCGAGCGCAACGAGGCTGAAGATGAGTCCGAGTTCCATGAAGAGCGTCTTGCACCAGAAGCGCGATGCGGAATCGGGCGGGAGAATGCGCGGGAACATTGCCGCGGCGACAAACGATTCA
>DASPJR010000056.1:0-19217 GCA_035628505.1 Planctomycetota bacterium | reverse complement strand
GGTTGCGCCCTCCATTGGTCCGCGCGAACCCGCAACTGAGCCGGTCCGGTCGGGTGAACCGCGGAAGCAGCTCCAGGCAGTGCCGCCCTTTTCCTGAGTGGCCTTGGCGCCGAGCAGTTTACCGCTGAAGAAAAACAGCCCAAAAGGCGAGAGAGCCAGCACCGTCAGGCCCTTGTGCGTCCAGCAGTACTTGATCAATGTTCGGTAAGTCTTGGGTTTAGCGACCGCCATTATCGCGGCGCCGAAAACCACGAGCAGATGGGGCAGAATGGCCATCAGCGCCTGCAGCGGGCCCAGCGCCGAGGGGATTACAGCCGGAGACAAAAGGTTGACGAATTCAAGCATGAGCCGAGTGTTCGCCTCTCCTTTATATGGCTGTGCTGAACTGAATACCCTGCACGTGGGGAATCGTTGAAGGAATTCGTGTTACAATATGTTCACATTCACGACTTAACAGATGGACCTCAAAATGTGCATTTTTCATGTAACCAGACGCGGACGAGCCCTATAGAGTCGTGCGAGGCCCTATGACGACGACGGACGCGCTGGTTGAGGCCGTAAAGGCCGGAGATGTCGAGCAGTATGGCGAGCTGGTGCGCCAGCACCAGGCCGCTGTGCGCGCATTCATCGCCACGTATTGCCCCAACTGGGAGACAGTCGACGACCTGGCCCAGCAGACGTTCATCTGGGCTTACGAGCACTTTGACGAATACACACCCGGCACGCGCTTCTCGGCGTGGCTCAAAGCTATCGCGCGCAACAAGATTCTTGCCGAGCTTGAAGAAAAGAAGCGCGATTCCGGCCGGCGCCAGAAGTACGTGGATTTCGTCCAGGCCGTCAGTGGCCAATGCGAGGTTAAGGAAGCAGAGCCCGAGGATGAACAGGATCTCTCGAGTGCGCTTCGCCAGTGCATGGAAAAGCTGCCCAGCGATCTGCGCGAACTGCTGAAAGAGCGCTACCAGGACGATGTTGCCGTTCGCGAACTGGCTCAGCGCGTCAAGAAGACCGAGGCGGCATTAAAAGTGACGCTTTTCAGGATCCGCCAGATGCTCAAGCGGTGTGTCGAGCAACATCAGAAGTTTCCCGTTCATGTTCCGCTGGATCAGGGACTGTAAGCGATGGAACGAGAACGCGAAGAACTGCTGATGCGCTTTTTCGACGGCGATTTCGCGGCCGCCGATGCGAGCCGGCTTAAAGTGCTGCTCGAAACAGACCGCGACTTCCAGGAAGAGTTCTTGAAACTGGCGCGCCAGGAACGCGTGTTGCGTGCGCTGCTGAACGACCGACGCAATGAACTGCTCAGCCGCGAGATTATGAATCAGCTGCGGGCTCAGGAAGACAGCGATGACTTCGTCGCCAACGTGAAGAAGGAAATCACGGGCCGGCAGCTGGGAGTCGGCAAAAAGCGCACGAGCTCCACATCGGATCGCGCTGTTCGTCCGGGAAGCTCCGCAAAACAGCGTGCAGTCAAACCCGGAAGCTCCAGCACGCAGCGCGCGATTAAAGCAGGACGCTCCGTACGCACGCGGCGGCGTCCGGCCGAGCGCGGCAATTACTGGGCAATTCCGCTGTCCATTGCCGCCATGCTGCTGATCGCAATGGGGCTGTTTGTGTTCACAAGTCAGAATTCGCCGTCGGCAACGTCGCTGCTGACGGTTTCCGAAGTCTCCGGCGAGGTGAACATCGCCGAAAAGGCCGGCACGCGGAAAGTGACCTCCGGACTGGTGCTCAGCGGCGGCGAGATTCTGCGCACCGGCTCCGATGGCCGAGTCGGCCTGCGCTATTCGGACGGAACGAGCATCGAAGCCAAAGCCGGCTCGCAGGTTCAAATTTCGCAGAGTGGCGCTGAAGCCTCAAAGCAGCTGCATCTGGAAAGCGGATCGCTCGTGGCCGATGTCCAGCCGCAGCCTGACAATCTCCCGTTCATTGTGACGACGCCGCACGCGCGCGCGATTGTTAGAGGCACCGTGCTGAGTCTCGTGCTTGGCTCTGATAACACGCGCCTGGAGGTCCGCCGCGGCAAAGTGGCGTTGGAACGGAATTCTGATAAGGCTGAAGTGCTGGTGAGTGAAGGCCGCTACGCGGTCGCGAGCCGCGATGCCGCGGTGGCCATGAAAGCTGAATTGATCGATCAGCCTGCCACGGCAAAAGCCGATCCGCCGGCAGCGCCGAAGGCGCCTTTGCGCGATGCCAACGAGAAGGATTTTCTGACGCGTACATTCCAGCCCGCTGGAAAGCATCCCTCTGTTCCTTACCGTTTATTTGTGCCGGCGAATTACGACAAGAGCCAGTCGTATCCGCTGGTGCTCTTCCTGCACGGCCTGGGAGAGAAGGGGACTGACAACACCAAGCCGCTGAAAAACAAGGCTTTGGGCGCCATGGTATTTGTAAACGCGAAGAACCAGGCCGAATTTCCCTGTTTCATGCTCGTTCCGCAATCCGCATCAGGCTGGTGGGCGGAGTACATCCCACCGCTGACGCAGCTGATCGCTGAGCTCGGCAAAGAATACAGCATCGATAAAAACCGCCTCTACATCACCGGGCTTTCGTTTGGTGGCACGGGAACGTGGATGTTCATCGCGCGCGAGCCGAATCTCTTTGCCGCGGCTGTACCAATTTGCGGAGGGGGCGAGGTTAATAAGGCATCAGCGGTCGTTGGTATTCCCATCTGGAACTTTCACACTGCGGACGATCCGACCATGAAAGTGGATGGCTCGCGCAAGATGATCGAAGCCATCCGCAAGGCGGGAGGCAAACCCTTTTATACCGAGTACGCAAGCGGCGGCCACGGCAGTGCCTGGGTTCGCGGTTATGCCGAGCCCAACCTGGTGAGCTGGGTCATGGCTCAGCACAAGGGCAAAGAAGCCACGGCGCCCAATCCGCTTCCATTCTCACGCTAGATTCCTTCAATCCTTTAAACACAACGAACGGGTTCATTCGTTTCACTGCCGTTGCACACGTGCAACCCGGAGAGATCGTCGCCACGCATTAAATATTCAAAAAACTTTGCACAAGTACGTAACCAGTGCATTTCCCGACCTATCAAGCCACGACAGCAGGAACAAGGCCGCTGGCACCTCAGGAGATTCGGGATATGCAGACTCTGCGACTTCTTTTCCTTACGGCGCTGTTCCTGGCATGCGGACTGTTTCCGCAAGCCGCTCGCGCCGCTTCGCCAACCGTCAGCATCACCAGTCCGGTGAATGATTACGACGACCTGATCGCTCCGGCCAACGTGACCATCAACGCCACGGCGGCAGACAGCGACGGACCGGTATCGAAAGTTGAGTTCTTCAGCGGCACGACGTTGCTGGGCACCGACGCCAGCAGCCCGTACACGTTTGCCTGGACGGGCGTTGCTGCGGGGCGCTACGCACTGACAGCCAAGGCCACGGATAACTCAGGAGCGGTAACGACGTCGGCGACGGTCTACATCACCGTCAACGGCCCGACGGTAAATGGCTTCCTGGATAAGCGCTATTATCCGACGCCTTCCAGCACCAGCTTCATGACGTACCGCTTGTTTGTGCCGGCAAACTACAGCGCAGCGACGAAGTATCCGATTGTTCTGTTCCTGCATGGAGTAGGCGAGGGTGGCACGGACAACACGAAGCAGCTCAACAATAATCTGAACGGCGCCGGCGTGTTCGTGAACAGCACGAACCAGAGCGCGTATCCCTGCATCATGATCGCGCCGCAGTCCACCAGTGGGTGGTGGTCAGGAACGGGAGCGCAGATCGGAATCGTGCAGCGCATCCTTTCCAAATACAGCACGGATGCAGATCGCGTCTATATCACGGGCCTCTCCGCCGGCGGGATGGGAACCTGGGCGTCGCTGATTTCGAATCCGACGATGTTCGCCGCGGCCGTTCCGATCTGCGGAAATGGCGACACGAGTAAGGCCAATCTACTGATCAATATTCCCATCTGGAACTTTCATTCGGCAAACGATTCGATCGTTGGAGTGGGCGGTTCGGACAATATGATCAATGCGATCCGTGCCGCTGGCGGTAATCCCATCTACACTCGATACGCGACGGGCGGGCATGCGAGCTGGACGCCGGCGTATGCGAATCCGAAAACGGTTCCATGGGTGATGGCGCAGCGCCGCAATGTCAAGCCAGCCAATTCACCGCTGCTGACGATTACGTCTCCGACCACTTCATCGACCTTCACGACGAGCGCAGCGTCCGTGAATCTCGCGGGAACTACGTTTGATTCGAACACCCTGGTGACCAGCATCGCCTGGAGCTGCAGCCGTGGCGGCAGCGGAACGGCCAGCGGAAGTGCGAACTGGACAGCATCGAACATTCCGCTGCAGAGCGGCGATAATCTGATTCAGGTGATCGCGACCGGCACGAGCTACTCCTCAACGTACGGTGGCGTCACGACATTCAATGATACTGTGAAGGTCACTCAGACAATCACGCCGGCCAACACGGCACCGACAATCAGCAACATCGCCGACCAGAGCACGAGCGAAGACACGGCAAAGTCGAACATCGCTTTTACGGTGGGCGATGCTGAAACAGCGGCCACATCGCTGACGGTCAGTGGAAGCTCGAGCAACACCGCGCTGGTTCCGAATGCGAATATCGTTTTCGGCGGAAGTGGTGCGAACCGGACAGTGACCGTCACCCCTGCCGCCAATCAGAACGGAAGTGCCACGATTACGATCACCGTTTCAGACGGCACTGCTACAGCCAGCGATACGTTTGTGCTCACGGTGACGGCAGTCAATGATGCGCCGACGATCAGCAACATCGCCGACCGCACAATCGCAGCCAACAGCAACACGGGTGCAATTGCATTCACGATCGGAGACGTTGAAACGGCAGCCGCATCGCTGACTCTCAGCGGAAGCTCGAGCAACACCGCGCTGGTACCCAATGCGAACATCATCTTCGGCGGCAGTGGCGCGAGCAGGACGGTGACGGTAACTCCCGCCGCCAACCAGAGCGGTAGTGCGACGATCACGATCACGGTTTCGGATAGCTCAGCGATCGGCAGTGATACGTTTGTTCTGACCGTGACCGCTCCGCCGCCGAGCAATGTCATCGCCATCGACTGCGGCGGCACCGCGAATTACACAGCTGCCGACGGCACGATCTACAAAGCCGACGCTTACTTTTCGGGCGGCTCGGCGAACAACTTCGTACGGCCGATCGCCGGCACGGACGATGACGCCCTCTATCAGAATTACCGCTGGCTTAGCCCCAGCCTCAAGTATGCGATTCCGGTGGCGAATGGAGATTATGCTGTGACGCTGAAGTTTGCCGATGTGTACTCGACTGCCGCCGGACAGAAGAGCTTCGATGTCAAAATCGAAGGCGCGCTGGTCGCCGATGAACTCGATACCTATGTGCTCGCGGGCAAAGACGTCGCGTACGATCTTACTTTCGCGGCGAAAGTTGCCGATGGCGTGCTGGACCTGGAGTTTCTGGCAGGCGCCTCGGGAAATCCTTCTATCAATGCGATCCTGATCAAACCACGTGCGAACCGCGTTCCTGTCGCTACTGCTCAGACAATTACTACCGCTGAAGACACCGCCAGAGCCATCACCCTCGCATCCAGCGATGCTGATGGTGACGCGCGGCTCTACACCATTCTGACGCAGCCTGCGCACGGCACGCTCAGCGGAAAGCTGCCGAATCTTACGTACGTACCAGCTGCCAACTATGCCGGAGCGGACAGCTTTACGTTCCGCGTATTCGACGGCACTGCCTCCAGTGCCGCCGCAACAGTTAGCATCAGCGTCACGGCGGTAAACGACAGGCCGACGATCTCGAACATTGTGAACGTCGCTATCAATGAAGACAGCAAAACGGCAGCACTGCCCATTACGGTTGGAGACGTGGAAACTGCGGCGACATCGCTGGTGGTGACTACTTCATCCAGCAACACAGCGCTGCTTTCCGCATCGGGTATTGTTCTTGGTGGAAGCGGTGCCAATCGCACCATCACGCTGACGCCGGCTGCCAACCAGAGTGGCAGCAGCACAATCGCAGTGACCGTCTCAGATGGTTTGCTCAGCGCCAGCGACACTTTTGTGCTGACGGTAAATTCAGTGAACGATGCACCGTCGATCATCTCCGGCGCAACGGCTACTCCGAATCCAGCGACCACATTGGATGCAGTTGCGTTCAGCGTGGCGGGAGCCGACATCGAGGGCGACACGCTGAGCTATAGCTGGAGCTTCGGAGACGGCGCCAGAGCGACCGGCGCGAGCGTATCCCACACCTACGCGGCGGCCGGAACGTACACCGCGAGCGTGACCGTGAGCGACGGCAAGGGCGGCCAGGCGAGCAGTTCCATCAGCGTGACGGTGAACGACCCGACGCACATGATCGCCCTGAAGATCAATTTTCAGCAGGCCGCTTCATCGACTCCGCCGGACTACCTGGCCGATTCCGGCAACACTTTCGGCGACCGGGGTAATGGCTATAGCTACGGCTGGAATGCGGCCAATGGAACGACCTCGCGCGACCGCAACGCAGCCAATGCGCCGGATCAGCGCTACGACACGCTGCAGCACATGCAGAAGCCTGAAAATCCGAACGCGCGGTGGGAAATCGCTCTTCCAAACGGAACGTACACGGTGCGCGCAGTCTGCGGTGATCCGAGTTTCTTCGACAGCGTCTACCGTCTGAACGTCGAAGGAACGCTCACGGTCTCTGGCACGCCGACATCGACCGTGAAGTGGTTCGAAGGAACGCGAACCGTTCTGGTCACCGACGGAGCGCTCACCATCAGCAACGGCGATGGCGCGGCGAACAACAAGCTGTGCTTCGTCGAAATTGCTACCGCGTCGCCAGCGGGGGGACGTGAACTTGCGGCCAGCCAGATCATCGCCGAACCGCTCAGTGTATCGACGCTGTTGCTGCAGATGAATTTCGCACGTTCGAACCGCGATGCGATCAAAGTCGCCGGTACGATCCCGTCCCTCTCGAAAGAATTCTCCGCTGCAGGCGTCAGCGCATCGATCGACGTTGGCGCCGCGATCGTAAACTTTACGCTCGACAAGACCGGCCGCGGCCGCAGCGCACATGGGAAGTTTGCGCTGAAGCTGAGCAAGACGGGTGGCTGGATGTTTCAGGCGGCTCTGAAGGGCGGATCGTGGAATGACGAATGGGCCGACGCAGGCATCCAAAACGCGACAGTTAAGGCCCAGGCAAAAGAGATCCCGGTGACGCTCACGCTCGGCGGCCAGGTCTTCGGCGGAAGCAAAGCAGTGAAGTGCACCGCGACAAAAAACAAATCGGGCGGCGCCAGGTAAGAAGACTCAAAAACGACTCGCCATTGAACGAAGATGGACGCAGATTATGTTCTGCGTCCATCTTCATTATAAGTAAAGTTTTCTGCAGCAATGTTCTGATCGCAAAGTGATTTCTTCCAAGCAGTGTTCGTGGAGCTTGGCCATCGGCATTGAAACTCCAATATCATTTCTCCTTGCCGGCAGCACCCGCGTCATAAAGCGCCTTCACCTGGTCATCGGTGAGTGCCGAGGCGTAGATGCGAACATCGTCGATTGAACCTTTGGCATTCCAAGCCCACTTCTGCGCGCCCGGAGCTGCCGCGCCAATTTTCCACGTCGACTGTTCGTATTCTTTCGTGACAGCCTTTTCGTCCCACTCCTGGCTGGTGCCCTTGAGTTCTCCATCGACGTAGATTTTTGCAACGCGCGCATCTTTATCAACGACGCCAACAACATGGTACCAGCTACCCGGTTCGTATTCCGTATCCCACGTACCCACGCCAGCCCACACCGCATCGGTATCGCCCTTGAGAAAGTGTGTGTGCATAAATTTTTTTTCGTTGCCGTAGTGAAGGCCAAGGTGCCAGCCGGTTTTTACGACAATGGCATACTGCGCATCGTTTGCGTCATCGGTTCCTGGCGGCGCATTCTCCGGCTTGAACCACGCCGACACTGAATAGCTGCCCTCCTGAACATTTTCGAGTTCTTTGGAATTTGGAATTTCGACATACGTGTCCTTCCCGTTGAAACTCAGCGCGCCGCCAACTTTGCCTGCGGTTCTTCCTGGCGTGCCAGTCACTTTGCCATTGTTCTTGTTTACCGAATCGGCGACGCTGTCGCCTTCTTTTTCGTCAAGTTTCCAGTGCGCCACCGGTTCGCCTGCGAATGCGGCGACGGCCAGAGCACTGGCAATCGCGCCGAATACGAAAGTGCTTCTCATCTTTGTTTCTCCTTGAGTGTAGGGGCAGGCGCAGAACGTTAGCCGCTTCAAATGAAACGATCAAGCTGGAAAACAGATGACATGATCTGACATCTGCAAGCACGGCCGGGCACGTTTGAATTGAATGATTACGTTGCATCACGTGGAAGTTGGCAACAGAGGCTTGCGCACTGAACGGCAAAGCCGTCTCAGTGTGTACCGCAGAGAAGCGAATATAAAATGGCTGTTGAAACTTTCTGTGGCGAATTAGAGAGCGCAGAACCGCAGCACGCTCTTCTTTTGGAAGAATAACTTTCTGTGTGCTCGTTTATTTCTCATCTTTGAAGTTTCTCAGGCGAGCAGTTTGCAACCACCACGAGCCGAACAGTGACGCCGGTGTGTATCTCCCGTCGCCGAGTTAACTGAGTATCGATCGCGGAGGTTTTGATGGGCTCGCACATTTTGATCACAGGCGGAGCCGGATTTGTCGGCTCGCACCTCTGCGACGAACTTCTGGCTCACGGTTACACGGTACGCGTTCTCGACAGTCTCTCGCAGCAGGTTCATGGCGAGGCCGGCCGCCCGGATTACCTCGCCAGCGATGTGGAGGTGCTGCACGGGGACATTCGCGATCCAGAGATGGTCCGCAAGGCTCTCAAAGGCGTTCATGCCGTCTACCACCTTTCGGCTCTCGTCGGTGTCGGCCAGAGCATGTACCAGATTGCCAATTACACCAGCGTCAACAACGTCGGCACCGCGGTGCTGCTTGAGGCGCTTATCGAAAATCCTGTCGAGCGTCTTGTCGTTGCATCAAGCATGAGCCTTTACGGCGAAGGTCTTTACCGCAACGCTGCAGGAGAAATCCGCGAAGGCACCGAGCGCAGCCTCGAGCAGCTCACGGCCCGTGACTGGGAGGTCCGTGACAAAGACGGCAACGTGCTGACGCCGTTGCCGACTCCCGAAGGCAAACGCCCCGCGCTCGCATCAGTGTATGCGCTGTCCAAGTTCGACCAGGAGCGGCTGTGCCTGATTACAGGCCGCGCTTATAAGATTCCAACTGTAGCGCTGCGCTTCTTTAACATTTTCGGACCGCGCCAGGCGCTCTCCAACCCCTACACGGGCGTGCTTGCAATCTTCGCTTCGCGCCTGCTCAATAACCGCCCGCCGCTGATCAACGAAGACGGCTATCAGCAGCGGGATTTCGTGAGCGTTCACGACGTCGCGCGCGCATGCCGCCTGGCGCTTGAAGTTCCCGAGGCCGCGGGCCAGACCTTTAATGTAGGCAGTGGCAGGGCCATGACCATTCGCGAGGTGGCGACGCGGATGGCCGCAGTCATGGGCAAGGAACACATCGCCCCAGAGATCACCGGAAAATACCGCATGGGCGATATCCGGCACTGTTTTGCGGATATCTCACATGCGCGGCGCGTTCTGGGCTTTGAACCCGGCGTCACTTTTGAAGCAGGATTGACGGAGCTTGCAGGCTGGCTGGAAGGCCAGGTGGCCGTCGATCGCGTTGAGACGGCCGGGGCAGAGCTGGCCGCGAGAGGGTTGACCGTATGAGAGCCAAACGTCTGAAGTCCGTAAAAACGCGGCTGGGAAAATCACCTCGCACGCCAGGGTATGCGCTGATTACCGGCGGTTGCGGTTTCATCGGCACCAACCTCGCGCAGCGCCTCCTGGCTTCCGGCACTCCGGTGATGATCTATGACAATCTCTCACGCCCCGGTGTCGAACGGAATTTAGCCTTCCTCAAGCAGCACTACGGCACACTCGTGACGCACCAGCGCGCCGACACACGGAATATAAAGACGCTGCGGCATGCGGCGCGTGGGGCCAGCCAGGTATTCCATTTCGCCGCGCAGGTCGCGGTGACGACCAGCCTCGTTTCGCCGCTCGAAGACTTCAATGTCAATGCCGCCGGAACACTGAATCTGCTTGAGGCGCTGCGCGAGCAGGACAATCCGCCGCCGCTGGTGTTCACCTCCACCAATAAAGTGTACGGCGCTCTCGACGACATCCAGACGATCGAACGCGCCACGCGTTATGAGCCGCAGAGCATGGACCTGCTCTCCAATGGAATCAGTGAAGCGCGTCCTCTGGATTTTCACAGTCCCTACGGCTGCTCCAAGGGATCGGCCGACCAGTACATCCTTGATTATGCGCGCACGTTCGGCATTCCGGCAGTCGTGTTCCGCATGAGCTGCATTTACGGTCCGCACCAGTACGGAACGGAAGACCAGGGCTGGGTCGCTCACTTCCTGATTCGCGCGATGCAGCACAAGCCCATCACCCTTTACGGCGATGGCAAGCAAGTCCGCGACATTCTCTTCGTTGAAGATCTCGTCAATGCTTTCCTTGCCGCGCAGCGGGGAATGAAATCGATTTCAGGGCAGTGCTTCAATATCGGCGGAGGACCGTCCCGCACGATCAGCCTGCTTGAATTGATGGATCTGATTGCGCAGCTTACCGGCCGCAAGCCGGCGTACACCTTTGCCGACTGGCGCACGGGAGATCAGCGCTATTACGTGTCCGATACGCGGAAATTCCAGCAGGCAACGAACTGGGCGCCGAAGGTTGGGGTCAGTGAGGGTGTGCAGCGGCTTTACGACTGGCTGCAGCAGAGCCTCCTGGACCGCCCGCTTACATTGCCGACTCCCGCGCGTGCAGCGCTTCCGCGCCGCAGGGTCGCCGGCCTGATCACGCGGAAGGCGGCTTCATGAAATGGGCGCTGATCAATCCGTGCTGGAGCTTTGAGGGCAGCATTTACTTCGGCTGCCGCGAGGCGCATCTGCCGCTTGAATTGCAGTATTCCAAAGCGCTGCTCGAGCAGAACGGGCACGATGTTCTGCTGCTCGACGGCCAGCTCGACGGATTGTCGAATGACCTGATGCGCGCGGAACTGAGCCGCTTTGCACCGGATTTCAGCGTAATCACCACAGCCCCCAGTTATCTTTTCTGGCGCTGTGCTCCGCCCGAACTGCGCGTGCCGCAGGAAACGCTTGCGGCGTTGCGTGATGCGGGCGGAACATGGATCGCCGTCGGGCCACACGCTTCCACAACGCCCGCCGCAACGCTGCGAAAGCTGAAGGTTGACCTCGCGGTACTCGGCGAATGCGAGGAAGTGCTAGCGCAGCTTTCAACGCTTGAACCTTGCGACTGGAAGAGCGTGAAATCGGTCGCCTGGCCGGAAGGCGACGCCGTTCGGGTGCACGGCGGCATGCACGCATCGAACATGAAAACGCTTCCGGCGCTGCACTGGCCGGAGACAAGCGTTCACAGGCATGCGCATCATCATCACCGCTTCGAAGCCAAGCCGTCCGGGCCTGGCGCGGAGATGGAAGTTTCGCGCGGCTGTCCCTATCACTGCACGTTCTGCGCGAAGGACAATTTCCGCAACGAATACCGCAAGCGGCCGCTGGCGACGGTGCTTGAAGAGCTCGATGCCCTGATCGCACAGGGAATCGAATACGTTTATTTCATCGATGAAATATTCATGCCCGACCGGGACCTGCTGTTGGCGCTGGTGGATCGAAAGATCAAGTTCGGCGTACAGATGCGTATCGATCTCTGGAGCTTCGAAATGCTCGAACTGCTCGGCCGTGCGGGCTGCGTTTCGATCGAGGCCGGAGTTGAAAGCATTAGCGAAGAAGGCCGTGAGATTCTCGACAAGAAGTGCCGCTTAAGCACTGATGAGCTTGCCGCGCGGCTGATTCACGCCAAAAAACACGTGCCGTTCGTTCAGGCCAATCTCCTCGAGTCGAAGCTGGATCAGCCGCAGGAGATTGAAGCGTGGCGGCAGAATCTTCTGAAGAATGGCGTGTGGGCTAACAAGCCGGTGCCGCTCTTTCCGTATCCGGGTTCGCCGGATTACACGCAGCGCTGGGGAATTCCCGACGATCGCGCGTGGGAGCGTGCACACGATTTCTACCTGAACCTGTTTTCCAGCTTCAGTGACATTCAAGACGAGCGGCCGTTGCCGCTCACACAACTGGAACGAAGCGCCTGATGATGCCTGGCGGCAAAGAGCGACTGCGTGTTCTCATGACCGTCGATGCGCTCGGCGGCGTGTGGTCGTATGCGACGGAATTGATCGCCGCGCTTGAGCGGCATGGCGTTGAAGTGGCGCTCGCGACCATGGGTCGGCCGCTGAGCAGCGATTTACGCGAACAGGCGCGCCGCTTTGAAAATGTTCAGCTTTTTGAGAGTTCGTACAAGCTCGAATGGATGGAAGACCCGTGGGCCGACGTAGCGGCCGCGGCTGAATGGCTGCTGAAAATTGAAAAGCTTTTTTCACCCGACGTCATTCACCTGAACGGTTTTGTACATGGCGTGCTGCCGTTCGAGGCGCCGGTGCTCACGGTGGGGCACTCGTGTGTGCTCTCCTGGTGGCGCGCGGTCTTCAAGAGCGAAGCGCCGGCGACGTGGTCGCAATACAAAAAAGCAGTTGCCGCTGGGCTGCGCCTGTCGAGCCGCGTCATCGCGCCGACACAGACGATGCTCGACAGCCTGGCCAGTGATTACGGTCCGTTTGAAAACTCAGGCGTTATCGCCAATGCGCGCGATCCGCGCATGTTTGCGGCAGCCGCAAAAGAACCGTTCGTGTTCGCTGCCGGCCGCGTGTGGGATCAGGCTAAGAACATTGCCGCGCTGGACCGCGCCGCTCCCGGACTGCAATGGCCGGTCCTCATCGCTGGCGAGGAACGCGATCCCAACGGTGCTCGGACAACACTCGAAAATGTTCAGTTGCTGGGCCGGTTAAGCGGAACCGCGGTTGCCGAGCGCCTGTCGCGCGCAGCGATCTACGCGCATCCAGCGCGTTACGAGCCCTTCGGGCTTGCCGTGCTGGAAGCTGCACTTTCGGAATGCGCGCTGGTGCTCGGAAATATTCCGAGTTTGCGCGAGAACTGGAACGGCGCTGCGGTTTTTGTGCCGGCGGACGATTCGCAGGAACTGCGCCGCGCACTTCGGAAACTGATCGACGACGAGCCGCGTCGCAAGTTACTGGGCGCACAAGCGGCCGAGCGCGCCCGCGCGTTTTCGCCTGAGAAAATGGCCGAGCAGTATTTCAGCGCCTACTGCCAGATGCTCAGCGGCATGGCCAGCGCCGCCTGACAAAATACAAGGAGAACCCCGTGCGAATCGTGATGTTTTATCACTCGCTGGTGTCGGATTGGAATCATGGCAATGCGCATTTCCTGCGTGGGATTGTCACGGAGCTGATTGCACGCGGACACGACGTAGCCGTTTACGAGCCGGAAGATTCCTGGAGCCTGAAGCATCTGCTCCTCGATCATGGGCATGATCCCATTGACCAGTTCCGTCAGGCGTACCCGCAGCTGGACAGTATTCGCTACGACCCGAAGACGTTGGATCTCTGCTCGGCGTTGAACGGCGCGGATATGGTGATCGTTCATGAGTGGAATCCGCACGATCTGGTGCGGCGCATCGGCGATCACCGGCGGACCATCGGAAATTACGTGCTGCTGTTTCACGACACGCATCATCGCTCCATCACTGAGCGCGAGAGCATGGCCGATTACGAACTGCGAAACTACAGCGGCGTGCTGGCGTTCGGAAAGGTCATCCGCGACATCTATCTGGAATCCGGCTGGACACGACGCGCCTGGGTCTGGCACGAAGCGGCGGATACGCGCGTCTTCAAGCCTGCGGAACGCAGCGTCGCTAAAGAAGGCGATCTGGTCTGGATTGGCAACTGGGGCGATGGCGAACGCAGCGCGGAACTGCACGAATTTCTGCTGCGGCCGGTGAAGGAACTCGGCTTGCGCGCGCGCGTGTACGGCGTGCGCTATCCCTCGCATGCGATTATGGCCATGGCCGAGGCCGGCATCGAGTACGGCGGCTGGCTGGCGAACCATCGCGTGCCAGACGTCTTCGCGCGCTTTAAGGTGACAGTCCACGTTCCGCGGCGACCGTATGCTTCCTCGCTGCCGGGCATTCCCACAATACGTCCTTTCGAAGCGCTGGCCTGCGGCATCCCGCTCGTGAGCGCGCCCTGGTCGGACAGCGAAGGACTCTTCACCGCTGGTGAGGATTATCTCACGGCCGCGAACGGCGCGGAGATGAAACAGCAGCTTTCGGCGGTTCTCAACGATGCGGCACTGGCTGAGCGCCTGGCTGTGCACGGGCGGCAGACAATTCTGCGGCGACACAGCTGCGCGATTCGCACCGATGAACTCCTGCGCATCTACGACGAGGTGCGCTCCAGCATGGACAACATCAGCACAAAGGGGGTGGCAGCATGAAGCGCGGACTGAACATCGCGTTTTTCGGTTCAAGTCTCGTCTCCGCTTACTGGAACGGAGCGGCGACATACTACCGCGGCATCATCCGCCATTTGCACGCGCGTGGTCACCACGTCACCTTCTATGAACCCGATGCGTACGGCCGGCAGGAACATCGGGATATTCCCGATCCGTCATGGGCGAAAGTTGTCGTCTACCCCGGGCAGGGCGAAGCGGGTGTCACCCGCGCGCTGGAGCAGGCGCGCGATGCGGACCTGATTATTAAAGCCAGCGGAGTGGGCGTTTTCGATGAACTGCTCGAAGGAGCCGTGCTGGAAATACGCCGGCCCAACGCCCTGGTTGCATTCTGGGACGTGGATGCCCCCGCGACACTCGACCGCGTTGAAAAGAATCCGCAGGACGCCTTCCGCACTCACATCGGACGCTACGATTTCATTTTCACCTACGGCGGCGGCGATCCGGTTGTGAATGCGTATAAAAACCTCGGCGCCCGGGAATGTGTTCCAATCTATAACGCACTTGATCCGAGCACACATTATCCGGTGCCGCCGCAGGAGAAGTTCAGCGCCGATCTCGGTTTTCTCGGCAACCGCCTGCCTGACCGCGAAGCACGTGTGGAAGAATTCTTTCTTTCGACTGCAACGCTGCTGCCGTCGAAATCGTTTCTGCTCGGCGGAAGCGGGTGGGGCGACAAGGCTTTACCGCCGAATGTCCGCAATGCCGGGCACGTGTACACGCGCGACCACAACGCCTTCAACTGCACGCCTCTTACCGTCCTGAATATTAGCCGCGCCAGCATGGCCAGATACGGCTTCTCTCCCGCGACGCGAGTCTTCGAAGCGGCCGGTGCAGCGGCATGCATGATCACTGATCGGTGGGAGGGCATTGAACAGTTCCTGGAACCGGGCCGTGAGATTCTCGTCGCAGATAACTCGCAGGAAGTCGCTGCGCATCTGCAGGCGCTCACGCCGCAGCGCGCGCGAGAGATCGGAAATGCCGCGTGGAATCGCGTGCAGGCTCAACATACTTACGCGCATCGCGTCGAACAGCTTGAGCGAATTCTTCAAAGCGCGTCACCTTCTGTTTCGGTGAACATGCCAGAACTTCCAGAGCCGGAACTTACGGGCAAGGCTCAGCAAAAACTGAATATCGTCATACTCGGCCTTTCAATTACATCCTCGTGGGGGAACGGTCACGCGACCACCTATCGCGCGCTGGTTCGCGAACTGCATATGCGCGGGCATGACGTGCTATTCCTGGAGCGCGACATGCCGTGGTATGCCGAAAACCGCGACATGCCTCAGCCGCCGTTTGGACGCACTGAACTCTATGCCTCGCTCGATGAACTGAAGAATCGCTACGAGAAACAGATCTCTGCGGCTGACTGCGTGATCGTGGGCTCGTACGTTCCGGAGGGCATCGCTCTGGGTGAGTGGGTTACGGCGACTGCCCGCGGCCTGAAAGCGTTCTATGACATTGATACGCCAGTGACGCTGGCGCGGCTGGAGCAGAATGCATGCGAGTACCTCTCGCAGTCGCTGATGCCTCGCTACGATCTTTATTTTTCATTCACAGGCGGCCCCACGCTGCGCCGCATCGAGAAGGAACTGGGTGCTCCGCGCGCATTGGCGCTCTATTGTTCAGTCGATCCGGAAATGTATTTTCCCAAATCATGCGAGCGCAACTGGGATCTGGGTTACCTCGGAACCTACAGTGCCGACCGGCAGCCGACACTCGAGACCTTGCTGATGGAAGCGGCGCGCCGCTGGCCGGATGGCCGCATGGTCGTCGCCGGGCCGCAGTATCCGTCGTCGATCCAGTGGCCGCAGAACGTTGAGCGCATTCAGCATCTGCCGCCGGCAAACCATCGGCGCTTCTATAATCAGCAGCGCTTTACGCTGAATGTCACGCGCGCCGATATGGTGAAGGCCGGGTTTTCGCCGAGTGTTCGGCTGTTTGAAGCCGCCGCCTGCGGAACGCCGATCATCAGCGATAATTGGGACGGCCTCGACTCGTTCTTTAAACCAAGCGACGAGATTCTGATTGCGCGCACAACCGACGAAGCGCTGCTGCTTCTGCGCGAACTGCCGGAAGATGAGCGCGAACGCATTGGTGAACGCGCTCGAGCACGCGTGCTGGCCGAGCACACCGCTGCCCGGCGCGCCCTGGAACTGGAATCGTATCTTCTCTCCGCGCTGGCCGGAACGCCTGCGTTCGCGCGGCGCTGATGTGATTGTCTTCGGCGATCCAGCATATAGCGAAAACTTCGGCACGCTGCTGAGCCGGCTGAGAGCGGCATGCGCGGCGGCTGATGAACATTCTTCCGATAGCGTTCGGTCAATGCTTATTGAGTCCGGCCAGCTTGAGCAGGCTGCGCAGGACGCCTTTGAGCCAGATCTGGGCGCTGGTCGTTTTCTTGAAGCAATCGCTCTTGCAACGGATCATTTTGCGCAGGCATTCTGTTCGCAATATCTTAACAAACCTGATCCTTTAAAAGCTGCAGATTACATTCAACGTGCCGACGCGTATCTCGCAGAAGCGCAATCGATCTCCGCTGCGCTCTCGCATACCCGCGTGCGTGTGAAAACGCCCGAGGGCTACGCATTTTATGCGCTCTATCCTGAGCAGTACCGCGACGCCGCGCGCTTCTGGGCTGCAGAACATAGCACTGCCGATCTGCACAACGCCATAGTCCTTGGAATTCGAAGTATCGGCACTTCGCTTTCAGCAGTTGTGAGCGCCGAGCTTGAAAATGCCGGATGGAATGTTCGCCGCGTTTGCGTCAGGCCGGCAGGTCATCCCTTTCAGCGCCATGTTGATTTGTGCAGCGCCGGCATTGACGCAACGCAACATGCTTTGATTGTCGATGAGGGTCCCGGCCTGTCGGGATCCTCTTTTGTTGCGGTTGCTAAAGCACTGACGACTGCAGGCATTTACCCGGAAAACATCACCTTTCTGCCTGGACATTGCGGTGCGCCGGGACCCGCCGCTTCGGATGAAGTCCGGCATTGGTGGTCGCGGACTCCCCGCCTGTGTGTGCGACTGGAGGATCTGCGCTGGAGCGGCCATTCACTGCAGGAACAGCTTGTCGCTGAAACGCTGCGGCTTTGCGATGGCAATGAGGTTGCAGGCATCGATGACCTGAGCGGCGGAGCCTGGCGGCAGGCAGTATTTTCTGACGAAAAAGACTGGCCGGCAGTGTGTGCGCTGTTTGAACGGCTCAAGTATCGAGTACGGCTCACATCCGGAGCAGCCGTACTATGGAAGTTTGCGGGTTTGGTGCCGCGTGAGGACGGCCGGTCAAGTGCTCAGGCAACTCTTGAACAGCTCTCGGCCCGGGCGCTCCGGGGATGGACTCCAGCGCCGCTCGGTTCCACGCTGGGGTTTGTCGCCACACAATGGATTGGCGGCGAGATTCCAACGCTCGATACCGCGCTCACGAGCGAAATAGGGCGTTACATTATCGAAGTTTCCGGGCCCGTTTTATCCAAAGACGAGCAGCAGGCTTCGACCGAACGCCTTCGGTCAATGCTGATCGTGAACGCAAAAGAGGGACTCGGCAGCGAATACGTTGAGCACGCCACAGAGCTATCTGATTCAGCAGAAAGGGTGCTTTGCCGAAAGCCGCTCCCGCGTTTTGGTGATGGCCGCATGGCTCCATTTGAGTGGCGGATGCTTGCTGGCCGACTGGTGAAGCTGGATGCCGAATGCCACGACTCGGACCACACGATCGTTGGGGCACAGCCGCTGCTTTGGGATGTCGCCGGCGCAGGCATCGAATGGCAAATGCCGGAAGCAGAACAAGCGCAGCTCGCGAGCGAGTTAGTCGGTGTCGTGGGCGAAGTGCCACCTGCATTAATGCTCTTCTACAAAGCCGCGTATGCAGCGTTTCGTTTCGGGCAAGTTTCCATGTGCTTGTCGATGCGGCCTCACGAAGACGAAGCGCGCCGGCTTCAGTCTGCTGCAAACGCCTATTCGACCGCGCTTCGGCAGTGCCTGCAGCAGGCCGCTACGGCAGCAAAAGCTTTTCCGTGCAGTTGACGCCAAGCACCCACGGTCCGCCATCACCGAGTGCCACGACGCTGATCGAAGAGAGGCTGATCTCAAAACGCTGAAACATGTCGAGCGGAATGCCCAGAAAGTACGCCAGTGCTGCGCGGATGACATCGCCGTGGCTGAAAAGCGCAACGGTTTCATTAACATGAAGTTCGCGCAGGCGGAGCATCTCCTGGACGATGCGGCTTTGAACCTGAAGCATCAGCTCGCCATTGGGAACGCGCGTGCCGCTGCGGAATGAATTCCAGTGCCCCCAGCGTGCCAGTGGCCGCAGCGTGTCCAGCGTGCGGCCGGACCATTCGCCGTAGTCGATTTCGCTGAGCGCGTCACTGAGCTGAACAGGAAGCCCGAGCAGTTCGGAGAGCGGAGCCGCGCTTTCACGTGTTCGCATTACCGGGCTGGAGTAAATCGCGCGTATCGGCACGTCCTTCAGCCTGCGCGCTGTCGCGGCAGCCTGCTCGCGTCCGAGCGGGCTGAGCTGGACATCGGAGCGACCGGCGATTTTGTCGCCGCCGAGTAGATGCGCGCCGTGGCGAATCAACAGAAAAGTCATCATGGGTTCAGCGGCCGTAGCGGCGCGTCATCTCAGCGCAGAAGTCGGCATACTGTGCAACCGATTTCGGCGGACTGGTATGGTGCGGTGCGATGCCGCAGTGCTCGGGCGTAAAGCAGTACGTCACCGTGACGTTGAAATCTTCGAGCGCCTTCATCTGGCGGTCGA
>DASPJR010000055.1:0-58734 GCA_035628505.1 Planctomycetota bacterium | reverse complement strand
TTCGCGCGGGCGATCCGGAGTTTTTACGCTACGCAGACGCGCCTGACGAGCCAGCGGCTCTGAACCGTCCCGCATGGCCGGGTGCGAAGAGAACTTCGCCGCGGCGCGCAGGCGATCCGGAAGTCGCGCGCATGTGGATTGCGCTCGCTGAAAACGAAGTGGCATCTGAAAACGAGAACAAGCCTCCACGCACGGCGCCGTCAGCCATCCGCGATCTGCCGCGCTTTGCCAGCGGCGATGGACTGGACAGCGAGGCCGCCGAGATCGTCTCCGAGCTTGCGCTGGCTGAATTGAATGCGCCGCCGGAAACGCAGAAGGTTCAGCCTGCTGTGGCGCCAGAGAAGGAAGAAACCGCAACGAAAGAGCAGTCCGAAAAAGCCAAGCCTGCGGTCCCGGATCCTGAAACGGCGGAGCTGATCGCCAAGCTGGGTGGAATCAAGCCTGGTCAGCCCGGCAAAACCAAGACAAAGCGCGGCGCCAAAGAGGCCGAAAGTGCCGATCCGGAACAGCGTTTCCTCGAATTGATCGCGCAGATCGAAAAGAACAAGAAAGTGCTGGCTGAAATCAACAAAGCGAAGGCCGCGCAGGCCGAAGAGGCGCCGGGAACCGCAAACGATGAAGAGCGCCGCCGCATCCGCGATCCGCATTCTCGCATGGTTCTTGAGGCACTCCGCAACAACACGGCGACGGCAACTGTAACTGGCGTAATTACTGACGGCGCCGCGCGGCAGACGACATACGGCCGCGTGCGACTGCTGGACGCAACCGACAGCGCCGTCGATGCGCCACTGCCTGATGGCTTCTGGTCACGCGGTACATTCAGCACGACCGTGATCAGCGGCGCGGTCAAGATTGAAGCCTGGCGCGGCCGCTTCGCTCCGCCGTATCTCCATGGAATACAGGCGCGCCCGAACACGACGACGCATATTGAAATACCGCTCAGCCGTCCGGCAAGCCACCTTTTTGCCGCCAAAGGCTGGTACCTGGCCGACCTCGAAATGGGTCTGCGCGTGCAGCCCGGCGAACGTTCGGTGTGGCTTAGCAAGCCGCCCATGCTCGACGATCTGCTCATCGCCGCACAAGCAGAGGGCATTCAGATCCTCGGAGTGCCTGTCCCGGCGAACGATCCTGAGACGGCAAAATCCATCCTGGAGTATGTTCCGTCACGGCCGTCGGATGTGTTCGTGCTGCCGGTATTTCCCGGACCTCGCCATCTTTTCAGTGGTGTGGCCATGGGACTTGGCGTAACGAGTACGCGCGAGCTGCCGCGGGAAATCACGCGGCCGGAGCAGCCCCTGTATGAGGCCTTTGATGAGATTCACGCGCTCGGCGGTCTGGCGGTCTATAAAAACCTGACGGGCACCGCGAACGTAGACCTGCGCCGCGATATTTTTTCAATTTTCCCACGCCTGGAACAATCCAACTATTTCGGGCGCAACAGCGGCCCCTTGCGGATCTACAGCGCTGCCGAGCTGCCCTTTGCAACGGTCACTGGCCCAAGCTTCGATGCGATTGCGTTCGACGGAACGCCCGCGGCGGAGCAGCTCTGGTTCAACCTGCTCAACCACAATTATTCGCTCGCGATCACCGGCGCGGCCGGCGGAAGTCTCGAAGGCGGGCGATTGCCGTTCGGCCAGACCTTTATTCAGCTCAGCCAGCCGCTCACGCGCGAAAGCATCCTGCAGGCAATCCGGCAAGGCCGCACGAGCGTCAGCTTCGGGCCGGCGGCGTTCTGCAAAATTGTCGAGCGCGATAAAGGGCCGGGCGCGGTGCTGCCCGCCGATGGCCGGCCGTTGACGCTGCAGATACAGGCCTATTCGTCTCTGGCGCACGGCATGCAGCTGCACCGGATCGACATTATCCGCAACGGCGAAGTCATCCATACGCAAGAAGCGAGTGAAGGCGAATCATCGGTACACAACTTGACCTGGCCGCTCAGTGAAACAGCCTCGGCCTGGTACGTGGTGCGCGTCACCGAGCGCAAGAATGCCGGGGGCGCTTCCCAGCCGGGCGGCAGCGCCTGGACCAGCCCGATCTATTTCCGTAACGCCGCGTACGCTGAACCGGAGCCTGTTGTCACGCGCGTGCGCGGAACCTTGCGGAAAGGATTGACTCCCGTCCAGGGCACTGTCACTGCCGTGGTTGCCGGACAGGAGCCACGCCAGGTTTTAACAGATGCGTCCGGAAAATTTGACATTCGGCTGCCTTCGTCCGGGAGTCTTATTTTCGCGGCAGACGGTTGCGAGCCGCTTGCGTACCGCATTTTTGAACATCCCTCGGTGCAGCGTGCAATCGGAGCGCTTGGCGCGGAAGCGCGCGGGCCCTTGAGCGAGCATTTCAAAAACCCGGCGCTGTTCCCAAGCTGGAAGCTGCTGCTCTCCGAGCTGAACTGGGAGATTACACTTCTTCCCACAGTTCGCCTGCTCAATGAGCCCTCAAATGCCGACACCAGAAAAAGCGATAGCGGCATACAACCGGCGGCTGAGCCCGCTGAGCTAGAGAAATAAGGACTCAAAAGCCGTCAACTTGGCTTTAAACGAATCGCGCCTGATGTGCACCAATGAAGTGCCGAGACTACCCCGGCACATGGCGCACGTGGGGCATGTTTTAGGTATGCGCAAGGGAAGCGCACCTTGACACAACTTGGCAAGACGGCTAACGTGAATGCCGATGCATAAAATTCTTGCCGCGCACGGGCTGTAATCCAGCCCGGGCAAACGTGTGAGGACATGGGCCGGAACTGGTCGCCGCTTCGCCCGAGGAGGGTTCGCGTAACATGAAGATGTTTCACGTTAACCGTTGGCTGCGTTCCGCAGGTCTGGGACTGGCTTGTGCGTGCCTTGGTTTTACCTATGCACTGGCCACCTCCACGGACGGCGCGGTCGGCCGCGGTCTGAGCGGGCGCCAGATCTCCACCAACTGCCAGCGGCCGCCTGCGCGCTTTGTCACTGAAGCCGATCTGGGCGATGTGGTCGTCGGCACGCATTTCACGCGGCAGATCCTGGTTCGCTTCGGCTTCAAGCCGCATCTGTTCGTCGTCGGCACCGTCAAACCCAGGAGCACCTTTACCATCGATGAAAGCGGCGCGTTGAGCGGAACCAAGACAGACACCGAAGAAGAATCGTTCGAAGTGCGCCTCTCGAATTCACCGGATACACGCCAGCTCTTCCGCATCCGCGGCGTCACGTCGCGACAGGACAACGTGGCCCTGCAATTTGTGAGCGGCTCCACGCTGCCGCGCGCGGTGGCGGGCGAGCCGTACACGTACACGCTGCACGCCAACGGCGGAGCGCCGCCGTACATCTTCCAGTTCAAATCACGCTCGGATATCCGCGCGCTGCCGAAGGGATTGTCTCTTAACGTAGAGACCGGCGAAATCTTCGGAAAGCCAGTCACGCCGACTACGCCAGTGGCCTTCACGATGGTCGCCACCGACTCTCTGGGAACCTCGACAGAGCGCACGTTTACTCTTGAGGTTCTCTCCGGCACGATCAGCTCGCAGTTCGTCGCCACTAACGGTTCTTTCAAGCTGAACTTCGGTGCTGAAGGTGATGCCGATTCGGTCAGCCTCTCCATGGTGCTGAACAAGACCGAACTGGCTAATGCAGGCATCCGCCGCACCGAAGACCTGCAGGGACTTGAGTTCTCGCTCGGCTTTGGCGGCGCCACCATCCCGCCGGTTGCGGCCACCGCCGAAGAGGGCGCACCGGCCCAGACGAGCTTCCCGCGCACGTTTGATCGGGGCGGCAATCTGAAGTTTCCCAACCTGCTGCTGACGGGCCTGCCGCCTGCCAGAACAGAGACGCGCCGCTACGAGATCAACCTGAACCCGAAGACAGGCGTGCTGCGCCTGCGCGCGTCAGGCTTCAATCTCATCCGCCTGCTCGGCGCTAATTTCGAAACATTCGAGAACCCCGCGATCATCCCCGTCAGCGTGCGCATCGGAGCCGCGGCCAGCACAGACGATACGCCTTCGCCAACAGTCGAAGGCAACAACTCGACCGTACAATTCAACAAGACGGACATCGTGCGCTTCTCATACCGGCGCCGCGGCAACAATGGCTTCGGGAGCGCGCGCGCAAACGACCGCCTTGCCCCCGGCGGGCTGTTCCTGATCACGCGCGTGGTCGGCACCGAAGAAAAGTTCAATGATCCGAAGACCAAGACGATTTACGACCGCGTCGTGATGCGCCTGACCGGTTACATGCGCAACATCAACGGCGGCCCGGTAACGTTCGAGGCCACCGATAATGTCCAGATCCTGCTGGGCAACGCGTGTATCGGGACCTTCCCGGCCACCAGCTTGAAAGTCGAAGGCGACCGCCTCACCTTCCGCAACGACGACAACACGATCAACCTGGACATCAACCCGAACACGGGCCTGCCCACCGACGTCGAAGGCGCGTTCATCAAGAACTTCGTCATCGACAACAAGAAAGGAACGGTCGATTTCGATATCCACCCGACGCCGGCCGGAGACATTTTTGGCGACGACATTCTGGAAGGCGGCGTTCCGTTCGTGATGCCGGTCACGATCACGATCTCCGGCGGCGAAAACGACGTGAGCCCGTCCTATGACGGACAGTCCTCCGTCACTATCTTCCGCCGCGGAAACACGCTGAAGAACAAGTAAGCGCTCGAGAATGCTCAATCAAAAGCCCGCGCCAGGAAGCGCGGGCTTTTTTTTCGTAGCACGATTCCCAGTAGCGCAGGCTTCCAGCCTGCGAGTCGCGCTTTGTATGTCACTCGCAGGCAGGATGCCTGCACTCCGAATGGCTATTCCCCGCCGAAGTCCACGCGCATCGTCCGCGCGCGGCCCCAGTTGCCGGCCTGGTCGCAGGCGCGCACGTGGACAAACCACACGCCGGTCTTCACACCCACGGGAATCGAAGGCGATGTGAGATTCACTGACGTTGGCGGAACTGTCGCACCGTCCTGCGTGAAGGCGACCGCATAGCCGCCAATGCCGCTGGGGTCGCTGGCCGCCGTCCACTCAAAGCGCCCGCCGATGCCATTGGGGCGCGAGAGGTCCAGGTTGTCGATCACCAATGTGCTGCCGCGCTTGCAGCCCGGCCGCCCCTGCGCGCTGAGAACGATCTTGTTGATGATGCGGTAGGGAAGACCCGGCAACGCCTGGGTCACCAGCGCGCGCAGATCCACGCTCGCGTGCCGCCAGGTTCCATCAGCGACCACCGCATCGATCCTGCCGATCGCCTTGCCGCCTTCCGGCGCTGTGCCGTCCCCGGTGAAACGGATGCTCAACCATTGCCCCAGCACTTCAACCAGCAGATCCACACGCATGCCGGCGTCGGTCTTGTAGTCAAAGTGGAGCTGCGGCGAGCGGTCCAGGTACCACGCGTTCTTATGCAGCATGATCTGCACGTCGGCATCGTCATCATAGGCCGTAAATTTCACCGCACGCTTGCCGAACGCCGCCTGCTTTTCATCGTCGAGCCAGTCCATGCGGCAGTCCCGCATCGGATGAACGTGTCCCAGGTGCTCTTCGAACGAAACGCCGAAACTGCTTTCCATCGCCATCTGGCGATGCTGATGCGCGTCCAGCACGGGGGCCTTGTAGACGAGCTGTTCGATCGCCGGCCCGGTCTGGTCGATGCTCTTGTCGTGAATGAAGTTGAGAACAAACCCGGAGGGCTCGAAATTTCCGAGCATGTCGCGCAGCCCGCGGAGCTCGATGCTCACGGGTCCTTCCGGCCACGGCACGCCGGCGGCGGCCGCGTTGAAGCTGATCGTGTTTGCCGCGGGGTCGAATTCCATGCCGCGCCAGCCGGCGTTAATCAGCTTGCCGTTCAGCAGCAGGCGAAGGGCTTCAACTTCGACGCCATGCTCTTCCTGAAGATGGAACGTCACCGTCTGCCCCGCGTATTTCGCGCCTTCGACCGGTTCAGTCTTGAACACTTTAGGCGCGGCCGTATCGAGGAAGAATTTAAAGTGTGCCGGCTGCGACCAGATGCCCGCTCCGTTGCGCGCGGCAACATGCAGATAGTTCCAGCCATGCTTGAGATTGGGAGCACCTTGCCGCGCGAGGGCTTCTGAGAGCTTTTCGCCGCTGGTAATCTCCTGCTTTCCTTTCGGGTCGCTCTCTGGCTGATCGTCGATACTCGATGCGTAGTCGCTCACGCCCGTGATGTCACTGGTCTGCCAGGCAAAGCGCAGCGTTTCGGCACGTCCGGCTGGCAGGGGTTGAACCCGGTGAATGAGATATTCCATCCCGCGCCGATTGCCGCGCCAGCCATTGTCATGCAGGCTCATGCCGCGCACTTCCATGTACGCTGCCTGCGAGCCGCTTTTGTCGAACAGGCGCTGCAGCGGGATGGTTGTGCGGCGCCACGTTCCGTCCGCAGTGAATTCCGGCGGCGGTCCGGCGCGGCTGGTGACCTCGCGAGAGAGCTGATCGCGCGCGTCACCGGTGTCGGTGAGCAGGAGCGCGTGCGTCTGGCCGCTCTGGTCGTAGATGTGAAGATTGACCGGCGTCTCGAACGGAATCTTGTAATCAAGCTGAACGTAGGGCCAGTTGCGCAGCGCGTAGCTGGCGTTGCTCAGCATGAAGCCGAATGCCGAGCCGTCGTTTACGTTGACGACCTGCACGCTTTTCGTGTGTCCGTACGGCGCCCACGGCGGCGCATCGTTGCTTTCCTGCAGTCGCGCGACCGGCGTGACCGGGGAGATCTCCGACATCTGCAGCGGGAAGCTCGTGGGAACCACGTCGCGCGTGGCAGCAACTTCGGCTGAAATCCACGGCGTAAACACCTGCTTGGCGGCTTTTGAGGCGACTGTCGGGTCAAACGTGTAATTGGCCGCGTACACGCCGTCTGACGGATTCATGCCTCGGTCCTGAAAACCCAGCAGGCGCAGCTGCAGTGTTGACCCGGCCGAAAGCGCGGGCAGATTCAGCCGCAGCAGATCGATTTTCAGATGCTGCTTCACCGGGTCGAAGTCAGCGAGCTCGCGCGGAACCGCTACGCCGTTGATATCTGCCTGCAGTGATTCGCGCAGCACGCCGGAGCCGCCCGCGTCGTCGAAGACGATTACCACCGAGCGGCCATCGCCATCGGCGTCATAAGGCCAGATCACGCGCGCCACCCGGGGCGCACGCTTGTCGGTCTCCTGCGGCGTGAGCGCCTGGATATCGCTGATCGAATAGGCCGCTCCGGCGTGATTGCCATTCATGCCCGCCAGCAGGTAGCCGTGGTTGTCCAGATTGCCGACGAGGACGCGGAAGAAGCGCTGGCGCGGCTGGTTGAATCCGCGCGCGCGCCAGAGCTGCCGCCAGGAAGGCTGCAGATCGAACTGCACGGCATGCCAGCGGCCGTCGGCTTTCACGTCGGGGATGTCGCCCACCAGCGGCGCAAACTCGCTCGACTCTTTCGGCCCGGTCAGGCGCCAGCGGAAGACGCTCTGCTGGCGCGGGTTGAACACGCGCCGCGAACTTGTCTGCGACTCGCCGGCGCCAGCGATGTCCACGAGATAAAGATCGATCTGCGCGCCGGGCTCAATGCGGTAAGCGAAGCGGATGACGCCTTTGCTTTCGGGATCAAGCCCGATGGTTTTCCACTGCAGCGCAAATGGACCGCCGCTGGTGCCATTCACCACGCGCCACGCCGACGGGATTTCGCCGGCGGCGGGATTGACGCGCGCAGACGCCGGCACAGGATCGGCATCCGCGGGCTTGAAGGCATCGCGCGGCGAACTCAGCGCTGTCTCGATTTCCCTGGGCAGCACCTGCGGTTCGACGCGCGTGAAGACCTCGCCGTCGAAACGGTTGGTCACTTTGATGTCATCGTACATGCCGGCATCGCGCGGCTCGAACGGAGCCGGACGGGCGCCGCTGTGGGCGATGCGCACGCGTGAGAGCAGGAATCCGTTGTCGACGGTCCAGAAACCGACGCGACCTTCCGGCAGCGGCTCGGGATCCTTGTACGAAAACGCCAGCACGTTGTCGCGGTAGAAACGGATCTCGTCGCGAATTTTCTCAAGCCGCACATGGAACCAGCGCTGATGCAGTTCGGGCTTATCGGGATGGCGGATGCGGTCGCTGAAGACGCGCGCCTCCTCTTTATTGGATTCGGCGACGAGCACGCCCTTGCGGTAAAGGCGCGTCCAGGAATTGTTGTCGCCGGCAAAGATCAGCGTATAGCCGGAATCCAGATGCTTGCCGTCCCCGCAGATGGCCATGTTGTAATCGCCGGGCCGCTCGAACGGCGGATCTTCGCGCTGCATCATCAGGGCGACGTGCGCGTCAACGGTGATGTCGCCCGAGAAGACGAATTTGTTCCAAAGCGCGGCGAGCGTCTTGGTCCGTCCGCCGAACCACGACCAGCGCGGATCGCAGATCCACTTATTGAGCAAGCCCCAGCGCCCCGCTTCGACTTTCCAGTCCGTCGGCGCCGAATTGAACGTGTACTCGAGCAGATCGCTCGACGAAACACGCACGGTCTTAGGATCGCCCAGATTCTTCAGGCCGCGAACGGCGATGCGCTCGCCAGGCTTTCCATTCATCTTTCCAGTAATGCTGAGTTGCACGCCATCGATGTCGATTGCCGCGCCTTTTTCGCCACTGCGGAAAGCCAGGCGCTCAATTTTTTCGTCTTTCAGCTTTGCAACAAGAGGCGGCTGGTTTGACGAGCCAGAGAGATGCGAAAGAACGGCTTGCTTGCCGCGGATTTCGAGCACCGCGCCGCACGGAACGGCATTGACGTCTTCATGGCACTGAAGCTGAATGCGCAGCGCGCTGAACCGCGGATTCTGCATGACGATCGCCTGCTCGCCCGGAAACCGCGATTTATGCACCGCCCAGCCGGTTTTCAGATCGCGTTCCCACTCCAGCGCCGGATTGGCCCAGTTTTCCATTTCGTTCTCGAGCGCGAATATTTCGTTGAGCTCGCGTTCCGGATGATGCGATGCCGCCAGCGCAGCGCGGTTCGATGCCACGCGCACGTCATCAAAGAAAACAGGCGAGCCGGCCAGCGCGTACGCGCCGATCTGGCCGCGCTTCAGGCCCGGCACGTTGGCGCTGAAAATCTCGTTGCCGTCGATAAAGCATTTCACCTGCTCGCCGTTCCAGTCCACGCCGAGGCGGTAAAATTCATAGGGCCGGTAGGCTGCTTTGCGTTCGGCCAGCAGCGTCTCTTTTCCCGCAACAACACGCACGAGCTCCAAACGGTCGTACACGCCGCCGTCCTGCAGGCCGGGCTTCACCTGCGGCGCCTGGGCATTCGCTGGCTCGGGCCCGCCGCGCCAGCGGAAAAGCATGAAATCACTCGGCGAGGTCATCCCGAACGCGAGCCCGAAGCCGCCGTAGCCGACGGACTTCACGGCCATCTCGACGCCGTAGTCGCTCCAGCCCATCTCGCCGGCGGCGATCAGCGCCGCGTGATCGCTGCCAATCAGCTCAGGTTCCTTCACGGGCTGGATCGGCACGCCTTCAGCCGGCGTACCCCAGCGGAACGGCTCGCGGCTGATCACGAAATCGCGCGGCGCCTTTTCACCCGGGCGCAGCATTTTCAGCCGCACGTCTCCCCCGAAGCCGCGCAGCAGAAGCTGCTGGAGCTGCCAGGCATCGTACTCTTCGACCGAATGACCATCGATCTCAAGGAAGATGTCGTCCTCCTGAAGCCCCGCGCGCGCCGCGGCCGAGCCGCCGGAGATGCGTGCGACATGCAAGGTCCCTTCGTACTGCGAAAGAATAATGCCCAGCCCGAAATCGGTCTCTCGGATGCGGTCGTTGTACAGCGGGTCGTTTTGCGGATGCTCGCTGGCGAAGGTGGCGCGCAGCGAGAAAGGATTGGCGCTGCGCTCGGGGAATGCCAGCGCCGTCAGCTCCCAGCGCCCGCTCAGCGGCTTCCACACGCCGTTACCTGTGTCGCGCATGAAACCATCAGCAAAGTCAATGTTGCTCAGCGCCAGGCTGCGGCGCATGCCCACTTTTACCTCGCGTGCAACCGTCTGAACGCCGCTTCGCCCGCTGAAGTTCATCTCGCCGGCCGCTTTCCAGGCCAGGATCTGCCGGGGCCCGAGCCACACGCTGAGCTCGCCTTTTCTCCAGAGCGCTCCGAGCACGTTCTCGCCGGCGGGGATTTCTTTGAGCGGCGCCTTTGCCAGCGCTTCGACGTTCTGCCCGTTCAACCGATCGAGAATGATCTCACCGCCACGCAGCACCACGCGTGTGCTGCTTTTGGGATCATACGAAAGATACAGATGCAACAATTCCGTGCCGGCCTGCGGTTTTGCGGCTCCGGCGCTGAAAGCCTGCTCGAGCCAGAAATCGCTCTGCTTGTTTTCCGCGTCGTCGGACAGATGCAGTTGCCGCGCCTCGGTGAACTCGCTGAGAGGAAGCGGAGCGGGCGGCGCGGGTTTGGCATTTTTTTCGCCGGGAATCGGCGCTGCTTTTTTGGGCTGTTGCTGAACGATGAACTTCTTGGCAGGCGTTGACTTTTTCAGGTACAGCCGCGTCAGGTACGCGCCGGCCAGGCAGAGCACAAAAACCCAGATAAGTGTCGTCCAGAAACGCACTGTTCGTGCTCCCAGGAGGCCCGTTCCGGCGGCTGAATTTGCGGGCGCCGATGCGTGCTGAAGTATAGCCCGAACAGCCGGCGAACAAAGCCTGATTTACAGACGCAATACAGGCCTTGTTTTCTCCGCAAATCCCCACTTTTTCACTTAGTGCTGCTCAAAAACCAGCCGATAGCTAGTGAAGTCGTCTCAACACCATCGGCATCAGGCTAAAAAATGAAGAGTGCTGTCGCGTCTGTTAGTTCCAGGTCGGCATCAGTAAAGGAGTTAGCAACAGCAGAGGCCGCTTTGCGGCTGCTCATTAAAGTGGCTCAAGCCTCTCCCTGGCCCTCCTTAAAGGTGTCCGTGCAGGCGGAATTGCCGTCCGGAATCGTTCCGCTGCGCAATCTGCAGTGCCAGAATGGCTGCTTTACGCACCAGGGCCGCCGTTACCGCGCCGAAGCGCTTGATGGCCTGCTGCTGCGCACGCTTCTGCAGCAGCCCACCGCTGACGATAAATCCTACCTGATTGGCGCGCGCGATTTTGCGAGTGTTCTCGCGCTGCTGCGCCAGTGTTCCGACGCCTGCAACGTCATCGAAGACGAACGCGTTTCGCAGGTCGAGATTCTCTCGTCGCCTGCGCAGCCGGTGCTGGAAATCGTCCAGGCCGCTCCGTCGTCGTCTTCCGACGCTCAGGCGCAGATTCGCGTGCTCGCGCGCGTGAAATTCCGCTGCCCGGAAAGCACGATCGTGCTGGGCGTGCCGCTCTACCGCGGGAACACCTATTGGACATTCGCCAGACATATTTCGCCCGTTCCCGAACTTCCCGAAGACAGCCTGATCAATGAACTGATCTCGAAGGCAACCGACGCCGCGAAAACGTACAGTGGCAATGACGCGTTTGATTTGATTGCTCGCGCGAAGGCCGCGGCCAAAGAAGGTCTTGCGCTGCGCCTCGACGAGTGGCTCAGCAAACTTAATCCCTCAGGCGAAACGCTGAAGACGCGCGTGCGGGTCACCGTGGACAAGTCGGGCGAGCTCTGCATTGAACACGAACTGGTCACGCCCGACGGAACGGTGCTGCCGCGCGAGGCGCTGCCTGCCGAAGTTACGGCTGCTCCCGTACCGGTCAGTGACGAGGAGGAACGCGCGCGCAGACGCGCGGCCGATGACCGTTCCGACTGGATTCAGCACAACGGCCGAGCGTACCGCCTGCCGCAGCCTGTGGCTCATTTCCGGCTGCCGCAGCGGCGCAAACTCTCAGACGATGCTGTGGCGGACTTCATCAGCGACGAGTTGCCCAGATTGAAAGCCGCCGGTGCGCAGCTGGCGCCGGAGGTCGAGCAGCTTCGCGTCTGCCAGGCCATAAAGCCGGCCATCAGTGTCACGCCTGGCGAGAGCGGTCCCGATGCGGTTCAGGCGCAGTGGTGCTTTGAGACGGTTGACGGCGTCAAAGACGCGAGCGAGAAGCCAGAGTCCATTGCGCCGGTTGAAATTCTCGCTGCGGCGGCCAACGGACAGCGCTACCTGCGCCGCGGAAACACATTCGTGCGCGTCGATCGCGAAGCAGTGATCGCCTGCAAGAAGCAACTGGAAAAGCTCGAGCCCTTCCGCGAGCACGCAGGCGAGGCGAAAAACGAACAGATCCCGGAACTGCTGGCGTGGGCGCAGAAGGCGGCGGCGGATGTTCACACGCCCTGGAATGTTTACGTCACTGAAGCCGTCGATGGCGCGCACAAGGTCAAAGACCAGCCCGCGTCGGTGAAGATGCATCTGGATGTCGAGGAAGACGAAGGCGAGCCCTGGTTCACGCTGAACGCGTCGTTCGACCACGGCGGCGAGGAACTCTCCGAAGACGAGCTGCGCGAGATGGTCAAGCGCGGGCAGAAGTGGTTTCTTAAAGGCGACACGTGGATCAAGGTCGATGCTGACGCGCTGAAAAAGTTCGACGAGAACGTCGAGAGCACCGGCGTTCAGAAACATCGTGGCCGCGCGCGCAAATTCTATTACCGCTTCAAGCCGGCCGCGCGCGAGCGCGTCACCGAAATTTTCAGCCTCACCGGCACGGTTCAGCACGCCGAAAAGTACCGCCGCTTCCTCGATCAGCTGCGCGGCTTCAACTCGATCGAAAAACTTCCGTGTCCCAAGTCGCTGACGATGACGCTGCGCTCGTACCAGCAGCAGGGCTTCGAGTGGCTCGCGTTCCTCGCCTATTACGGCCTGAACGGCATTCTGGCCGACGACATGGGCCTAGGCAAAACCGCGCAAACGATCGCGGCCATCACGCGCATGAAGGAAGAACAGGGCTCGGCGCCGTGCCTGATCGTGACGCCGACGTCGCTGGTCGACAACTGGCGCAACGAGTGCGCGAAATTCAGCCCGACGCTGAAAGTCATGATCTACCGCGGCAGCCCGCAGCGCCGCGACACGCTGCGCCAGCAGATTCACGATCACGATGTCGTGATCGGAACGTATGGCACCATGCGCAACGATGCGTCGGTGCTGCGCGAGCTTCACTGGCGCTACGTCATCATCGATGAAGCGCATTTCATCAAGAACTCAGCTGCCGCAACGACGAAGGCAATCAAGACGATTCCTGCGCGCCACCGCCTGGCGCTGACCGGCACGCCGATACAGAACCGTCTCACCGAGCTCTGGTCGCTGTTTGATTTCCTGATGCCGGATTTCCTCGGCCGGCAGATGCGCTTCCGCGACACGTACGAAGACCCGATTGCGCGCATGCAGTCCGGCCGCGCCGAGACAAAGGAAGAGCAGGAGAACGGCGAGGAAGCCGCTGAGAAACTGCGCGAGCGCATCAAGCCGTTCGTGCTGCGCCGCTTGAAAACCGACGTAGCCAGCGAGCTTCCGCCGAAAATCGAAAACGACATCTTCTGCAGCCTCTCGCCCGAGCAGGTCGCCCTATATAAATCTTTCGCCGATTCGGCTGAAGCGAAAGAAGCCGTCAGCGAAATGGTCGCAAAGGGCATCGACGGCGCGTGCACGGCGATCCTCGCGGCGCTCACGTCGCTGCGCAAGATCTGCAATCATCCCGACCTGATGTGCCTGCCGAAGAACGCGGGCCGGCAGTACATCACCGATCCGCTGCCCGGGTATGAACAGCGATCGGGCAAGCTCGAAGCACTCGGCGAACTGCTGCAGCAATGCCGCGAAGGCGGACATCGCGCGCTGATTTTCTGCCAGCAGACGACGATGATGGATATCCTCGCTCACTACCTGAACCAGATGGGCATGAAGCATCTGCGCATCGACGGCGAAGTGCCCGGCACCGAGCGCCAGGGACTCGTCAATACCTTCAACGCAGACACGTCGTACGACGCTTTCCTGATCTCAACGCGCGCCGGAGGCGCGGGTCTGAATTTGACAGGTGCCGACACGGTGATCTTCTACGACCACGACTGGAATCCGGCCAATGACCAGCAGGCGCAGGACCGCGCCTACCGTATCGGCCAGAAAAAGACCGTGAACGTCTACCGCCTGATCTGCAAAGGCACGCTCGAAGAAAAGATCCTGCGCCGGCAGAACATGAAGAAGATGCTGGCCAGTTCAATCGTCCAGCACGACGTTTCCGGCGTGAAGGACCTCACGCGCGAAGAGCTCTTAAGCTTGTTTACGCTCAGTACGGAAACGGAATAAAAGCACACGACTTCAACACGGAGACACAGAGATCACGGAGTTCTTTAGAAGACTCCGTGCTTTCCGTGTCCTCCGTGACTCCGTGTTGAAGTCTTCGCTGTACGCTTTACTGTAGGCAAATGCTCACGCAGTGCCCCAATCCAAACTGCAAACACGTCTTCGACTTTCCGGATGAACTTGCGGGAAAGAACGGACCCTGCCCGCAATGCGGGCAGGTCATCACGTTGCGCTCGCTGGAGATCATTCGCGCCATCGAGCGCCAGCATCAGCAGCGCAAAGACCAGCCGCCGCGCCTGCCCGGTTCGGCTGCAGGAAAGCCGGACCGCTTTTCGGCGCTGCTCGAAGATCTGCGCAGTCTTTGGAATGTCGGTTCAATTTTCCGCAGCGCCGACGGCGCGGGCTTTGGCGCGCTGTACCTGTGCGGAATCACGGGCTGCCCGCCGCATAAGTCCATCGCAAAAACGAGCCTGGGAGCCGAAGAGCACGTCGCCTGGTCCCATCACTCGAACGCACTCGACATTCTTCAGGACCTGCGCGCGCAGAAAGTTCAGATCATCGCGCTGGAGAAGACTGAAAACAGCGTGCTGCTCAGCGAGGCGCTCACGAAAAAGCTGATCCATCCGCCCCTGTGCCTGATCGTGGGGAATGAGGTTGCCGGCGTTTCGGCTCAGGCCCTGTCCCGAGCGGACCTGGTCTGCCACCTGCCCATGCATGGCGTAAAAACATCGTTGAACGCGGCCGTGGCGTTTGGCATCGCCGCGTATGCGCTGCGAGAAAGCAGCGAAGTCTAACGCTTCATCGCGCGCTGCTTGACGGCGCGTGCGGCGGCCTCGATGACAGTCATGGCAGGTGCGTTAATGGCCTGCAGAGCGGGCGTCGTGGTGGGAAAGCGGATCTTTGCTTCTTTGATGTTCTTGTCCATCTGCACCGCGTGATCCATATTCTCTGGAACCTTGGCGTTCTTCAGGATGTCGGTGAAGAGCTGATTGGCGCTTTGGTAAGCTTCCTGGCGCAGGTCCTTATTTTTTTCCTGGGTCAGGTTCTGTCGCGCTTCTTCCAGCCAGTCCAGCAGCATGTCAAAACACTTCTGCGTGGACCGCTCGTTGACGTAATCGACACACTGCACCCATTCGCGGCGGAAGGTGATCGCACACATGCGCACGTAATTGGTGCGCTCGCCCTTCATCTTGTCTGTCCTGAACAGGTCATTGGCTTTGTCGAGATTGCTCAATAAGTTCGAATACGCCACAGCGAGCTTGAGATTCGGCGGCGCGTCGGCCTTCGCGATTTCTTTCTGGAAGGTCTGGACCAGGTCCGTCAGCGCCTGCGTGCGAACGTTTTTCTGAGCGTCCGTCGGGAACTTTTCCCAAGTGCCGGCCAGGTCCGCGCCGAACTTGGTGAGTTTGCTGCGGGTGGATTCAGAAGCTGCGCCGAAGACTGCCGGAAGGCTGAGAATGGCGATACACAGACAAGAGGCGCGCAGCAATGCAATCATGGTCGTGAACCCCCAAACTGAAGCCATGCTAATGAAATGCGGCAGGCTCGACAAGTCTGTAAACGGGACGTTTGAGGGATTTACACATTCATACTTTGCGAAATAACTTCTGCCGGACCACTACAACGAACGGTTCAGAATCCGGTCCAGTTCCTGCGCGAGCACTTCAGGTTCCGCGGGCCGTTTAAGCAGCCCCTGCGCGCCGAGCTCCAAGGCCCGATCAGCATCGGCTTCGGAAAAATCCCCGCTGGCCGTCAGCAGAATTGGAATGTTCTTCAACGCCTTGGTGGTGCGCACTTTTTCCGCCAGTTTCCACGGCTCGGTCTGGGTCATGGAGCAGTTGATCACAAACAGCGCCGGGTGATGATCCTGCGACTTAAGCAGGCCGTCGGCATAATTGCTTGTGGTGATAACCTGGTGTCCGAGCTTTTCGATTGCTTCGATGACATCGGTCATGGGATCTTCTTTGGAGACCGTCACCAGCACGCGTCGCCGCCCTACCTCGTGCCGCGCCTTAAGGAAGGCCTCAAAGTCAGCGACTTTCACTTTCCAGTATCCATTGGCGAGCTTGACGGCGGGAAGTCGGCGCTGATAAATCCACTGCTTAACCGCTTCACCCGTCAAATTCATTATCTTTCCGATATCATTCGGCGATAGGAACCGCTCTGCAGCAGTGGGTTCTCCCGGTAGTGAAACCCCGTAGGCAGCAGCCTGTTCTGCAATCAGTTCGCGAGATTCTTCTTTTCGTTTTTTCCGTTTTCTTTGCATTAATAATTCCCTTCCATCATGCCCTGTATAGTTCACATTTCCCCCTAACGTGTCAACGACAAATCGCTGTAAACCTTCGATACACAAAAACTTACAAGATCGTGGTACTCCCAGCAATCAGCCGCGACCGGTCAAAAAATGTGAACTGTTGGCGTGATCAATTAAGCATTATCTTTGCCACTTGACAAATAGGGGCTACTTTTTGATCCGAATGATCAACTTTCCCGCTGCATCGCTCACTGCTTTTGTACAACCCCTGGATACGCACTCGTGCGGGATCATCCAACCGCTGACGCTGTTCAGCCGCTGTGCTAAGCGAGCCGATCTGTTCTGGCTTGATAGCGGCGATGCGATCAATGCAAATGCCTGGAGCTACCTGGGATACGAACCCGCCGTCCGCGTGGAAGTGTATGGGACTAAGCTAGTTACGCATACTGCCTCAGGCGAAACGTTCGATTCCTCAACGGATGCTCTCCCCAACTTTCTAAGCCGCCTTGGACGATCCATCCTGCGCAAGGAAAAGCCTGCCGGCGCCCCTCCTTTCTGCGGCGGCTGGCTCGGATATTTATCTTACGACTTCCTGCGCGGAGACGTGATGAGACGCGGCGCAGACATGCCGCTGGCGGTTTTGAGTTACTTTCCTTCCGTGCTGGCATTCTCACACCAGGAACAGCGCTGGTGGAGCTGCGGCGTATTTTCTGCGACAGACGCCGCGCAGCCGCAGAGTATTGCAACAGACCTGCTGACTCAAAACGGACCGTCAATACTTTCACTCGAATTGCCGCACAGTCAGGAGATACCCTACGGATTTGCATTGTCTGATTTTGAGCAGCGCCAGTACATCGTCGCGGTCGAGCGCGCACTCGAGTACATTCGAGCTGGCGACATCTACCAGGTGAATCTCGCGCAGCGCTTTAGTTCTGTGTGGGAAAAGGATGCGGCGGAGCTTTACCTGCGGCTTCGCGCCGAAAGTCTCGCACAATACGGAGCGTACCTCGGCAGCGCGCTGGCTGGCGGTTGCCACGCGCTCTGCAGCATCTCGCCTGAACTTTTCCTGAGCGTGCGCGGCCGGGAGATTCTGACGCGGCCAATCAAAGGTACGCGTCCGCGTGATCCGGCGCCCTCGCCTGCCGCAGCGGAAGCTAACGCACGCGCAAGACGGGAACTGGAGTGCAGCGAAAAAGAACGCGCCGAGCTGAACATGATCGTCGACCTGGAACGAAACGACCTTGGGCGCGTCTGCGACTACGGCTCTGTCCGTGTGCGCTCGGCAGGCGAAGTCGAAGAGCTGCCAACTCTGTTTCACCGCGTGGCGACGATCGAAGGCCGCCTGCGGGACGGCTGCTCGCTTTACGACATCCTTCAGGCGACGTTCCCCGGCGGCTCGGTCACAGGCGCGCCGAAGATTCGCGCCATGCAGATTATCGACGAGCTGGAACGTTCCGCCCGAGGGCCGTACTGCGGCGCGATTGGATGGATCAGCCCGGATGGCGACATGGACCTGAGCATCGCCATTCGCACGGCTGTTTTTGATGGCAGCGCAAAGGTCGCGCATTATCATGCCGGCAGCGGCATCGTCGCCGACTCGGACCCGCAGAAGGAATACGAAGAAACGCTCCATAAGGCTGCCGCCTTTTTCCGCGCGACTCACACTACCTTTCATCCGGACGTTTAAGAACACACACACATGAGCGACACAGTTTTCAGCATCAATGGAAAGATCGTCCCGCCCGAGAACGCTGTTGTTCCGGTCACCGACCGCGGCTTTCTGTACGGCGACGGGCTTTTTGAAACGCTTCACGCGTACGGCCGCGCTGTCTTCCGGATGCAGCAGCACCTCGACCGCCTTCACGACGGCATGGGACGGCTGTTCTTCGATCCGCGCCCGCCCGCTCGGCTACTGGCGGAGTGGGTGCAGCAGGCCGTGGATGAAGCAGCTTTCAAAGAAGCGAACGTACGCCTGACAGTCACGCGCGGCAGCGGACCGCGCGGGCCATCGGTGAAAGAGCGCATTGATCCGAACGTGATCATCACCGTCACCGATTTTCAGCGCCCTCCTGAATCGCGTATCCGCGAAGGCGTTTTTGCGATCGTCGCGAGCATCCGCCGCCAGGAGAGCGCCGCCACCGCGCGTCTGAAGACGCTCAATTACATCGATCAGATCATCGCCAGACGCGAAGCGGATCTCGCCGGAGCCGACGAGGCGCTGCTGCTGAACAACGCGGGGCTGCTGTGCGAAGGCTCGGCGTCCAACATTTCCCTGGTGCGCGAAGGCGTGCTGACCGTGCCCGATCCAGAGCGCGCCGGCGCGTTGCCGGGAATCTCGCAGCTGACGGCGCTTGAAGCCGCGCGCAATCTGAAGATACCTGTGCTCTCGACGGTCTTAAGTCCGTGGGATCCCGGCCGTTCCGACGAGGCGTTTCTCTCGGGCTCGATGCGTGAAATCACACCACTTGTACGCATCGACCAAACGCAGATCGGCAACGGCAAGCCGGGACCGATCACGCTCAAACTGGTAGCCGAATACCGCCGCATCGTCGAGAAGGAATGCAAGCCGTTCAGGTTTCCAGGCTGAATAATAAAAATCGGGGCGAAGAACAGCTAGTACCCATCTCCTTTAAAACGGAGTACTGCGACACCGCCGTAGAGAAGTCCAAAACTGACGATCAACACTGCAAAGAGTGCGAGAGGCGGTAAGATTACCGTGCCTGCACCGGACGGTGGGAATGCAACCAATAACAGTAAAAACGCGATGTCCATCAACCCGAAAGCAAAGGTACGTTCCGGAAATTGGTTTTTTCCTGCTACTTGCCACGCAAAGTGGGCGAACAAAAAACATCCCAGAACTAGCGGCAGAAATTGCATCCAGGAGTAATTTGGACTCCTCATCGCTTCATATACTCTCATCCGAGGAGTGGGTGGCTTCCCTCTTTCCTGATAAACAAACCCGAGGAATTCGAGCCTCGGCCTTATCTCGGACTTCCTAGGCCGACTTGAATACTGATTCGAAAACTCAGAACCTACGGGGTCTCGATAATGTCTGATCATCATCAGCGAGAGAATTAATCCCCATAACACCATAAAGGCGACTAAAAATTTGATCTCGATTTTGTAAAATATACTCATGGCACATTCCCCGAAATAATGTCTTTGTGAAATTCCGGAGTTGGAATTCCGGAAATGTCTAACCCACTCCCATACGGTCCGACATGCAAAAGCGCAGCGTCTTCCGTTATTAGCGAACTCCGTTGTCTATCCTGAGGTTGAGCTTGATTGTTGAATACGTGAATTCCGCTCGATTTTACTTCATGAATCGAGTTTTTGGCACAGATGTGATGCGAGTCGCTGAGGCTTGACTCGAGGCGGACTCAGGCCAAAAGCACAGGTGCGTGGCGGGGGGCAGCGAGTGGGTGGCACTCAATCGGCCAGCGTGCAGTCCGTGTCACTCAAAAAAAACGCGCGCCTGTAATCAGCCGCGCGTTTTAAGAACCTATGAAACAAACCTTACTTCTCCGGCGTGCCCAGATTCTTCAGCACTTCGGCAGGGTGTTCTTTCGGCACGGCCTTGGAATAAATCCGCTCGACTTTGCCGTCCTTGGAGATCACCACCGTCTGGCGCGAGCGCGGCGCGAAGCCGAACGTTCCAGCCAGAGTGCCCTTTGGATCTGAGAGCAGCGAATAACCCAGGTTATGCTTGTCTTTAAAAGCCTTCAGTGCTTCAGGCGAATCCACCGATGCACCGAAGAGCACGTAACCTTTTTCAGCGAACGCTTTGGCTTCATCACGGAAGCCGCAGGATTCAACTGTTCACCCCGGCGTATCCGCTTTGGGAAAGAAGAACAGGACGATGCCGTTCTTGTCCTTGAAGGACGAAAGCTTCACTTCCTTGCCGGTCTCATCGACAGCGCCGACATCCGGCACCGCATCGCCTGGCTTGGTAGCCGTTTCCGCAGCACATACTCCCAGCGCCAAAACGGATAGCGCCAGCAAAAGCACACTCCACACACTTCCCGACATGATCCCTCCCCCTCCCCATGAGTAAGTTACATCCAAAACGTTTCAGCTCGGCCCGTCCGCCGGCGACTGCACGCGCTCCAGAAAGCGTACCACGACACCGCGCTCATGCGCCAGGATCGTCACGCGCACGCGCCTGCGGCGGCCGCCGGAGGATATCGTCACCAGTCCGCTGCGCTTTTCCTGGGGCCAGTGCAGCACGCGCCGCAGGTAGCCTGCAACCGACGCCGTCAGCGCAACCGGCAGATGTCCGACGTACTCAATGTCGTCCTTGTCCTTCTTCTTTCCATTGTCGGCGCAACCCGTTTCACAGTGCTCCGACTTGGCCGGCGGCGTGTGCGGTTCCAGGTGCCGCAGGCTCAGGATCAGCCGTTCGCCGCTGCGCGCGCCGCGAAGCTCCGCCGGATACGTGCGCAGCGGCAGAGCGAAAATCAGCGGCACCATCGTCTCGACGATATGGCTGCGTTCTTCTTCAGTAAATTTTTCGCGAACGATCGCATTGACCTTCGCCGGGTCGTTAGCAACCGCCTCCGTCAAGCGGCTCCAGAGACTGTCGAGGCTGTCATCGCCGAGACCCCACGGGCGTTCCACGTCGCTCATCTGGCGCGCCTGGAGGTAGGCATTCAGGTACCGGGCGAGTAGATCAGGCCCCGGTGCAGGTGTTGGGCTCTGTCGCGCGTTCATGCCTTTTGTCTACCCCTAACTTCGCTGGCGGCAACAGTTTTCGAGAGTGCGTAAAAAATTAACTTGTCAGCGGGTGGCAAGATGATCCGCTAAAATATTGACGGCCTTCAGGAACCCGTTCAACAATTCGTAGTCGCTGTTAAGCACCGTAAGCTTTACAATCTCTCCGCCGCCAGGTCCGCCAGCGCGCTGCGCTCGGACTTGAAGAGGGTCATGTGGCCAAAGAGCGGTGAGTGCTTCAGGCGTTCAACGCAGTACGTCAAGCCGTTGGAGCTCGCGTCGAGGTACGGGTTGTCGATCTGCTGCGGATCGCCGGTCAGGATCAGCTTCGTGCCTTCGCCCACGCGGCTGATAATCGTCTTCACTTCATGCGGCGTTAAGTTCTGCGCCTCGTCGACGATGACAAGCATGTTTGCGATGCTGCGCCCGCGGATGTACGTGAGCGCTTCCAGTTCAAGCAGGTCCTGCTCGAAAAGCTGCTCGCGCGTGAGCGGGCTCGGCGAATAGCGGCCGTGCAGCAGGTATTTCAGGTTATCGAAGATCGGCCCCATCCAGGCCGTGAGCTTTTCATCTTTGCTGCCGGGCAGGTAGCCGATGTCGCGGCCCAGCGGCATGATCGGGCGCGAGACCAGGATCTTCTCGTAGCGCTTGTCCTTGATCACGCGCTGCAGGCCCGAGGCCATTGCCATCAGCGTCTTGCCTGTTCCCGCGCGGCCGACCAGCGTGACCAGCTGCACCGAATCGTCGAGCAGCAGTTCGAAAGCCATGCGCTGCGTCGCACTGCGCGGCGCGATATTCCACGTGCGGTCATATTCGGCGGTGAGCGGCACAAGTTCCTTGCCGATCAGGTCCACGCGCGTGAGCGCCGTGTGCTTGGGGTTGGTTTCGTTTTTCAGGAGCACGAATTCGTTCGGCGCGAGCGGGTTGCCGGGTACGTCGGGAAGCGGCACGCTCTTGTCGCCATAAAACATGTTCACGAGATCGGCGGGCGCAAGCAGCTCACGCCAGCCCTGGTAGAGGCTGTCGTAATCGACTTTCTGCTGCTCGAAGTCCATCACGCGCAGGCCCAGCGCATCGGCTTTGACACGCGCGTTGATGTCCTTCGAAACGAAGATGACGCGCTGGCCTTTGCGCTGCAGCCCGAGTGCGACGGAGATGATCTGGTTGTCGGCGTTCTCGGCTTTCAGGCCGGCCATCGTGAGGTGCTCGCGCACGTCCTGATGCAGAACAACCTGCAGAACGCCGCCGTTGGACATCGGCACGCCATCACCAAGGTTTCCCTCGACACGATGCTTATCAATGGAGCGGATCGCTTCGCGGGCGTTGCGGCCCAGTTCGTCATTGCTGCGCTTGAAACGGTCAAGTTCCTCGATGACTGCCAGCGCCAGGATGATGCGATTGTCTTTGAAGGCAAACAGTGCGCCCGGGTTGTGGAGCAGGACGTTGGTGTCCAGGACGAATGTTTTTACGCCGTCGCCTTGATCGGAAAGCTGAAAATCGTCTGCCGGTGAAATGTGTTTGCTGGATGGTGGCGTAACCTCAGCGGGCATTCATTCCTCCTTAGTTCCCCTCATCTGCTCCCCACAAGCAGCACTGCATTCACACCTTCAGGACCCGGTCACGTTTTCAGCGCCTTCAGCATTATCACGCCCAGCGTACCACTCGGTTCATATCCCGTTGCCACGGAATAACCAGCGTCGATCATGGCGCCGCTCTGCGCCGTGAGCGGCAGTGCGCCCGCGCCGCTCAGCGGAATTTTTTTCGCAAGCACGCCCGCGCCGAGCGCCGCGCCAAGCAGCGGCGAAACCGAGAGCATGTCTCCGGTGTACAGCTTCGATGCAAACGCGGGCATGTCGTTCCACAGCGGGCTGGCCCAGCCGCCACGCGGATGGACATTCGGCGTCGAGACAAATGCAATCGTCTGCTCGCGCGGCGTGGCCAGCTGGATCGGCGCCGACTTTGCCCTGGGATCGAGCGGGAAAAAGTTGACACCGTCCACTTCAGCCAGAATTTTCGCGCCACGCTTCTGCGCACTCTCCAGGCTTTCAACGATGAGCACCGCCGCGCCTTCGCCGGGGATTATGCCGTCGTCCCATCTGCCGCTGCGGCTCAGTTCGCCGCCGGCCTGCAGGTGATTAAACGCCGCCTGCGAGAGACTCTCGCTCGCACCCACGGCAATAACGTCGCCCGCGCCTGCGGCAATCTGATCAACGGCGAAGAGCAGCGCCTCGATGCCGGCAAGCCGCTCGCCGGAGAACGTTGCCGCCGGACCGCGCAGGCCGAATTCGATGCACATCAGCGAGGAGGGACTGTTGGCGTAGCCTTGGGTGAACGGAAGCGGCTGCGCGAACTTCGGATTCGATGTCTTGACTTTGTTCCAGAATATCCCCATCGCTTCCAGGCAGCCGAGCGTCGTGCCGTAGCCGCAGCCGATCTCCACGCCTTGAGGCCGTGATTCGGCTGCAAGCAGTCCAGCGTCGCTGAGTGCGCGCTTTGTCGCGCCGAGTGCCAGGGCACTGGTCCGGTCGATGAAGCTCTTGATGTTCGGAAGTTCCTGCTCGAGGGAAAAATCGAGCACTTCAAAGCCCCAGGCGGGGAGCCCTTCGGAAATTTCGAACGCCGTAATTTCGGGCGATGGATCCGGCGGCGCAGCGCTGCGGCCGGCGAGGACGTCCTGCAGCGGAGCCGGGCAGACGAATCCGGTTCCTGTGATCACGACACGCCGCGATGCTGGTGCGATGGTGCGTATCCTCAATCAAAAAACGGTGCCGCGGCTTAGCCTTCACGCTGCTGCTATTTTGAGTTTCGCCCGCTGGCTTGGTTTACAACGTTTTTCACGCCGCGCCAACACTGCTTGCAAAATCTTTAAACATCTTTCGCCGAAGCCGCTGGTCCGTCCACGGGTTTGACTTCCTTTCCGCAGCGCGGGCAGACAGTCGCTTTGTTCGATATGAACTCCATGCACCAGCGGCAGGGTCGGGTCGAACGCAGCGCGATGAAGCGGATGAGCACCGCCAGGATCAGCAGCGAAAAGATCAGGAACAGCAGCACGCCGGTAAAAATGGAGAGCCACAGTTCCACCCGGGCCTGCTCATCAGCAGGAAGATTCTGCGCAGCGAGAAGAAAGAACTGCAGCATGCCGATGTTCCTGTAGCGCAGGCTTCCAGCCTGCGAGTACCTGTTCAGTCTGTCCGGCCGAATTGAAGACCGTCCCCAACGACTGCAGGCAGGATGCCTGCGCTACGGTTTTACAGCTCGTGCCGATTATAAAAATGCGCCCAGACTTCATCGCGCGCGGCATGATCGGTTACGAAGTGTCCGCGTATCGCGCTGGTCACCATGACGCTGCCGGGTTTCTGAACGCCGCGCATCGTCATGCAGGTATGCGTGGCTTCCAGCAGTACCGCGACGCCGCGCGCATCGATCTTCTGCATCAGCGTGTCGGCGATCTGGCACGTGAGCCGCTCCTGCACCTGCAGCCGCCGCGCAAAGCCTTCCACCAGCCTCGCGAGCTTGCTCAAGCCGACGATCTTTCCATTCGGCAGGTAAGCGACGTGCGCCTTGCCCTGAAAGGGCATCATGTGATGCTCGCACATCGAATAGAAGGGAATCTCCTTGAGCACCACGATCTCGTTGTGATCCTCCTGGAACACCGTGGAGAGATGCTCGCCCGGGTCGTTGTGCATGCCGACGAGTATCTCTTCGTACATGCGTGCGACACGCGCGGGCGTATCCTTGAGGCCGTCGCGGTCCGGGTTCTCGCCCATGCCGAGCAGAATTTCGCGCACCGCTTTCTCTATTCGTACTTTGTCCACGTCTCTTCCCCACTCTCTTACGGCGAATTCCTTGGAACGGTTCGCCCAATTCGGCCCCCCTCCCCTTGCGGGAGGGGTTAGGGGGAGGGGTTAGCCGCTGGCGAACAAAACAGAATCTGTCATTTCTCATTTCTCATTTTTCATTTCTCATCTGAGCAGCCTCTGCATACGAACTCGTTCAAAATGACAAACGAGAATTGAGAAATGTGAAATGAAAAATTCTGTTTTCATGCACGCCAATTTCAGCAACAGCTAACCCCTCTCCCTACCCTCTCCCGCAAGGGGAGAGGAAACAACAGCTTCAGTTGTCCTTGATCACGTACCGCCCTGGCGGTTCCAGCTTGGCGGACTTCACCGAATTCACGTTCGCGTGGTCTTCGCCGAATGCCTTCGAGCGCACGTAGCCCTGCAGCGCCTCTTCGTTCTTCCACAGCGAAATCACCATGAACGAGCCCGGAACTTTGGTGTTCTCGGCCACAGCCAAGCCTAAAAAACCTTCCATCTTGTGGCTCGCTTTCGGGCCATCCTTGAAGGCTTTGACGAACGCGTCGGCTTCTTCTTTCGACGTCGTCACCGCGATCACGCTGAGCACCTGGCCTTTTTCGAAAACGCCCTTCTTCTCTTCCGCGCGCGCTGCACACAAACTTAGCATCAACAGACCAGCCACAATGATTTGCACTTTCATGACAATCCCCTTTCTTTTTTCTTGGCGTTCTTGGCGCCTTGGCGTCCTTGGCGAATTTTGTTATTCGACACTCACATTCCAGTCCAGCGGCCCGCCCGCGCCGCGCACAACCCTCCGGTACAAATGATCGCGCTCAACCGGCTCACCGCCCGCTTCGCGAATCAGGCGCTGCAGGTCGTTCACCGTCAGCGCCTGCGGCGTCTGCGCGCCGGCCATGTGGTAGATTTTTTCCTGCAGCACCGTGCCGTCGAAGTCGCTCGCGCCGTACGCCAGCGTGACCTGCGCAATCGGGATCGAGAGCATGATCCAGTACGCTTTGATGTGCGGAAAATTATCGAGCAGCAGGCGCGAAGCCGCGTACGTGCGGATCTCATCGAGGCCGCTCGGCCCATGTTCGACCTTCAGCACATTATTGTCCGGATGGTAGCTCAGTGGAATGAACGCGAGAAAGCCGCCGGTCTCGTCCTGTAGCGCGCGAAGCTGCAGCAGATGATCCACGCGCTGCGCGGCTGTTTCGAAGTGCCCGTAAAGCAGCGTCGCGTTGGACTTGATGCCCAGCCCATGCGCCGTGCGGTGCAGGTCCAGCCATTCGGCGCTCGTCTCTTTACCCGCGCAGATTTTCTTGCGCAGGCCGTCGTCGAGCACTTCCGCGCCGCCACCGGGAAGTGAATCCAGTCCAGCTTCCTTCAGCGCGAGCAGCGTTTCCTTTGCAGACAGCCCGGCAATGGTGCTGATGTGGTAAATCTCGATCGCCGTAAAAAACTTCAGGCCAACTTTCGGATGCCGCTTCTTAATGCCGCGGAGCATCTCGACATAGTAGCTGAAGGGAAAATCCGGGTGCAGACCGCCGACGGAATGAATCTCGGTCGCGCCGCCGGCAGCGATCTCGTCGGCGTGGCGGTAAACCTCGTCGAGCGACATCTCGTAGCCGCCTTCGCGGCGGTCTTTGCCTTTGCGGCGGTAGAACGAGCAGAATGCGCAGGAGAGTGTGCAGTAATTGGAATAATTGATGTGCCCGTTGACGACGTAGAACACGCGGTTCTGGTGCTTCACGCGTGCGGCATGTTGAGCCAGCTCGCCCAGGCCGAGGACGTCCGAGGTCTGAAAAAGAAGCAGGCCGTCTTCGCGCGAGAGCCGCTGCCCGCTGAGCACCTTATCGCGGACGCTTTCGAGCTCTTTGGATACACGCGGAATGGACAGCACATCGGCACAGATCGCGTTCACTGAATCACTTACCTCCAGGCCTGAATATTAGCTGAGAAAAGACGAAACGTGAAACGCATTTGCGGGGGCTTATGCCCTCTCTCCTCCACTGCGGAGAGGCGCCGCCCGTCTTCCCGAAACTTTCGCACGCCGTGCAGAACACGTGCTTGGCCGAGGCCTTTCCGTTTGCCTCACGTTTTTCCAAAAAGCCACCCAGCCGTACCACGATGTATGCAAATCGTGCTACGATCTCTCAATCACTTAAAGCCGTCAAACCACGTGTCTTATCTAATCACTGCCTCCTATGTCAGTTTCCCCTGCGGATAAATTCCTGCGTGAACACCAGCCAAGAGCCAACAGCCAAGAGCTAAGAGCCAGGACCCAAGAGCCCTTCACTCCAAACGCTCAGCCTGCTCATGCAAGTCCTCGGCGAGGCCGTAAACCTCCCGCTGGCGGTGCAGCCACTGGGGATCCTCGCGCAGCGCCTGCGCCCACAGGTCGTTGAAAGGCAGCTCGCCGTAAACACGCAGCCTCGGGTGACGCTCGGGCTCCGCGAGATACCGAACGCGATAGGCAAGCTCTTCGGCGTGCTCGTAATACTCGGCCATCTCGGCGCAGATGCTCAGCTCCAGTTCCTGCGGCGTCTTTCCGTAACGCAGCTGGCAGGCGCGGCGGTAACGCGCGAAATTGCGGAAGCCGCGGCGCGCGCTTTCCGCTTCCGGGGCCCAGAAAGGATCGCCCCGCTTGAGCGCCTGACGCCTCCGGTAGAACTCCCACTTCAGGCAGCGCGCCTTTTCCAGTGTCCAGCCCGGGCACGCGCCGGGCGCCCCGCGGATTTTTCGGGCATGCGCCTTCAGCTCTTCGCGGAGCTGCGCTTCGACTTTCTCGGCGCGCAGGCGATCGAGCACTTCATGCGCGGCCATGCCGGACAGTTCGCGGCAGAGTGCCGAGAGCTTTCTGCGCGCGATGCCCAGCTCGCCGCAGAGCATGTCGATGGGGTCCCACAAGTACGAGCGCTCGGCGCAGTCGGGATCGGCGTCGTGTTCGGCGAGCGCCTCGCGCAGCAGGCGCTGGAACTCGTTGAAGAGTTTTCTGATCGCCGCGCGCCGTTCCTTGCGCGACATCGCCTCTTCCGCGTCCGGCGTCAGCCCGCTGATCTGCTGCCAGCGCGGAATTTTTTTCTGGAGCGCGCGCGTCCCGCGCCCGCCCTTGTCGGCTGGGACCGCCGGCGTCCCGCCGGCCTCCGTGATTTCCGTCCGCGGCAAACTGCCCGTTGCCGTGTCGGCCGTTGCAGCGCCGTCAAAGCCGGCGCCGATTCTTTCGTCCTGCATACTGCCTCCTTTTAAAGGAGGGCGCATCCCGTGACGCATCGAGCCAAAAACTCAACTCTGTTCCTTGGCGCTCTTGGCGCCTTGGTGTTCTTGGCGAATAAAAAAGTAGTGTGATGCGCGTGGGAGCGCCGTGCGGAACCGGCCTGGTTTTCTCTGCCGCGTCCGTGCGACGCGGGCCAGAGTATAGGAAATTCAGGCGCAGCCCGGAAAGAGCATATTAGCCAAAGATCATTTTAACAGCGAGCTGAGCAGTAGGCAAGGGTTTTTGAGACGCATACGAAAGACGCAATCAACCCATCCGTGCCGTTGTTTCCCCTCCCCTTGCGGGAGGGGGTAGGGGGAGGGGTTAGCTGCGGTTCAACTGTGCGCGTGGCAGAAAATACACGGAATCTGTCATTAAAATTGAGCAATTGAGATTCGGAACGTCGCCGCACGCGATGTCAAATAGGAAATGGTTGCTGTTGTTTGCCACGCGGCGAGTCATGCGGCAGCTAACCCCTCCCTCTAGCTCCCTCCCGCAAGGGGAGGGAGGACCGCGCGTCCTGCATGGGCCCGCTCGTTCTCATCTTAACAGTCCGTCTCCGTGATCTCCGCGCCCTCCGTGTCTCCGTGTTGAAGTCGTGTTCGTCACCCCGTCCAGAAACGTAACAAAACGAAACTTGCACTGACAGCTTGTTCAGGCATGATGTTGGCGACAGTAAACAAAACCCGAAAACATTTCTGAATTGATTTCTATGTGGCGCCTGACCATCTATTCCAAACCCGGCTGCGTGTTATGCGATGACGCCAAGCGCGAAATCATCGAGTTCGCCAAGGAGTGTCCGCTGCAGCTTGAAGAAGTAGACATCAGCGCCGACAAAGAGCTCTGGGAAAAGTACCGCTACGAAATCCCCGTGCTGCTGCTCGACGGCGAAGAGATCGCCCGCCACCACATCGGCATCAAGAAACTGCGCGTCATCCGCAAGCGCCGCGGGAAATAGCACACTCCTATTCACCGCAGAGACGCGGAGGCGCGGAGAACGGCCATGAGTGAGCCCGATTTCACATCGTTGTGGCAGACCGTCACCAAACAGTTTCTTCTTGGGAAACATTCGCTGCACGGCCTATCACGCTGGAAGCGTGTTGAGCAGATCGCCTTGAGACTCGCCCCGCAGACGGGCGCAGATGTCACGGTCGTGCGGCTCTTTGCAGTCTTTCACGATTCACGCCGCGAAAACGAAAGCCACGATCCCGAGCACGGGGCGCGCGGAGCGGCTCTGGCGCGGCTGTATTGCGGAAAATATTTCGAGCTCGATGCGGCCAGGATGAATGTGCTGGTTGAAGCGTGCACGTTTCACACCAGCGGCCGGCATCATAAAGATCCGACCATCGGCACCTGCTGGGATTCTGACCGCCTGGACCTCTCGCGCGTGGGTGTGATTACCGACCCGCGCATGCTCAGCACGCACGCCGCAAAGGACCGTGACCTGATGTGGTGGGCGGTGAATCTGCCGAAGGAGCGGTGACTACGGTTCAATCCGGACGGCTTTGCCAAAGATTGCATTTGGCCCAACCCAGCCGTTGACGCCGCCTCGGTTATTCCCGATCTGAAAGCGCGATCCATCAATGGCTTTAATCAGATGCAGATAGTCATTGCCCTTCACGCGGACGAGGACAATATCTCCAACATTTAAGGTTGTGGGCGCAACTGGCGTAATTGTCACCAGTTCGCCGTCGTTGACTTTGCCTTTCATCGAATGACCGCGCGGCCGAACTTGAACAGTTTTTCCAGACTTCAAGCCTTCGATAGCATGTTTGGCCCAGCTCATTTCTTTTGCTCGTTCGGCATCGGCGGGAACGCGGCGCGGCAGGGGTGGCATTCGCTGCAGTAGCCGAAGACCTGCAGATGATGCCGCACGGAGTGGAAACCCATCGCGCGGCAGGCGTCGTCCTGCAGGTTCTCCAGCTTGCGCGAAATAAACTCGATCACCTTGTTGCAGTTCAGGCAGATCATGTGCTCGTGATGCTCGTGGCCGTACACATGTTCGTAGTACGCGCCGTGCGGGCCATGGAAGACCTCGCGCAGCAGGCCGACTTCGCAGAGCAGAATCAGGCTGCGGTAAATCGTCGCCTTGGATGCTTTCGCGCCGACTTTGCGCATCTCCATGAACAGCCAGTCCGCATCGAAGTGCTCATGCGTGCTCATCACGGCTCTCAGGATCTCGCGCCGCTCCGAAGTGTACTTGAGCCCGCGGCGTTCGAGACTGCGTTTGAAAATCGTTTCGGGCGAGTCGGTATAGCCCGGCGCAACCGTATGCAGCACATCTTCCGGTGTTTCGGGGGGCGCTGCTGCGCTTCCCGGCTGCGGGCCTGTTTCTAAGCTCATAAAAGTCTCTCTTCCGGCGCTCTATACATGAACTTTATGCCGCGCAGAGGTGAAAATCAAGCCGCGTGACCTCACCCGCCGGCCCCCTCTCCGTGTCACCGAGAGGGGAGATTAGTGGAGATGGCATTCGTTCCTGACTTGGACGCTGTTTGCGTGTTTGTTAAAATCCCGCTGTGCCTGTCGCCGATCTGGAACCCTCGCTCAAGCCGCCAGTTGCTTCGCTGCACGCCTCCCCCGGCGGCCGCCCGCGTGCGTGGCATGGCGTGCTGATCGCCGCGCTGAGTCTTTCACTGATTGTTTTCTGCTGGGATGCCGGCTTCACGACCTACGACGACAGCTCGCACGTCTTCGCCAACGCGCAGCTTTCGCAGAGTTTCACCGAGCTGCTGATGCCGGCGGCCGACCGCACCTATTTCCCGGTGACCGAGTTTTCGTACAAGATCGATCAGAAGCTTTTTTATCCGTGGATCAACCAGTGGCTGGGGAGCCTTGCGCCCGGCATCCGCGCGATGACGCTGCTTTACCACGCGTGCGCGGCGCTGATTCTCTGGCGCGTGCTGCTGCTGCTGCGCTTAAGCGCCATGGAAGCGCTGTTTGTGGCGGCGCTTTTTTCCTGCCATCCGCTCGCGACGGAAACGGTGTGCTGGGCGTCGGAGCGCAAGAATGCGCTGGCGGGCATGTTCGGCTTCGCGTCACTCTGGGCGTGGCTGCGCTTCGACGGACACATGGTTCGCATGCCGCTGGTCGTGCTGTTTTATCTCCTGGCGCTGCTCAGCAAACCCAGCGCGCTGGGGTTGCTTCCGGTGTTCTTTTTTCTTGAGGTGTTCAATGGCAGCGCCGGCTTGAATGGCGTCGACCGGATGTATCTGCGCCCCTGCCGTGCGTGGATCACATCAATTGAACGCCTGCTGCCGCTGGCGCTGCTGGCCGCGTTTTCGACGATCGTCAACATCCGCGGACATGCGATCACGATTCAGCCGCCGCCGGGCGGAACGGTTTTCACGGCGCTGCTGACGGATTTGGAGATTCTCGCGCGCTATCTGTTCAACATCTTTGTGCCGGTCAACCTGAGCATCTCGTATTTCGTCGATCCGATCCGCTCGCTGTTCGATCCGCGCGTGGCGCTGTATGCGTTGATGCTCACGGCCATAGTCGCGCTCACGATCTGGCTTTCGCAGCGGCGTCGGCTGGCGGTCTTTGGCTGGCTCTGGTTTCTCGGCGCACTCGGCCCGAATCTGAATCTCATCGCCATCCCGCATATCATGCAGGACCGCTACATTTACCTCAGCTGCGTCGGCGTGCTTGTTGTGCTGCTCTGTTCGATCGAAGGACTGATGCTGCGGCTGCGTTCGGAAAAGTTCACGGCCGAGCAGCAGGGGCGCGTGCTGCGCATCGCGGCAATCGTCTATGTCGGCGCGCTCGTGGCGCTCAGCGTCGATCGCAGCCGTGTGTGGCGCGGAACGCTCGAGGTGTTTCACGACGCCGTGCAGAAGCAGCCCAAGTCATCGTTCGCGCGCTACGGTTTGGGAAACGCTTACGCGCAGGCCTGGCAGATCTTCGAAACGCGCGACCCGGCGCGGGCGAACGAATTCAGAAAGAAGCATCTCGAAGAGTGGAAGGCCGGAGTGGACGACTGCCCCGACGCCGGACGCTACGCCGCGTACATGGTAATGGCGCTGAATGTTGCAAACGAATTCAGCCGCACGGGCGATCTGAAAGCGGCCGAGCGCTACTGGCAGATCGCGGCCGCGAAGCCGACTGAGTGCCACGATTTTCCGACCGTGCGCGCGTCGGCGGTCAGTTACCTCGCGGAGCTGCGAATGGCGGAGAAGCGCTTCGAGGACGCGCACGCGCTCGCCAGGCAGGCCGTTGATCTCTGCTATGATTTCCGGACCGTGATGCTGCGCGCGCGAACGGCGCTTGCGCTGGCCGGGATCACCGAGAAAGAGTCGCCGCGGTATGCCGAGCTTCTCAAGCAGGCGCGCGAAGATTTAGAAAGCATCCCGCAAAACGCCGCGCAGCTCTACCCGCTCGCGCAGAAACTGCTCTCCGCACCGCCGCTAAAATAAATCAAGATTAACGTGGCTAGTGGCTCGGCACGTACGCCAAGTATTTTTTTCATCCAGCTTGGCGCTCTTGGCGCCTTGGCGTCCTTGGCGATAAAAAAAGACGCAAAGTCACTTCTCCTTGCCGCCGAGCTCCACAAATTTCAGCAGGTCGAGGATCTCATCCTTGTTCAGCGTCACGAGCAATCCGGCGGGCATTGACGAGAGCGTCAGCGCCTTGCGGCTGGTGATGTCGGCTTTCGGGATTTTTACGACCCCGTCGGCGGCCAGCGGGTTCGTGTTGAACTCCACCGTCGTCTCGTCTTCCTTCGTGATCAGCCCCGACAGGCGCTTGCCGTCTTTGGTCGTAATTAAAAAATTGCGGAACTGATCGTTGATCTCAGCCGACGGCTCGATGATGTGCTTGAGCAGCACGTTGCCCTGGAACTTTTTGCCGATCTCCGTCAGATCGGGGCCGATCTTGGCTCCCTGTCCATTGATCGTGTGGCACTTGATGCAGCCGGCGTCGGTGAACATGGCTTTTCCATTCGCGGGCGAGCGCGGTTTTTTGGCGTCGGAGAGGTCGTCGAAATCTTTCATCTCCCACATTTTCACGAACGGCCGCTGCGGCGCGTCGGCGTGAACGGTCGCGACATTTTTCGTCGATTCCGATTTCACCTTCACGACTTCCATCGTGCCGTTCATCACCAGGTAATGCCCGGGAAACGTGCAGACGAAGGGATACTCGCCCACATCCGGCGCGGTGAAACTGAGGCGCTCCGATTTGCCGGGCAGCACCAGTTTCGTGTGCCAGAGGATCTTCGGCGTCTGCGGGATGTAACCCTTCGCTTCGCCGGCCGCGCCCATCTCTTCGGCCAGCTGTCCGACTTCCATCATCGTGCCGGGCGCAACGATGACGAGATTGTGCGGCATCACGTCGCTGTTCTCGAAGATGACTTCGACCGGCTTGCCGGCTTCGACCACGAAGCGCTTGTGGTCGAAGAGCATCTGGTGCGGCACGGGGCGGATGACGACCACGTCCACGTTCAGCGTCTGCAGCCGCGCCTTGAGCGGCTCGGCCTGATCGGCCGGCAGCACACTAGCCAGCTCCTTGCCGAGGTTCAGCGCATCGACTGCGGCAGCGCTGGTGCGCTCGCCGGCGGGAAGCGACGTCAGATATGCGAGGATGCGGTCGATCACTCCCGCCGCTTTTTCGGCAGCCCATGCTTTTTTCGGTAGAGCCTTGATCGCCAGCACCGCTGCCGCGCGGCGCTGTTCATCGCCAATCAGCTTCGCGAAATCTGAAAACTTCTCCGTCTCGTTGCCGGGAATGCGCGTGATCGCGCGAATCGCTTCGTCCTGCAGCGTCGGTCCGCCGCTGCCGCCGCCGAGCGCCGCGGGCGGAATTTCCTGGAACGGGAAGCCGGGGCCTTTCCACTGCACCTGCAGCGCGTCCCCGCCGCCGCTGTCGAAATAGGTCACGGCAAAGGCGTGCACGCCGGCGGAGAGCTCGATCGCGTTCTCCTTGCGTTCGGTGCCGTGGTTGCCGTCGTTGTCGATGAGGCATTTGTTGTTGATGTACAGGCGCGAGCCGTCGTCGGAGGTAATGGCGAACGTGTACTTGCCGGCTTTGGGAACAGTGAGTGTGCCGGTAAAGACGAGCGCAAATTGATCGCGGCGCTGAAGCTGCGGAACATCGATCGTGATTTTCTGCGTGCTGCCCGCCGCGTCCGGCTTCTTGCCTTTGAACGTTTCAAGCAACGCGTTGGGCGGCGTGAAGGCGTAGAACGCGACGTTGAGCCCTTTACCGGCGGGCGCCCCCCCGGCCGGCTGCGACGCGGCAAATTCAGGCGGCAGCGCGAACATCAGCGGCCGCACGCGGCCATACAGCGAGCCGCGCAGCGCGTCGTCGTGAATGAAATGTATCGAGGCAAGATAATCCGAGAGGCCTTCGAGCGACTTCGAGCACTGCGCGTAGACGGCATCGTCGTTGCCCGCGGCGGTAATCCACGCCGCATAAAGCGCGGCGCGCAGCGTTCCTGTCTGAGCTGCCGATGCAAGCGCGGTGATGCGGATTTGCGCGGCGGCCAGATCGGCCTTCGGGCGCGTGGCAAGAATGGCCGCGAGGTCATCGATGATATGCGCCGCATGCGAGCCGCCCGATCGCTCGGCGCGTTCCATGGCATTGAGAACCTCGGCGATGAAAGTTGTGTTGTTCTGCTTCGCGACCGCCTCAAGCGCCTCGATGCGCGCTTTTTCCGGCACACCATGGCGGATCAGCAGCGCTCCATAAACGGCCTCGTTGCGCTCCATTTTCAGCAGATCGGCGGTTGAGACTTTTTCCAGGATGTACGCGGCGCCCGCGGGATTTCCTTTCGCGAGCTGCTCTCCCTTAGCGACAGCGGCGCTCCAGACAGGGGTGAGCTGCTTCATTGTCTCACCAAAAACGTACGAGAGATACTTGTCCATCGGCTTTTTCAGCGCCAGCAGCGCAATATCGGCCGCTTCGGCGTTATTGAAGAAGCTGCAGGCGCGCACGGCTTCCATGCGCACGAGCGGGTGTTCGTCCTCGGCCTGCACGCGCAGGAGATAAAGCGGCTCGCCGATCTGATCGCGCCAGTAGCACAGCACGCGGGTCGCTGCCGCGCGCGCGTTGTGGTCGGGAGAACGCAGCATTTTGCGCAGCAGCTCGCCGTTGACGATGTTGTGCGCCTGATGCAGCCACAGCGCTTCCATCAGGTGGTGCTCGTACTTGGGATCGTTCTTATCGAGCTGCGCAACCCACTTTGCCGCGGCAGCCACGACCTGCTCGCTGTCACGCCCGCTGAGCTCCAGCCGCGCGCGATTGCGCGTGCGGTCTTCGTGTTCCTTGAGCAGGTCCAGCAGCTTTTCAATGGGCTCGCCGGCGATTTTCGCCGGCTTGAGCAGCGGCTGTGACGAGGTGATGCGGTAGACGCGGCCGTGCTTCTGGTCGCGGTTTGGATCGCGGATGTGATGCTGCATGTGCCCGATCAGCGGCTTGTGCCAGTCGCAGAAATAGATCGCGCCGTCAGGGCCGATTTCGATATCCGACGGCCGGAAGTTCGGATCGCTGGACTGGATGATCACGTCGCCTTCCTTGGCCGTGAAGCTCGCGCCGTCGGGCGAGAACTTGTACTGCATGATGCCCTGGAAGCCGATCACGTTCGCGACGAGCAGGTTGCCCTGCATGGATTCGGGAAAATGGCGGCTCGAGAGAATCTCCGTTCCCGGGCAGGGCCGCGTGCGCTGCTGATAAACCTGCGGCGCGCCGCTGTGTTTCTTGGGCGAATCCAGATAGCCGGAGATCAGCGCGGCGTGATAGGGGTTGGCGCCGGTGCCGTCGTGGACGAAATCCTGGCCCCAGTAATCCACGACGCGTCCGTGCGGATTGGCAAAACCGTACGGCACATAGCGCTCGATCTTGAACGTGCGCGGCTCAAAGCGCCACATGCACGCGTCGTTATTGCGGATTGGACCGTACGGCGATTCGATCTGCGTCTGGTGAAAGACGCCTTCGCCGAAGTGCAGCGCGCCACCGGGATCGATGACGAAACTGTTGGCGGCGTGATGCGAATCGCCCGAGCTGATGCCGTGCAGAACGCGCTCGCGGAAGTCGGCCTTGTCGTCGCCGTCGGTGTCTTTCAGGAAAAAGAGATCGGGCGCGATGGCAGCGAGCACGCCGTTGTTCCAGAACTCAAAGCCGGTCGGATCGGCGAGATCTCCGGCGAAAACTTTGCATTTGTCCGCCTTGCCGTCGCCGTCGGTGTCTTCAAGGATCAGCAGCTTGTCGTTCTTGGGCGTCTTGGGTTTCCAGTGCGGATAATTCGGCCACGCCGCGACCCACAGCCGGCCCTTTGTATCAAAGGCCATCTGCACTGGATTGGCGAGCTCGGGAAACATCTCTTCGGAAGCGAAGAGGTTGACTTTCAACCCCTCGGCGAGCTTCATTTTAGAAATGGCATCTTCGCCCGACAGGAAGTCGTAGCTGCCGTCGGGCTTCTTGCCGGGCTTATTTGTTTTCACCGCGATGAACGGCTGCGTCTGGCTGTCGTCGATCTGCATATCGCCGCCGCGCGCCACGGCCCAGATGCGCTTGTCGCGGATGACTGTGAGCTCTTCGAGAATGGCCATTTCGCGCATGAGCACGTCGTAGTTGCTCACGCCGTCGTACTTCAACGAACTCCGGCCGCCGAAGATGTTGTAATCATCCGTCGGGCGGTAGCGCGAAAACCACTGAAAGTTCTTCTCAAGAATGGCCGCGCGCAGCTTTTCAAGATTGCCGGACGCGGGAGCTTTTCCGGAAAGCGCTGTGTCGATGATCTCGGCAAGCGCCTTGTTTCCGGATTCCTTCAGATGAACGCCGTTGATCGTCAGCGGCTCCTTGGCTTTTTCGTAGAGCGCCGCCGTGGGTGTGAAGAGATCGACGAACGTGACGCTGTTGGCTTTCGCGGCTGCCGCGATCGCGTCCGTGTAGAGCTTCAGGCGCGTGTTGTGTTCCTTGCCGTCGGGCAGATGGCGCGACTTGGTGTTTTCAAACGCGATCGGCGAAAACAGCACCAGCCGCGGCGCGCTCTGCCCGTTGAATTTTCCGGCCAGTGTTTTCTTGATGAAGGCGTCGAGATCGGTTTTGAATTTCTCGAGTCCTGCTTCGCCCTTGAACGATTCGTTGAAGCCGAAAAACGCGAAGATGACGTCGGCCTTGCAGCGCGTGAGCCAGTCTTCGGGCGAGCCGAAGCCCTGCACGCGCTGGCGGATGACCAGTTCGTCGGCCGCGAAGCCGAGATTGCGGATCGTGAGTTCATGCTCGGGATAACGCGCCTGCAGCAGCGTCTCCAGCCAGCCATCGTGCTGCATGCGCTCGGGCAGCGCGTTGCCGATCAGGCAGATGTGATCGCCTTTTTTCAGTTCAAACGTTTCACCTGCGCGGGCGAAGCTGAGGCAGAGAATGATTGCTGATAAAGGAGCAAGGCGGCGCATAGGCAGAATCTCCAGCACTTGAAAGCGCGTGATCTGACACGTCTCTTAGTACACTTTAGGCCGCTCCGAATTGGAGACTTTATGTTAAATTTTGCGACAAAATGTGATGGGGGTAATGCATGATGCTTGATGCTTGAAAAGCATCGAGATGTCGCGAGACATTCCCTCTCCCCACGGGGGAGAGGGCCGAGCGAGCGCAGCGAGTCCGGGGTGAGGGGGTTAGCGTTGTTTGCAGGTGGCGCGTCAATTCAAATTCCGAGCTTTGCAGTTCACATCTCAAATTCTGTTCAGCGGACGCGCACAGTTGGGCAGCGGTCGCCCCCTCATCCCGCGTTCGCTCCGCTCACGTCGGCCTTCTCCCCCGCTGGGGAGAAGGAAGTGCGGCGTCTGCTGTTTATGCATTATGCATCATGCATTATAATCCCCGCGCGCAGTAGAGACGCCGCATCACCAGATCTCTACACGCGCAGGAGGCCTCTTGAAGCGCGCACTGATTTCAGGCATCACCGGGCAGGACGGATCGTACCTGGCTGAGTTTCTGCTGAGCAAAGGTTACGAGATCCACGGCCTGATGCGCCGCTCGTCGACGTTCAACACCGACCGCATCGATCACATCTACCAGGATCCGCACAACGCCGGAACGAAGCTGTTTCTGCATTACGGCGACCTGAGCGACGGCACCGGCCTGCGCCGCGTGCTGGAGAAAGTTCAGCCCGACGAGATCTACAACCTCGGCGCGCAGTCGCACGTCAAAGTCTCGTTCGATGAACCGGAGTACACCGCCGATGTCGTGGGCCTCGGCACGCTGCGCTTGCTCGAAGCACTCCGCGATCATACGAATCTCACCGGCAAGAAGATAAAATTTTATCAGGCGGGCTCGTCGGAGATGTTCGGCTCGGCCCCCGCGCCGCAGAATGAGAATACGCCGTTTCATCCGCGCAGCCCGTACTCGGTGAGTAAAGTCGCGGCGCACTGGTACGGAGTGAATTACCGCGAAGCGTACGGCCTGTTCGTCTGCAACGGCATCCTCTTCAATCACGAATCACCGCGACGCGGAGAGACGTTCGTGACGCGCAAGATCACGCGCGCGCTCGGACGCATCAAGCTGGGCCTGCAGAAAAAAGTTTATCTGGGCAATCTCGACGCCAGGCGCGACTGGGGTTTCGCCGGCGATTACGTGCAGGCGATGTGGATGATGCTGCAGCAGCCCGCGCCCGACGATTATGTCATCGCCTCCGGCGAATCGTATTCCGTGCGGCAGTTTGCCGAAGAAGCCTTCGGCCTGCTGAACCTGAACCCGGATGACTTCATCGTCATCGACAAGCGCTACTTCCGCCCCGCCGAAGTCGATCATCTGCTCGGCGATGCGAGCAAAGCCCGCGCGAAGCTCGGTTGGAAACCGAACGTGAGTTTCAAGGAGCTCGTGAAGATGATGGTCGAGCACGACCTGGAGCTCGCGCGCCAGGAAGCGACGCTCAAAAGCGCGGGCCACGTCGTCGCGGCACGCGGCTCGGCGCAGAACTAACTGCGTAGCACGGGCGTCCCGCCCGTGTCCCGCACTGCCTGATAGATTGGTCCGCTGGAGCGGCGGAAAAGGTCTGTGGTCCGTCCGGCTGAAGTGCGAGCACATCCCAACAGCGGCATGGGCGGGACGCCCATGCTACGGTTGTGTGTGCGGCGCGTCCGCTGCCTCGTAGCAACACATCCACAGCAGCAGCAGCACCGCGAGCGTGGTGATTCCCGGCGTCAGCCAGCTGGTATCCAGAATGTTGCCGATGCCGAAAACACACGCTGCAAGCGCGGGGATGCCATTTCGTCCCCAGCGGAGAATGGCCGCGAACGGCAGCACAATCCACAGCGCCAGCCATGTTAGACATCCGAACAGCCCGGTTTCAGCAAGCTGGTTCAGCGGCATCGAGTGCGCGGCCATGTAGGCGAGATTCTTCGTGATGTCGATACCAAACATCGCACCGGGATGAACCAGCATCGGGAAGGTGCTCGGGCCCGAGCCAAGGACTGGATAGAGCGTGAACGTCTTAACGGCTGCGACGTAGAGATCGGTGCGATAATTGGTCGCGTTGGCCCAGTCGCCGGCGCGAACGTACTCGATGCCGAGCACCAGCCGCTGCAGCGATTCTGATTTCAGCGTCTCCGAGCGCGGCAGTGGAACAAAATAAACGGCTGCGATGGCGAGCAGCGGAAGGGCGATACCGAGCGCCAGGCGCGTCCGCGTGGGCCGCGCAAACAGCAGCAGCCAGAAAAGTCCAAGCACCATGAAAACGCCGTTGCGAGAGAGAATGACGCAGGCCAGCGCAATCAACCCCACGCCCGCGAACGAATGCCAGCTTCGTTTCTCCTCCGGCCGCGCAGAAAAGAAATAAAGCAAACCCAGCACGATCAGCACGGGCGCGGCGGTGTTTCGGTTGGTGAACAAGCCCGACGGCGGATTTTCATCGAAGGGAAACGAAAACTTCAGCAGCATTTCGGCGATGAGAAATCCGGCCGCCGGCAGCGCGCTGTAGCGTGCTGCCGAGAGCAGCGCGCCCGGATCATCGCGCCACTGGCGCATGGAATTGCCGAGATAAAAATTCAGCAGGAGAATCCCGAGCAGCAATTCGGGAATCACGCGCAGCACCGAGCCGAGCGGCGCGGCCGGAGAGAACGCCGACAGCGCCGACAGGCGCCGCGCGTCGAGCGCGTCCACGTGCCAGCCGGGATGCTGAAAAGGCCCGAGCAGCCATGCCGCTGACACGACTGCGGAGAGGCACCAGATCAGCACAAAGGCGGCGAGCAGCACGCGGACGTAATCGCTGAACGCCATGCCGGCGGGAGCAGGAGGCGATTGGAAGTCGCGCCGGCCATTCGTGCGCAGCCAGAACGCAATTCCCAGCGCTGCCGCCGCCGGTCCGAGGGTCGTCGGAAAGCCGCCCCAGGCCTGCGTGTTCAGCGAACTCATCAGGCCGTGCCGCAGCAGATGCATGAATGGCCAGCTGAAAACGAATGCCGTGAGGCCCGCGCCCGGCCGAAGAAATTCAAGTGCGCCCAGGCCCAGCGCCAGCAGCGCCGCCGCCATTCGCGCCGTGCGCACACCAGGCGGGTGATTGATGTCGATGGCCAGTATGACGACCCACGCCAGCAGCATCGCGCCGCTGAGCAGTCCGGCTGCTTTCCATTCCCAGGAGTTGTAGCGTGGCGAGAGCATCGCTTTTTATTTCACCGTCGTTTTAAGATTTGAGCGCGCGAGTGTACCGCAGCCGCCGCGCAACTCAACCGAGTCAGTGAGCCACCGGGCTCGGCCGTGCTTCTCTGCATTGCTGCGAGAGAACCTTCTCGTACACCTCGCGCAGCTCGCTGGCGTGCCGTTCTGGCGTGGGCGCGGCATTCCAGAATTTTTCGTACGCGGCCGCGCCGAGCTTCGCGGCCAGATCGCGATCCTGCATCCGCTGCAGTGCACGCTGCAGGTCCTCGCGGTCGCCGCCTTTGAACCAAAGCCCGGTCACGCCGTTCTCCACCAGGTCGCACGCCGCCGACGTATCCGCCACGATCGCCGGCACGCCGACAGCAGCGGCTTCCTGAACGACAAGTCCCTGCGTTTCGTACAACAAAGAGGGAAGAATCAGCGCGCGCGCACCGCGCATGCGTTCGTGAACGGCGCTGCGTTCAAGCCAGCCGGTGACCGACTGCGGACCGAGAAGTTTCTCGATTTCCGCGCGCTCCGGGCCTTCGCCGACAAAGAGGACGCTCACCTTCGCCTGCGCCGCCGCTTCTGCCAGAAGCAGCCCGCCTTTCTCGCGATTCAAGCGTCCGACGGCGACGAAGCTGGAATTGTCCGCGACAGGCGCCGCGGGCTGCTTGCGCGCATCAACAGGATTTTGAACGAACGTGAACGACGCGCCTGCGGGCAGATGCGGCTCGAGCAGTTTCTGACTGAAACGGCTGACGGAAATGAAATGCGTTACGCCGCCAGGCAGTTTTCCCCATCCGCTCTGAACCGCCTGGCGAGCGACGCGCCAGAGCTTCTGCGGATAGCTGCGCGCATCACAGTGCTCGGCAATGCAGCGGCCGGAAAGCGGCGCGAGCTTGCAGATTGCGTTGCGCTGAAAATTGAAGAAGCCGCCATTGGGGCAGCACAGGAAATAATCGTGCATCGTACACACGACCGGGAAACCGCGTTTCACCGCGAGCCGGATGACGCTCGACGAGAGCGCCTTCGTCCAGCCGTGCAGATGGATGATGGTGTCACGCGGAGAAAACTCCCGCAGCAGCTCGTCGAGCGCCGCCGACGTGCGTGAATTCCAGAGTCCCTGAAACGCCGCCTGCATGCGGCTGGGATGCTTGATGATCTCCGGCTGACGTGTGCAGACGACGCGCACACCGGAGGCGGGATCCGCCAGCTCTGGCGCGATCGGTTCGACGGCGCAGAAAAAAATGACGCGGCAGCCGCTCTTCGCGAGCGCCCGCGCGCTCTGAATCGCCACCTGGCTTGCGCCGCCCTGGATGTGGCCAAAGTCGTTGAGGACGATAACCGTGGGCGCGCTCATGCGGCAGCGGCTCCGTGCGCAGCGGTCTTCGCGGCGGCGTCACTTTGCGGCTCGATGCGGATCTGCGCGATCCAGAACAGTCCGAGAAGAAAGGTGAGCTCCATCAAGGCCGCGAAGTCGCAGACATAATCGCCCACGGGAAGCAACGCCAGGCGCATCGACAGCCAGAGCAGGAAAGCGGTCGCGAGCGACGAAAATCCCTGCCCGCGCGCGAGCCGCCGCTCCAGCGAGCGGACCATCAGGTAATAGATCAGGAAGAAAAGGGCGAAGAAAACGACGGCGCCGATGAGCCCGAAATAAAGTCCGTACGTGTGCCAGGCATCCAGCGCGTAGCCCTGCGCTGAAAAACGTGTGGAGCCGAACCCGGGCAGATTGATGTGGCCGGAAGTCACAAGAAATTGCATGGGGCCCGGCAAGATTTTCTCAGGCGGATTGAATGTGACCACCGGAACGTACGGCGCATTGGCAATACCGCGCGCAAATCCGCCGAAGCCGTAAATCACCACCCAGACGCCGTTCATGGGAAGCTGTGTATAGGGCGGTTCGAGTGCCATGGCTTCGGCGAAGCGCTCCGAATCGGCGGATGTCAATCCGCTGCGCGCATTGCCAAAGGCGACGAACACGCTGAAGCAGAAGATAAGCATGGCGGCTGGGATGAGCAGGCGGCGCAACCCCATCGAGCGCAGGTGGGCGATGAACTGCTGCATGTAAAGATATTTCAGCAGCAGAAAATAAAGTATCGCCCAGACCATTACGTGCCGGGTTTCAAATATTCCGGTGAAGGCGACTGCAAGTCCGGTGACGCCCAGCGGAAGAAGGATTCTGCGCCGCAGCGTCGCCAGCAGCCATGCGCAAAGCAGCATCGCGACGACCAGCGGCGGCACCAGCGCCCGCAGCGGCAGTTTTTCACGGTAGGCGCCGTTGAGTATCGAATCCGGGGGCGTCTTCCCCATTAAAACGTACACGGCCGCAGACGGCCCATGACGCTGCAGCACGACTGCGAGCACGAGCAGAACGACAGCTGAAAGAGCGATCAGACTCAGGCTTAAAAAACCGGGACGGTTGAGTGTGATGCGATAGGAACGCGAATGCCTTGTTGTAAAGAGTGCTCCCGCCAGGGCGAAGAGCATCACGCCGACAATTGAAGTCATACCGAATTCAGGCATGCTGCCGAACGGACCGCCCAGCCAGACGAACAGCGCACCGAAGACGAAAAAAATCAGCGCGTAAGCGGCCGTCATCGATCGCACTCCAGGAACTGCAGCAGTTGCTGAAAGATCGCTTTCCAATCGTACTGCCTGGCGAAGGCCATGAGCGGCTCTTTTTCCGGCGGTGATGCCAGCACGCTCCGGATCGCCTCAATAAAGCGCTGGCGATTGTCGCACAGCTCAGCCGGCGGCGCCAGATAACGCAGTTCGTCCCACGCCGTCGCCACCGTCGGCAGCCCCGCCGCGAGATACTCGTAGAGCTTGATCGGATTGATCGCGTTCACCAGAGCCGGATGCGCCGCGACGTCGAATGGAATCAGGCCTACGTCGCTATGCTGCAGCATCGCGGGCACTTCGGCATAGGGGCGCCGTCCGAGTATATGAACGTTCTTCAGCGCGCCCAGCTTCTCTTTCGCACATTCGGGATGCCCAACGAGAATAAAGTTGACGTTCGGCAGCGCCCGCGCCGCCTGCGTGAGCAGCTCGAAGTCGAACCAGTATTCTATCGATCCCACATAAATCGCGCGCGGCCGGGGAATGTTCGCGAATGCTCCGGGCTCCGCATGCTGCGTCGCAAAATTTTCGAGCGCCACGCCGTTGCGCAGCAGCATTCTTTTCTGCACGCCCGAGGTGACGCGGTTCTCAAGTGTCTTCGCCGTGTAGCAGACGTGCGTGGCGCGCTGGAGCGTGCGCGCTTCGGCGGCCTGGTGCGCGCGGGTATATTCGCGAAAACCGGCATCGTTATCAGCCAGTCGAAAAACCGATTTCGGCGCTTTGACCGTATCGAGCAGGAAGCTGAATTTGACGTCGCGCAGATAGATAAGATCGACGCTCTCGAAGCCATTCCTGCGAAGCTGCGCGCGCAGGTTTGGACAGGTCAGCTTGTGCCAGTTATTAAAGACCGCCGCGCTGCTCAGGCCGGGCGCTGCTTTTGGGACTGCCATCGCCAGTGGCACATGCGCCCAGAGTTTCGACGATAAAAAACGCGCGCCGCCGCCGCGCCAGAGCTTCGCACGCTCGCGCAGATCGTCGCCGCCGCCGCGCAGGTAATGAAGGGGAGAGATGGGCGTCGAGAGATAGCCGACGTCCCAGCCGGCCTCGACAAACAAGCGCGCAAGATGCTGATCACCGACCTGGATGGGCGACGTCCAGTAATTGCTGCACGCCATCAAAACCTTTTTTGCCACGTCGATTCTCGAATACGCTGTGCGCGACGCTACTGCACCGAACGTTCTTTAAGTTTGTCAACGATGCGCCGCGTGTGTTCTTTCCAGGAGAACTTCGCGACCGCCGCCTCGCGGGCCGAACGCCCCAGACGTTCCCGCAGCGGCACGTCCTGAATGAGGGCGCGCATGCCGGCGACCAGCGAATCCACCTTGCCCGGTTCAACCATGAAAGCCGTGTCGTCGTGCGCGAGCACATCGCCGATCTGGTCCAGCTTTGACGCCACGATGCCTTTGCCCATTGCCATGTATTCGAACAGCTTGGTCGGCGAGCCGAAAAACTTCGTTCCGTCCGGATTGGGCACGTGCGGCGAAGCGAGAATGTCGCACGCGGACAGGTGCGCAGGGCCCTCCTGCTGCGGGACGGTGCCGGTCAGGATGCAGGCCTCGCCGACATTGTACTTCGCGAGCGCCTCCTTGACCTGCGGCATCGTCATGCCATCGCCGATCATCAGCAGCCGCACATTCTCACGCAATTCCGGATGCGCCTGCAGCATTTTTCCAAATGCTTCGGCGAGCACTTCCGCGCCGTGCCATTTTCCAAATGTGCCGATGAAGCCGATGACGGTTTTGCCCTGCAGCTTGTAGCGTTCGCGCACTGCCGAGCCATCCACATCCGGCGAGTACTTTGCCGGGTCGACGCCGTTGGGATTGACCAGAATCTTCTCCGCATCGATGCCGCGCGAGACGAGTTCTTCTTTCAGCGGCGTGCTGATGACGACGATCACATCGGCGCTTTGCAGATTGATCATCTCGATGTCCATGTACAGCTTCTCGTGGTTAAGCTGCCGCCCCCAGTTGCGCGCGACCCAGATTTCAGAGCCGTTGTATTCGAGCACGAAGGGAATCTTGCGTTCGCGCGAGAGCCGCACGCCGCTGAAGTTGCCCATGCTGTAGCGCTGGTAGACGAATCCCACCTCGCGGTTTCCAATCGCTTCGCGCGCGCGGCCAATGAAGTCGTCGTTGAAGGCCAGTTCCTGAAGATTGATGAAATCACGGAACGCATCGACCGGCTGGAGAATGTGCTTCTCAAGATCTTCGCGCGTCGTCGGGATCCGGTCGGTCGAGATAAAAACAGGCTTGGCTCCGGTGAAGCAGTCCAGATTGTTGAGCACGCCTGCGATGTGCCCGACCGAACCGCCTGCCTTTAGGCCAAACACGAGATCCGTGCGCAGGTAAACGGGTGTTGCGGAAAGATTCAGCCGTCGCGGCGGATGCGGTGTGGCGGTTTCGCGAAGGAGCGTTTCGGTTTCAGTCTTCAGCCGCCGCAGCAGGCCGCCTTTTGCGGCCAGGTCGCGCAGATAAATCCGCGAACGCGTGCAGATATAGCCGAAGTCGACGCGCTGCTTCAGGCCGCTGGCATCCTCAATAATGGTTTCTTTGCGGGAAAGAATCCACGCGCCGACCGCGGTGAACAGCGGCTTGGTGTGGTGTTCGAACTGCACGACAAGCGCGCGCACTGTCGGGTACCGGAACAGGTGCTTGAGCAGCTCGCCGGTGACGAGCCACTGCTTGAGCGACAGGACGGAATAGACCACGGCGTCGGCCGGCGGTTTTTCGCGCAGTTCGCCGCCCTTGATGATGATGATTTCCCGCACGCTCATTTGGCTTCCTTCGTCGCGCGGAAGATCAGGTACCAGCCGAATCCTTTCCCGACGAAATTGAGCAGCGACTGCGGGATGTGCCACCAGAATCGGCTGACGTGCGGAATGCAGGGCAGATCGGCGGGCGTGAGCTTGCGAACCCAGGATTGTTTCGGAGTCCAGCCGGCATTGCGCAGGATCTTCGCCGCCGAGCTGCGGGAGTAAACGTTGACGAGCGGGAATTTGCCGCTGGTGGAGCCTTCGATCATGGACATGCGTTCGGCGAACGTGCGCTCCTTGTAGCCGCGGCAGAGGATGTGGTCCCAGAGAAACATGGAGAGCCAGTAAAAGATCGAGTGCTTATGATACAGGATCACCCAGAACTCGCCGCCGGGTTTGGTCACGCGGCAGGCTTCGCGGAAGCTTTTTTCCATGTCCGGCGTGTGATGGAGAACGCCGTTTGAAAAAATGATGTCGAACTGCGCGTCGCCAAACGTGAGATTCTCCGCGTCGCCGTGCTGGACCGTGGGCGTGTACCCGAAGAGCTCGAGGTGCTTGCGCGTGCGCTCGATGTTCTGCGGCGTCAGGTCGATTCCCGTGTAGACAGCCTTGTTGCGGCAGATCTCGTAAGCGTCATAGCCCGCGCCGCAGCCCAGTTCCAGCACGCGCTTGCCGGCGAACGATGCGAAGGGCACAACCTCATACAGGAACGGCAGCTCTTCGGTCGAACGCTTGGCGATGACGCGTTCGAAAAAGTCGCGCGTGCCGGGCTGAAACTCGGGCGCGTGTGCGCTTCCGGCGGGCGTGGCTCCCCAGACCTGCTGTGCCAGCTGTTTTGCATTTTCCTGACTCATCGATTTACCCCAAATCCCTGCTTCCGCCGTTCGCTCCCCGAGCGCTATAGCCTCTCTCCGGCAGCTGGCGATGCGCCGCCGACAGCCTGCGCCAGAGTTTTAACTGCGCCCTTGCTCAATCCGGTCTCCTGACGGGAGTGTCGAAATATCGCGCACAATCAGGACGCCAACAATTGCAGCGATCAGCACGGCAATGCTGCTATACGCCAGCGCGCTGCCGACAATTCCAAAACGTGAAGTGAGCACGATGGCGACAGGCAGGCTGAAGACAGCGCACACCGCCCAGCCGATCACGGGGGCCAGTGGAAAGCCAAGGCTGTTGAGGTACTGCACGGAGACCGCCTGCACGGCTATGGCAAACACACCCGGGAGCAGCGCGCGGAACACCGGCGAGGCTGGAACGAATTCAGAGCCATAAAGCAGATGGAGAAGCGATTCAGACAGGAAGCCTGCGGCAATGCAGCTGGCGAGCATGATCAGCGCGATGGTTCGTGTTGTTTTGCGCGCCAGCTTCCACTTTTCCTCGCGCTCTTTTAACGCGACCAGCTTCGGGAAAACAATCGTTCCCACTGTGGTCGGCAGCATCATCAGCAGATCGGCCATGCTCATGGCGATGGCGTACAGCCCTGCCTGCTTGTCTCCGAGAATGCTTTGCGTCACGAGCACATTGACGCGCATGGCCAGGAAAAAGAGCAGCGATGAAAAGTATGGCTTCATGCCAAAGCGCAGATGATCCTTCAGGACTGCCATCGAACACGTCAGCGACCCCTTTGTGTGGCGCATGAGAAAATACATCACGGTGCCGAACGTCGCGACCGTCACTGCGAGAGTGGCTGCAACGACAGTCTCAATCGTCACCAGCTTTGTGATCAGCAAAGCGGCCAGCAGCACCACGCCCAGAATTTTTGTTGCGATCTCAATGCCGTTGTAGGCGCGGATCTCCTGAATTCCCAGCAGCAGATTCTGCAGAAGCATCGATGCCAGTCCGAATGGAACAATCAGCAAAGCGAGCAGCAGGACGGTTCCCTGGACGGGAAGAATCGACGGAAAAATCTGGCCCAGGAGCCAGTACAGGATCGTTGCCGGAATACCGAAGCCAAAAGATACCAGCAGCGAATTCCCGGTGAGGCCCGCGAGACGTGAGCCGTCTTCGGAAACGAAGTAGGTATTGGACGCATGCAGGCCGAAGTTGCCGAACTGCATGCCAATGCCGGCGATCGTCATTGCCACCGCGAACGTTCCGCGCGCTTCCGGCCCAAGCACGCGGGCGGCCAGCACCGACGTCACCACGCCGACGCCAATCAGCAGCACGCGCGTGCCGAGTGTCTCCGCGACCTGGCGCACGAAATCGGACTTCGCGGCGTTCCGCGCGCGATCGGCGAAGCTCAGCGGCGGCGCAACGGGCGGCGCGTCGATGTCCAGCGGTTGGCTCACTTCACGAATTCCTTCCACCACAGCGCGAAGTTCAGCACGAACCACGCCTGCGGCCCGGCGCCGGTGTCGATCAGGCGCAGCACTTCATCACGATTCAGGAAATCGGTCTGCTCGCAGAATTCGGACAATTCCTTGCGCGCCTGCGCTCCGAGGCGGTCGAAGAACCATTCGTATACGGGCACGCCGAAGCCCTGCTTCTTGCGATCGATCAGCTCGTCAGGAATCACGCCGCGCACGGCTTTCTTCAAGATATGCTTCAGCGTGCCGTTGCGCGTTTTCACTTCAGACGGAATGCTCATGGCCAGCTCGACAAATTTGTGATCGAGGAACGGCACGCGCCCTTCAAGGCTCACGCCCATGCTCATCTTGTCGACGCGCATCAGGAGCAGTTCGGGCAGCCGCATGTTCAAGTCAACGTAGGTCATCCAGTTGAGCGTCGACTTCTCCCACGCCTTCGTTTCGAAGCGGTCGTAGATCGGCTTCATCGCTTCCCACGACGTGTAGTTCGCGAATTTCTTCTGCAGGCGCGGCGAAAGCAGCCGCATTTTGTGATTGTGCGGAAATGCTTCCGCGCCGCCCCAGAAAACCGGCTGGCCGTGCGACGAGCGGCGCAGCCATTCGTAGTATGTGCGATCCTGCCTGCCGAGCAGTTCGAGGCCCGTCAGCGACATGCGCTTGAGCAGGCGCGGAACCGGCATGTCCGCGTAGCCCTGCAACTCGAGCGATGTTTTCCAGCTTGGGTATCCCCAGAACAGTTCGTCCGCACCCTCACCGACCTGGCAGACGATCACGCCGTTGTCGCGCGCGAGCTTCGAGACGTAATAGACCGGCACGCAGACGGGATCGGCAATGGGCTCATCCTGCAGCTTGATCATCTGCGGCAGGAAGTTGATCAGATCGTCCTGCGTGAGCAGCAGTTCGTGATGCTTGGCGCCGACTTTGTCAGCGATCATCTTGGCATAATGCAGCTCGTTCCTGTACGAACCGTATTCGCCTTTGTAGCCGATGGTGAAGGTCTTGACTTCGCCGCCTTCGCCCTCAGAAAAGAGCGCGGCGTTGGTGCTCGAATCAATTCCGCCGGAGAGAAAAACGCCGACGGGAACGTCGCTGACTTTGCGCAGCTTCACAGCCGTTCGCAGTTCGGCAAGAATGCGCTGCGCGATCTCTTCTTCGCTGACGCCCGTAAGCGGTTTGGTGTGATCCCACACATCCCAGTAGCGGCGCTCTTCGGTCTTGCCATCTTCGGTGATGCGCAGCCACGTACCGCCCGGCAGCTTTTTGATGCCGTCAAAAAGCGTCTGCGGCGCCGGCGTTGTAAGAAACGACAGGAAATGGAAGAATGCCTCTTCGTGAACGGCGCGCTTCTGGCCCGGATCTTTGAGCAGCGCTTTGATTTCGGAAGCGAAGACGATGCGGCCGTCGTGAATGCTGTAATAGACGGGCTTGATGCCGATGCGGTCGCGGATGAGCCAGAGTTCGCGCTTCTTCGCATCCCACAGAGCGATGCCGAACATGCCGCGAAATTTATGCAGGCACTCGATGCCCCACTGTTCGAACGCGTGCAGAATTACTTCGGTGTCGCTGTGATCGGTCTTCCACGTATGGCCGCCAATATTCTGCAGTTCGGCGCGGATTTCCGCGTGATTGTAAATCTCGCCGTTGAACGCGACCCAGAGCGTCCCGTCTTCGTTGCTCATGGGCTGGTTGGCCACGGTCGAAAGATCGATGATCGAGAGGCGGCGATGGCCCAGTCCGATGCGGCCGTCAGGCGAAATCCAGTTCGCGCCGCCGTCCGGGCCGCGATGGACCATCGTGTCGCGCATCGCCGTCAGGTACGGCTCGGTGATGCTGAACGTGCTGTTCTTAAAAGAGAAAGCGCCAACGATACCGCACATGAATTTTGATTGCTCCGACTCTGTTTTCAACGCCAAGGGCGCCAGGAACGCCAAGAACGCCAACAAAAACTTTATTACTCCACCTTGGCGATCTTGGCGTCCTTGGCGAACTTGGCGTCAATCCCGTAACTCAGTTCGTCGCCGCGCACAGATCGCGTTCGACATCGAAGCTGATCTGCGTGGCCTGGATCTGCTGCCAGAGCGGGATGGGCCACTCGCCGCCTTTCTGTATCGCGTCGGCAAATGCAACCAGCTCGTCCTTCTGCCCCTTGTCGATCGCGGGCAGCTCAATGCCTTTCGCGCGCGCGCCGCGGATGATCAATTTCTGATAGTCTTCGAGAATCAGGACCTTGCCGTCGACGAAAACCTCCAGCGATTCCTTGGGATGGTCTTTCGATCCCAGTGCGGTGTAGGTCAGCGTCGCAATTGAGCCATCGTCGAACGATATCGAGGCGCAGAAATTGTCGCTGCGGCTGTAGTGCTGCGTCTTCGGGCGGATCGCCACCGTTCGCACCTGCGTGGCCTTCGCATTCGTCAGGTACGTGAACAGGTCGTAGATGTGGCAGGCTTCGCCGCGGTTGCGGCCGCCGCCTTCTTCGGTGTGGACCCAGTGCGTCAGCGGAATGTGCCCCGCGTTCATGCGGTAATTCAGGATCATCGGGTTGCTGCGGGTTTTGATCAACTCCGCGATGCGCCGCGCGAACACCGAGAAGCGGCGGTTGAACCCCGTCAGCAGAAGCGGCGTTTTTTCATTCTTCGGCGCGTTGGCGTAGAAGCGTTCGATTTCGGCGAGCTCGTCGGCGGTGAGCGCCAGCGGCTTTTCAAGCAGCACGTGTTTTCCGGCTTTGAGCGCCTCAAGCGCCATCGGCGCGTGCAGATTGTGGCGCGTGGCGATCAGCACCGCGTCGACGTCTTTGTCGCCGTAAATTTTCTGCGGATCGGTCGTCGAGTACGCTGCGCCGTATTGCGTGGCGGTCGCGGTCGCGTTATGGCCGCTGCGGCTGCAGACGGCGTAAAGCTGATAGCGGTCGGCGAGCGCTTTCATGTTGGGCAGATGCATGCCCTTGGCGAAATCGCCTGCGCCGATCAGCGCGACCTTGATCACGTTTTTATTCAGCGCCGTCGCATACGGATTGGGAACCACACGCGCGGGCACCAGGTCGTTTTCGCTGAGCTCCGGATATTTCAGCAGCACGATCAGCGACTTGCCGCCGCCAGTCTTGAGCTTGTTGTACGCTGCTTCCGATTCGGTGACGGGGAAGGTGTCAGAGATCAGCGGCGCGATGTTAACCTTCTTCTCCGCCAGCAGCCGCAGGTACTCGATCATGTTGCGGTTTTCGGTCCACCGCACATACGCGATCGGATACTCCATGTTCTTCTCTTCGTAGTTCCGGTCGTAGCGGCCCGGCCCGTACGACGTGGAGATCAGGAAATCGATCTCCTTCTGATAAAAATCTTCGCGTTGCAGATGCAATCCCACATCGCCGACCAGCACGACGCGGCCTTTGCGGCGGCACATTTTGAACGCCGTCGAGACGACAGCGTCCGAGGGCGTCGCGGCCGTAATGATCACGCCATCCGCGCCGTGGCCATCGGTGAGGCGCGCGATCTGCGGCGCGTCGTCGCCGTCGTCGGGATGCAGTCCGCAGTCCATGCCGAGAGACTGCGCGAGCTTGATGCGGTCGCGATTGAGATCGGTTCCGATCACGCGGCAGCCGTTCGCCTTGAGCATCTGCGCCGTGAGCTGGCCCAGCAGGCCCATGCCGATGACGACAAACGTTTCGCCCAGAGTGGGCTGCGCACGGCGCACGCCTTGAAGCGCGATCGCGCCGAGCGTGACAGTGCTCGCGGGTGCCATATCGAGCTCGTCGGGAACCGGCACGGTCAGGTTGCGCGGCACGCGGATGAATTCAGCATGATGCGCGCACTGCGCGCCAGCGCACGCGACGCGGTCGCCGGGCGCGAGATCGTCGATGCCCGCGCCAACTTCGATGACGACCCCCGCGGCGGAATAACCTGTCGGACTGCCTGCAGAAATTTTTCCTTCCACGCGGCTCCACGTGCGCGAAAGCCCCTCGGTCGCGACCATCTTCACGGCCTTGGCGACTTTGTGCGGCTGCGTCAGCGCGCGCTTCCAGAGCGGCTGCGCGCTGTGCTTGAGGCCGCTCATTTCGGTGCCGGCGGAAATGGTGGAATATAGCGTGCGGACCAAGACCGTTCCGGGTTCGACCAGAGGCGCAGGGACATCCTCAGGCAGAGCCTGGCCCTTCTTGATCAAGACTTGCTTCATTGCCAGATGCCCCGAGTGTCGATCACGATCTTGTTCAGGAGCAGCTTGCGGTCAGCGTTGATGAACTCCTGATGATTGACCAGCAGGACGATGATGTCGGCTTCTGCCACGGCCTTGGCAAACGGCGTGAGCTTGATATCCAGATGCGCGAGCTTCTTCGGCAGCGCCGTAACGAACGGCTCGACGGCCAGGATCGTGCCGACCTTGTCCTTCGCAAGATGTTCGACAATTTCGACGGCCGGACTTTCGCGCAGATCGTCGATATCGGCCTTGAACGAGAGACCCAGGCAGGCGATGACCGGGTTTTTGAACTTGGCCGCTTCCTTCTTGACCTTATGCATGACGTAGCGCGGCTTGCCGTCGTTCACTTCACGGGCCGTGCGGATGAGGCGTGCTTCGTCCGGAGCGGAATCGACGATGAACCAGGGATCGACGGCGATGCAGTGCCCGCCGACGCCGGGCCCAGGCTGCAGAATCTTGACGCGCGGGTGATGGTTCGCGAGGCGGATGAGTTCCCAGACATCGATCGAGAGCCGGTCGGCGATGAGCGAAAGTTCGTTGGCGAAAGCGATATTCACGTCGCGGAAGGCATTCTCAGTCAGCTTGCACATTTCGGCCGTGCGGCTGTCGGTGCCGAGGACCTTTCCGGCAACGAAGCTCTTGTACATCGCGCAGGCTTTTTCAGTCGAAGGGCCATCGATGCCGCCGATGACGCGGTCGTTCTCAACCAGTTCGCGCATGATATGGCCGGGCAGCACGCGCTCGGGACAGTGCGCGACATAAACCTGTTCCAGCTTCTTGTTCTTCGGTGCCTGCTTCCAGCTCGGAATAACCAGATCCGGGCGCAGCGCGCGGAGCCACTCCGCGACCTTTTCGGTCGTGCCGACCGGGCTGGTGGATTCGAGAATGACGAGGTTGCCGGGCTGGACGAACTTAGCGATGGACTTCGTGGCCGCTTCAACGTAGGAGACGTCCGGGACGTGGCCATCCTTAAAGGGTGTGGGCACCGCGAGGATGAAAACATCGGCCTCAGCGGGAGTCAGCGAGGCCTTCAGCCGGCCGCTCTGCACGGCGGACTTGACCAGCACGTCCAGATCGGGCTCATAAATGTGGATTTCGCCGCGGTTGATGTGCTCGACAGCAACCTTGTTCACATCGACGCCATGAACCTGGAAACCCTTTGTGGCCAGAAGACTTGCCGTCGGCAGCCCGATGTATCCCAGCCCCACCACGCACACTTTGCCAAGCTGTCTGCTCACGAAAAAAGCCTCCAAGTGACCAAGGCATCGTTACACTTCTGTACGATGCAGTGCGAGCCTTCAGTTCGCTTACCGGTGAATCGTCGGTTACCTGCAAACCCAAAAGGTCTTATCAAAGCGGCCTCAAAAAGCAACTGCTTCGCCCAACGTTTTTGGTATCCACCACTTAGAGATAGTGACTCACAATGCCGCGCCCGCTTACCGCTTAATTTTCCCCTCATCTATATGCGCGTGAATCTAACGCCAAGAACGCGGAGAGCGCCAAGATCGCCAAGAAGGAACCTATGTCAATTTCTTGGCGTCCTTGGCGTTCTTGGCGGACTTGGCGTTTAAAAAGGTGTCCTGATCAGTCCAGCGGCCCGACGAGTTCGTACGTGCCGTGGCCCTCGTACTTGAGCTTGCCCTGCTTGACCAGTTCGTCCCAGATCTCCTGGTGGAACTGGCTGGGTGGGGTGATCGCGACGATGCTCGAGGATCGCCCGCCGCTGAGCGGACCGCTGATCTTGCCGGATTCATTATCCAGGCGCGTTGAACGCAGCTTCTTCTTGAACGCTTTAAGCGCACCCTTCAGTTCGCCATGCGAGGGAGGCGTGCCCGGGGCGGGCGGACCAGACGGACTCGGCGGGACGGGATTGTCGGCCATGGCAGGCATCTCCTGGTTGAAACCGCTGCGAATTATACAAACTTTCTCCGCGCGTGCATTGGTCATTGCCGACTGTGTCGGCTTCTGCTAATGGAGAATAAATGCGGACGTCTCTGGCGCTGCTGGTTGGCGCTTTTTTTCTGTGGCTTTCGATCTGGGTTTTCGGCTGGATCGTTTCGGGCGACATCGCTGACGTCGGCGTGCGCATTCGCCGGGACGATACGCCGGTGAAGTTCTGGGCAGGCATTGTCTTCTTCAGCGCCGTCGCGTGCGCGGGGCTGGGGCTTGCGATGGCAATATTGTTCCGCATGGTTTGAATTTTTAGCCGGCCTGATGCGTTAGGATTGAGAGCCTCTAACAAAACCGCTGCGCAGCCATATTGCGGCGGGACGGGACTGTCTGCTTCGTTGCGGCTACTCGCCGATATTCGCACCATATCGACTCGTAGCCGACGCCTCGCAGCCAGTCCCGTCGCGCTCGCAATCTGGCCACGCGACGGTTTTGTTAGAAGCTCTAAGCTGGGAAAATCTCTCTGCGCATGGACCAAATTTGCATCACGGTGTATACGTAGGTGCTTCCAAAAAAGAGTGGGGGACAACCGATGAAGACAGCGCATATTTTTCTTCTGATCGTCCTGGCGGCCTCGAGCGTCGCGTTCTGCGGCGAAAACTGGCCGCAGTGGCGCGGTCCGAATCACAACGGCTCGAGCGGCGAAACGGGACTGCCCGATAAACTGGATAAGGATTCCACTCTCGTCTGGACGACGCCGCTTCCCGGCCGCAGCGGGGCGACGCCCGTCGTCTGGAACGACAAAGTGTTCCTCACAGCCGGCGACAAGACGAACAAGGATCTGCTCGCCATCTGCGTGAACCGCGCGGACGGCAAGGTCCTCTGGCAGAAGGTTGTCGCGCCGAGCTCCGACAAGCCGTACGGCAAGAACAGCAACATGGCCTCGCCTTCGCCGATCACGGACGGCAAGAGCGTCATCTTCCTCTTCGGCACGGGGCACCTCGCCGCATTCGACATGGATGGCAAGGAACTCTGGACGCGCGACCTGACGAAGGACCACAGCAAGTTTGCGATCATGTGGGGCTACGGCTCCAGCGGCATGCTCTATAAGGATAAGCTCTATATTCCGGTGCTGCAGCGCGATACCAACCCCTACGTTCCGGGAGCGGACTCGGGCGGCAAGCCGATCGAATCGTTCATCCTCTGCATCGATCCGAAGACGGGCAAGGAACTGTGGAAACACGTCCGCCCCAGCGACGCCGTTCAGGAGACGCGTGAGTCTTACGCGACGCCGATCCCGCTGGAACTCAAAGACCGCAGCGAGCTGGTCATGGTCGGCGGAGACTGTGTCAGCGGGCACGATCCGGAGACGGGCAAGGAATACTGGCGCTTCGGCGGCTGGAATCCGACCAAGATCAACCACGTCCGCCTCGTGCCGTCCGTGACGACGTGGCAGGATCTCGTGTTCGTCTCGACGCCCAAGCATCTCTTTCCGTTCTTTGCGGTCAAAGCCGGCGGCAGCGGCGACGTAACCAATTCGCACCAGGCCTGGTCGCTCGACAAGTCGATCTCGCCCGACGTCTGCACGCCGCTGGTCTACAAGGATCTGCTCTACGTTCTCGACGGCGACAGCGGCAAGCGCATGCTCTACTGCATCGATCCGAAGACCGGCACGAAGAAGTGGGAAGGCCAGATTCCCGGCGCGAAGTCGACGTTCTGGACCTCGCCGACCGCGGCCGACGACAAGATCTACGTCATCAATGAAGCGAGCGAAGTCAGCGTCATCCAGGCCGGCGGCAGCGAATTCAAAGTGCTGAACATGACCAGCATGGGCGACACGATCTGCTACTCGTCGATCGCCATCGCGCAGGGCCAGCTGTTCGTCCGCACGGGGCAGAACCTGCACTGCTTCGCCAAGAAGTAAGATCACGCCTCAGCAATTCTGAACGGAACGGAGCGCCAATCAGGCGCTCCGTTTTTTTTCATCGACACGCGAAGGCGCCAAAAAATAAATTTCGGTTTTCCAGAAAAAGCCGTGCGAAAAAGTTGCGGTTGCAGCGTCAAGCATGGTACTAAGTTAAGGCAGACTCAGGATTAGAGAGCCTTCTTTCATGCGGCAATTCTGGCGGGAAAAACATCTGGGCCTCAGCGCCGAAAACACCGATCCGCCTCGCGCGCGGTCGTGCTCAGTGTTTTTCACTCAACGCCAAGAAAGCTGGCGGGAGCGCCGCGCAGCCATCAGCTGATCGATTCGCCGCAGCCTCCCGTTCCAGCAGTCGCCAGAAAAGGGAGGCTCGCCATGGCCGTTAAATACATCACAGACATTTCGAAGCTGACGCAGATACCAGAAGACATCCGCGAGCGCCTTCAGCGCGTTGCCGACAAGTACGTTTTCCGGGTCAACGATTACTACCTGAATCTCATCGACTGGAGCGATCCGGCCGACCCCATCCGGCAGCTGATCATTCCGCACGAAGACGAGCTGCAGGACTGGGGCTCGCTTGACGCGAGCAACGAAGCCGCAAACACGCCGCTCAAAGGCGTTCAGCACAAGTACCCGCACACGGTTCTGCTGCTCTGCAACGAAGTCTGCGGCGCGTACTGCCGTTACTGCTTCCGCAAGCGGCTCTTCATGAATGACAACGACGAAGTCAGCCTCGACATCAGCGAAGGCTTGAACTACATCCGCGCGCATCCGCAGGTCACCAATGTCCTGCTCACCGGCGGCGATCCGCTGATCCTCGGCACCCGACGCCTGAAAGCGATCTTCGCGGCGCTGCGCGAGATCCCGCACGTCCAGATCATCCGCATCGGCTCGAAGATGCCGGCGTTTAATCCCTGGCGCGTGCTCGACGACACGGAACTGCAGGACGCGTTTCGCACCTACAGCACGCCCGAAAAGCGCATTTACATGATGGCCCATTTCGACCACCCGCGCGAGCTCACCGAGCCGGCCATACGAGGCCTCGACATGCTGATGAAATGCGGCGTCGTCTGCGTCAACCAGTGCCCGCTGATCAAAGGCGTCAACGACAATCCAAAAACTCTCGTCGAGCTCTACCGCAAGCTTTCCTTCATCGGCTGCCCGCCGTACTATCTCTTCCAGGGACGCCCGACCGCCGGCAACGCGCCGTACGAGGTGCCGATCGTCCGCGGCTTTGAAATTTTTGAAGAAGCCAAGCGGCATCTGTCGGGCCTGGCCAAGCGCGCGCGGTTCGTGATGTCGCACGAGAGCGGCAAGATTGAGATCGTCGGCGTCGACACGCGCTGCATCTACATGCGCTACCACCGGGCGAAAAATCCAGACAATGAAGGGCGCTTTCTCGTGCTCAAGCGTGACGATCAGGCGTTCTGGCTCGACCAGCTCGAGCCCCTCGAGCTTGTGCCCTCGACCACTCCGGCGCTGGCGCAGCATTGGATGAAAATCGTGCGCGGCTCGGAGCCGCCGGTGCTGGCCGAATCGATCTAAGGGCATCCGGCAAACCGGCGGCTCCTGAAAACGTCCATTGATCGCGGGGCGGAGTTGGACAGAATAGCACCCTCTGTCACAATCGTCCCTGCCGTCGATCGCGGGCCGCACCCTCCCGCGTGCGACGCTTTTTCAGGAGCCGCTTTACGTCGATGTCACAACGAGCCAAAGCCATCACCGATTCTACGCCCAGGAATGCCACGCGCCGCCGCTACGAAAGTCCGCTGACCGGGCGCTACGGCTCGGCGGAGATGTCCTACATCTTCAGCCCGCAGTTCAAATTTTCGACCTGGCGCAAGCTGTGGGTGGCGCTGGCCGTCGGCGAACGCATGCTCGGCCTGCCCATCAGCGAGAAGCAGATCAAGCAGCTCGAAAAGCATGTCGACGACATCAACTTCGACGTCGCGGAAGCCAAGGAAAAAGAAATCCGCCATGACGTCATGTCGCACGTGTACGCCTATGGCCAGCAGGCGCCGGACGCCAAGGGCATCATCCATCTGGGCGCGACCAGTGCGTACGTCACCGACAACACCGACCTGATCCAGATCCGCGCCGGCCTTGAGCTCGTCGCGAAGAAGCTCGTGAACGTCATCAACGCGCTGGCAAAGTTTGCCGACGAGTACGCCGATCTGCCGACGCTCGCATACACGCACTTCCAGGCCGCGCAGCCGACCACCGTCGGCAAGCGCGCGTGCCTGTGGATTCAGGATCTGCTGCTCGACCTTGAAGATATCGAACGCGTCCACGACACGCTTCCGTT
>DASPJR010000054.1:0-11852 GCA_035628505.1 Planctomycetota bacterium | reverse complement strand
TGGACAAAGGAAAAGCTGATTGAGTGGCAGCAGCAAACAGGGACTAAGACAGGTGCTGTGTACACTGCCAGCTACTACACCGTTTTTGATCGGTTCAAGACACTGAGAGAAGCAGCAGGAGTTTCAGAAGGGTGCACACTGCAGAGCCTACGTAGGCTCAACATCAGAACGGCTAGACAAGCTGGCGTCCCTGCTGATGTGCTGGCTAAGTGTGCAGGACACACGATTGCAGTTAGCACCAAGCACTATGCAGACCTAGACGCCCTTAATGCAGGTGAACACCTGAACAAGATCAGCTACGCTTAACAAGGTGTACCGATGAAGCTTCTAACGTACCGTCAAGCCTTGGCAATCTTCACGCTAGGGCTAATGCTGAATTACCATGGCCGTCCTTTGCGAAGATCACTAACAATGTCTAGCGGTATTCGTATTCCACCACCTTTATGCCTTTCGTTACCAGTGGTAAGCGTAATATCCTGCACTAGAAATTGTAAGCAAGCCGGATGATTGATCAGAATCAGTGCCGCAGCTTTTTGCGGAACTTCCATCCGAATTTCGAATGAGCTACCGTCTGCTTGTAATTCTATCTTTTCGAACTCAAATGATTCTTGTGACACGTTTGAATCAAATTCTATACGCCTAACCATCATCGTGCATTTAACGTAGTTTGCAATATTTAAAGACCTTCTAGGAATGCGGATTTTAAAGTATACAATCAATCTATCATTTTCAATACCTAAGTAAGCTGGCCCGTCTGCTATGGGGCGTGCGAATTCGTTTAGTAAATTGCTGACTGATTGCTCAGCGTTGGTGATTCTGGTGTTGGCATCAGTTAGCTTGCCTCTCAATTGATTATTTTCTTCTATTAACTCTTGCTTGCGAGATGCTCCCCTTTTCTCTAACCACATATTAACTAAAGAGAACGGAATTAGAAATGTAAGTCCGATTCCTAAACCAAGAGCCAATGATGCAGGTGCTTCGGGGTGTTCTGCAACGAATTGGCAGAATTTGTTATACGAGTCTATCGACTTCGAAAAGATATAGTGAACTGCAATTGCAACGCCCCAGAGTGTAATAGCAACGGCGATTAGTCGAAATCTCTTCACCGTTGCAATAGCTTTTGCCCATGAGTATTCTTCAGACATAGTGACGCGAATGTTACACGACAACGCGAAGAATGCTGGCGAAAATTCGAAACGGGCTCCGGCTTTTTAGGAAGTCTAGCTTTCGCTTGACTGTTAGGGTTCATCGGGTAAAAGGTTTTCTCCCTATGGCGTGCTCTCCTGAGCATCATAGGTGCCAAAATAGGTGCCAAGCAGTTTTGAAAATCCTGTAAGTCCTTCTGCAGTAACGAGAAGGGGTAGCTCAATCGGTAGAGCAACAGACTTTTAATCTGTTGGTCGTGGGTTCGATTCCCACCCCCTTCATTTATTTTCGCTGATAAAGACGTGCGCGGCGCGTGCGGCTGTGGGAAATCGCAGATCGGATTACTGCATCTGCCGATATCAATCTTTCGATTTCTTCTTTTTGCCGGAAGGTTTGTCGATCACGTGGCAGCGCTCGGCCCAGGCGCGCCATTTTGATTGCAGCTCTGCGACCTTCTCTGGCATCTGCGCCGCCAGATTATTCTGTTCCGTGCGATCGGCTTTTAGATCGTAAAGCTCCCACTTGCCTTCATTGCCCAGGCGTACGAGCTTCCAGTCGCCAGCCCGAACGGCTGCGTTGCCTTCATGCTCCCAGTAAAGTGCATCGCGCTCGAGAGGCTTATTGGAAAAGACCGGCCGCAGGCTTTTGCCCTCCATCGGAAGAATAGACTTTTCGTTGAACGTCGTCGGATAGGCGGCGCCGGTGACGTCCACCACCGTTGCCATGATATCGATGAGATGACTGGGCTGCGAACGCACCTCATTCGTGGCGACGATGCCAGCCGGCCAGTGCGCTACAAGCGGAGTGGCAATCCCGCCCTCGTGATTGTAGCGCTTATAGCGGCGAAAGGGCGTGTTCTGCACCCACGCCCATGATTCGCCTGCGAACCAGTCTGATTTGAACGTGCTCGGATCACCCGTGTTTTTGCCGTTCACGCCGCCTTCGGACGTTCCTCCATTGTCGCTCATGAAAAAGATCAGCGTATTATCGAACTGTCCTTTCTCTTTGAGCGTCTTCACGACATCGCCAATAGCCTTATCCATGTGGGAAACAGTGGCAGCGTACACGGCCATGATGTGATCGAGGCGGTCTCTGGCCTCATTGCTGAGGCTGTCCCATTCAGCGATGTCATCCGTGCGACGCGCCTTTTTCCAGGACCTCTCGATCAGCCCCAGTTCAATCTGCCGCGCATGTCGCTGAGCGCTTACCGCATCCCAGCCCTTCTTGTACATCCCGCGAAACCTGGCGATTTCCTCCGCGGGTGCCTGCAGTGGAAAATGCGGTGCGTTGTAGGCGAGGTAGAGAAAAAATGGCTTTTTTGCCGCAACGCCTTCCTCGATGAACTGCAATCCCATGCGCGTCCAGAGATCTGTTAAATACCAGTCCCTGGGAAGGCGCTGATCGTCGTTCGCGATCCGTTCCCCGTTCAGGAACAGTTTCGCTTTGGGGTCTCCGCTGAAATAAAACCCGCCGGCAATCGAGTTGAAACTGCGATCGAACCCCCGATTGGAAGGCTTGACGCCGTGCTCCTGGCCCACATGCCATTTGCCGGACATGGCCGTAAAGTAGCCCGCGGACCGCAAGACTTCGGCGATCGTCACGCAGGAGGTGTTCAAGCGGCCGCGATATCCGGGGGAGGCTTCGCCATAATCCTGAGTCATGTTTCCAACGCCCGCCTGATGCGAATACAATCCTGTCAGCAGCGAGGCACGCGACGGGCAGCAGCGTCCGGTGTTGTAAAACTGAGTGAAGCGCAGCCCGTTAGCCGCAAGCGCGTCAATGTTGGGCGTAGGAATCTCACTGCCGTAGCATCCCAAATCCGCCCAGCCCATATCATCAACGAGTATTACGACGACATTCGGCCGCGATTCGGCCGCGAGGCCGGCACACCCGAACAGCCCGATCAAACAGCACATAAGCCGGCAGGCGAGAGGCATGAAAAGCCGTTTGGAAATTTCGGGTGCGCGGAGCTGTGTCATCGCGGTCTCATCTAAAAGTTTTAAGCTTTCAGGATTACACCGGCGATGTGCCTTCATGCGCCTTAAACACTCTCGGCCACCTCAAGCTTCAAAAGACGATACTGCAGACGGAAGTGCGCACTCTGCAAGGCTGTTGCTGCGCGACTTTTCCTGCTTCATTGTGAGATGCATTCTTTGATCAACTGATCGAGGTCGGAAACTTTGAAAGGCTTGGCAAGAAAGCGGCTCAACCCTTTTTCGGCGGCGGACGCACGAGCGCCTTCATCGCCGCTGATGACGATGTAACAGTCCGGCAACTGTGCCTGGCTGAGGAACTCGGCAACTGAGAGCCCGGGCATATCCCAATCCATAATCACCGCGTTCACGGAAGTGTTTTCCAACGCTGCCAGCGCTGCATCCCGGGACTCCGCGGTGATCACGCTGTAATTCATGTTTTCCAGGGAACGTTTGAGCGTTTCACGAAAGAGGTCGTTGTCTTCGATCAGCAGGAGGGTGCTGGAGGGTGGCGTTGCAGCTGACGGCGCACTCATTCGCGGCAGATAAATCTTGATCGTGGTTCCGCGCCCGGCAGTGCTGTCGACGTCGACACTGCCTCGCGCGGATTTGACGATGCGGAAGAGCGTTGAAAGACCCAGGCCGGTTCCTTTGCCCGGCGCTTTTGTCGTAAAGAACGGCTCAAAAATGCGGGCTTTCACCTCGTCGCTCATTCCTTGCCCCGAATCGCTGATGGCAAGAACGACAAAGTCGCCGGGCTGAAGATCCGGACGCATCAGTACGGCGTGTTCATTCAGGAAGACATGCGTGAGCAGCACCGTCACCTGTCCGGCGCCGGTAATGGCGTCCCGTGCATTCAGCACGAGATTCATAAGGATCTGCTCCAGTTCTGCCCGGTTCATCAGGACAAAATGCGGCTCGTCTGGAACCCTTAATTCGAACTGGATTGCCGGGCCCAGGATATGTCTGAAAAGTTTCGCGCTCTCGCGAATTACGGAGCCGACATCGATCGGCGTGCTCTTGACGTGCTCAGAGCGCTTGAATGACATCAGATGTTTCGCCAGCAGGGACATCTGGTGGCTGGTCTGCTGCAGCAGGTCCAGTTCTTCTTTCAGGATGCTGTCGCTGCCTACTTTTTCCTGGATGAACTCCGTCACGTTGTCGAGAACGCTGGCGAGATTGTTGAAATCATGCGCCACGCCGCCGGCGACCTGGCCAAAGGCCTCGAACACCTTCATGTGACGCAACTGCGTTTCGAGCGCCTTCTGCCGTTCATTCAGGCGATAACCATTAAAGAGCGCAGCGGTCATGGCGGACAGTTCGGAGAGGTCATCCAGTTCTTTCTCGCTGTACCCACCGGGCCGGTTCGCCACCCCGATTTCACCGATGACTTCATTGCGCTGCAGCAGCGGGACGCCCAGGAAGGAATAAAGCGGGGGATGTCCCGGCGGAAGAGATTTCGCGGCGCGTGGATCATTTCCTACATCGTTTGAGATCACCGGCTTGACGCTCGTGATGACGCGGCCGAAGAGATTCGCGAGGCTCTTGAATTCCAGGTAGCCCTTCTGGCGATACGTTGCGATCGCGGCCTCATAGAACGCGCGTCCTTCACTGGCATGCCACTCGATGCCCTCATGCGCGAGGATGCGCAGTACGTCCTTGTCGACCACAACGCCGATGAATCCGTAGGTGCTCTGAGTTCGTTCTAACGAGTAACGCAGGATGATTGCGGCTGCCTCACGCCAGTTTCTGCTTTCCAGATGCGCGGCCAGCGCCTTGTTCAAGGCTTCCAGCCGGAGCGTGTGCGCCTCCACGCTGGGCTGGCACGGGAGGACTCGGAACGTTTTCAGAAAAGCGCCGGAACCATCGGGAATCGGATGCATCATTACATTCGCATGAATGATGTCGCCTGAGCGGTGGCGTAGCGCGCAGGTTGTTTCCTGCGAAGGGAATACGGCTGAGTCCGGCTTGGTGCACGGCTCGGCATGCAGGAACAGATGTGGCTGCTTGAGTGCTTCGGCCGCAGTGAATCCAAACGTACGTTCGGAGCCCAGGCTCCAGAACGTGATGGCTCCGGTGTTATCGACCAGGCACATCGCGAGATTGGGATCCTTGCTGAACAAGGTCCAATCAAACGACTCTGGAGTATTGCGAAACGGCTCGGGCATACACCTGCACTTCCCAGACCGATTTTCGCATTAAGCCACGCAGAGTCAATGAGTTGTATTGACGAAGTGGCCCATTGGGAAAAACTTTCAGAAAGCTCAGCCGGCCAGAGGCGTCGCTTCCAGCAGCATCAAGGTCTGGTCGCGCGATGAACTGATTTCAAAATCCCCGCAACAGGCTGGGAGGAAAAGAGTCTGTCCCGAACGAACCGTCTTCTTCCCAAGCTTACCGCTTCCGGCTATCGCCATCAGCACGCGTGCCGCGTCGGCGTTTTCCGGGAGTGTGAAACGCGACGCCGGATCGAGCGTATACCGATTGAGGGTGAAGTACTTGCCTCGCAGCATGGCTTCAGTGAGCACCCCGGCACGGCGGGACTCGATTTTCGGCGCCACGGTGTTGCGGCTCATGTCGCCTTCGAACGCGTCGAAACTGTTATCGAACTTGATGGCGCTCAGCGCTTCGTCGATGTGCAGTTTGCGCGGCTTGCCGTCAAGGCCCAGCCGCTTGTAATCATAAATGCGGAAGGTGATGTCGGAACTTTGCTGAATCTCGGCGACGACCAGCCCGGCGCCGATGGCGTGGACCATTCCGGCGGGAAGAGCCACAAGATCGCCGGTGCGCGGGTTGAATTTATTCAGAACGTCTTCGATGCGGTCTTCAGCCACGGCGCTTGCGTAGTCCTCGCGCGTTGTCCCGGGCTTCAAGCCGCGAATGATCTCCGCGCCAGGCTCGGCATGCAGAACCACCCAGCATTCGCTTTTGCCGAGGTCGTTATACTTCTTCGCGCCGGCGTCGTCGGGATGGACCTGGACGGATAAGGCGGTGCCCGCGTCGATGTACTTCACCAGAAGCGGAAAGCGGCCGGAGAGACTTTTCCCCAGCACCTGTGCAGGATTTTCGGCGATGACGTCTGCCAGTGTGCGGCCCTCGCACGTACCTTCGGCAATGACACTCTGCACGTCGGCACGGTCGCACAGTTCCCAGCTTTCGCCGATAACCTTGCCGGCTGGGATGGGCTTGCCAAACATGCTCTGGAGCCGGTTTCCGCCCCAGACGCGCTCAACCAATACCGGTTTGATGAAGAGAGGAGAGGAAGGAATCGTCATGCAGGCTTTCTAAAGGATGAGCCGGACTGATGCCAGTCCAATGTTTTTGCCACTTGAAAACAGGCGAACGTTGCCTTAAAAAATAAGGTAAGAGAGCGCATAAGCATGCAAAAAACGCATGCTGGCGCCTGAAATCGCGGGGTGCAAGGCGTACATGGATACGATTGACCTAAAAATATTAGACATTCTGCAAAAAGACGGTCGGACGAGTCATTCCGAAATCGCGAAGTTTGTGGGCCTCTCGGCGCCGTCAGTTGGCGAGCGAGTCAAGAAGCTGGAATCATCCGGGATCATCCGGCGCTATGTCGCGCTGCTGGATTCCAACAAAGTCAACCGTCCCATTACGGCCTTCATTGCCGTATCGTTGGATAAGCCCATCCATGCCAAAGCGTTTCTGCAGCGCATCCAGGAGCTTGAGGACGTGCTGGAATGCTACCACGTCACCGGCGAAATGGATTATCTTCTGAAAGTGCGTACACGCTCCACCAGCGCACTGGAGAACCTGATCTCAGGCGATCTACGGCCTCTTGACGGTGTGGTGTCAACGCGCACCAGCGTGATTTTAAGTTCGCCCAAAGAAGAAACCCGGCTGGGGTTGACTCTGGAGGACATTGCCGACTAAACTGGGCGTGAAAAGTCCGCGCACGTTGCCCGGTCGCTCTCATTGCTAGCAGGAATACTCACTTAATGGCCTTCGCAGAACCGCAGCCGCTCGACATTGTTTTATATCCAAATCCTTTTCTGACTCGAAAGTGCCGGGCGCTGACCGCCGGAGAGATTAAGGCCGGAAAGTTCACGCTCGCACCCAAGGAGAGCGTCACCGGGAAATCTCAGGAATGGGATCTCAACGATCTTGTTGCACGCATGTTCGTGACGATGTACGCGAACAAGGGCATTGGCCTGGCCGCGCCGCAGATCGGCGTCGGCGTGCGCCTGTTTATTTTTGACGTTTCGAAAGATAAGACCGGTCAGAGCGTCGTGATCAACCCTGTTTTCAGCAACACAAAAGGCTCCGCGACCGAAGAAGAAGGCTGCCTCTCGATCCCCGATGTCCGTGCAAAAGTAAAGCGCTTCGCGGAACTGCACGTCGCCGGACTCAACCCCAAAGGCGAACCGATTGAGGCGGATGTCAGCGAGCTTGTCGCGCGCGTCTGCCAGCATGAAAACGACCATCTCGATGGTGTTCTCTTCATCAACAAAATCGGCATGACCGCAAAGCTGATGATCCGCAAGCAACTGATGCAGTTGGAAGACGATTATCACGCTAAATAAATTCTATTAAAGGAGTGAACCCCTGTCCTTAACAGGGCGCTTTCATTTCACGGTTCAGCCCTCTTGCACCATCGCCTCCGTTTGCCGTTCTCTCCATGGACGACGGGTTTGACGTCTTGATTTTGCCGCTCCGAAGTCGAGGAAAATGAGCGTGCAAAACAGGTTATGGTGTACACGTGGATGAAGCGCACGTTACGCGCGCACGTTACATTTTCCGGCCGCTGACCTGTAGTTTATGGAGCTTCCATGAACGCCACGCGCAAATGCTCGATTTCTGTTTTTCTCGTTCTAATTCTCACCGCCGGATTATTGCCTCAGACAACGGCTGAAGAGTTCGAATGGACGCAGGCCGGCGCCGCAAAGATCGACATCACGCCGGAGGAGCCGGTGCGTCTGACCGGCTACGGCGAACGCAAAGTCGAGTTTGAAGGTATTGAACAACGCATCTGGGCGCGCGCAATTGCCTTCGGTTCAGACACGAATACCTGCATTCTGATTGCCGTTGAAAACTGTGGCATTACAGCCGACATCGTCAGTGAAGTCGCAAGCCGCGTGAAGAAACAGATCGGAGTGCCGCGCGAGCGCCTGGTCATCTGCTCAACCCACACGCATACTGCGCCGGCGGTCCTGCGTTTTGCGCCGACTATTCTGACGGATCTGACGCCGGAGCAAAGTGCGCGCATCGAAAAGTATACCGCCTGGGTCACCGAACGCATCACGGCTGCCGCGCTGGCGGCCGCGGCGGCGCGCAAGCCGGCGCGGCTTTCCTGGTCGGAAGGCAGTGCGGCCTTTGCGGCCAATCGCCGCGTTCTAAAAAACGGATTGTGGACGGGTTTTGGAATCAATCCGGACGGTCCGGTTCAACACAAGCTGCCCGTACTGCGCGCCACCGACAAGCAGGGCAAGCTCATCGCCGCCGTCGCGAATTATGCCTGCCACTGCACAACACTCGGCGGCGGTTTCAATAAAGTTTGCGGAGACTGGGCCGGCTACGCTTCGGAGTTTGTAGAAGCCGAAGTGACCGGAAGTACGGCGCTGATCACCATTGGCTGCGGCGCCGACACCAACCCCAATCCACGTGGCAAGCTTGAGATGGCCAAAGAACATGGACGCGTTTTGGCCAACGAGGTTCAGCGCCAGCTTCAGGAGCCCGGACGGCCGCTGCCAGTAAAAATCGACGCGCGCTTCAGCGAGACACGGCTCCCGCTTTCTGCGGCGCCGAGCAAAGAGCAGTTCCGGACCATCGCGGATGACACCAAGCAGCGCGATGCTTCCCGCCGGCACGCTCGGGAGTGGCTCGCACGGTTTGAAAAAGGTGAAAAGGCGCCGGATCACGTCGTCTTGCCGCTCGCCAACTGGTCCTTCGGTACGGCGCTGAACATGCTTTTCATCGGCGGCGAAGTCGTCATTGATTATGACACACTTGTACGCGAACGTTTTGATTCAAGTCGCATGTGGATCAGCGCCTACGCCAACGACGTGCCCTGCTACATCCCTTCGCAGCGCATTCTAAAGGAGGGCGGATACGAAGCGCAGTTTTCGATGATCTATTACGGCAAGCCGGCGCCGTTTGCACCGGAGGTTGAGAGTACGCTGCTCGATGCGATCAAAGACGTCGTGCCCAAAGAGTTTGCCCGACCTGCTCCCAAAGAGGAAGCGGCTCCCAAGGGCGCGGATGCCGGTCCGGGGACGCGGCCGGCGCTGACGCCTGAACAGGGCCTGAAATCGCTGCGCGTAAAAGCCGGCTTTCGTGTGGAACTCGCCGCTGCCGAACCGCTCGTTGAAAGCCCGGTTGCCTTCGATTGGGGCCCTGACGGACGCTTGTGGGTGGTGGAGATGCGCGACTACCCGATCGGCATGGATGGAAAAGGCTCACCGGGCGGCCGCATCAAGGTGCTGACAGATACTGACGGCGACGGCCGCTACGACAAAGCAGCTATATTCCTCGACGCATTGCCCTGCCCGACAGCGGTAAAGGTCTGGCGCGACGGCGCGATCGTCGCGGCGGCTCCGGAAATCTTCTTTGCGAAGGATACAGATGGCGACGGCAAAGCCGACAAGCGCGAAACGCTTTACAGTGGGTTTACTCAGGGCAATCAGCAGCATCTGGTCAACAGCCTGTTCTTCCGCCTGGATGGGGGACTGCAGGTCGCCAACGGCGACAGCGGCGGAATGATTAAATCCGCGCGGACGGGACAGGTTGTGGATATACGCGGCCGTGACTTGAGCATTTATCCAGATTCCGGCACGCATGTGGCACAGAGCGGCCCGACACAGTTCGGCACGTGTCGCGACGACTGGGACAACTGGTTCGGCGGAAACAATTCGTATCCGATGTGGCATTACGCGCTCGAGGACGTTTACCTGCGCCGCAATCCGCATGCGGCCTCGCCTAATCCGCGCATACAGGTCTCTGTTGATCCCGGACCCAGCCGCGTTTACCCCAGCAGTGAAACGACGACACGTTTTAACGATCATGACAAGGCCAATCGCTTCACGTCAGCGTGCAGTCCGGTGATCTATCGTGACAGTTTTCTTTCTGGACTGAGCGGCAATGCGTTTATCTGCGAGCCGGTGCACAACCTGGTTCACCGCGAAATCGTCAGTGCCAAAGGCATCACCTTCTCCAGCCGCCGCGCAGCCGACGAAGAGCAGTCTGAATTTCTTTCGTCGACCGACAACTGGTTCCGCCCGGTGTGGATTCGAACCGGGCCCGACGGCGCGCTCTGGATTGCCGACATGTACCGCTACGTCATCGAGCACCCGCAGTGGATTCCGCGCGGCTGGCAGCGGCAACTGAACATCAGGGCGGGGGAGGACCGCGGCCGAATCTACCGTGTGGTGCCCGCCGCCGGAGGAAAGCCGGTGCCGCGGCTCGACAATCTGGACACGGCGGCGCTGGTTCAGCGTCTCAATGACAGCAATGGAACCGTGCGCGATCTGGCTCATCAGGTTCTTGTGTGGAAGAACGACCCCGCCGCCGTCGTGCCGCTTCGCGAGCTCGCGCGTTCGGCCGCCACGCCGCAAGCCAGGCTGCACGCGATCTACGTTCTCAACGCCATCGGCGCACTGGACAAAGCGAGTCTGATCCCCGCATTGTCCGATGCGCACGCAGGTGTCCGCCGCCATGCCATCCGGCTTTCCGAACGTGCTCTCAAAGACGGCGATACAGAGGTGCTGCGAACGGCCATTGCGCTCGAGAAGGATCCGGATCCTCAAGTGCAGATGCAGCTGGCCTGCAGCCTGGGAATGAGCGCGCACGCTGATGCCGGCAAGGCGCTGCTGCGTCTGGCTGTTCTGCATGCAAGCGACGAATACCTTTTTGCTGCCGTTGCCAGTTCGATGCTTCCGCATCTCCAGACGATGGTAGAGGATCTTTCCGCGCAACCGGCGCTGCTTAAGGGACAGCCCGCGCTTGCTGTGCAGCTTTTGAAAATGGCCGTCGCCGAAGATCGCGCTGAATCGCTCGCGCAGTTGCTTAAAGCAGCAACTGCTGAACAGGACAACGCTCCATGGCGCTTTACCCTTCTCTCTGCATTTCTGGATACCTTACAATCGCGTGGCACCTCCTGGAGCGCATACCTGCAGCGCTCGGAAGTTCTGCAAAAATGCAAGAGTTCGTTTGCTGTGGCGCTCGAGTCGGCCCGCAAGGTCGTGGCTGATAACGCCGCACCCCTGGAAGGCAGGCTCGGCGCAGTGCGGCTGCTGGGGCGCGATGCGGCAGGCGCCGAGATGGATCTCAAAATTCTCGCCGAGCAGCTTTCGCCGCTCACCCCGCCCGAACTGCAGCGCGAGGCCGTGGCGGCTCTCGGACGGATTCGCGACCCGCGCGCGAGCGAGGCGATGCTCAGCGGCTGGAAGAATCACGGGCCGGCGCTGCGCCAGACCGTTCTTGACACGCTGCTGTCCCGGCAGGATTCGACACTGATTCTGCTCGAACGCATGAAGAAGATGCCAGCGCTGGTGACGGCGATGGATGCATCGCGCCGGCAGCGGTTGCTGAAGCACAAAGAGGAAGCGATCCGCACGCGCGCCGCGGAAGTGCTGGTCGAGGATCTCGATTCCGATCGCGCTAAGGTTGTCGCCAAACATGATGCCGTCCTGCGGATGTATGGCGATGCGCAGCGCGGCAAGGCTGTTTTCGCAACCGTGTGCGCCGCGTGCCACCAGCTGGAAGGCGCCGGTAACG
>DASPJR010000053.1:0-23769 GCA_035628505.1 Planctomycetota bacterium | reverse complement strand
GGTGAACCTGATCAACCCGCGCTTCTTTACCGCCACTGGAGACAATTGCGTCATTTATTGGGTAGGCTACTACGCTCCCAGTCCACAGCCCGAAGAAGCCCGCCGGCTCATGACGCGCTATATGCAGGCGCTTTCAAAGTTCAACGTGGCCACAATTGTGGCGCTCGGCAACCACGACCTTGGCTGGAACGGCGGAGCACCGCCTGGAACCCGTTACAATCCTGGGGATTGGCAACTGGAATATCAGCGCCTTGTTGGCCAGGTCAGTTCGTCCTTCCGCATTGGCTCATTCTATGTTTTCGCAAACGCCTGGACGTACCAGCAATTCTATAATCATAAAATCGGCGTCAATCCCGATGGCACCGTGATTCAGGAGCAACGGCTACTGCAGCCATGGCTGACGTGGGCAAAGGCCGAGTACGCGGCCGCGTACGCTGACAAGTCACTTAAATTTCGATTGCTGCTGCAGCACTATGATTACAGTCCGAGTCATCCAGAATATTACATCCACGCCACGCCCTCCACAATCGTGCAAGATCCAGTGACCAAGGCATTCGTCAATCAGACTCCATTCAATCTGGGCCTTGGAGGCCATACGCACGTTACAGGCCGCTTGCCGGTGAACAAAGTCGTTCCCTATCCATTCCTGTTCACGCGTTCCAACATGCATTACCAGACAGCGGCTTTCTTCAACTTTCAGAAGGATCCCACGACCGGCGGGTGGAACTGCCCACAGGTCGCGACGCATTCCAACACTACAAACGTTGTTACTTTGCTGAACACGAACACGTCGACTCCGATCGGTACGCGGAATATCAACATCAGCTACGCGGGAACAAACGACGGAACGCGCACCAGCAACAGCGCCACCATCAACAATCTTCTGTCGCTCGACTTCTACGACGGCCGTGTGAAGTTCCTGATGAAGAAGGGAAGCTACACGGTCAATGGCGGACAGATTCTTTCCTCATACGATGACAGCACGGGCACCCGGACAGTCGTGCTGGTCAAAGTCAACATTCTTAAAAATGCGAGCACTACAGTTTCCATCGCGCCGGCCGTGACAGTCGTCAAACCGGCGATCACCACGCATCCTCTGAATGTGACCGTGACAAGCGGACAGAATGCAGCGTTCAATGTCGTTGCCAGCGGCACCGCGCCTCTGGCGTACCAGTGGCAGCGCAGCGCCGATGCCGGCATCACCTGGGCCAACATCGCCGGCGCGACTGGCACAACCTATTCGCGGACCACGTCGCCTGCTGACCATGCTTCGCGCTACCGGTGTGTCGTCAGCAATGCAGCGGGCTCTGCCATGAGCAATGCAGCCATTCTCTCGGTTAGATGCGTGCTCACAGTTTCGAACGGCAGCGGCAGCGGTGCATACGTTCCTGGGTCGCAGGTCGCGATCGCTGCAAACACGGCACCCGCAGGCCAGACGTTTGACCGCTGGACAGTCATTAGTGGAACGCCGACGCTTGAGAACGCCACGGCGGCGAGCACGTCGTTGAGAATGCCAGCAAGCAATGCAGCAGTGGCCGCGACATTCAAGGCACTGAACCGTCCGCCAGTCATCACATCGAGCCCGAGTGCCGCTCCCAACCCCGCCTTTACGGGTGCCGCCGTACAGTTCGTTGTTTCAGCCAGTGATCCAGATGGCAATGCATTGACTTATCAGTGGGCATTTGGAGATGGCACGACCGGCACCGGCGCCAGCACGACACACACCTATAGCGCCGAGGGATTATACAATGTCAGCGTGACTGTTAACGATGGGCACGGCGAAGTTGCATCCGAAACAGTTGCCGTTTCCGTCATCACGCCAGTCAACATTCGCGTCAACTTCCAGGCTCCGGGCGCGGCGACGCCTCCAGGCTATTTGGCGGATACAGGCGCCGCTTTCGGCGTGCGCGGCAACGGGTACACGTATGGCTGGAATATGGATAACTCCTTCGCGATGCGCGACCGCAACTCGACGCTCGCCCCCGATCAGCGCTATGACACGCTGGCACATATGCAGAAGCCGGAGAATCCCAACGCGAAGTGGGAGATTGCCTTGCCCAATGGAAAGTACACAGTGCGCGCCGTGTGTGGAGACCCAAGCGTTTACGTCAGCATTTATAAGCTGAATGTTGAAGGAGTACTTACCGTAGACGGAACCGCATCTTCAGTTGCAAAGTGGTTCGAAGGGAACGTTACGGTACAGGTCAGCGACGGACGCCTGACAGTAAGCTCTGGTACCGGCGCTTATACCAACAAGATCTGCTTTATTGAAATCACCAATGCGGTCACACTCAGCACGACTGCCAGTGCCTCGGCCACCGGCGCGGTAACCGGCGCCCCGGCACGCAGTGTACGGGTCAATTTCCAGCTCGGGGGCGCGCCTGTTCCGCAAGGCTATCTTGCAGACACCGGAAGCGTCTTTGGAGATCGTGGCAATGGTTACAGCTACGGCTGGAATATGGACAACTCCTTTGCAATGCGCGACCGCAATTCACCCGTCTCTCCGGACCAGGTTCTTGACACGCTGGCACACATGCAGAAGCCGGAGAATCCGAGTGCCAAATGGGAGATTGCCCTGCCCAATGGAAAATACACGGTGCGCGTGATCAGCGGCGATCCCGCCTCGCTTACCAGCAAGTTTAAATTAAATGTTGAGAATGTATTGGTTATCGACGCGACGCCGAATGCACCCGACCGCTGGTTCGAAGGAGTGAAGACGGTAACGATCAGCGACGGCCGCTTGACGGTCACATCCGCTGAAGGTGCAGTTATTAACAAGATCTGTGCTATTGAAATCGACAATGTCGTGACGTTGAGCACCCGGGAAAGCGTCGCCAGGTTTTCGACAGAGGAAGCGACAACTGAGGAATCAGCAGGCGATCTGTCGGCTTCCGGCACGCTGAATGTTGGAAAGCTACAGCTCGAAACGAACCTGGCAGCACCTGATCAGGACAGCGCACGTGTTGCCGCAACAATCCCCACCCTGCCCATGGACTTCAATCCGGAAGGGCAGACCTTATCAATCGACATTGGCGCCGCGATCATGGATTTCGTCCTGGATGAGAAAGGCCATGCGAAAAATGAAAATGGCACCGTTCTCCTCAAGCCCGTCAAGCAGAAGGGCTGGCAGGTTCAAGTCATCATGAAAGGCGGAAATTGGAACCAGGACTGGGCTGATATCGGCCTTCTACCCACCGACGCAGCAGTCAAAGCTCAGGTACCCGTCACGCTGACTGTGGGCGAACAGACGTTCCATGGCAATAAAGTGATCACATACAAAGTGAAGAAAAACCAGAGGGGATTGGGAAAGTAAAATAGAGTGACCGGAGAGAAGAGCGGCAACCTCTGCCGCTCTTTTCTTTTTTTAAGTGTGGGCTCGAAGGAGTCAGCAAATGAGCAGAAAAGTGAAAGTGGAGATCGTTGCTATCCTGGCCGCTTGTCTAACTGTCGGCTTAATGACAAACCGCAGCCTCGCCCAGAAGCCCTTTCTCACACGCCTCGTCAAAGTGTATGCACTTGAAAAAGAAAAGAACGGCAACTGCAAAATCTGTCACGATTATGACACTGCCAGCAACGAGGTTGCGGAGAAAGGGAATATCAATGCCATCGGCAAGGAGCTGGCAAAACTGGACGAATTCAAGCCGGTGATAGGAAAGGGCCATGAACACAAATTTACACCGCAAGAGCTCAATGCTGTCGAAGCCGCCTGGAAGGTAATCGCCGCGAAGGATACCGATGGCGATGGTGCCACGAACGACGAAGAGCTGGCCCTCGGCACCTATCCGGCCAACCCCGGGAGCACGCCGTCAAAGGATGCTCTCGAGAAGTACCGCGCGGCCCGAAAGTAATTTCCAGTCCGATCTATTAACAGCCGGCTCGCACAGAGCCGGCTGTTTTTGTTTGAAGATCCCTGAAGTAAACAGCCGAACTGCTCATTTGAACGGCAACTACCCCGGCGCACTCGTCCCATCTAAGGCTCGAACGCTTCATGCTTTATGGAACTTCTAAAAAATTTCAAAAATACTATGTTTGCTTTCGCTGCCATTGAAGAACAAGTCAGGATTGGGGCTCAGCGCATGACCAACAGTGAAACACTCATCCGGCAGTTCCAGGCTGAACGCCTGCAGTTGCTGGCTTATATCCGCAGCCTTGCCGGGGATCCGGACGTCACTGAGGACATCTTTCAGGAAGTCTCCGTCGTCGTGCTGCAGAAGGCTCAGCACTTCGAGCCCGGCCGCGACCTGCAGGCGTGGTGCCGCGGCATTGCGCGCAACATACTCAAGCGCGAACGCAGCCGCATGCGCCGGCTGCGGTTTTTCGAAGATGACCGTCTGCTTGATCTCGTCACCGCGGCATTTGACGAGAATCCTGAACTGGAACTTCTCAACGCCCGCCGTGCCAGCCTGCGGCATTGCACCGAAACTCTTTCCGCAAACTCCAGGCAAATGGTGCAGCTGCGCTATGTGGACGGCCTCAGCATGCGCGCGCTCGCCGAAAAATTCGGCCGCACCGAAGACGCCGTGCAAGTGGGCCTTTCGCGCATCCGCAGGGCAATTTCCCAGTGCATTGAACGCCACCAGCGCGCCGCCGCGACGGAGTTGAGCCTATGAACCCGACGCCCAGCGAGCAGCTTGAAGTGCTTTACGAACGCTATTGCGACGGCTTGCTTGAACCCGCAGAGCGCGAAGAACTGTTGCGCCTGCTCCAGAATCCACTTCTCCGCCGCCGCTTCGCCGAACTCTCCGCGTACGAAGTCTGCATGCACGAGGAACTGCAGATTGCCGTGCGCACCGAGGCTGCTCCCCGGCTGACGTCGAAAACGCAGCCCGTTGCACCACTCTTGCGACGAGCAGGCAAGGGCTGGATGCGTCGACGGGCGTCAGGCGAGGACGCCTGGGGCTGGGCAGTGTGGTCAGCAGCTGCGTGCCTTCTGTTTGCTGTTGGCGTCGCCCTGCTCACCCGGGGAGGCCCTAATCGGGAAGCAGTTGCAACTAAAACACCGGTAACGAAGCAACCTGAACCCATTGTCAACCGATCAACCGCGCCGAATGAGCTAACCCAACAGCGCGAACGTGCTTTGGCCGACTTCAAAGCCGCGCGCGAGCGCGAACGCGAACTGCAGCAGCGCTTGCAGCAGCTGGCGGTGGAGAAGCGTCAGCGCGAAGAGCAATTCGCCGCCGAGCAGAACGCCAATGAACTTGAAAAGGCGCGCCTGGCGGAGGCTCAGAAGCAGGCCGCCGAACGTGCCGCAGCGCTTGAACGTGAAGCGATGACCGAAATCGAACGCGCGAGAGACGCCGCACGCTCGGCGCGTGAGACCGTTGTCGCAACGACGCGGAAGGACCGCACCCTCGGCAGGGTTACGTTTATTGAAAAGGGAGTTCAGGCGTGGCTCACACGCGGGGCGGTACGCCAGCCGCTTGCCGTGGACCTCGAGTTACAGGCCGGCGACCGCATCTCTACCACACCAGTGTCGACACTCCCAGCTATTCCGAAGACCGATGCGGCAATCAGTTTGTTCAGCGGCGCAGAAATAGAGCTCGCCGTTGGAACCGAGCTGGTGCTCGAGAGTCTGGAATGCGTCAAGGTCTCGCGCGGGCTGCTGTTTGCCGAGGTGGATCTCGGCAACACTGCCGGGGCAAAGGAGAAACCGTATTCACTGGCCTTCGAGACGCCGCATGCGAGCGCCATGATCGTGGGCACACGCTTTGATCTGAATTGCAATTCTCTTGAGACACGTCTTCAGATGGAGGAAGGCGAAGTCACCTTCAGCAACGCAAAAGGCAGCCAGACGGTAAAGGCCGGCGAGATTTCATCGGCTCGCGCCAGTGCCGCGCCCTCCGTGCCGGCGGCACTCAAAACAACTGTCTGGCGAGGCCGAAAGAAGCTTGAATCCCGGGCGTTGCAGCTGCTGCGAAAGAAGGGCGAGCTCATGATCAATTTTGGCCCTGAAGCGGAAATGCCCGCTGGCATTATGAACGATTCGGGCGAGCCGTTTGACGCGCTGCGCGGGTATGGCTGGAAAGGTCCGAAGGTCGGCCCGCCGCTTCCGAATGGACAGCACAATGGAGAGGTGATGCGTGAAGGCCGCCTGGTTCGGGGAAATCCGTTGGTGCCTGACTTGATCAACAATGGATGGGTCTGCTGTGGCTGGTCTGATCATACAGAGACGTGGAGAATGCCGGTTCCGAACGGCCGCTATCTCATCACGATTTCAATTGGAGACGGGATGGACCAGGGGCCAAACCACGTGCGCTTTGAAGAGCAGGTTGTTGTAAACGCAGAAATGACGGGCGCCGAGTTCCTCGTCAAACGTGACGTTCCAGTTCTGGTGATCGACGGAGAACTGACCATGACCGTTGGAGGACACCGCACAGCCCAGCGCGCCAAGGATGGCTCGGCAGACACGGCATTGAATTACCTGATCATCAAAATGACGCAAGACGAATAACAATCGATACGCCGACAGGCTGAATTGATTCAACGGTTTTCTCTGCACGGGAAAACTGCGTGGTGGCTTGTTGCCCAACGCAATGCACTCATGCAATGCGCAGCTTCATAAAGGAGGAATCTCATGCGAATTCAATCGTCCTTTGCAGCAAAGTTGCTGCTGCTCACGATGCTCATCTGCGGAAGCGCTGTTCACGCTGAAAACAGCGGGCGCAGCCGGTTGCTGGTGCTCACCGATGTCGGCAATGAACCGGATGACGCCGAATCGATTGTGCGGCTGCTGGTTTATGCCAACGAGTTCGACATCGAAGGTCTCGTGGCAACGACATCACAGCATCTGCGTGATCGCATCATGCCGGAGCTCATTCGCGAACGCATTGATGCGTACGGGCAGGTTCTTCCAACCCTCAGTTTACATGCACCCGGTTACCCGTCGGCGCAGACGCTGCACAGCCTTGTTAAGAATGGTTCGCCTCTCTTCGGCATGAGCGGCGTTGGGGCCGGAAAGGATACGGAAGGGTCCGATTGGATAATCACAGTGGCAGACCGCGCAGACTCGCGTCCGTTATGGATCAGCGTGTGGGGCGGAGCAAATACGTTGGCCCAGGCGCTTTGGAAAGTGCGCGCAACACGTACTCCAGCGCAAGTGGACGCCTTCGTCGCCAAACTGCGCGTTTATACAATCTCCGATCAGGACGATGCAGGAGCATGGATTCGCACCAACTTTCCGAATCTGTTTTACATCGTCAGTCCGGGCTCCTCGCTGGGTGATTATGGAGCTGCGACCTGGTCGGGCTTCTCCGGAGACCGATTCTATAATTTTACCGGACCGGACTTTAATCTCGTTTCAAACGCCTGGGTCGATCAGCATGTTCAATTCAACCACGGTCCGCTTGGCGCGAAGTACCCGGATATTGCATACATCATGGAAGGCGATACGCCGGCGTGGCTCTACCTGTTTCCGACCGGCTTGAACAATCCTGAACGTCCTGACTATGGCAGCTGGGGTGGACGGTACGTGAAGAAGGGGTCCATCTGGACCGATACAACCGACCGTGTTCAGGGCGTCGATGGCAACATATACACGACGAACAAGGCGACGATCTGGCGCTGGCGCACTGCATATCAGAACGATTTTCAGGCCCGCATGGATTGGTGCGTTCAGCCGTACTCTGGCGCCAATCATCCGCCCATTCCGATGGTGCAGGGAACGCTCGAGCGCACAGTGCTGTCCGGCACGACTGTTACGCTCAGCGCGGCTGGCTCGACGGATCCGGACGGCAACTCCCTGAACTACAACTGGATGTTCTACAAGGAGCCCGGCACGTACCAGGGTGATCTCGTAATTAACACTTCTACTTCGCAGCAGTGCAGCTTTGTTGCACCCAGCGTTCCGGAGCCGCAGACAATTCACGTCATTCTCACGGTGAGCGATACCGGCACGCCTTCGCTACACCGCTATCGCCGTGTCATCATTACCGTTACACCGTCCAGCATTCCATACGTTAACGCCGGCGCGGATGCCACTATTCCGCAGCTCGCGTCCGTTGCGCTCGACGCCACGGTTACGGATGACGGCCAGCCCGGCCCGCTGACGGTGAAGTGGTCACAAGCTTCCGGCCCAGGCACGGCAACCTTCGCCAATGTCAGCGCGATTGACACGACAGCAACGTTCAGCGCACCCGGAACCTACGTTCTTCGGCTTACCGCGAGCGACGGAGCAAACACAGCCAGCGATGATGTTTCAGTGACGGTCGTCGCGCAAGGCAGCTTCTTTAAAGGCGTGAATTTCAACGGAAATGCCGTCAGCATCGAAGGGAACACGTGGCTCTCTCATAGCGCCGCACTTAGCAGCGGTCTGAGCTTTTCGACTCCGCCGAACCTCTGGACAGGCCAGGTCGCGGCCAACCCGCCGACCGATGCGGCGACTCAAGCGATGTTGAATTCCGCGGCATGGATTAATGGAGGGAATCTGAGCTTCTCGCAGACGCTGAGCAACGGCACTTACACTGTTTACTTCTGGGTGATTGAAAACTATCAGTCAAACTATCGCTCGTTTGATATCAAGCTCGAAGGCAAATCGGCCGCCGCCCAGGCCGGAACACTCACGCTGGGTGCGTGGAAGAAGTACGGCCCCTTCCCCGTCACGATCAGCGATGGCGCACTGAGCGTTGAATTCACTCGCATCACGGGCGACCCACACGTGATGGGCATGGCGATCTACACGGCATCTGGAACAAGTCAGTCCAACCCGACTGTAAGTGCCGGAGCCGACCAGACTGTAGCGGTGAACATGTCCGTCAATCTCGATGGCACCGCCAGCGACGATGGCACACCTGGACCGCTGACAGTGTCCTGGAGCAAAGTCTCCGGGCCGGGCACGGTTACATTCGCAAGTGCCACCAGCATCGACACAACGGCAACGTTCAGCACCGTTGGCGTGTACACGCTCCGCTTAACTGCGTCAGATACCGCCGAGGTCACCTCGGACGACGTCGTCATATCCGTGGTTTCGGCAGGCGGATTTGTGAAAGGGATTAACTTCAATGGCGCTGCAGTGACCATCGAGGGCAACGCGTGGCTCTCATATTCCGCCGCCCTCGATAGTGGGCTGCGCTTCACCACGCAACCGAATATCTGGACCAGCCCGGTAGTGCCCACGCCCACGGTAGACGCAGATATGCGCGCAATGCTCAGTACGAATGTCTGGAGCACCGGTACGTTTGGTTTCTCCCAGACAATCGGCAATGGCACATACGACATCTATCTCTGGGTGATGGAGAACTATCAATCCAATTTCCGCAGCTTCAATGTGAATCTGGAAGGCCAGCAGTCGGCAAGCAATATTGGCACGCTTGCGCATGGCAGCTGGGTCAAGTACGGACCGTATCGCACGAGTGTAACGGACGGAATGTTGAATGTAGACCTGGTGAAGAACTACGGCGATCCACACATCATGGGCATTGCCATCTTTAACGTTGCAGCTGACAGCCAGGCGCCCACAGTACCCGGCAATCTGGCCATTACCGGAACGACTACATCCACCGCTTCACTTTCGTGGAATGCCGCAAGCGACAACGTGCAGGTCGCCGGCTATGAAGTACTTCGCAACAATGTCGTGATCGGAACAACGACGCAGCTCTCGTTCACAGACACAGGACTCAGCACCGGAATTAATTACACCTATACGGTGAAGGCATACGACGCCGCAGGCAATCGCTCGGCCGCCAGCGCTCCCGTCAGTGTGACTTTGACCAGCGGTCCAGCGTTCGTCAAAGGCATCAACTTCAATGGTAATGCCGTGACCATCGAGGGCAATACATGGCTGTCGTATTCAGCAGCATTATCGAGTGGACTGTCGTTCCCAGCCGCTCCCTCGGTTTGGACATCGAATGTTACGGCCAATCCGGCACCTGACGCGGAGACGCGTACCATGCTCGCCACGAATGTCTGGAGCACCAGTTCATTTGGCTTTTCGCAGACGATCAGCAACGGCAGTTATGACCTGTATCTTTGGGTGATGGAGAATTACATCTCCAATTTCCGCAGCTTTAACGTGAATGCCGAGGGCGTTCAGGTCGCCAGCAATATTGGCACGCTACCGCTCGGCGCGTGGATGAAATATGGCCCTTACCGCGTTAACGTGTCGGATGGCTCGCTCAACATCAATCTGATCCGCAACTACGGCGACCCGCATGTCATGGGTTTAGCCATTTACTCAGTCAACGGCACACTCGCTGCCGCAGAGCCAAATTCAACCCGCACTGTCGATACTGAGCTGAGCTCCGGTCCCGCAGCAACACCGAATCCAGCGAATGTCGGCATGCCTGTGTCATTTACAGTTGCCCAAACTGATGCAAGTACAGCAACCTGCGTCTGGAACTTTGGCGACGGCACGGGTGAGAGCGGCCAAAGCGTTACTCATACCTATGCGGTAGCAGGAACCTACACTGCCACGGTGCAGATTTCTCACGCAAATGGCACAATCACAACTGGGCGTGTTGAAGTGGTCGTAACCACAGGCTCCGACTTGGAAGCATTCACAGGTAATCAGCGTGTTCCTTTCACGATCAAGACTTTCCGCGGCAGCATAAACTTCAATCGTCCCGGCACGGACGCGCTGGCTCTAACTGCGGTTCTGTCGGCAGACACGACTGTGACACCGACGAGCGCAGTGCTTAGCATCGGCGGCACGAATCTCGCGTTCGAAGTTGACCGCCGAGGCCGGGCACGCAGCGCAGCGGGAGTCCTGAAATACAACGCGAACACGGGTGCGCTGTCGGTCCGCTTGAATCGAGCTTCATTGGGCGAGCTCTGGCAAGTATCTGAAAAAGCGGCCGTGGACGGCTCCATCCGTTGGCCACTGGTTCTCGTGATGAACGAACACAGTTTTTACACCGAAGTTGGGCTGAGCGTTAAGAGCTCTCCCGGCAAGTTCGTTCGTTTCAAGAAACAGTAAGGTTCAACAAATCAACGCCGCCTGGAGAGAATCAGGCTCACGTGGCATCTGCCTCTTCTCTCTAGGCGAGCAGTTCTCCGAGCGGCCGGCCCTGCTTGATATCGCGCAGTCCGATATCATCCTGGCCGAATCTTTCGCGCGGCTTTCCCACCGCGGTCAGCAGTGTGTTGTAGAGACTGCCAATGGTTGCATGTTTGCTTTGGCCATAACCTGGAAATTCCATGTAGCGGCCGCCGGTCTTCAGCTTGCCGCCCAGGTCTCCGATCAGCACCATCGGGTACGAATACAGTCGAGGATGACGGCTCTCTCCGGAGTCGCTCATGAAAATGATAAGCGTGTTATCCAGCATCGTGCCATTGCCTTCAGGCATTGCTGCAAGTTTCTTCGCCATTTCCGCAATCAAGCGTGTGTGGAGCTGGTGAAGGATGATGAAGCTCTCCTCATTTGTCTTTCCGGGAATGCTTCCGCCGTGGCCGAGCCCATGCAGGTCCACTGCGCCGAGTTCGGGAAATTTTCCAAAGCGCTGATTTCCCGCGCCGGACGTCAGCGTAACGACATTGGTCAAACCGGTAATCAGCGCGGCGGTTGCGATCTCAAACTGGGATTCAAGGATCAGGCTGGATGTCGTCGTGAAGCGCTTCTCGCCCAGATCCGGCGCGTGTTTCCTGATAATCGCGTGCATGCTCGCGATTTCGCCCTGCCGCTTGTGCAGCGATTCGAATGCTTCCACGTAACGATCGAGCTTCTGGCGTTCCTCGCCCGGTACTGCCGCACGCGAGCGCTTAACGTCTTCGGCCATGAAATCAAGCAGGTTTGTCTGCGCATCAAACTGCGCCTGCCCCGTGCTGTCGACACTTCCGAAAAGCGAACGATACGCCAGGTTCGGCGAGCAGATCGTGGGCAGCGGTTTATTCGGCGCGATTGCCGAATGTGCGTAGTTCATCGCCTCCTCACTGGTACCGCCCAGACCCAGTAGCACGTGCGGGAATACAGACGGCAGCGCATCGGCAAGTGCTGAGTCGATCGTCTGATCCACGACGCTGCGCCCGGAATAGCAGCCGAGCGCCCCGTGATTGCAGGAATGATCACCCAACGCGATCCGGCCCGAGAGCCCCTGGATGAGCGCCATGCGATCTTTAAATGGCGTCAACGGTTCAATGGCATCAGGCAGCTGTTTGTCTTTCAAAGGGATTTCGGTGACGTCGCGAACAGTCGTGCCGCCGTTTCCGTCGCCTTTGTACTTGTAGTCTGTGGGAGTAAGAAACGACTGCCGCAGGCCGTTGCTCTGCAGTACAAAAAACAATCCGGCGGCGCCGCGCTTTATCATTGCCGTCCGCTTGGGCGCGTACTTGCGACAGGATCTGGCTCAGCAGAAGTGATCCGGCGCCAAGCGTCAGGCCTTTAATTGCGTCGCGTCGGCTCAGATGCGGCTTGAACTGGATGATATTCTTTTTCATGTCTGACCCTTTTCAGTTTTTCGCCAGAGCCTGATTGCTGCGGTAGAGAAAACTGTCGGACGTGAGTAGAGAAATAATCAGCGCCTTGAAACTGCCTCCGCTTTCAACATACGCGCGGTCCGCCTCCTGCAGTGTGCGCGCATCCGAGACCGCTTCATTCCGGCCCAGGAAGTATCGGAACGCGTGCCGCACGAAAACCTGGCGAACGCGCGTCGACTCGGCGAGCTTTCGCACCAGTTCGTAAGGGTCATTCACCTTGCCGTCCAACTGCGGATCGCCCGTTAGCGCGACCAGTCCGGTTGTGTCGAGCTTCTCGGAAACAAAGACTTTGACCGGATCGCCGTTCTTGTGTGTTTTCTGACGCGACGCCGCCTTGTCTTCGACCAGTTCTGTTTTTCTGAAAACACCGTAATGATCGAATTGCTCAAACGGAAGGCCCAGGTTGTCCATCCACTGATGGCATTTGAAGCACCTTGCCTCGCGTGTGACTTGCAGGCGCGTGCGGAACGTGTGGTGCGGCTCGTCAGGAACCTGGGCCGCGACGTCGATCGGCAGATCAGGCACAGCCTGCCCAAGCAGCCGCTCGCGAATCCAGCGCCCCCGCCGGACAGGGTCATTTTCAAAGTTTGTCGAGTGAGCGACCAGCCAGGCCGGCTGCATGAGAATTCCCAATCGCGGCTTGTCGACGGGAGCTTTGGCGGGCTGTTTCTCCGGCCATTCCATAAATCCATACACGTACTGCGGCCCGATCACACCCCGATGATTGTTCGGATTGCGTTCAAACGCCTGCTTCATGACAAACTCTCGTGTTTGCTTGTCTTGAATCATGCGAGCGTTCACGAACATCAAATCGGTTGTCAGCAGCGTTCGTAGAACGTCCTTGTCCTGCTCGAGCACATACTGGATCAGGCGGTCGGTATCAGCCACAAGGCTGGCGGCACTGTGCACAGCACCGCGGATCGTTTCGTCCTTTTGGCTGTTGCGTCCAGCGAGTTGTTCCCACTCGTTGGCAAACTCCTGGAAAGGGAAGCGCTCTGTTTTGAAGATCTCGGTGGCGCGGGCGTAATCGAAGTACTGGCGGAAGAAGCCAGGAACCCGGGATGTGTCGCCATTTTTGTCGGCGCCGTCGAGAACGGCGCGGATTTTTGCAGCGAGTTGCTCCCTGGTCTGCAACTCTCCTTTAGAAGCGGCAGAAGCAATCGACTGGATGCGCTTGTTACCGAGCGCCAGGCTGATCGCGTCAGCCAGTTCCTGGGGGGCGAGCATTCTGCGGCCGCTACTGTCCGGTTCGGCTCCAAGTTCCGAACGGTAGATGGCGCCGGCATTGAGAAGCACTGCCTGCAGCACTGTTTTTATCGCAGTCTGCCGGTCGCCTTTGGCCGCACACTTGTTATAGAGCGCTTCGTAGCGAGCGAGCTGCTCGGCGCTTGGAGGCCGTCCCAGCACCGCCGTGAACTGCTGCTGCGCAGCGGCCACTACCTGTGCCGGCGTCACCTGGCACGAGGGGTCCATCAGCGACGCAAACTCGCGCACCGCATCATTCTTGATCTTGAACGTGCCGTCGGTAATCTCGAAGGCGCACTGCTTCTCCACGACCAGCGCTGCATTTCGCACGAGTATCTCAGTGGTGGGCTCATCCATCGAATAAAGCGCCGCGTAATCATTTAAGCCCCGATCCGGAATCAACGTGAAGGGCTTTACCAGCCCCAGATTCGACGCCTTGCCCCTGGCGGCAGTATTCATCATGTTCACATACGATTCTGAATTCAGCCGCCAAAGGCGGGACGGAGTAAATCCCACGGCAGTCGCCGGATTGCCGAACAGCAGTTCATGCGGAACAAGGTTCCCTTTGTTAGGCAACTGATCCGCAGTAAATTCCTGCTTAGGCAGCAGGCTGGTCAGCACCGCAATCACCCGCTTCGCGTCAGCGGCAGGCGGTTGAGGAGATTCTTCCGGCGGCATCAAGCCGTCCCTGATCTGATCGCGAACACGCATCAGAAGCATGGTTTCATGCTCGCGATTTCCATCCAGAGAATCGAGGCGGAGCTTGCCCTTCTGTTTTTCCGGGCCGTGGCACTTGATGCAGTGCGCTGACAGGAATGGCGCGATCTCCTTTGCAAAAACAGCGCCCCCGCTGCTCTCACCCGCAGTACAAAGCGTGATTGTGAGCACGAGGAAAACCGATGCCGCGAGCTTGGTCACATGGAGCTCCTTCAACCCGTCCGGATGCATGCATAAGTACATGCACACATGCAGCGAACTGTTACGGGAATTAGTGAATTTTCAAGGACGCTGCCGGGCCCAGGCTGGACGCAAGAACCGCGGAGCCTCTCCAGCAGCAGCAGCCTCATCAAAAAAAGCGCAGCTTTCTCCAGATTATGGTTGACCTCGCTACGTTTGAACGGTATACCGTTTCATGAAAGGTATACCGTTTATGAATTCAGCCCCAGTTCGCCTCCGGACGCGTTCGGACGATGCAGTTCAGAAACTGCGCACCGGAATCACTCACGGGGAGTTGCCGCCCGGCACGCTCCTTGCCGAGGCTGCCGTGGCCCGGCAGCTCGGGGTCAGCCGCGTACCCGTGCGCGAGGCGCTGTTTACTCTGGAGCGCGAAGGATTGGTTGAGTTCAGCGCGACCGGCCGCGCCTACGTCAAGGCACTGCAGCCTCACGATTTTGAAGAGCTCTATCAATTGCGGCTTTCTCTCGAACCCATGGCCGCGCGCCTGGCCGCACCGCGCCTGCAGCGGGACACGCGCGCGCTCGAGCAGAACATTGCCGAAACTGCGCGTGCGCGCACGCCGCAGGAACTGACCCACCTGGACCTGAATTTCCACGAGTTGATTATCGAAGCTTCTCAGCAGACACGGCTGATCCGCTTCTGGAAATCGCTTCGCTCGGAAATGGAATTGTGGCTGGGCCGGCTGCAGCGCGAACACCAGATAAAATCAAAGTCGACACGCGAGACGACAGTGCTATCGCACACGCAGCTTGTGCGCGTGTTCCAGACACAGTCGCCGGCGGCGGCCGAACGGCTCAATCGCGAACACATCCAGGGCTGGCGGGATTTCCTGCCTGTGGCGTCAAGCGCCGGGGAGAATTGATCGCGTGATGCGCATCCGGACTCTGCTTCCACTTATTATCGCCGCAGCCGGCTCCCTCGCGTCTGGCGGCGAACGCGAAGAGACCTACGCGAAGGTTATTCAGCCACTGCTCAAAGAATATTGCATCACCTGTCACTCAACCGAGAAGCAGAAGGGCGAGCTCGACCTGGAGTGCTTCAAAACTCTTGTGGACATAAAGAAGCACCCGAAGGTCTGGCAGAGTGTCGCTGAACAGCTCGCGCTGGGCGAAATGCCGCCCAAAAAAGCCACGCCGATGCCGGCTGCGGATAAAGAGAAACTCGCCGCTTTCGTGCATGCGGTGCTTGAGGACATCGCGTTTGCGAATGCCGGGGATCCTGGCCCGGTTCTGCTGCGGCGCCTATCGAATTCGGAATACACGCACACCATCCGCGATCTGACTGGTGTGCCGACGCTGGATCCAGCGAAGGAGTTCCCCGTAGACGGCGCGGCGGGCGAAGGCTTCACCAATACGGGGCAGTCGCTGGTGATGTCCCCTGCCCTGTTCAAGAAATATCTCGATGCCGGAAAGGTTGTCGCCGCTCATGCCGTGCTGCTGCCGGACGGAATCCGCTTTTCGCCCTCAGTGACCCGGCGCGACCAGACCGAAGAGGTGCTGACACAGATCCGCGAGTTCTACAAAACGTTTACCGACCAGACCGGCTCATCAAAATTCAATCTGCAGGGCGTTGTTTTTGAAGTGAAAGACGGCGGCCGCATTCCCCTTGGAAAATACCTCGTCGCGACGATTCAGGATCGTGGCGCGCTCGAAAAAGGTGAGTTTGAGGCGGTGGCGAATGCACGCGGCCTCAGCAAGCGGTACCTTGAGACGTTGTTCAAATCACTCTCCAGTGGCGAGCCCTCGATGATTCTCGACAAAATACGCAACCGCTGGAAGGTGGCTAAGACGGAAGACGTTGCGGCGCTGGTTGGCGAAATCGACGCCTGGCAGAAAGCGCTCTGGAAATATTCGCCCGTCGGCCAGATCGGAAAATTGAACGGGCCGAAAGCGTGGATGGAGCCGCTCTCTCCGCTTCCCTCCCGGCAGGAGATTAAAGAAAAACTGCCGGCTGACGGCAAGGATGTGACCGTTTATCTGGTAACCACCGATGCCGGCGACGGCAGTGAAGGCGATGTGGCGCTCTGGCATGAACCGCGCCTGGTGGCGCCTGGACGTCCCGCCATTTATCTCCGTGATCTGCGCGATGCCTGCCGCCAGCACAGCGCCAGGCGCGAGCTCACTATCGCGACAGCTCCGAAGGCTCTCTTGGCCGCCGCAGAAGCCGGCGCGGCTGAAACGTTCGATCTCGCGGCGCTCGCGAAAAAGCATGACGTGCCTTCGGACGTTCTCGGCGCGTGGTTCAACCTGCTGGGCATCAGCGCGGGCGGTTCCGTCAAGATCGACAATCATCTACAGCCCGAGATCAAGAACGTCGGAAATTACGAGTTCATCCGCGGCTGGGGCAAAGGCGAGACGCCGCTTATCCTTGCAAACTCATCCGACCAGCACGTGCGCATCCCGGGAAATATGAAGCCGCACAGCGTTGCTGTTCATCCCTCGCCGAAACTCAACGCGGTCATTGGCTGGCGCAGCCCCGTGGCGGCCCTGTTAAGCGTCGAAGCGGCCGTCTCGCGTGCACATCCGGAATGCGGCAATGGCGTTACGTGGGCGCTTGAACTGCGCCGCGGTGAGTCACGCCGCCGGCTGGCGGGCGGGACGATCACTGATCGTCAGGAAAAGAAGGCGGGACCGTTTGAAAAGGTCTCCGTGCGTGCCGGAGATGTCATTTCACTCGCTATCGGACCCCATAACAACGATCACAGCTGCGATCTGGCAGCTGTCGATATGACACTCACAGCCGGCGGCGAGAAGCCGATTCGCTGGAACCTTGCCGCTGATGTTTCCCCTGACGTTCTCGCGGGCAACCCACACGCAGACAGCTTGGGAAACAAAGACGTCTGGCATTTCTACACCGAGCCCTCAACGGGCAGTTCGGACGCGGGCCCGGCCGTTCCGCCTGGGTCGCTGCTGGCGAAATGGCAGGCCGCAGTGGGCGATGAGAAGACGAAGCTCGCCTCCGAAGTTCAGAAGCTCATGGCCGGAAATGCGCCTGCCGGAAAAGACAATCCCGATGCCGCGCTGCATCGCCAGCTCACGTCGCTCGGCGGTGCTTTGCTCGGCAAACTGAGCGACGCGCCCTCTGCCGCCCAGACTGCGCAAGGCGACTGGGGGCTTAATCCGGCGCTGTTCGGTCGCGATCTGGACGGGCAGGCAATCGAGCCCAGGAGTCTCTGTGTGCGTGCGCCAGGGGTGCTGGAAGTGAAAATTCCGGCGGAATTGGCCGCCGGCGCAGAGCTCGTTGCTTCGGGCATGCTCTATAAGGAGAGCCCGGGCAGCGTGCAGTTCCAGGTACTCAAGGCGAAACCAGCGAGCCAGGGCTTTGCGCATAATGTACCGATTGTCGTCCGCGAGGGCTCACCGGCACGGCAGTGCTTTGAGAAGGCATTCGACGACATGCGCCAGCTGTTTCCAGCGGCGCTATGCTACATGAAGATCGTTCCAACGGATGAAGTCGTTACTCTGACTCTCTTCCACCGCGAAGATCACCATCTCGCTCGGCTGATGCTCGATGACGCGCAGCGCGCGAAACTCGACCGCCTGTGGGACGAACTGCGTTTCATCAGCCAGGATGCACTGGCGCTGGTGGATGTGTTCGAGCAACTCTGGCAGTACGCAACGCAGGATGGCGATCCCAAGTCATTCGAGCCGCTGCGCGAGCCCATTAAGCAGGGCGCGGAGAAACTGAAGAAGTGGATGCTCGACGTTCAGCCCAGGCACGTCGATGCAATCCTGCACTTCGCTGACCGTGCATACCGTCGGCCGCTCACCGAAAAGGAGAAGGACGACCTGCGCGGCCTCTATAAAAAACTTCGCGACCAGGAGCTTCCTCATGAAGAAGCCGTGCGCCTGACGCTCGCACGCCTTTTCGTTGCGCCGGCCTTCCTGTACCGCGCGGAGAAGCCCGGCCCCGGCGTTGCGCCTGGCCCTGTGAGCGACCTGGAGCTGGCCAGCCGGCTCAGCTATTTCCTCTGGTCGTCAATGCCCGACGACGAATTGCGCAAGCTTGCCGAAGCCGGAAAACTTCACGAGCCGGCGGTGCTCTCCGCCCAGGCCCGTCGCATGCTTAAAGACCCACGCGTTCGGCGGCTGGCGACGGAATTCGGCTGCGCTTGGCTGCATGTGTCTGGTTTCGACGAACTCAGCGAAAAAAGCGACCGGCACTTCCCAACGTTTGTCGCGCTCCGCGGTGCGATGTACGAAGAGACGATTCACTTCTTCACTGATTTTTTTCAGAACGATGGGTCTGTGCTGAGCTTGCTCGATGCCGACCACACCTTCCTGAACGAGGCCCTGGCAAAACATTACGGTATCCCGGGTGTGAGCGGCTCCGACTTCCGGCGCGTTGAAGGAATGAAGAAGTTTTCGCGCGGCGGAATCCTCGGGCATGCGACCACGCTTGCCAAGCAGTCTGGCGCGTCGCGAACGAGCCCGATTCTACGTGGCAACTGGGTCTCCGAAGCGCTGCTCGGCGACAAGCTGCCCAAGCCGCCGAAAGACGTTCCGCCGCTGCCCGAAGACGAAGCCGTCGAGACGCTCACCGTGCGGCAGCTCACCGAAAAACACAGTTCTGATCCGCGCTGCGCCAGCTGCCACCAGCGCATCGACGCCTTCGGCTTTTCACTGGAACGCTTCGACGCGATCGGCCGCTTCCGTGACAAAGATCTCGGCAATAAGCCAATCGACACGAAAGTAAAAGCAATGGATGGCTCCGAATTCGACGGCCTTGACGGCCTGCGCAATTATCTGCTTACGACCAAGCGCGACGCATTCCTGAAGCATTTCTGCAAAAAGCTGCTGGGCTACTCGCTCGGCCGCGCGGTGCAGTTGTCCGACGAATCGCTGCTTCGAGAAATGCAGAGCCTGCTTAAAACAAATGACTACCGCATTGGTGCGGCGGTCGATAAAATCGTACAAAGCAGCCAGTTCCGCAACATCCGGGGCATCGGCGCGAGCAACGACTAACGAGGGGGGGCCGACGATGAGCAACCATCACTTTTCACGGCGTGCGATGCTGCGCGGACTGGGCGTCACGATGGCGCTGCCGTGGCTCGAATCCTACCGCGTGTGGGGCGACGAGCCGCCTGGAAGCCAAAAGGCGAGCGAAGCGCCGGTGCGCCTGGCTGTGCTCTTCTCGGGCAACGGATTTCACAGCAGAGAATGGTGGGCCAAAGGCGAAGGCAAATCGATGCAACTCGGCAAGGTGCTTGAGCCGCTCAACGATTTCCGCGAGAAGATGCTTTTCATCAACGGCCTCTACAACGCCGAGGCGTTGAAGGGCAACATCCACAGCTCGCAGACAGGCAACCTGCTCTCCGGCGCGCCGCTGGCCTCGGGCGGCGAAATCCGCTCCGGCACAAGCATCGACCAGGTTCTGGCGCAGAAATACGGGGAATCAACGAAGGTGTCCAGCCTGGTGCTAGGCTGCGAAAAATCGAATCCTTCCGTGCATAAGAATTATTCGATGCTCTACAGCTCGCATATTTCCTGGAGTTCCCCTACGACTCCGACGCCGCTGGAGATCTATCCGGCGCTCGCGTTTGACCGCCTGTTCAAAGACGACGTTCAACGCGGCGACAAGAGCGTCCTCGACGCGGTGCTTTCCGATGCCTCCGATTTGCGCCGCCAGATCAGCACCAGTGATCAGCGCAAGCTCGACGAATACCTCGATTCCGTCCGCGACGTCGAGCAGCGCATCCAGAAAGCTGGCAAGCGTGGCGAACTGCAGGGTTGGCGTCCCACACTCGACAAGCCAAACATCCCCCGTCCGCCCGAAGGTATTCCTCAGAACGTTGCCGACCACATGCGATTGATGTGCGATATTATGGTGCTTGGTTTCCAGACAGATACGACGCGCATCACGACGCTGAAGCTCAACAACGATCATTCGTCGCTGCGCTTTCCGAATTTAGGCGTTGATTACATGATCCACCATTTACTCTCGCACTCCGACACGGCCGACTGGCTGAAAGTGAATCAATTCTTCCTCGAGCAGGTCGCCTATGTCGCGCGGAAGCTCGATGCGATCCAGGAAGGCCCTCGCACGCTGCTGGATAATACGATGATGCTGTTCTGCTCATCGATGCTGACGGGAAATCACGAAGCTGGGCGGCTGCCCGTGATTCTGGTGGGCGGCGGCGGCGGAAAGATCAAGGGCGGCCGCGTGCTCGATTATGCGGGCAAATCCGAGCGCCAGATGTGCCGGCTGTATCTGTCAATGATGGACAAGATGAATGTGCGCCTGCCGAGCTTCGGAGATGCCACCAAGCCGCTCGATGAAGTTTAAATGCTCACCGCTTCAAGACGGCTCAGAACGGCAACAGGCCCGGCAATGCCGGGCTTTTTCATGATCGTTCTTTCTCAAAGGTCCGGCGATCTGATCCTCCCTTCCGCCGTTCATATCCGCTTTTGCGACAGCACATGCCGCACAGGTGTATGTAGAATCAGAACCGGCGCGATATGAAACGGGAAAGGGACTCATGATCACTCCACGTCTGCCACAGACGCCCACAAATGGCGTCACCAGCCGCAAGCGCATCGCCATCATGCTCGATCTGGACTGGCCCTACCGCCGGCACTTTGACATTTTTGTCGGCACACAGCAGTTCGCTAATGAGCACGGATGGGAATGCGTCATCGATGAGTTTGCCGATGTAACTCTGCGCACTGAGCCCGCACGCTACGACGGCGTGCTCGGCCGCGTGAGCAGCGCGCTGGCCAAAGCTGCAAAAGCGCACAACGTCCCCGTTGTCAATGTCTGGTTCAATTCGCCGGTTGCTCCCGCAATGCCGGGTGTCTTTCCAGACTTCTCGGAGTCCGGCCGGCTCGCGGCTGAGCACCTGCTTGAACGCGGCTTCCGCCACTTCGCCTGCCTTTCGGGAACCGGCGACCGTGCCCAGCGCATGGAACTGGATGCGTTCCACGAAACGATCGGAAAACGCGGACACACCTGTTCGTGCGCGGTAGTCGAGCGGCAGTATGCAAAAGACGCACGCGTCTGGAAGCAGTTTAAACGCACGATCAGCCGCTGGATTGCACAGTGGCAGCCGCCGACTGGCGTTTATGTCACCTTCCCTGATGCAACCGGACGCCACATCGCCGAGGCCGCGCGGGAACACAGCCTCGCCATTCCCGAGCAGGTCGCGCTGGTGGTCAACGAAAACGATCCCGTGCTTTGCCAGCACCCCTCCCCCTCGCTGAGCAGCATCGACATTCCGTACAACGCGATCGGGTACCAGGCCGCAAGCATTCTCAACGCGCTCATGAACGGGCAGCCTGTGCAGCAGCCGCTGCAGTTCATGGAGCCGGCCGGCATTACGGCGCGGCAATCGACCGACTTCCTCGCCGTTGACGATGAACTGGTCGCCACCGCCTTGCGTTGGATTTCAAAACTCGCGCATCAGCCGATTGGCGTCGATGACGTGTGCCGCGCCTCATTCGCGGGACGCCGCACGCTCGAACGGCGTTTCAGCCGCGTGCTGGGGCGCACAGTGGCCGAAGAAATCCAGCGCCTGCGGCTGGAGCGCGCCAAGCGCGAGCTCGCGCACGCGGGCACACCGATCAAGCAGGTCGCGCGCCTGGCAGGATTCAAAGATGCAAAGCGCCTGCATGAGGTGTTTGTCCGTGAGATTGGCCAGTCGCCCAGCAGCTACCGCGAACGGCTCAAGCTGCGCTGAGCTATTGCTTAAGCCCCGCCCGAGCGGCGCGCGCCGAATCGGCATCGATCAGCGCGGCCTTGGCGAAGAGATCGTCGGCTTCGGAGCCGAAGCCGTTGGCTGCGTGCAGCACGGCACAGATCAATAGCGTTTCGGCATCGTCTTCGCGCACAGCCGCTTTGGCGAGCACCAGCCGGCTGCCGAGCGAAAGCTGCTTCCAGGGCAGCGGCAGATCGTTGCCCTGTATGTTAACGAGCAAAGACTTTTCGTCAGCACCGCGCACGAGATAGTTCTCGGAGCCATTCATCGGAAAATTGATTTTCGCGCCTGCCTTGGACAGGCTGTCGAGCTTCTTGATGAGCCGCTGGTGCCACTGTTCCACAATCTCCGGCCGAACTGTTAACGCGGGCTTTGGCGCCGGTGGAGGTGCTTTCGGAGGAGCGGGCGGCGCAGTGGCAAGCGCAGCAGCAGCCTTCTGAGCCTTCGCCGTAGCGGCGATCTTCGACTGCACGCCTTGGATCTGCAGCTTGGGATTTGCCGTGCCCAGTACCAGTGCCATTACGCTGGTCGGATGATAGCGCGACGAAATATAATAGCCGCCGTCCGCGTAATCACGCCCCGGCAGAACCACGAACGAACCGTCGTGGCAGCGCATCATGTTGAACCAGGCTTTGTGGTAGTCGAACATCGTCCGGAGCAGCGCCTCGTCCTCCGCGGCGGCGGCGCCCAGCAGGCCCCAGAGGAAGCCGAGCACCGAGCAGGCGTGGCCGTCGGGGAGGCTCCTGTAGGCCCGCTTCATGTAGCTCCGGTTCTTTTCGAAGTAGGTCGTCGACGTCCCGAACTCCGGGCTCAGCTTGTGGGCGATCAGCGAGGCGCCGGCGCGGCCCACGTAGTTCATGCCGGACGTCGACTTCTTCCACGCGACCGGATCGACATAGCCGTTGTTGAGCGTGAACTCGCCGCCATAGGCGACGTAGCCGGCCTCATTGGTGCCGCGATGGATGAAGTCGAGGGCGTTCGCGACGCCCTTCGGATCGGCCTTGACGCCGGCGGCGGCGGCGAGCTGCCAGGCGATGACGGGGAGGATGGTGGTGTACTGCATGGGGCCGTAACCGTTCTTGCCGGCGCCGGGCACGTACGGCGCGTGGCCGAAGCCGCCGAGGTAGAGCTGCTGGGAGGCGTCGATCCGCTCGTAATCGCCCTGGACGCCGCCGGGGCCCCAGACGAGGATGCGGCCGTCGTACTGGTCCTGGCGGAGCCGGGCGACGAGGGCCTTGATCGTGGGCAGGACGGCGGCGTCCTGGGTGAGGAGGTGGTACTCGCTGAGGGTGATGAGCTGGTACGCCACGCCCCAGCTCCAGGTGCCGGGGCCGGGGACCTGGTTCCAGGAAAGGGCGAGGCGCCTGCCGTTCGCCTCGTCGCCGGCCGCGAGAAAGGCGAGCGCGACGGCGGCCCGGGCGTGGGCGGGCCCGCCGCCGGAGTCCGGGCGGGCCGCGAGGTACTTCAGG
>DASPJR010000052.1:0-22575 GCA_035628505.1 Planctomycetota bacterium | reverse complement strand
AGCGCCCCAGCGGGGCGCAGGATGAACCGCGCGCCAATGCGGCGCCCTTTCAGGGCGCGAACCGATGTGGGCGTTTTGATCCGGTGGCCGCGCGCTTCGCGCTTGCCACCGGCTAATGTCCGGGCGCTCCTCCGGAGCGCGCGGGCCGGCGGGACGCCGGCGGTCCCAGCGGGTGTGCTGGACGGCCGCATACGCTGTCAGTTCCATGTGACTCGCGAATTGAAAATTCGCGTTACATAAGCACGGGGTGGCCCGGCCCAACGGGCCGGGTCGCGCAGCGACAAGAAGCCCCAGCATCGACGCTGCAGTCGTTTGCGTGCAGCGATTTTTGAACCACGTTGGCCTGAAGCGCTCTATCGGATGTGAGCAGTTGATCGACTGCAACGGTTCAGCTGGGGCTTCTTGTGCCTTCGGCACCCGGCCCGTGGGGCCGGGCCACCCGGCGCGCGGCTGATAACCTGACAAGGGTTGACAAGTCAAAATGACCGTCTTTGAGTCGGGAGTCGGGAGTCTTGGCGTCGGGAGTCGGGGAATCTGGATCAGTAGAGGCTGTTCTCTGTGGGCCTCTGTGTTCTCTGTGTCTCTGTGGTGAAGTCGTGTTCTGATCGTTCCACGACTGGGCGCTGTGCATTAAAATGGAATGACTTCAGTCGTTCCTTATACAACGGATGAAAAATCGAAATTGAACGTCTAGTTGTGTTGAGTTGTCTCCAGTCGTCTTGAGTAGCGTACAGTCGTGTGTGCTTTACAAGAACTGACAAGCTGGCATTGCCTCCTTCGTTTCGCACTCCTTATCTCCGCTTTTAAACGGTCCGAACAATAAAATGCAAGATTCGAGCATCACAAACGTAAGTTCAAGGAAAACGTTTTGATAAAAGCGGAATCGGGGCTCTTTTTAAGGCTCAGGCCGCTTGGTCAATCGCCCTCTATGTGTGGATTAAACAATGGTATTGACACGACTTGTGATAATCACCCTGGTTCTTTCACTGGCGCTTTCAGCCTCGTTCAGCGGGGCGGCGGAATCGAAAGCCGGAGAGGTCATTCGAAAGCTGCAGCGCAGTCATTTTATGCTCGGGCTGGGAAGCGGGCCCGGCGATGGCTGGATCGACGAGACGCGCAAGCAGGGCGCGGCGTGGGACATGCGCTACCAGTACTTCTGCGGCGGCGTCAACACGCCCAGCAACTGGAAGACGTGGAACCAGCCGGCGGGCGCGTTCGCCAGTTTGTACCTGAATGAATCGGCGAAGATGGGGCTGATTCCGTGCCTCTCGTGGTACCAAATGCTGCAGTCTCTGCCAGGCCACGGCAAAGGCGGCGAGGACGTCTGCAATAAAATCAATTGCGAGAATGCGCAGACGATGAACGCGTACTTCGAAGATTTTAAGTTACTCATGAAAAAGTGCGGCGAGTTCGGCAAGCCGGTGGTCGTTCATCACGAGCCCGATCTCTGGGGCTTCATGCGCATCTCGCCGGTGTTCGCGCCCAACGATCCGGACAAAGTGAAAGTCATGGTCAAGTCCAGCGGCTGCGCGGAGGCGGCAGATTTTCCGGATACCGCCGCGGGCTTCGGCCTGGCGCTGGTGGCGATCCGCGACAAGTACGCGCCGAATGTGCTGCTGGCCTGGCACGCATCGAAGTGGGGTCAGCCGGATGCGGCGAAGATGGCCGGCTTCATCCTGAAGAGCGGCAAGTGGGATCTCCTCTTTACGGATTTCAGCGACCGCGACAGCGCCTGGAAGATCGCCAAGAACTATCATGTCGGCGGCGCGTGGTGGGAAGAGAAAGACTTCGTCGGCTTCCGCGACTGGTGCGGTGAACTGTATAAGCTCACGGGGCTGCCGATCATGGCCTGGCAGGTGCCGTGCGGTAACACGATTATGGCAAGTTGTAACAACACTGACGGGCACTACATGGACAACCGCCCGCAGTATTTTCTCGAGAACTATCCCGAGAATAAAAACATCGCCGAATGGGTTCAGCGCGGCTTTATCGGGCTTCTGTTTGGCGGCGGGGCGGCTCATTGCACCAGCCGCGGCGATGGCATGAAAGACGGCATCACCAATCCCGAACCCATCAAAGGCAACAAGGGCGAGAAAGCGCAGTACGCCGACGACGATGGCGGCTACCTGCGCCTGCGCGGCGTCAACTATTATTCGAAAGGTCCGTATCCGCTCGCCGCTCCGCCGCCCGCTGCGAAAGCAGCACCGGCTCAGGTTGCTCCTGCGGCGTCGCGCAAGCTGAATGAGAACGCGCTCGCTGAATACGAATCACGGCTGCGCCAGCGCATTAACGCGGTAGTGAAATCCGGGAAAAAGCCGGAGGCGTTTGTGCGCGTCGCCGGAAAGGCGGAAAAGTACGCGCTCGCGGGCGCCGACGAAAAGAACTTATTGATTTCGGTTCAAGGCAACGCGCTTCCGGTGAGTTGGAAAACATTGAGCCTGGCCGATCGCGTGAACGTGGCCAAGTCGCTGGCCAGTGACGACGATGCCGAATCGCTCCTGCTCGTCGCGGTCTTCTTCTACGCGGACGGCGATGCAGCAAAAGGCGATGAGTTCGCTGCCAAAGCCGCGCTCAAAGATGCCAAAGCCGCCGACGCACTCAAAGCCATCCTGCAGTGACCAGGGTATAGGGTTGAGCGTTCAGGGTTCAGGGTAACGGATTGATTCTAAACCCTGAACCCTAGACCCTGGCCACTGGACCCTGTAGACTACGCGTGCGCGGGGCGCCTGGCAGCCGCGGTGAGAGATGCGCGGCGGCAGCCTTCGGACTGCCGCGTGACGCGTTCACCGAGGAAAGTCCGGCCTCCACAGGACAGGGCCATGGGTAACGCCCATCGGAGGACTGCGGCGTAAAAACCGCGGGAACTTCAGGGAAAGTGCCACAGAAAATAAACCGCCTTTAACTGCGGTTTCTGGTTTAAGTTTACGGTTTCTGGTTAGTTGCTGTGGCAGGCATACCAGAAACTCAAAACCAGAAACCAGAAACCGTAGTTAAGGGTAAGGGTGAAACGGCGGGGTAAGAGCCCACCGCTTCTTCAGCAATGGAGAAGGCAAGGTAAACCCGGCCCGGAGCAAGCCCGAATAGGCGGAGAGGCGTAGTCCGCGCCTGTGAATCCGCGGGTAGGGCGCTTGAGGCCGCCGGCAACGGCGGTCCTAGAGAAATGGCTGCCCCAGAACAGAAGCCGGCTTACGGGCGCCCCGCGCAACAGATTGGCTCTTGGCTCGTGGCTGTTGGCTCTTAGACTACGGCATTCGCGTTTCTTCCAAGAGCCAGGAGCTAAGAGCCAAGAACCCCCATGCCATACCAGAATCCGCAGTCTTCCAAGTGCCACGGCCCGCGCGTGCATACAGGTCTTGCGCTGCACGGATCGGAAATCGTCGTTCTCGAAAACGAGTTGCTGCGCGTGACGGTTAATGCCGGACGCGGCGCGGCGATTTCTGAATTTCAGTACAAGCCGGCGGACCTGGACGTGCTCTGCAAAAATCCAAACGGGCTGCGGCCGCTGGGGACGTTTGTTCCCGGAAGCTTTGACACACATCCGCTGGTCGATCATCATCCTGGCGGCTGGTACGAGTGCTTCCCGAACGGCGGCGCCGGCGGAAAATATCACGACACGCATCTGGGCTTTCACGGTGAAGTGTGGGGCCTGCCGTTTGAAGTGAACGCGGTAAGTGAAGACGCCAATGGCTGTTCGGTGACGATGACGGCCTTTACCGTTCGCACACCGTTCAAGCTCGTGAAAACATTATCACTGAAGAAAAACGATCCGACGCTCTACCTCGAAGAGACCGTAACGAACCTCGGCGCGATCGATCTGGGCGTGCACTGGGGACAGCACCCGATGTTCGGCGCGCCGTTCCTCGATGAGAAATGCCGCATCGAGATGCCCGCGACGGGCTACTTCGACAACAAAGATGAGCCCATGATTCGGCTGCGCTGGCCGCGGCGCGAGGGCGGGGAAGACCTGTCGCTCGTGCGCGGGCCGCAAAGCCGCGCGGGAAAGATGCTCTTCGTCACTGACTTTGACACCGGCCGCTACCGCCTGGTGAGTCCCACGTGGAAGCTCGCTTTTGAGCTGAACTGGGACGCGGAGAAGTTCCCGTACTGCTGGCTCTACGAAAATGCCGGCGAGCTCGGTGCGCCCTGGTGGGGCCGCCTGTATACGCTGGCGCTCGAACCATTCACAGGCCTGCCCAAAGCACACGAAGAAGGCCACGGACTGCTGAACATCGCCGCCGGGCAGAGCGACACGGTGCGGTTCGAAGCCAGGATCGTTCCTTCTTAATGAGACGCGGAGATCCGGACAGACGGTTCTCCCTCCCCTTGCGGGAGGGAGTTAGAGGGAGGGGTTAGCCGTCCTTCAACCGGTCGCGTGCGAAAACAGAACAGCATTTGTCATTTTTCAGTTCTCATTTGTCGTTTCTCATTTGAACAGCTCGGAATTGATGCTGTTTCAAATGACAAATGAAAACTGACAACTGTGAAATGAAAAATTCTGTTCTGTTTTCGTGCGCACTAACTCGCTCAGCGGCTAACCCCTCACCCTAACCCTCTCCCGCAAGGGGAGAGGGGACCGCGCGTCCGGCTTTCAATGTTCGTTCTACCTGCCTCTGCGTCTCCGCGGTGAGATTTACCCAAACAGCCCCTGCAGGAACCAGCGGTCGTCGTTCAGGCGGCGGAAGATCCAGTAGCGCGCGCCGCGCTCGGTCTCGACGATGTAATAATCACGCCGCGCGGGCGTCTCTTTCCACCAGCCGGTGTCGATGCGCTCCGGCCCCTGCGCCTCGCGGATTTTCTCATCGTGGCTGCCCCACTGGATGCGCTCAAAACGGTCCTCCGGCGACCAGTACACCTGAAGCGGCTGAGGATCCTCGAGCAGCTGCAGCGGACGCAAGCCCGCGCCTTGCAGCGCCGCCGGCGATGAACTGGGAATCGCGCTCGCCGGGATCAGCCGGTAGGCGTCCTCGGGCTGCGGGTCTTCGAGCAGTTCCACGCGCGCGACCGCCTGCGGGCCCAGGCGCATGCTCAAGCGGTCGAGTGTCATTGCCAGATCGTCGGGCGCGCGCAGCGCATGGTGGAACAGCGCCAGCTGCTCGGCGTCGAGCGGCTCGCTGGCGTTGATGCGCAGCGCCACGGCGATCACGCCTTCGTGCGCCTCGATCTCTCCGCCTTCGCGGTGAATGGTGATGCCGCTGTGCCGGCTGCGTTTGCTTGAGCGCTCTTTTTTCCGCATGAAGCCGCCGCGGATCTGCAGGTTTTCAAGCTGCGTGCGCAGCAGCTGGAAAAGATGCTTCGGCGCGGCGCTGCCTTTCAGAAGAGTCACGTCCACGGCGATGGGCTCAGCGACTTCGTGGTAGAGCCAGCATTCAAGCTCGCGCGCGCCGCGGCAGCGCTGCCGCAACTCGGCGCAGAGTTTTTCCACGAGGTTCTCGATAACGACATAAAGCGGCTCGAGATTTTTGATCGCGTATTCGAACGCGCGCGCCGCGTGGAATTCGGGCGGAGGGCGCAGCAGCGGCAGAATTTCCGGCGCCGAACCGAGCAGCTGATCAACGCGTTCGATGATGTGCGCGCCAAAACGGCTGGGCAGCGTCGCGCGCGGCTGCTTGAGGACATCGCCGATGCGGTAAAGCCCGAGCTTGCTCAGCCAGGTCAATGCGTCGGGCTCCAGGCGCAGTGCCGGAAGCGGCAGTCCAGTCAGAGCTGGCGCGACGTGCGGCTGTGCCGGATCGATGTCAGCACCCGCGGCGGGCAGAATGTCTTCGAGAATCGTGCCGTTTGCACCGTAATGCGCCAGCGCCCAGCAGGCGCCGATCGTTGGTGCGATGGCGGCGCGCGAACGGAAATTTTTCTTCGCCAGAGCCTGCCGGGCCTGGCGCAGCAGGTTTTCTTCGCCGCCAAAGACTTGCGAGCAGCCGGTGATATCCAGCAGCAGCGCGCGCGAGCCCTCTTTTTCGTCCAGCGGCGTCTCAAGCCCGGTGAGCGGCGAAAAGCGCGTGGCGAAAAGGGCGAGTTTTTTGAGCGCCTCAGTGTCGGCGGCGCGATCGACTTCGTGAACGCACAAATCGGGCACCAGCGCAGTGGCGTCGGCCAGCAGCATGCCGCGTTTAACGCCGCGCTTGCCGGCCGCAACGGAGCACACGGCGATGCGCGGCCCGTGCGCGCTGCGCTCGTAAAGCGCGATTGCTTCCGAGGCGGCGTTGAACTTCGCGCCTTCAGCAGAATTTAAAAAGCGCTGCAGCGGCCAGCGCGGAAAGGTGAGGCACAGAAAGCGTCTCATTCCGGCACATCCAGAATGAGGCTCTGCCCGCTCATGCCGCCGCGCACGTGAAGCAGCGTGAGTTTGAAACGACGTGACGAGTGACGGGTGACGGGTGACGCGGCGCTCGCATTCATTACAGCACCATTCGAATCTTCACTCTCTTGACCCTCTCCACACTCTTGGCGCTCTTGGCGCCTTGGCGTTCTTGGCGGCCAATCTGTTTCCCTGGGTGGCCCGGACGAAGTCCGGGTCGCGGAGCGACCATCAACCCTGCTTGCACATTCGCTGTCGTTGAACTGCGCCTCGCCCACATGCGGCTCCACCAGCATCCGCACGGCCGCCCAGCACGGTTTGCGAATCGCTTCGCGCGGGCGCACGATCACGCCAAGCCCCTGGCCGCGTTCGGCAGCCAGCTGCAGGCGGCGATAGGTCATGTTGTCCATGCTGCGGCTGCTTAAAAAACTGACGCTCACATCAGGGCAGCGTAGGAATTGATTAAGCGTCCAGGCCGCCTGCCCGGGCAGGGGCCGGACGAGAATGAGTTTGCTGGTGTCCAGTCCCGCGGACTGCGCGGCGGGAGGATAAAAGGAGGCATCGGGATCGATCACCGCCCACGCCACTTTTGTCTCTAGCGCTTTTTGGGTGAGCTTTAAGCCGAGTAAAAGGGCTCCGGAAGCCTCGCTGGCAAGCAGTTCAATCAGGCTTCCCGCAGGCCAGCCGCCGCCGGGCAAGACTTGGTCTAAGTTATTGAATCCGCTTGGAATATAAGTTTTGACGCGATCTTTCAGGGCGCTCTGTTCGAGGCCTCTGATCTGGCTGCTGAGCTGCCTGAGCGTTTCGCTTCGCGAATTCATCGTGGCCTCACCTTTAGGTTAAGATAACCCAAATATTCAGGGAGGCAAGGAGTTGCCTAAGAAATATCTAAGTTCAACCGCCAAGACGCCAAGGCGCCAAGAACGGCCGGACAGTATGTGAAGAACCTTGGCGTCAAAGAGGTGCCGTCACCCGTCGCCCTGCTTTGAAACGTTTTCTTTAACGCGCCAAGTTCGCCAAGAACGCCAAGGGCGCCAAGAAAAAACCTGAGTAGAACCTTGGCGACCTTGGCGTTCTCCGCGTTCTTGGCGTTAAGAAGTTTCAGGGCATTTCTACAGAGCATCGTCACCCGTCACAAGCTCAGAGCAGATTGAATTCAGCGCGCGTATCCTTTAAGTTGAGCGTAAGAGGAGCAAGAGATGTCGAGCTTTCTAACCTGGGCTATCGTTATCTACTTTATGATCGGGCTGTCGATCACGGCCTTTTGCGTTCACATGAGCTACCATGAAGCGGCGGTCGGCTTTCACGACAACGACGACGTGCAGGCCCAGAAAGTTCTCGAAAGCCGCATGGGCCCCATCGGCTTTATTTTCCTTTTCACCTTCTGGCCGCTCGCCTTGCTGATTGCCTTCCTCGGCAAAGGCAAACCCGGCGAAGCCGAAGCACCTCCGACTCAACCTGCAGCCCCTGCTGAAAAGCACGGCTGAACAACAGACTCAACACAAAGACACGAAGACACGAAGACACGAAGACTCGAAGACGCAAAGACGCGAAGACGCAAAGACGCAAAGACTCAAAGACGCAAAGACTCAAAGACGCAAAGACTCGAAACGTCTTGCGCCGGGTCACGGCTATTACTAACCCCCGGCTTCAGCCGGGGGGAACGGCGCTCACTGATTTGCGTTACCCCGCTTTAGCGGGGTTGACCCGCACGCGGGAGGGCTTCAGCCCGTAGCTGTTGTGGCTGAAGCCCTCTGCGCCCCGGAGAAGCCGGATAAATCCGGCTATTCGATCTGCATTTCATGTTCCACCCCCGGCTGAAGCCGGGGGTTAGTTAGAGCCGTAACTGGCGCAAGGCATTCCCTGTCTTTGAGTCTTTGAAAAGACAGAAGAGTGAATGAAGATGTCTCTGTGCTCCTCCGTGTTCTTCGTGTCTCCATGTTGAAGTCGTTATCTTTGGCGCGGCGTCCTGGCGGTCAAAAAACACGCTGCCACGGTCTGCTATTTGTTACTCTCTTCGACGTCACATCATCCATGCGCGGGAGAACGGTGTTTCTCGCCTGAAAGATCGCCCTGAGTACGGTAGCTTGTCGGGCTGCCGCGGTGCGGCTTTTTGAACGGGCTGATGTGTAATTGACCACGTTGGTCGATTTCATACCAGGCTGACGCGAGAAATGCTTGCAGGCTCTTGAACGAAAGACTGTTGAACCAACATGAGTGAAACGATCACTGCGCCCGTCGCGGGCGCGCCGGCCCCCGCTGCTCCTTCAGCTGTCGTCATGCTCTCCTCGAAAGTGTTCATGCTCGGCTGCGCGGCGGTGGCGGCGCTGATCCTGATCGCCGGAATGTATGTGAAAATGCCCGTGTGGCTGCTGGCGACTGAGATTTTCGCGACCATCATCGGCCTCTTCGTTTTCGGCTCCTTCAAATATCAGATTCACAAGAATGCGCTGACCTACGGCATGGCCATGGTCATCATCGCGACATTTTTCGGTATCTGGTGGCCGGGCTCGCTGACGCGCGAAAAAGTAGCTGTCGAGGGTGTCTCAGCCGCCTGGCCGCTGCTGCGCGGAACTCTGTTGAGCTGGCACGGACTGGATGATCTTGTCCACGCCGACACAATGCTCTTTATTCTTGGACTTACCTTTTTTGTCTCCGTGATCGCTCAGACGCGTCTGCTCGAGACGATCACCTTCAAGCTGCTCCATAAGAACGACGGCCATGTGCTGCCCACGGTGATAGCAGTGACAGCGGTGGTCGCGTTCTCTTCAGGTATTCTCGACGGCGTCTCCATGATCGGCCTGACCATTCGCACGCTGGTGATCATCATGCTGCTGGCCAGTGCGCCGACCAGCGCGGTTCGTTATGCGGTGATGGTCTGCACGGTCGTGACGACGGTGTGCGGCATGTGGCTGGCTTACGGCGAGCCGCCCAATCTGATCATGAAATCGAATCTCACGGGGCCGGATGGCAAGAGCTATCTCACGGACGCTTTCTTTCTGCGCTACTGCGCGCCGGCCGCGTTCGCCTGTTACCTCGTGATCGCCTGGAACCTGCGCAAGCGCCTGAAAGGCACGCGCGTGAAACTGGATGAGCTCGATGTCATCGATGCCAACGCGGCGACGGTGCGCTTCCTGCAGGCTTCGCGCCACGGCGAAACAATTTCGGCGTACGAACTGGTCGAGCATTACGAAAAGGAATTCGGGACCGAGCTGACCGAGCGAATCGAAGAGCGGCTTAAGCACGGCGAGGCGCTGGGACTTGCGCTGGTAAAGGAGAACGTTCCGGAAGCCAAACGCAAGGAACTGCTTTCCCGCTATGTCGACGGCGAGGTTGCCGACTCGCTCGATAAACATTACGTCCTGGATGCTCAGGGCGATCACAAGGGAGCGCTCGAAGCAGAAAAGCAGGTCGACGAGCTGCTGGCCAATCTCGCGCCGCTGCAGTCGCGTTCGGTGAGTTGGGGAATTGCGGGCCTGGTGGTCTTTGTCGCGCTGCTGGTCACGCACGCCATCGATCACCGCGTGCCGCTGTTCGTGGCCTCCTTCACGGCGTTCGCGATTTCGATCATCGGCATTTACGGCATTCCAAAAATGCGCCAGCTCGCGCTGCATGAAGCGCATGTCGAGTTTGCCGAATATTACTTTCTCTTTCCGCTCTTTCTTTCCATTTCACTTCTGACCAAGGCGCATTTCTTCGATCAGCTCCAGGACCTGATGCATGCGGGCATCCAGTCTCTTGGGCCGCTGGTGCTGGCGCTCATTCAATTCAGCGGCTGCACTTTTCTGTCGGCGATCCTGGATAACAACGTCGTTGCTGATTTTGCCGCGCGCGGTCTGCACGGCCTTGAATTGCAGATGCTTCATCTGTTCGCTATGTCGCAGATCGCCGGCTATGCGGCGGGAGGATGCTGGACGCACATCGGCTGCGCGCAGTCCGTCGTGGCGTACGCCTTTATTCAGCGCGAGGTGGATGAGCGCTACACGCCCGTGCAGTGGATTAAGGAGATGACGCCGGTCATCATCCAGATTTTCGTGCTGCTGTCCCTGATTATCGCTGCCGAAAGCATGCTGCTGAAATATTTGGAATAGAGTCTTGAGTCTCAGAGTCGGGAGTCGGGAGTCACGGCTTGTATTAGACTCCCGACTCCCAGACTCCCGACTCCCGACTCGTCATACGAATTCGCTAAAGCCCACGGCTTGCCTTCACGATATAGCTCATAACCGAAACGCTGGCGGGTCGTGCGACGCGGCGGCGTTTCTGCTACGGAAGGGGAATCGCCGTGAGTAACGATAGCAAGCCGTCCGCACAGGATTCGCAGTCCGGCGCCAGCGCCGTCGGCCAGACGGCCAACATTGGCCGCTCGACGTCGGTCTCCAGCGGAGCAGCCAAAGTATTTCGCGAATTCAAATGGGGTTTGCTGACCCTGTTTCTGCTGATGGTCGTTGTCATCGGCCTGGTTTACGACGGTGGACGCAAGAAGAAGCAGCCCGAATCCACCGCGGCGACGCCTGTTGCCGACGATCGCGGATTGCTGATCGCGCTGGATGGAGAAGTGGGTGCGCCGCCGGTTAGCGTCGGAGTGCCGCCGGTTGCGGGAAATGTTCCGCCTCCGCCGCATATTCCTGCTGCGCCGGTTGCTGACAATGTCGCGCCGCCGGTGGTTCCAACCCCCGTGGCGCCCGAACCGCGTCCGGCTCCGGTTTCTGATCCGATTGCTGCCGCGCCCGTTCCGCCCGCGCCGCCCAAACCTGAGGCCGGAAATGAGAAGACGTACATCGTGAAAGGCGGGGATACGCTCACGTCGATCGCCAGCGCACAGCTTCCCGGCAAAGGAGGCCTGAAAGCGATTCTTGATGCAAATAAAGATGTGCTGCCTAATCCCAACAAGCTGCGCGTGGGCATGACGCTGAAAATTCCCGCTGCGCTTGCGGCAGTTCCAGATGCGCCAAAAACTGACGTTTCAAAGAAAGGCACGGTGGAGAATAAAACGATCGCGGCTCCAACTGGCGGCGCGTCGGAATACGTCGTGCAAAGTGGCGACACGCTCGAACGCATCGCGCGAAAGCTATTCAACGACGGCCGCAAGTGGAAGGAAATCTATGAGTGGAACCGCGACCAGCTTCCGGATGCCTCGCGGCTGCGCGTCGGACAGGTCCTCAAGATCAAGCAGGGCGTCAGCACCGTTGAAGCCCCTGCAGAACAGCCATCGTCATCGCGTGCGGAGATTATCGAGCCGCTGCACTCAAACGCCGAAAAGCGTGCGGCTCTTGTGAAAATCGACGAGCCTGCGAAGGAAAGTGAAAGCGCTCCAAAGATCGAAGTGATGAGCGCCAATTCATCGGCAAGTTTCCCGTAAAGACAAGCAGCTTCCCAAAGAGGAAGGTGTTGCTTGCCTTCCTCCCTCCACAGACCGGCCCGCTAAGTCGCGGGCCGCTCTCCTTTTTACGCAATTGATTCTGTAAAAAAGAGTAGCTCTTTTAAGAGCTTGCGGGCCTTCAAAATTTCTTTATGAAAATGCACAATGCGTCTTGACAGAAATGCACAAGTTCATTATACATAGGGCGTACCTTAACAATAAAGGGGGTGCCGGATGGCTGTCAGCCAACAGGATATTGCCGATGCGCTGGGCTTATCACGCACGACGGTAACCAAGATCCTCAATCGCGATCCGAAGTATTCGGCGAGCGAATCGACACGTGACCTGGTTTTCAGCACCGCTGAGAAAATGGGTTACGATTTCACAACGATCCGCCGCCCCTTTAAGCGCGAATATGGCCGTACGGAAATCAACGCCAAGTGCGAGATCGAAATCATTACCGAAGACACCAACCAGGTCTTCGATAAGGGCGAGGCCAGCGCGCGCAACATCGGCGTCGGCGGTGCGCTGCTGACTGATCTGCGCCTGCCGCGCAACTGCCTGCCGCTGTCCAAGTTTATCATCCGCTGCCGCTTTGTAGATATGCCCACGCTGGCGGACCTCACCGGCGAATGCCAGGTCGTGCGCATCACTGATTCGCTTGAGCAGGGACGGCCCGAAATCGGCGTGAAGTTCGTCAACGCCACCGTGCAAGACCGCAAAGTGCTGAAGGATTTCGTCGATCTGCGCGCCGCAGAGGCCCAGGCTGCCCGCCAGGCCGCGACCGAATCCAAGCAGCCTGCGGCCGCGATGGAGAAGGCCTGAGTTCTACCGGTCTGATCAAGACCGCGAAAGGCGCCGCAATCCGGCGCCTTTTTTGTTTTAAAAAGTCATGGGGTTGAGCTTGCCGGAACGTCTATAGAAGCAGCGCGAGCTTTTTGAATTTGCACATTGCCCGCTGAAGTGTCCGTGGCAAACTCGGCGGTCGGTAGTCATGACTGCTAAATCTGGAGCCCCCGAAATGCGCCCGTGCCCTTCGCGCACATTCCGTCGCTTGCTGCTTGTGCCTGTGCTCCTCTGTGCCGCGCTGCAGTCTGCCGAACTCCCCCGTCCGAAAGTTTTTCACCCGCTTGGATCCAAGGTCGCGCGGCCGGAGACACTTCAGGCGCTGGAACAGCTCGCGGCCGGCGAGGTCAACATGGGCATCGCGGCACTGAAGACTATTGCGTCCACCAGTCCCGACGAGTTTGCCGCGTGGCATGCGCTCTCAGAACACGCCGTCGCGGAAAATGATTTTCAGCAGGGCCTGGAGCTGCTCTGCAAAGCTACCGCCGCCGCGGGCTCAAGCCCGTGGTCTGAGGTTTATGCCGAGGAACTCTCAGGTCTGCTGCCGTTCTGCCGCTCGCCGCAGCCATTTCTGGATCTTGTTTCGCGTGCCGAGCGCAGCGCTGATTTCCCGCCGCGCCTTAAGGATCAATTGAAAACCATTCACGCCGACTGGCTGCTCTCGCGCGGGGAGTACTCGGCGGCAGGCGAAGTCTGCAAAAGCCTGCGCAATCTCACGCGCTGGGCCATTACCGGGCCAATCGATAATCGCGACGGTGCCGGATTCAGCCAGAGCTTCGAGCCGGAAAGCTTTATCGATTTCGAGAAATCGGTCCCGGGCCGCAATCGCCGCGTAGGCTGGCACCGCCCTGCCGCTGTTCCGCTCGATGGCCGCATCGACCTGGCCGACTTGTTTGAGCCCAGCATCCACGTGCTGGCGTATGCGGTGACGTTCGTTAAAGCCGATGCCGATACGTGGGCGGTGCTGCGCGTCGGCTGTGCAGGCGGGCTGAACGTTTGGGTCAATGGCGTTGCCGCCGGCAGCGTTACTCAGCACAATGATTACGCGCATGACAAGCTGACCGCGCCCGTTTTCCTGCGCAAAGGCTGGAACCAGATTCTGGTTAAGACCGGCATTGTGGAAGAGACCGAATGGAGCTTCTCAGCGCGGCTGTGCCAGCCTGCGGGCGGACCGCTGGAGGGCATTACCATCGATGACTCTGCGGCGGCGCTCAGCGGTTACCAGGCGGATACCAAGGCGCGTACGGCGGCTCCTCCGGAGGTCCCGGGAACGCTCGACCGCGGAATTCTGTTCGCGATTGAAAAGGCGCTGAAGAACGAGCCTGACAACCTGGCGCTGCTCGTCGCGCAGGGCAGCCTGATCGAGAGCCGCAAGCTGGCGCCCAAGGAGGAACTCTCCGCGCCGACGCCCTTGGCGCGCGCCGCGACGCTTGCTCCGAAGTGTCCCTACATCAAGTTGAAGATCGCAACGCTCTCGCGCGACACCAACGAAGCGCGGCAGGCTGCCGAGTCCGTCCTGGCATCCCACGATTCTTTACCAGGTGTGTTCGCTGTGCTGGCCACGCTGGCGCAGGAAAGCCACAACCATGTCATCGCCTCCGATTACGCCCGGCAGCTCAAGTCGCGTTTTGGCGCTGAGAAACTGGGTGTTGCCGCGTTTGCGCTCGCGGGCGTCAATCCGGAAGCTTCCAAGCCTGCGCAGCGGGGAACTGGGGAAGGCGCGGCGCCGGTGCTGCGCGCACTTTCGATCAAGACGCTGCAGGCATTTACCGACAATCATCCCTATCTTGCCGACGGCTGGCACCGGCTGCTGGATCTGGAGACGACCGTCTCTGCGCGGCGCTCCATTTTACAGAAGGCATTATCGTACTGCGGCGGCGACCGCGAGATGCGCCAGCGCTGGATTGACGAACTGAACGAGATGGGCAAGTACGAGCAGGCTGCTGAATTCCTTGCGGCCGAAGCGGCGGCGCAGCCATTTGACCTCGGACTGGTCATCCATACGGCGCATCAATACCGGCGGGCCGGCAATGCCGCGCGTGCGGCGCAGGTGCTCGAAGCGGCGCTGACGGTCGCTCCGGAGAGCGCGGAACTGCTTGCCGAACTGGCGCGCGCGCGACACGCAGCCGGACAGACCGCCGACGCGGTCAAGCTCTACCGGCAGGTGCTGCAGATCAAGCCCAACTCGCCGCAAATCAAGGATTATCTCTCGATCCTCGACACCGATCCGGCGAGCGAGAAGAAGTTCTTTGCCGCGTACGACATCCAGCTCAAGGATCTCCCTGTGCCGCAGGCCTCGGCATATCCTGAGGATAATGTCGTTCATCTGCTCAATCAGCAGGTGGTACGCGTGAATACAAATGGCAGTTCCAGCCGCATGATCCACCGCGTCTCGAAGCTGCTCCGTCCCAACGGCATTCAGCAGCTGGCGCAGCACAGCATCTGGTACGAGCCCGAGCGGCAGGTGGTTGATATTCTGCGCGCGGCGGTCATCACGCCGGATGGCCGCGAACTCTCGCGCGCGGATGTCCAGGATCGCTCGACGTCTGCAGCCATGGGCGTTCAGACGCGCATTTACGATGAGCATCATCTCAAGCAGGTCACGTTCAAGAATCTCGAGCCGGGCGCGATCATCGACTTGCAGTACACGATCCGCGACACGGGCGATAACATCTACGGCGATTACTTTGCCGATACGTTCTACCTCAGTGATGACGACCCTGTCCTGAAAAGCCAGTACGTGCTCGACTTCCCGAAGGACCTCAACCTTCAGACCAAGACGATGAATACATCGGCGCAGGCCGAGCGTATTGCGCAGAGCGACACGCGGCGCGAAGTGTTCAAGTGGCAGACGGAGAACACGCCGGGCATCCAGCAGGAACGGGGAATGCCGCCTGTGGTCGATCAGCTCGCGCAGGTTCAGGTCACGACGATGAAATCCTGGCAGGAGGTCGGCCAATGGTACTGGCACCTGGCCAGGGAACAGCTCGTGCCGAGCGAAGAGATGCGAACGGCCGTGCTGGACATGACGCGCGACTGCAAAACTGACACTGAAAAGCTGCGCGTTATCCACGACTGGGTCATCCGTAAGATCCGCTACCTGGGAATCGAATTCGGCCGCAATGGCTACAAACCGCATCGCGCCAGCGATACGTTCAAATCGCTCTACGGCGACTGCAAAGACACGGCGACGCTCATCACGTCCATGCTGCAGATCGTGAACATTCCGTGCAACCTGGTGCTGATCCGCACCGTTGACGCCGGCAATATTCCGCCGGATTCCCTGCCGATGCCCAACCTTTTCAATCACTGCATCGCCCACGTGCCGGCTGTGGATGGCAGGGAATATTGGATCGATTGCACCACCGATTTCCACCGCCTGGGCGAAGTGCCGGACGCCGATCAGACGGCGCAGGTACTGGCCGTCAATTCAGCGGGCGGAAAATTCCTGAAGGTTCCGGGCAGCGAAGCGAAGGACAATGTCATCCAGCAGCAGTTTACGGTCAAAGTCGAGCGGTCCGGTGCAGCGACGGTGCAGATCCAGGATTACCGCCACGGGCAGTTCGCGCCGGCTTACCGGCAGCTGGCCGAATCGCCGGGCCAGTACGAGCGGTATATGAAGGATTATGCCGCGCGGCGCTTCAACGGCGCGGAAGTGGAGAAGCTTGAATTTGCGCCGCCGCACGAACAGGGCGCCATGTGGATGAAAACAAGCCTGAAAGTTTCAGCTCTTGCCACGCAGAGCGGTGAGCGCAAGACGCTGCCGGCCACGCTGGACGGCTTTTTTCTGTCACCGCGCTTTGCCGCGCAAACCAAGCGCCGGCACGACCTGGAACTGCACTACCCATGGATGCGCAAGATGGAGATCGTTTACCAGCTTGAGGCCGGCCTGAAGGTGGTTTCAGTTCCAGAGGACGTCGAAATCGTCGAGCCGTTCGGGCGCTACAGCCGCAAGATCAAGCACGCCGAGGGCGGGCTGACGATCCAGGAAAATTTCGAGCTCAGCCGGCAGCGCATTGCCGTTGCCGAGTACGAAGCCTTCCGCCTCTTCTGCAACCGTGTCGATTCGCTGCTCGACCAGAAAGTTCTGCTTGAAGCAAAATAACTTTCAGCGCCAGGCATCCGCTTTAAACTGCAGCCATGCGCTATGTCGTGCTGCATCACACGGATTGGCCCGGGCATGAAGATCATTATGATCTGATGCTGCAGATTGCGTCCGGACAATCGGACGATGACCGCGTGCTGCTGACCTTTGCAACCCTGGATGATTCTTTTCCGCGGCCCGGCAGCGTCTTGCGCAGGTTGCCCGACCACCGCCGCGCGTACCTTCAGTTCGAAGGCCGTCTAAGCGGCGAGCGCGGCCGCGTATCGCGCGTGGATGCCGGATTGCTGCGCTTCACGCTGCCTTACGCGCCGGACTTTTCTGAACTGAACGTCGCACTGACGGGCCTGCATCTGCGAGGAAATTACATGCTGCAGGCGCAGGGCGACGGAACGTACACCATGCTGGCCATGGATTTTGCTTGAGAGAGGAGCCGCCTTTTGTTGACCGACTGCGTTGACCTGCACAGCCATTCGACCGCTTCTGATGGACGACTGACCCCGCAGCAGCTCGTTGCGCGCGCCAGGGAAATCGGGCTGCGGGCGCTGGCGCTCACCGATCACGATACCGTCGGCGGTCTGGAAGCACTGCACGCGGCAGCAAAAGATTCAGGTCTCGAGACCATTTCAGGCGTTGAGATTTCGGCCGATTTTGCCAAGGGCACGATGCATATCGTGGGGCTGTTTGTGAGCACGGCTGACCCTGAATTTCGTGCCTTTCTCAAGAAACTGGCCGACGGCCGCAATATTCGCAACCCGCAGATCGTCGAAAAGCTGCGCGGCATGGGTTTTGACATCACGATGAAGGAAGTCGAAGACGAAGCGGGGATCGGCGTTGAAGGCGGGGGCGGGGGGGCCATCGATAAGAGCATCGGCAGGCCGCACATCTCGGCGGTGCTGATCAAAAAAGGCTTCGTGCGCAACAAGCAGGAAGCCTTCGATAAATATCTCGCCAAGGGCGCGCCGGCGTACGTGTCACGCTTTGTGGCCAGCCCCGAAGAATCGATCCGCCAGATTCATTCCGCAGGTGGCATCGCGGTGCTCGCGCATCCGACCTATTTGAAAGCCGAAAGCACTGACGAGATGGAACGCATTGTTGGCGACCTGAAAAGCAAGGGCCTCGACGGCATCGAAGTCCACTACAGCACGCACACTCCCGAACAGACCGAGCTCTGCGCGCGGCTGGCGACAAAATTCGATCTCACGCCCTCTGGTGGCAGCGATTTTCACGGCGAGACCGGGCGCACGGGAAAAACGGTGGAGCTCGGAACTGGCATCGGCAATTCTCTGCGCATTCCGTATCGCGTGCTCGAAGGACTGAAAGCCCGGCATGCCGCGCGACGCTAAGGCTTAAGTTCGCGGACCTCAACTTTTCTGAGCAGTTTGCGCGCGAATGCTGCGTCAAGAACGCCCGGGTCTTCCGAAGCGGTCTTGGCTGTGCCGCACGCGACAATTCGCCGCAGTGTCTCGTCTGCGGAACAACCGTCGCTCAAGGCCCACAGCCATCCCGCCGTTGCCGCATCGCCGCAGCCAGTCGTTGAACGCACCGCGCTGGTCGGGAGCGTGGGTGTTACAGCACGCAGAATTTCAGTGTGTGTGGCGAGGATCGCTCCAGCCTTTCCGAGCGTGATGGTGATCGCTTGCGGGGCGTTTACCCTGGCAAACGCCTTCTGCAACGCGAGCCGGTGAGGTTTGCGCGAAAGGTCGAGCTTTGTATCAAGCTTCAGCCACTGCCCGATCTCCAATGCGTTTCCTTTGATGCCATTCAGGCCTGCCGAGGCTGCAACTTCAAGTGCCACGCCGTTCGTATCAGCAATGACACAGCGCGCTTTGTGCTCGCGCGCCGCGGCAAACAGGGCTTCGAGCGTCTGGCGCTTTGTGCCGCGCGGAGCTGATCCGCAGAGCGCGACGACATCGTCTTTCTTCACGGTCTTCTTCCAGAACGCCAGCAGTGCGCGTTCTTCGGCATGTGGCGGCGCAGCCATCGCTTCCTTGATGTGCGTTTCGCGTCCGCTGGGTTCCAGAATGGTGTACGCGCTGCGCGTGGCGCATTCGCGGGGGCAGGTCGCGACGGAAATTTTCGCGTGCTGCCGCAGCCACTCGCGAAACCACGTCTCTTCCGCGCGGCCGACCCACGCAGCGGCGAGAACCGCACGCGGTTCAACAACACTGCTCAGCGAGCGTGCGGTGTTGACGCCTTTGCCCGCCGGCACGCAGCGCAGCAGCGAACCGTCGAACGTTGCGCCCGGCACGAGTTTTTCCACCGAAAAAATGCGGTCAATCGCCGGATGAAGCGTGAGTGTTACGAGGCGCATGCGATCTCCCGGTAGAGCGCCGCGTAGTCAGCGACCATGCGTTCAACTGAAAAGCGCCGCGCCGCCTCGTCGCGCGCCGCAGCCGCGTAACGCACGGCCAGCGCGCGTTCTTCGAGCAGCGAGATAATCGCGTCGGCAAGCGGCTTGGGCTGGGCCTTGGGCACGACGAGTCCCGTTTTTCGATCTGTGACGACTTCCGGCAGACTGTCCGCATCGCTGACGATGACCGGAAGATTTGCCGCCATCGCTTCGGCGACCGCCAGGCCGAAGCCCTCCCATGCGGATGGCTGGACGTAAAGACACGCCTGCTGCAGCAGTCCGGGAATATCCTGCACGAATCCGGGAAGGTTGACGTTTCGCAGCCGCAGCGAACTGATCAGTGCAGTGAGGCGTTCCCGTTCGGGGCCTTCGCCAGCGATGCTCAGGCGTGCGGCGGGAAAACGGTCGAGCACCAGAGCCCACGCGTGCAGCAGCGTCGCAAAATCTTTCTGCGGATCGAGCCGGCCGATCGAGACAACATTTAAGTTGGCGGGCAATTGCACTGCAGGCGTCAGCGACACAAAGCGAGCGAGGTCGATGCCGTTTTCGATGACGCGGAAAAAACGCGCAGGCAAACCCGTTTTCTCCTGCTGGAACGCAGCGACAGCTTTGGAGACGCACACTTCCACGCGGGCGTAGCGTGCGGTCACGCGGTCCATCGCGAACTGCCACGGCCTGAAGCGGCGTTCGGCCACATGCAGCGTATTAATGAGGTGAATCTTTGCCCGGGCGGGAGCACTCATCCGCGCCAGCGCCATGCGCGCAGCCATGTTGGCGTGAAAAAGATGCGAATGAACGATCAGCGGGCGCTCGGCCGAAAGCTGTTCCTGCAACGCGCGTGCGCACGCGAGCGTCCGGCGACGCGACAGGCGCAGGCCGGAGACGGGTATGCCGGCGGCACGGAGCTCCTCGCCGACCGCAGCGTTCTCGTCCTCTAGACAGATCACACGCGCGGCAAAGTCGTGCGCCGCCAGGCGCGTGGCCAGATCAGCAACGATGCGTTCGGCTCCGGCGGGATGCAGAACCGGCAGGACCAGCACAACAGGGATCATGATTACGGCTTTAAACTGAAGCGCGCCTTCACGCCACGAAAAATTCGGTGCTGTAGGCCGATCAAAACCTTTTGCTCGAACGTACGAAAGAAGGTAAGGTGTCGCACGCGCCAGACGCGAGGACCTATGTCGCTGCTTTCACGCTCAAAGGAAACGATCAAGGCCGGCTTAAACCTGCACAGCGGCCGCGGCATCACCGTGCTGCCCGATGACACCTTCATCGTCTCGTACCCGAAATCCGGCAACACGTGGACGCGCTTTCTGATCGGCGCGCTGTATTTCGGCAAGCCCATGTTATTTTCCAACATCGAGGAAAAGGTTCCGGACATTTACCAGAATACGAACAAGGCGCTGCTGCGCGTTGCCCAGCCGCGCATTCTCAAGAGCCACGAGTACTTCGAGCCGCGCTACCGCCGCGTGATTTACATCGCGCGCGATCCGCGAGACGTGCTCGTCTCGTACTACTTCCATTTCAGGAAATTCAATTACATCACCGACGCCGTAAGTCTCGAAGAGTTCGCGCAATCCTTCTTTGCGGGGACGCTCGACCCGTTCGGAACATGGGGCGAAAACGTGGGAAGCTGGCTCGGCGCGCGCGAGCATAACGCGGATTTTCTGCTGCTGCGCTACGAGGATATGCTGCGCGATACGCGCGCTGAAGCACGCAGAATTGTTGCGTTCCTGAAGCTGAGCGCCACCGATGCGCAGCTTGACGCGGCGATTTCATCCAGCTCCGCAGACAACATGCGGCAGCTCGAACGCGAGCAGGGCGATCAGTGGAAGCCGCTGCGCGAGACGCGGAAGACTATTCCATTCGTGCGCAGCGCCGAAAGCGGCGGCTGGACGAAGCAACTTTCGCCCGCTCTGGCCAAAGCCGTCGAGGCGCTCTGGCCGCAGCAGATGAGACGGCTGGGTTATTCGTGAATGCCGCGGAATGTATGATTGACCGCTCCGTGCCGTGCCCGTCCTGCCGCTCTGGTGCGTGCCGATTTGTCGGAAAAATTCCCGCGGGCAGCAGCGCGCTGAATGAACTGCCATCGCAGCCGGCGGCACTTTACAGCTGCGATTCCTGCTCGCTCCAGTTCAAGCACCCGCGGCCATCCGCGGAGGAACTCAGCCGCATTTACGCCGCTGCGCAGCCGGCCTGGGCGTACGACCCACAGACGCGCCTCGACTGGGAGCGGGCGCTGGCATTCATGGAAGAACGGTTACCCGGTGGAAGCGTGCTGGACGTTGGATGTTACGACGGTGCTTTTTTGTGCTACGCAGGATCTGGCTTCAAGCGATATGGCATTGAGCCCAATACCGCAGCCGCCGCACGCGCGCGAGAGCAGGGGATTGAGCTGGCCGGCTCAGATCTGAGCGCGGTGAGTGTATGCGTTGACTGCGTCACCGCCTTCGACGTAATCGAGCATGTTCCCGATCCACTCGCCTTTCTAGAGAGCGCAGCCGCGCGCATGAAGCCCGGCGGCTTTTTGATTATTGCTACCGGCAATGCTGAGGCGCCGAGTTTCCGCTTCATGCGCGGGGGCTACTGGTACTGCCAGCTGCCCGAGCATCTCTCGTTCATTTCGCCGGCGTGGGCGCAGCGTGCCGCGGAGAAACTTGGGTTGAAAGTAATTCGTACGGAAGCTTACTCCCATCTGGGACGGCCAAAATTTCACACACGCATGTTTGAGGCGCTTGCGAATGTCGCATACCGGCTCTCGCCGTCGTTGCTGCGTTTGTGCCGGCTTCTGCTTAAGGCCTTTAGAGGCGGCGACTACCAAACAGTTGACCACGCGCCGAGCTGGGCAAGCTCACGGGATCACGTGCTGATAATTTTTGAGAAGCCGCGATGAACAGGTCGCCGCATGTTATACTTTAGCGCCATGCCCGCACTTGAAGCACCCGCCAGCTCAGCGATTCGCGCTGCCGATAAGCCGTGGAATTCGGCGACGACGCTTTACATCGCGCGCAAAATCAATGCGATCGGAGCCGGCCGGAAGTTGAGCATTCTCGATGTCGGATGCGGCGAAGGCGTGGTCATGGAACAAATCCTTGACAGCGGGCATAGCTTTTACGGCTACGATCTTTCATACCGCAAAGAGAAGCTGCGCGAGCGTCTTGGCAATCTCTTTAAAGAAGACTTTGAAGACCGCATTCGCATTGCTCCCGATGAGCGCACCATTCCATTTGCGGATGCAACGTTCGATGTCGTGTATGCCAACCAGGTTTTCGAGCACGTGAAATTCATCGACCGGATTTTTTCTGAATGCGCGCGCGTGCTGAAGCCCGATGGCGTGCTGATCACCCTGTTTCCACTCGCGACGTACCCGGTCGAGCTGCACTCCAAGGTGCCGTTCGCGCACTGGTTGCCGCCGGGCCGGCTGCGCGTGGCGTGGCTCCGCATTTTCCAGGTGCTTCGCCTGAGCCCGCGGCGGCCAGGCATGAATGCGAGGCAATCGGCGGAGTGGTGGGATGAAACGTTGCGCACGATCACCTACTACCGGTTCATGAACGAAATCCAGGCGCTCGCCGAACACTATTTCGAGAGCTGGGAAACGGATTCGGCGGCTTACATCCGCG
>DASPJR010000051.1:0-44052 GCA_035628505.1 Planctomycetota bacterium | reverse complement strand
GAATACCGTGTCGGATTCATCCGCGGACGTCGATCCGACTGACGGCCCGATGCGGATGCGGCAATTGCTTGAAACAGAGTTTGGCACGGTCCACACGTACGTGCTGGGAGAGTAGGGGACCGTTGCAATGGGCGTGTAGTTCGCGCCGCCATCAGTCGAGAGGGCAATATCGACATTGCCGCCGATAAACTGCGTGGCCCACGAGAGTGTGGTGCTCTGCCCGGCGTAATACGTCTGGCCTCCATTTGGGACCAGCACCGTTACGCTGGGCCTGGCGAGCGTAAACTGCGCCACGAAATCGCCGCCGGGGATGTTGTCTCCCGACGGGAACGTGCCTGAGAATTCGCCATCAAGCTGCTGCGAATCGCTATCGAGAAGACCCGGGTGAACCCCGCCGCTCACCCACGCTGGATCATCAGCACCGGTAGCCGACGACAGTCCCAGCACGCCGTGATTGGCGTACGCGGTCGCGTCATATGCGATTTGTCCGGCGCCTTCGTTCAGGCGCCAGCAGCCCACCAGTCCGCCTTCATTGCCGGCCAGCGCCTTGTTCATCGTGGACTGAATTTGCGCGGCGTCGCGCGCCAGATTCCAGATGCGGACGTGTTGAATGCGTCCGGCGAAGCCCTGGCCGGAATCGCTTGCTGAAGGCAGGTTGCCGAAGCTGACGCCTGGATTACTGCCGGTCAATTGGAGGACGGGATTGGCCGTCGAAGTCGCCGACGCGGCATGCGATCCATTGATGTACAGGTTCAATTGCTTCGTGGCCGCAGTGTAGCTGCCGGCTATATGCGTCCACGTACCCAGCGGAACGGCTGAAGGGGATGAGCAGTCGAACGTTCCGTTCGCCGTGTCGATCCGCAGGTTCACACGGCCGTTCGGAAGCATGTGCAGAGAGTAAGGATCATTTGCTGAGCGATCATCGCCGCGGAAGACGATCTGTCCGGCAAAGGAAGGATTGGACGACGGCCAGATCCACGCCTCCAAAGTGAAATTTGAAAGCTCATACTGAGGCGCATCCGCGACGAATACGCGGTCGGTGCCGCCGTCAAACTGCGGTGCGCGGCTTTCGCTGCGCACAACGACGCGGTATGTGCCATTGGGCAGGGCGGTGTTCGATAAGTCAATGCGGCCTTCTCGAGCGGAACTTGCGGCTGCGGGCGCGGGCGAAATCAGAATGTCGTCGTTTGTTCCGAAGATGGTGTCGGCGCCTGCCTCGAAGAGCGAAAGATTCGCGCTGTTCGATGTGGAGGCAAGAAGATCCTTGTCGAATAGCGCAACGATCTCCGAAGGCCTCGCGGTCAAGGTGCTGCCGGGCTCCACGGAAAGCCCGATCACCTTCGCTCCCGGCTGTCCGATCGTGAAGGTCGTGTCCGATACATCGAACGTTGCCCCGCTGCTGCGTTTGATGCGGATTTTACAGTTTGCCGATGGACTGGATGGCACCGTCCACGTGTAGCTCGCAGGCGACTGGGGTACGGTGGCGATGGGCGCATACGTGTTGCCGCCATTTGTTGAAAGCGCGAGGTCGACGTCGCCTGCGAAGCCTGAAGCGGTCCAGACGATGGTCGTCGTTTGCCCGGGATAGAAGGTTTCACCCCCATTCGGCGCGTCGAGCTGGAGGAAAGGCGTGTCGTCGACGGTGAACGCGCCGGCGAGCGTCGACTGAACGATCCCGTCCTGAAGCAGTTGCACGTCATAGATGCCGGTGCTGAAGCTGCCGATGTCAATCGTGCACATCAGCGAGTTCAACGATGAAACAAGCGGTCCGCTGGCCGAGGCGATCTCAGATCCTTTCCGGATGCGAACCGACACAGGCGGTGTCGCACCCGTTGGTGTGCCGCTCCAGGTTGGAAGGTTGTTGCCGGTTAAGGTCAGTTCCACTGTTGCTCCGCGGTCCGCACGGTCGGGAGCAACCGAGATCAACTGCGGCGCGGGGCCAGTTAATGCAACCATCGCTGTGTTCGAGGTGCGGTTCACCGCGTCTCGGACTCTGTAGCTGAAAGACAGGGCCGGTGAAGCATAGTTTGCCGGGGGAGTGAACGTGAACGAACCGTCGGAATTGAGAACAAGTGTGCCCGCGGCGGGCGGCGTGATTAGCTCAGCGGTGAGCGTCTCGCCTTCGGGATTGGTGTCATTGCCGAGGACGCCCGGCGCGCTGACCTGCAGTGCTGTATTGACGGCAAACGCGTAGCTGTCGCCTGCCGCGATGGGCTGCTTGTTGGCGAGGACAGTCAATTCAGCCGGCGAAAGCGCGCGGCCATAAACTCGGATGTCGTCCATGTCGCCGGCGAGATGGCGGTTGCCAGTAGTGGACTGGTTGTCGCGAACCCAGATCAGGTCGCGGCCCAGCGCCCGCGAGTTCGTGACAATCGCGTCGGCAACAAAACTGTGTGTAACCGATGCCTGCTGTTGTCCATCGAGGTAGAGACGCAGCGTTGTGCCTTCGCGAACCAATGCAAACGCCCGCCAGGTGTTCGTATTGACTGTTTCCCCGGTCAGGGCGAACTGAGTATTGTTACTGCCGCGGATAAATGTGCGCAACTTTCCTGGAACTGTATCGACTCCGTCATAGCCCACGACAACTCGAATCGTGAGACTCACATTGTTCGAATTCCGGAATGCGATCAGAGGACCGGCCGTGTCGGAGGTGCGCACCCAGCCGGTGAACGTGAAGTTCTGGCCCTGCGCGAAATCAAGCCCGCTGGAACTCGAAAGCAGCACATGATCGTCAACGCCGTCTAGACCTAACCCGCCGTTCAGGACGCCTTCCTGCCAGAGTGGACCGTTGGTTAGCGTGCCGTGGTAAGCGTTGCCGCTGGAGTCCGACGCCTGCGCGCCGGATGTCTCATCCATTTTCCAGTGCGCGAGCAGCCCGCTCGTAATCTCTCCGACGATGAGAGTGACCGTCGTGGCCGTCGACGTTAAGGTTCCGTCGCTGGCCGTGTAGGTGAACGTGTCTGTTCCCGTAAAACCGTTTTCTGGCGTGTACGTGAATGATCCGTCTGCGTTCATGAGCAGCGTGCCATGTGACGGATCGGACGCCTTTGCTGCGCTGATTGCACCGCCGTTGTAATCCACATCATTGGCGAGCACGCCCGGCGCGGCGACGGTCAGCACTCCAGTAAGAGTGCCATACGCATCGGCACGTGTCGCCGGGGCGACATCCGGAATCAGCGCCTGGATTTCGGATTGCGATAACGCGCGGTTGTAGATTCGCACATCGTCCATCGTGCCGGTGAAATAGTTGCTGGCGGCATCGTTGGAGTACCCGATGTTCACGCCCGTCTGCGTGGTGAAATCCGAAAATGTCTTTGTCCCGCTGACGATGAGCTGGCCATCCACATACAGCTTCTGCCCACCTTGCGCGCCGCCAAAGACGTAAGCGACATGATGCCATGTATCGTCCGCGTAATTGCGGTTCGTGGAACGGATGGTCTCGTTGTTATAAAGCCGCGCGGAAATGTTTCCGTTGTAAAGATAGACGTGGCGGTCGTGCCCGGACGAGCCGAGCGTGCCGGCGTCGCAGCTGAACAGCGCAGCGTTGAGATTGCTGGTCTTGAACCAGAGCGACTGAGTGTACTCGGTTTCCGCGACATCCAGTACCGCGTCGATGTAAGTCGAACCGCTAAAGCTCAGCCCGCCAGAGATGATGCCGCTTGTCCACGCTCCATTGATCACGTTGCCGTGCGAAGCGTTCGCTGTTGAGTCGATCGCCGTGTTTCCGCTGCCATCATCCAGTTTCCAGTGCGCCATCAATCCGCTGACGGTCAGCGAAACTGGAATTTCAGTCACAGATGCAAAGGCGTCGGGCGAGGTGATCGTGATCTTCGCCGTGTAGGGCGCCAGGCGCGGAGTCAATCCGGATGTATCAACGGAGACGTTCAGGGCGTCGGTTTCAGTCGTGGTTGTGCCCGAAGCCGGCGAGACGCTCAGCCACGTCGCATTGTCGCTGACCGACCAGCTCACGCTTCCGACGCCTGGATTGGTTAGATTCAGGGTGCTGGAGCCCAGCGCGCCCTCATTGAGAGTGAAAGTCAGCGCTGTGGGTGAGACCGCGATGGTTGGCTGCAGCGAGCCATCCACTACCACGGTCTGTTCTGGCGCCCATGCTGAGCCGGCGAAGGCGCTGTCGATCGCCTGGACGCTCCAGTAATACGTCCCGAGCGGCAGGTTGAGCGCCCAACTCGTGCGCTTCTGCGCGTTGCCGTCCCGCACGATTTTGCGCCGGCCTGAACTGTCCGACATGCCGGCAAAGACATCGTCCTTGCCTGGCGCTGTTCCTACGCGAACGTTGTACGACAGGCCCGGCGCCGGAGTCTGCGTGTCACTCGCCGCGTCCCAGCTCAGCCGCACGAGCGAACCGTGCACGAGCGACGTCAGCGTCGCGGGAGCAGTCGGCGCCGTGTTTACGGGGCAATCGCTGGCATTGCGGTAAATGCGCGAAATAAAACCGCTATTGCTGCTGCCGCTGATGGCCACGTCCAGGCGCCCGTCGTTGTCGTAATCGGCGAACGCGATTTCCCCGGCCTCCAGCGCTGGAAGCGAGATCCCACTTTCCACGAATGTGCCGCTCGCATTGATGTACACGGTGAACAGCTTTACGGAACCCGTCCCGCGCCCCATGACGAACAGATCGAGGTCGCCATCGTTGTCGATGTCTGCCCACTTTATGTCGCCGAGGTAAAAGCCGGGGAGGCTTTTTTCGAGCGCGAACGTTCCGCCTGTATTGCGGTAGATGCCGGCAACCAATCCCGTTGATGTATTTCCGCTGAACGCAATATCGTAATCACCGTCATTGTCGAAGTCGCCCCACGCGAAGCCTGGCCACTCGGACGCCGGGAAGGGCGAGGTGATCGCAGTGAAGGTGCCCCCGCTATTTTGAAGCAGATTCATGCGCAACGTGCCACGGTCTTCACCGCCCTGCAAAATGTCCAGGTCGCCGTCATTGTCGAAATCCACCACCTCCACTTCAGATGCGCGAACGCCAGGGAAACTCGCCGCCTGCGTGAAGGTCTGGTTGCCATTGTTGCGGTAGAGCAGCGAGTAATTCGGGCCGTTGAAGCTCGAGTTCTCTCCTGCAACCAGAAAGTCCAGGTCGCCGTCGTGGTCGAAGTCGAACCAGCGGCCATCGCCTTGCTTCAATCCCGTCGGGTTGAAAAGCGTTGTAAAGGTGCCGTTGCCTGCACCCTTATAGACTGTCGTGCGCGGCGCTCCGCCCGTCCAGCCGCTCTGCAGCAGATCCAGCTTGCCGTCGCCGTCATAATCTCCAAGTTGCAGGCCGCCCTGCTCGACAGCGGTCAGTCCCGGTGACGCAACACTGCTGAAGCTTCCATTCGTATTCTGGTACACAGCCGCGCGCATGCCGCTGTTGTTTCCCAGCTCATTGCCGTTCAGAATCAAATCGAGATCGCCGTCGTTGTCGATGTCGCCCCACGCCAGTTCACTGGCGCCGAGCTGAAGCAAAGACGCGTTGATATTCTGAAACGGCTGCGCCTTGACCTCAAAGCCGCCGCTCAGGACCGTGAGCGCACCGTTCTCCGGATTGCGAACCTCGACATCCCACAATCCCGCGACAGCCAGCGTGAGATCGGCATCGAAGCGCAGCTGTGAGGAGCTGACGAATTGAACGTTGGTGCAGGGAATCTGCGCCGCGTTGCGCCGCAGCGTGACAGTCGGAGCAGCCGGTCCGTCGAATTCACACACAAATGTGCGCGTGTTACTGTCGCTGATGTCGTTCCATTGGCCATTTCCGATGCGCTCGCCCCGATGTTCAATGCCGCTGCTGTTGTTCGGTTCGCCGGGATACCAGTTGCTGTACGTGACCGGCTCGCCGTTGATCCACGTGTTCCACTGGCCTTCGGAAGAAACGTCCGTCAGGCCGATCCACGTCGTCGTATTGCCAACAAGTGTTCCAATGAACGAATTCTCTGCTGCCGAATTGATCGCAACCAGGTGTCCGCCGAGGTTCTGGCAGTATGACTGCGCGGCGCCCCAGGACATGCTCGTGTTCACGTACTGGTAACCGTGAGTGCCGAAGAGCGTCACGCCCAGTGGTACCGGCGCGCCCGGACCCTGCCTGAAGCCATTTCCATTCAGCACCAGCGAACTCATCTGGCCGCCAAGGTAGCCGACGGCCGGATTGACAGACTGCAGCGTCACAAAGTCCGTCGTGAACGAGAGCGTAAAAGGCGCCGCCAGCGGTGTTCCTGACGCATCGAGCGCTCCTGTCGTCACCGTCAGCGTGTACGACGTATTTTGACTCAGCGCCGCCGTGGGCGTAATCGTGAGCGTGGATCCAGACCAGCTGAAGGACTTCGAAAAATCAGGATTGAAACTCAGCGCCCCTTCGACGGCCGCGTTATTCATCTGCTCGCTGAAGGTAATCTTCAGCGGCGCGCCGCAGGGAACCTGAGTGGCCTGATCGGCTGGAACGGTGCTGTCAACCACCGGAGCCGACGCATTCACAGTGAACTGCATGACAAAATCGCCGCCGCTGGAGCCGTTTCCGCTCGGAAAAGTGCCGCTGAATTCACCGTCAAGAATTTCGGCGCTCAAGTCGCGTACGCCGCCGGACACCACCACCTCTCCGGCAATCCATGTGGGATCATCAGAGCCTGCCAGAGCCGACGCTCCGAGTGTCCCATGGCGCCGCGCGGCCGAACGGTCGCGCGCCTGCTGCCCGACTCCGTCATTAAAATCCCAGTAAGCGACCAGGCCGCTTTCATAACCGCTGAGGCTGCGGTTCATGTTGGCCTGAATTTCAGCCTGCGTGCGCGCGACGCTCCAGATGCGGAAGTCGTCGATCTTGCCTCGGAAGAAATACGTTTGGGAGCCCAGGCATCCTATGTATAGATCGTACGCGCCACGGACAAAGGGCGTGTTGCCTGTCCGCGATGCTTCGAGTACGCCGTTTCGATAGATGCGGCTCTGCCCCAGTAACTGGCTGGACACCAAGGCAAAGTGGTTCCAGGCGCCGGCAATTGGGACTGGCGGGGTGTACTGCAGTCTTCCATTGCCCGAGTCGTGATTGCCAAAGTCAAAGTAAACGTTCCCATTGCTCAAGGGAATATGTGCCTGGAAGCGGTTGGTTCCGGAATCGGGAGAAAGCCCGAACGTGGATTGCTCCGCCGCGCTATTGGCCCGCTGCCAGAACTCAATGGTGACTTCGCTGGTCGGCGCAACCGATCCGAAGTTCGCCAGCTTCATAAAATCTCCACCATCAAAACTCAGCGCCCCGCTGTTGACGGTGCCCCGGACGGTGAAACGGTAGGCGTCATCCAATAGCGGACCGTTGAGCGTGAAGGTCGCAACGGCGCCGGTACAGCTCACCTGCTGCGGCACGATGTAGCGGTCATCTGCCGTGTCGAACTGGCCATCCGGGCCACGCCCCACCAGTAAAAGCACCTGGCTGCTGATCGATGATGCATCCATTGCTTCGGAGAACGTGACTGTGATTTCAGTCGGAGAGGCTCCTACAGTGCTCGCCGGAACCGGAACGACGTCCGTTACGCGAGGCGCTCCGTTTGTGACCCGCAGGGTAACCGTTGCCGGCGCAGATTGATTTCCCCTTCCGTCATCTGCGCGATAGGTAAAGGAGTCTGTGCCGGAGAAGTTCGTATTCGGCACGTAGCTGAAGGCTCCGCTGGCCTGGAGGGTGAGCGTGCCGTTTGCCGGCAGTGCGACTGCAACTGCTGTGAGCATGTCGGCGTTCTGATCGGTGTCATTGCCGAGCACGCCCGGCACGCTGACTGTCAGCGTCTGGTTCCACGGGCCGCTGTACTCATCAGCCTGCGCAACCGGAGGCAGCTGCGCGAAACGGTTGACTTCCACCGCGTTCAGCGCGCGAGCATAGACGCGCACATCGTCGAGCGCGCCATTAAACTTCGCGTTGTTGTCATCCCCTTGAGCTCCGATTTTCAACGCGCTCGTCCCGGATTTAGATGCATTGGGCGCAGTAATGAAAGCTTCGGCTATGCCGTTCACATAAGCCGTCAAGCGGCCGGCCGCGGCATCGAAGACGATGGCGGTGTGAACCCATTGATTGGCGGGAATCTTCGAGACAGAGCGAACATTTTTGTGCGTGCCGGCCCAGTCGATGAAGTATCCGCTGAGCAAATCGTTTTCGATGCGCATGGCGTAAACGCCTGCTCCGGCGCTGGGCGTGTGCTTTTCAACGATGGCATGGTTCGATCCGGTGACATTCCGGCGCACCCACGCGCACAGGCTCCAGGAGTCCGGCGGCGACAGCACGTTGTTGTGCGGCACGGTAACGATGGCTGTGCCGTCCAGGTTCAGCGCGCCGCCGCGCATGCCCGAGTTGTTCCAGGAGACGCCTCCGCTGAACGTGCCGTTGTTTCCATAGCCTGACGAATCGCTTGCCACCGTGCCGGCGCCTTCGTCGAACTTCCACCAGCCGGCGATGCCGCCCAGGTCTCCGACATAGAGCGACACTTTGGCCGGCTCTGAATCCAGGTACCCATCATTTACCTTGTATGTAAAGGAGTCGGAGCCATCAAAATTCGCCGACGGCGTGTAGGTGAACGAACCGTCCGCATTCAGCGTCAGCGCGCCGTGGATCGGATCGCTGACTTTGATGGCCGTGAGCGCGTTGGGCGAGAATACCTGGTCATTGCCCAGCAGCCCCGGAGCTGAAGCTGAGATGGTTTGATTCAGCGGCGTGGAGTAGGCGTCGTCTCGCGCCAGCGGCGGCAGATACTTGACTTCGTACGCCGCGGGCAGCACCGCCGTCGTGCCATTGTCCGGATTGGTGACCTCCACATCCCATAAACCGACCGCGGCGCCGGTGAGATTCACATCGAAGATAAGCTCAGTGCTGCTGACGAATTGCACGCGCGATGCGGCAATCTGGTTGCCGTTGCGCTTGAGTACCACCGACGGCGCGCCGAGGTCTTCGAATTCGCAGACAAACGTGCGGTTAGCCGATCCGTTCAGATCATTCCAGCCCTGCGCATTGGTGTCGTATTCCACATAATCTTCGTTGCTGAAATTGTTGGGTTCGCCCGGTCTCCAGCGCGTGTATGTAACGGGCTCGCCCGTAATCCAGGTAAACGTGCCTTCCACGGCTTCGTCCGTCATGCCGATCCACACCGACTGTCCGCCAGGCACCAGCGACTTTACGAACGTTTCTTCGGCCGAGGAACTCAGCGTGACCAGGTGCCCGCCGAGGCTTTCGCAGTGTGTCTTCGCGGCGGACCAGGTTTTCTGCGTGCTGATGTACTGATAGCCATGCCCATTGTAGGTGGACGCACCCTGCGGAATCGAGACTGACGACGACTTTTTAAAGCCGGAGCCGGTTAGTTGAATGTTCTGCATCAGCTGATTTCGATAACCAAGTGCCGGGTTAACGGCTGAGAGGGTCAGCGTGTCAGTGGTGAAGCTGAAGGAATACGGCGCACTCAGTTGCTCGCCGTTGAGATTGGAAGCACCTGTCCCGACTGTAATCGTGTACTCCGTGTTCTGGCTGAGCTGCGCCGCAGGCGTGATCGTCAGCGTATTGCCGGCCCAGGAGAATGTTTTTGTAAAATCAGGGCTGGCCGTCAGAGCCGCTTCCACGCTGCTGGTATTCATCTGCTCGCTGAAGGTGATGCGCGGGGCAGTGGCGCAGGAGACAGAAGTGGCCTGATGCGCGGGAACCGTCGACGAAACTATTGGTGTAGCGGCCTCAACCGTAAAGCTACAAATAAGTATTAATAATAAAGCTGCGTGACGCATACTTTCCCCGATTTCTTATGATGCAAGTACTTTAAGATTTAGGGCATTGAATAGTGTATGCGTTGCCTGTGAAAGTGAACACTCCAATCGGTTAAAAAAAATAAATACCGATGCACATGTGAAATCGGAAGGTTTACCGGGCTGCCGGCGTTGCAGGCTTGCGCTTGGGTCCGCCCGTGCCGCTTACGGCAATGAGCTTGAGCTCGTGAAGGATAATGCTCGATCCGGAATTGCCGACACCGAGAATATCGTTCTGCCGCAGGCGCCAGCCGCCCCAGATGGAGAGATCCGAATAATCGGTTTTCCACTCCGCAACGACCTTGTCATCGACCAGCCCTCGCAGTCCGCTGTTGCGTACTTCCGCCAAAAGCGTGTGGCGCAGGCCTGCGCGCAACGGCGGAAGCTTGGTCATCGCGGGGCTCTTATCAATGTACTCTTTATTGATCAATTCAAAGCCGCAGAGGGTGCTGCCTCCCGTGAGAAATGCTTTAAAACAGAACTGAACGTTTTTCTTTTGAAGAATCAGCGTGGTATCGTGGGCTTCTCCCTCTTTAAGGACAGAGAATACGCAACGTAAATCGTACTCTTCAGGAGGTGTGTAGGGAATTTCGAGTTTCTGTGTGCTTCCGATTTTTGTCGCGCGCGGTTGAAGACCTTCCGCTACAGCCTGCCATTCCTCGGGCGTGCAATCCTGCTTCAGATCCACCAGCGCGAGCAGATTGAGTGCGTCTTTCCAGCGTTCCTGGCCCCTCTTTTCGGCCTCAGGCTGCAGCGTATTCAGCGGCTCAAGAATAATGGCGTCAATGGCCGCCGTGTACGCGCCGGCGCCGCGGCGCATGGGCACGGCGATACGCAGCTCGTGAGCGCCTTCCTGCAGATGAATTTCGCCAGCGTCCACGCGAAAGGGTTCCTGCCGCAGTCCGTAACAGTCCTGCGATTCCAGCAGCACGCGGCCGTCGAGCGCAGCAGTGATGCGGCCGTAATCCGGACCGCGCGTAAGCGCCAGTGAGACGCGGTAATAGCCGGCCTTCTCTACGGCAAATTCGAGCGCAAACGCAGCGTTTGGAAACTCACTGCGGAACCAGCGGTGCTGCCCGCGGCTCCATTGAAAACCAGGACTCTGAACATCCAGGATGCTTGCCGGCGCTTTGTTCAGTACGCGCAGGTTCTCAGCCTCAAGAACGATACGAACAGGCTCCGGGCGCGGCGGCACCACAGGGCCAGCCTTCTGCGGCGTCTCCGCCACAGGCTTCTCAATTGGCTTCACAGCCGGCTGCGGCTGCGGAGAAGGCGCAGGAGGTGAAGCGACCGCGGGCGCGGATGCATCGGGGGGCGCTGGCGTCTTGCCGCCTCCTGGCAGCAATGCCCAGATCAGGATCGCACCAATGAGACCGCCCAGCACCATCGGCACTACTACCGCACGTCTGGGAGGCTCGCCCGTACTCCTGCCCGATTTTGCGGGAACTAACGTCTCTTCGAAACCGCTGGGCCTGCTGGGCGAATGCGAGCGGGCCGGATCGGCTTGCCGCGCAGGGCGAGCACTGTTTTTCGTGCGCCGCACTGCAATGCTGGACTTGCCGGCATCCAGTTCCATGCTGCTCGGCGCTTTGCCTTGCACGACCAGCTCCAGATCGCCAATCAGCGCCGCACAGTTCTCGTACCGGTCCAGAGGCGACTTGGCCATCATGCGCTCGATCACATGCACGACTGCATCCGGAATGTCGTCTCGCAGGTCCTGCGGATTCGGAAGCTGCTCCGTGATGTGCTTCATAATGATGGCCGCGGCAGTATTGGCCTGAAAAGGCGTCTGGCCGGTCAACAGGTGGTAATAGGTTGCGCCGAGCGAATAGATATCCGTGCGTCCGTCGACTTCTTTTTCGCCCTGCGCCTGCTCGGGGGAAATGTAATGCGGCGTGCCGAGAGCTACGCCGGTCTGCGTCAGGAATGACTGTTCTGCCTCGCCGATGTTCTTTGAAAGCCCAAGGTCCAGGATCTTGGCCGTGCCGTCGGTGGTGATGAAAATGTTTGCAGGCTTGATGTCCCGATGCAGGAACCCGTTGTCGTGCGCATGCTTGAGCCCGCGCGAAACCTGCAGCACAATCTGCGTGGCGCGGTCCCAGTCCAGCCGCTCCTCGCGCTTGAGCGCGGCATCGAGCGGCTCGCCTTCGCAGAATTCCATCACGTAGTAGTGATGGCCCATTTCCTCGCCCACGGCATAGGCCGCCACAATGTTGGCATGGCTGAGCTTGCCTGTGGCGCGCGCTTCCCGGCGGAAGCGTGTGACGAATTCCGGATTGTCTGAATGCTTGCGCGGCAGCACCTTGATGGCGACCTGGCGTCCGGCGCCGGGATCTTCGGCCAGGTACACAGCGCCCATGCCGCCTTCGCCAAGTTTTTTCAGCAGCTTGTACGGGCCGAGTTGGCGCAGACCGCCGGCCTGCTGAAGCTTGTTCTCGATATTTTCGCGAATCGCCGGCGTGATAATGGCTTGTTCGATGAGCACATCGGCAAGCGCCAGCGCCTGGCCTTGCGCTTTGCGATCAGCCTGCCGCTTTCGGGCGTGTTCGATCTGGTCGAAGGAAACAATGCCGTGCTCGTTGGCGTACTTTGCAAATGCATCGTCCGAAACAGGTGCCGCCATATCGATAAGATCTCGGCTGCAATGTTCAAGAAGCGCCGCCGTACGGGTTTATGACCCGTACGCCACCGCACGTGTTTCCGACATCGCAGCTCAGATTTACTCGAAGTGAGGCGTCACTGCAACCGACGAGGTCGGCGCTTAACGCTCTGCAGACAAGTACGCGCCGTGAAACGCTTTCACGTAAAATTCCTCCGCACTGCCTGCACCTGGTTTCGCTTAACGCCAACCTCGGCCGAGCCCGGCTTGCCAAACGTGAAATGTTCCTTTCTTGGCCCGCTAGTTGGGTGCCCTAGGGGGAGGTTGAGGATGCAGATGTGGAAGATGCCAGGCTTCGGAGATATTCCGCTGCCGTTGACTGCACGGCGTATAACTGAATTTCCAAATGCTGACTCTCAAAGGCGCACAAAAATTGACGTCGAAATCGATTTACTCGATCGGGCTGCTCGCCGTCGCGGCCGCTACCTTCTCTCCGGAAGCAGCCAATGAGTAGCGACCAGACGCAACATCAGGACTCGCGTTCGCAGCTCCTGCGCCGAATCAGCCGTGCGCTCGAGGGACCCATGCTGATCCTTGGACTCGTGTGGCTCGGACTTCTGGTGACCGAGCTGACAGTCGGGACGATGCAGTCGCTCGAGTATGCTGCGTTGGTGATCTGGGTGCTTTTCGTCATCGAGTTTCTGCTGAAATTTGTGATTGCTCCGCGCAAGCTTGCTTTTCTGGAGTCTCAATGGCTGACGGTGCTCGCGCTACTGATTCCGGCGCTCCGTGTTTTCCGCATCTTTGCATTGATGCGGTTCCTGCGTTACGCGCGTGTCTTTCGCGGCACCGTGCTCATTCGCGTGATCAGCTCGATTTCGCGCGGCGTCAGGGTGATCGGAAGCACGATGCAGCAGCGTGGAGTGGTGTACGTGGTGATCGTGACAGCCCTGGTCATCTTCGGAGGCGCCGCAGGAATGCTCGCATTTGAGCGCGATGTGCCGATGAAGACAGGGCTGCATGACTACGGTACGGCGCTGTGGTGGACGACGATGCTCGTGACGACTATGGGAACGGACTACTGGCCGCAGACACTGGAGGGCCGCATGCTCTGCGTGCTTCTGGCGCTCTATGGATTCGCCATGTTCGGTTACATCACTGCCAATCTCGCGACCTTTTTCATCGGCCGTGAGGCCCGCAAGCATCCCGCCCCGGCTGAAGCGCTCGAGCAGGTCCGTGCCGAACTGGCCGCCCTGCGACGGGAACTTGCAAACTCGAAGGCCAGCCGCAGCTGAGCGGTGGCCTGCTTTCCTTATGTTTTCTCGACATATGTCTGGGCGACGGAAAAACCTTTGCAGCTGGTTACTTTGCTTCGCCGCTCTGACCTCTTGTTCCATCGAACAGAACAGTCGTTCCGCCGCCGTAGACCGTGCCATTAACTGTCAAAGTCACCGGCACGACGGTTTCGGTTTGCTTCCCCGTGGTGCTGAGCAGGCCCGAATCTTCAAGACGCTCCTTCCAGAGCGCGCCCTTCAGAGATGCCGTGAAGAGCCACTTTCCGGTGCGGCGGTCCTGGCGCAGCGCGATCACACCGCCTTTGCTGACGCCATTGTTACGCGCGTTCAGGACCATCAGCTCGGCAGCACCGCCAACATCAACATTGACGCTGCTCCCTTCAGCCTTGAAATCTTTCGGCAGGTTCAGCGTGCCGCTGAGATGGATGATATCTTTCGTGCTCGTCTTACGATCTAATCTCACGCGCAGTTTCGTAACTTCGAGCGAGTTGCTTTCCGGCGTTGTCTGGAACTTCGCAAGCGTGGGCGCTGAAGCTGTTCCGGTCGTGATCTCAACAAACGCGATCTTGTTGTTCGCCGCTCCTGCACCATTGGAAATCGTCAGCCTTCCGTCACTCACGTTAACCGTCTGACTGCCCTCAAACCACTTCACGGTTGCGCTCGGCGTCCCGCTGACGGTCAGGACGTTCTCCGCATTGATTCGGTACGTACTATCGTAGTAACTCGCATCGCCGGCGACGATCCGCACACTGTAACTGCCGTTCGGCAGCGCAATCTCCCACACCGCGTTTGGAACCGCCGGCTTCTGCATGTGCGTAAAGGTATCGTAGCGCTGATCGGGACTGTTGGCGGCATTGCGGTCGCGCGCCTGAGCACTATTGTCCGCGTTCCAGCCGTAGCTATAGCCGTTGCCGCGGGAAGCGAAGACCGCGCCGGCGTCGGCGAGATACCCAGCTGGAACCGATGCTCCCGCCGGCTGGAAGTTGATTTTTACCATCGTGCTGGGCACCGCGTTTACTGTTACGGTTATCGACTGGCTGATCGCCGGACTCTTTCCGTCCGTCACAGAAACCACGGCAGTGTAGGTTCCCGCGGCGCCGTACGCATGAGATGCATTCGCTCCGGTCGCCGAAGTGCCGTCGCCGAAGTTCCAGGTTGAGGTGAGCGTGTCGCCATCAGGATCCGATGCGGACGATGAGAAACTCACCAAATCGCCAACCAGTGCCGGATTCGGCGTTGCGCTTGCCGGGGACGCAAAGACCGGGGACCTGTTTACCACAGGAATCGTAACCGCCGCCGTTGCACTGAGCGTACCCGATGTGGCTTTAACGCTGTAGCTTCCTGCCGGCCCGCCAGCCGTATACACGCCGGCGGTTGTGATCGACCCGCCGCCCGTGGTGCTCCAGGAGACAACCGGCGCACTCGGCATGGCATTTCCGAACTGATCTTTGCCGCTTGCGGTGAACGTTTGCGATGCGCCAATGTTCAGCGTCACGCTCGTCGGCGAGACGCTCAGCGATGTGAGCGTGGCGTTCACAGAAACGCTGACGCTGCTGGTCGCAATCAGATTTCCAGCATCCTTGATCGTGACCTGGAAGCTGTACGCTCCAGCTTTGGAGAATGTCGCAGTTGTATTTTTGGCCGCGTTTGTGCCGTTGGCGCTGAACGTGACAGCCGCCGGCGGAGTGCCCGTCGTTGCCCATGTATAGGTGAGCGTCGCTTCGCCCGCATCGTCCGCACCAAGGACTGAGAGAGTTGTCGTCCTGGCGATCACAGGGCTGGGCGTTGCCTTCGCCGCGGTTGCGACGGTCGGCGCCTGATTCGGTGGCGGGATTGTGACCGCAGCCGTGCCGCTGAGAGTTCCCGAGGTGGCTTTAACGCTGTAGCTTCCCGCGGGGCCGCTAGCGGTATACACGCCTGAGGTAGTGATCGAGCCGCCGCCGGTGGTGCTCCAGGAGACAGCCGGCGCACTCGGCATTGCATTTCCGAACTGATCTTTGCCGCTCGCGGTAAATGTTTGCGATGCGCCAATGTTCAGCGTGACGCTCGCTGGCGAGACGCTCAGCGTCGTGAGCGTCGCGTTCACTGTAACGCTGACGCTGCTGGTCGCGGTCAGATTGCCAGCATCCTTGATCGTGACCTGGAAGCTGTACGCTCCAGCTTTGGAGAACGTCGCCGTCGTGCTCTTCGCCGCGTTGGTTCCATTCGCGCTGAAGGTGACGGGTGCCGGCGGCGTGCCCGTCGTTGCCCATGTATAGGTGAGTCCCGCTTCGCCGGCATCGTCCGCACCAAGGACTGAAAGAGTTGCCGTTTTGCCGGTCACAGGGCTCGGCGTTGCCTTCGCGGCAGTTGCGACGGTTGGTGCCTGATTGGTCGGCGTGCTGCTCCCGAATTCATAAGCGCCGATGTCCGTTGCACCGACAACCGGTCGAACTTCCCGTTTCGAGTTGTGAACGTACTGATATACGGGCGCGAGACTGAAGCCACCGCCGCTGCCAGGCGCCGTTCCCGCATTAATCGCGGGCGACGTGCTGGTGAGGCGGTAATCAAAACCAGCGGTGTTCACAAAACCTGGCGAACTCGAAACAAGATTTGTCGTCTGTGTGCCGACGCCCGAGAGAATCGTGCCGACTCCCGAGAAGATATTGTTCATCAGCAGAGACTGTGCAGGCGAGCCGACCACACGGACGAACGTGGAGCCTGAAGTACGCTCATTTACAAACGTATTGTTGACGACGTAAAGTTCCTGAATGGTGTTCGTCGCGCCCTCTTCGGCATAGGTGAGTATTACCGAATTTCCGGTGTTGGGTCCCTGCTGAATGAGATTGCCGATCACGTACGAGCGCCCGCCGTTCGGAAGGTTAATCTCGTAGCTGTCGTTGCCGGACTCTCCAGTGATGCGATTGTAGAGAATGTAATTGGTTTGCGCGCGGCTCTTGATGAGATGCCCCACCTTGGCGTGATGCGTATAGCAATGCTGCAGTGTAAACGTTCGCACATTGCCGATGTACATGTTGTGAGTCTGGCCATCACCGAATCCGTTGTTTGAAAACTCAGAGTACTCAATCACGATGTCGCTCGCGGCGTTGGCACCCGCCAGGATTCCATTCTGATTGTCGTGAAAGTAACAGTTGCGAACCCTCAGGCCCGCGCCTTCCTGACGGATGCCGGCGCCATTGTTGTCCGGCACAGTTGCGCCGGAGAATTCAATGTTCTCCACCGTTGTGTTCGCACCAGCGATAACCCAGGTGCCCTTGCCGCCCGCGTTGACGCCGGCCGCAGCCATGTGCGCGCGGCCGGTGCCGACTCCGCGAATGACCAGGTTGCTGCGATACCACGTACACGCATCGCCGCTGTAAGTGCCGGCATCGATTTCGATAATGTCGCCGTCCAGCGACGCGGCGGCGGCCTGGCTGGGCTTCGTGTACGTTCGCCCCGGCCCCACCTGGAGAATACGCGTGGCGGCAAAGGCTGACTCCATGGCTCCTATGGCAAAGAATACGACGAGACAAAGCGCCACCACGCGAAAGTTTTTCATCGCACGCATTCCTCTTGGGTTGCCTTCAAATCTTACTTCGCGCCGTTGCTCAAAGGAGCCACGACCACGTCATCGATCAGAAACCGCTTCACGCGCTGCCCGCGCGCTCCGGCGTAGAATGTTAAATTCTTGAATGTCTCGCCCGAACGGAGCTTCTCCGCACGCCGGGAGGGTTCGTTATGGAGAAAATCATCGAGCTTAAGTTGCAATATCGTCCACTGGCCTTGAACGGGATTTTCGATCGTCACGCCAAAATTGTCGTCCTGTTCGTTGTTCACTCCCTGAACACGAAGATGCGACACATCGCCCTCAAGGAAGTACGCAAAGCTAACGATCAGGCCGGGCTGGTACGTGAAGATTGATTGAACATCGCGTTTGTTATTCGGCAATCGCGAGGTCGGGAGCTTTACCGCAGTGAATGCGAGGCCAACCCCGTACTCGCGTTCAGCCTGCGAAACAGCTTCGATCGCGTACCGGCTGCCGGCGTTGCCGCCTTCCGCCAGCCGCCCGCCGTCCCAGCCTTCTAACTTCCCGTTTTCGAAGTTCTCCGAGAGCACCGGCGTGCCCAGTTCCTTGAGAATCGGCTGAGCCGGCTTGATGATCTCAGTGATGGCGGAGACGGTGTTCACGACCAGCGGCTTGCCATTTTCGGCGACTACAAACTTTCCTGCCGTCACCTCAACGGATTGCCCGTCGTTGGAGCGTCTCAGCTGGACCACGCCGCTGATCACTTCGAGCCGTGTACTCTCGCCGGCAGCTGCGATCTTCAGCTGCGTGCCGATGACCGTTGCCTGCGCATTGGATGTCTTGAAGATCATCGGCTGGCCCGCTCGCTGCTTAGCGACTGTCGCGCTCACTTCTCCTCTTAAAATTCGCACGTGCTTGGCGCCGCTCTCTAACGCCACAATCATTTGCGTGTCGTGAGCGACAAAAACCCGTGTGCCGTCCGCGTAAGCCAGTGTCATTCGTCCAGCGGGTCCGCTGGTGATCGTGTCGCCAGGATGCAGCGCCGCTCCATTTTTGAGCGGCTCGACCTTTCCTGTGCGGGTAGTCGTTGCATCGGCCGCGTCTTCCACCTGAGCAAGGACATGCGCCGGCTGCGTTGACTTTGAACCCAGCCAGAGCGCGGCGCCGATCGCAAGCACCAGCGCCGCGGCGATTCCTACAGCGTTCCATGCATGTGATTTTTTTGCGTGGCGCCGAATGCTTACGCGAGCGGCAGCTTTTCGGACACTCGGCCGATTGGCAACAGTCAACGTGGCGCCCAGTTCATGCAGGCCGGTTTCAAGGCGATTGCGTTCGACCAGCTCGCGGCGGAAGTCGGCATTCTCTTCGAGCAATGCGGCCAGTTCTTCCAGCTCTGCCGCGGACGCGAGGCTGTCTTCGTAGCGATTGAGAAGTTCTTCAAAGCGCTGGCGGCTCATATTGCGGCGCCTCCATCGCTTATGCGGCGCGCAATGCACTCCGCCAGCGTTTTGCGGGAGCGGGAAAGGGCGACGTGAACGGCATCGACAGTCCAGCCCGCATCGCGTGCGATCTCGGCCACGTTTTTGTTGCTGTGGTAGCGCAGGTTGAGCATGCGCCGCACGCGGTCAGTGAGCGTTTCCAGGCACTTGGCCAGGTGCTTCTGCCGAGCGCGTGTCTCCTCTTTGCTCTCGTCATTTTCGTCGAACGAACGCGCGAGCGCATCCAGCATGGAGTCGGGGAGGGGCATTGACTTGCGGTTGCGGCTTTCGCGCAGATATTCCGCCGCGCGCCGCCGCGCGACTTCGCGCGCCCAAGGCAGGAATGGTTCAACCTGCTTACCGGCAGCGGCCTCGTCGAGAATGGCGAGAGCGGTTTCCTGAAAGATTTCTTCGGCCGCTTCGAAGTTGCGTGTAAAGGCGAATAAGAAGCCAAGCAGCGCCTGCCGGTGCTCCAACAAGTCCCGCGTCATCTTCGGCTGCTGCATCGTCGCTCTCATGTAATAAAAGGGAACAGGTGCAATAAACTTAGCAGAGAATTTTTAAGAATCTAAGACGGGCTGCCTGAACCTCGAACTCTTCTCTCGAGTCCTGCATACCGACCTGGCTGTAAAATCACATTGTGCATATCGACGCTTCGGGATACAATATTCTTTACTATTGCTGTACCCAATTTACAGGCTAGTGAAATGCGCAACTGTTCTGTGTGTGGCTCCAGTCTCGAAGGCGAAACCGCGGCGCTCCAATGCCCAGCTTGCTTGGCGCGGACAGTCACCCATGCGGATCGAGCTGACGTCATAGTCGAAGATTCAAAGAATACAACGCTTTCACTTTCTGGAAAGCTCGATACCTCGGACGTTCTGCTGCAGGATACCGTTGACGCTCGCGAAAACATAAGCCGCCGGCTTGGACCCTATACGCTGATTCGCAGGATTGGTCGCGGCGGCATGGGAGAAGTTTGGCAAGCTGTTGACATCCGTTTGAACCGCCTGGTCGCGCTAAAACTGATGAGTTCAGGAAAGAATGCTTCGCGTCAGGAGACCGAGCGCTTCCATCGCGAAGCGCTCAACGCCGGTAAACTGAAGCATCCAAACATTGTCTCAATCCACGACGTCGGCAATGTGAATGGATACGACTACATTGTCATGGACCTTGTTCGAGGCAGCACGCTTTCGGATGTGCTTCGCCAAGGCTCACTGACTTTCCGTGAGAAAGCTTACCTCTTAGCAAAAGTCTCGCGAGCGGTACATTACGCGCACGAACGCGGTGTCATTCACCGTGATCTCAAGCCTTCCAATATCATGCTGGAGAACGCAGCAGCTGACCGTCACGACGAGCCCGGTGCAAATGGTAAAGCGTTCAGCTTGGGTGAGCCTCTGATCATGGACTTTGGCCTCGCGAAGGATCTGTTGACTGACTCCAGCCTCAGCAGATCGGGCGAAGCCATGGGTACGCCCATGTATATGCCACCAGAACAGGCTCAAGGAAATCTAAAGAACGTCGGACCCTCCTGCGACGTTTACGGTTTGGGCGCCATCCTTTACGAGATGCTGACCGGCCGTCCGCCATTCACCGGTGAGAACGTGATGCAGGTCCTCCGCGCGGTTGTTTATGACGATCCCGTGTCGCCACGGCGAATCGACAGGACGATTCCTGTCGACCTGGAAACGATCTGTTTGAAGTGCCTCGAGAAGTCGCCGCACAAACGATACCGTGGAGCCGATGAACTTGCTGCTGACCTGCGGCGTTTCCTGGATAATGAACCGATCGTTGCGCGCCCAATCAGCTTTTTTGAGCGAGCTCGAAAATGGTCCGCGCGGCGGCCTGGCGTTGCGGCACTGCTGGCGCTGTCATCCATTTCATTGCTTGTGCTGATTGTGGGTGGAACATGGTACAGCGCGCAGCTGAAGAGTGCGTTCGAACAGGCCAAATTCGAGCAGCAGCAAACGCTCCGCCAACGCACCATTGCCTTGGAACAGGAAGCGCTGGCAAAACAGCGCGCGCGCGACGCGCAGATGCAGTTTGCCAAGGCGGTCTCACGACAGGCCGATGCGCTGCTAGCCGCGGGCCAGGTCGGCAACGCAGAAATCCGCTACCGCGAGGCGATTCAGCATTTCAAAAATCTGAATGTCAGCTCGACCGAACCGGAACTGGGCATCTGGAAGCTGTACACGGAGCATCCTGCGCCATTAATTGTTGTCCCCGCCCATGTTCGTGGTGGGGGCGGGCATGTAGCGGTCTCCGCGGACGGTAGGCGCGGAATTTCTGGAAGTGCCGCCAAGTGGTCAAAATTGACGGAGTGTTTCAAAGTCTGGGATTTAACGACGGGCTGTGAACTACGGAAGTTTTCAGGCATGATCACGCACGTTAGGTGTATAGCTCTATCCAGCGACGGCAAACGCGCGTTGACAGGCGGCACACTGTCGCTTTGGGATGTGGAAAATGCAAAATTAATTCGACGTTACGACCTCGCGGAACAGGCAACACGCGTCGTATTCACCAGCGATGGATTGAACGCGCTTGTGGCAGGCGACAGTAAAAGAATATTTTTAATTAATCTCGAAACAGGAGAAATCCAGCGCGCTTACGAAGGCCATAAAGAAAAGATTAACAAGATTGTTTGTGGCGCCGGGCAATTCACCAGTGTTGATGTTGCAGGGAGATTCATTAAATGGGATTTGAATACGGGCGCACAATTGAATTCGTGTGGAGACCATGCGCAAAGCCTCGTAGGTGCGATCTCTTCTGACGGCAAATTTGGCGTGTCCTGCAGCGTGCAGGCCACAGTTCAGTTCCTTAACTTTGATAATGTTGTCACTCGGTACATCAGCGATCTGCGCGTTACGGCGGCTGAGTTTTCACCGGACAGCAGACAAGTCGCCTTGGGAATTAATAACGGTGAGATCCAGATCTGGAGCGCCGACGGCTCAACGCTTGTGCGCAAGTTCACGACCAACACGGCAGCGATCCGCGATCTGGCATTCAGCGCGGATGGAACGCGACTGGTCAGCATCAGTCATGATGGCGTATTGCGCGTTTGGTATTTTGGAGAGCAACCTGAGGTTCAGCGTTTTGTTGGGCACCAAAGCGGTGTGCGTGGTGTGGCATTTTCGCCTGATGGTGAAATAGCGGCGTCTGGTTCTAATGACAAGACAGTACGGCTGTGGCATGTCCAGAGTGGGCAACTGCTCAGAACATTTATCGGTCATGACGCGGCAATTGCCGAAGTCGCTGTTGCTCCGGATGGAACAACCGTTGCCTCGGCCGGCGAAGACAAAACGTTACGTCTTTGGAACATCGACACCGGCGAATTGATACGCGTTTTTCAGGGACATACACAGCCTTTGTCGACCGTCGCGTTTTCTCCCGATGGACACAAGCTGCTATCTGGTGGTTCCGACAGCACAATCCGAGTCTGGGACGTCCGTACCGGGAAGCAGGAACTTTTACTCTCGGGCTCAAATGCGCCAATTCGTAGCGCCGTGTTCAATGCTACTGGGGCAGAAGTCATTGGCGCCGGCAGCGACGGCGGCATTCGCCGTTGGCGATTGGCTGCACCCGAGAAACCTGAATTACTCGTGCGGTATGATGGCGAAATTGTTCTACAGGTCGCCCTGACTCGGGACGATCAGTCACTCATGTCCACGGTTGGTGGCAAACTGTTAAGTGCGCAGACTGGACAAGTAACGCAGACCTTCTCCGGTTATAACACACTGTTGTTCGGAGTTAACTTCAATCCAGCTGGCAATTGGATTGCGGCTGCAGGCGAAGATAAGACCGTTCGAATCTGGGACGCGCAATCCGGCGACGAGCTAGTCCAATGCCGCGGCCACAAAGCCTCCGTGCGGAGCGCGGCGTTTTCGCCAGACGGACAGAAAGTGCTTTCCGGCAGCTATGATCGCACGCTGATCCTGTGGGATTTCAGTCGCGGACCGGGAATTCTGGCGTTCGAGAAAAAGCTAGGCCGTGCGCGCGCGACTTTGCAAGCAGATCCAAATGATGCCAGCGCCTTGCTGACATTTGCTGAGTGGTACGCATTTCGTGGACTTCCGAATGTCGCGGTTACTTTTTTCGAACGGGCGCGCGAGGCGGGAGCGCAGCCGGATTCAAGGATGCTCGCAGCCTGTTACTGGCGCTCCAATAATTTCACCAAGACGTGCGATGAATTCAAGCGCGAGTTGATCCGCGTGGAGGCCACCGAACCAAGCAGGGCGCAGCGGCTTCAAATCAATCGTCTCAAATTGTACATGAATGTATCATGCAGCCAGGCGAAATAGCGCCGAAGGCAGCCGAAGTTCTCGGGAGACGCGATAAGACTACTTTCGTGGAGTGAGGCCGTTCAAGGTTCCCAGAATCGTGTCCGATGGTGCTTGATAACAAAAACTTACGTAGTGTTACTTCCTAAAACCAAAAGCATGTGACCACTTGACAGGACTTGACGGCCGACGCTGTTCGTCAGTGGTTCACGAAAAAGCGTTGGAGCCAGACGAACGCTGCAGGCGAAGTAACGAAGATCAGCGGTAAGACACATAACTACTACTTGGGGGACATTAAGGCCTTCTGCCGCTGGATGGTGAAGCGGGGCAGGCCAGGGAAAATCCCCTTCTGGCGCTCGACGGGCTGAGCGCCAAGTCACTGAAGCAGGAAGGCGGCCGGAAGCGCCGAGCCTTGACCCTTCTGAAGGACGCCGGTATCGATCACTTCGCCAATGGCCTGGTTGTGGACTTCCACGCGCTGAGGCACACGTTTATTACGCTGGTGTCTTGCTTTAATCATAATCCGAAGGTCACACAGGATCTGGCGCGCATTCCGACATCAACTTGACCATGAGCCGCTATTCCCATACGGTGCTGGAGCAGCGTGCGGAAGCGGTCGCTAAGCTTCCAGCGCTGCGAACGGGTGCTGCTGTTGCGGCGGAAGCCACGACAGGCTCAGCCGTGCCGGACAACGCAGTGGATTCTGCTTGGCGTTCTGCTTGCTGTTTTGGGGCGGAAAATCGCGAATCTCAGCGCACTGGCGCGGCTTCAGTTACCTATGTAACACCACTCGCCGGAGTGGCGGAACGGCAGACGCAGTGGATTCAAAATCCACCGGGGGCAACCCCGTGAGGGTTCGATTCCCTCCTCCGGTATTATTTGCAAAACGAACGCTCCGTAGATATCGCTGCAGGTTCACTGATTTAACGAGCCAGCTCTTCGCTGAGACACTTCGGCACGGCGAAGAAGCCGTTCAACGCCGTAGCGTCTTGCTGTTTTGAGGCAATTTGCCAGAAGAGTCCGGTGAAACTGACGTCATTAGAAAAGCAGAAAACTGGCGCCGTCTCATCAGCTTATTTTGGGATGCGGCTCGCGAATAACCCGCTCAGCGCGGTGGTCCAAAAGTGATTGGGACTTTAAAGGACTGAACTGTTTGGGTTGCCACGCGTGAAGCCGTCTTCTCTGGATGCAGAGGTGTACGTTTCGAGCACCTTGTGCGATTTTTTTAAAACCAACCTTTACACAGTTCGAAGTTGAACTAAATATAGCGTTACATCTTGCACCGCGGAGGCTGCCGAATGGGTTCAGACAACCCTATCGCGTTCATCAAGCAGAGCATCAGAGACTTTCGAACGACCGGCGCCGTAGCACCCAGCAGCGCATTTCTAGCGCGCGGAATTGCTAAAAATCTCCCCGCAGAGGTTCCCGAAAATTTTCGCGTGCTGGAAGTCGGCGCCGGAACCGGATCGATTACCACGGAGCTCGCCCGGCACATGAGCGGCCGCGGCTACCTGGAACTTTTCGAGATCAGCCCGGATTTCTGCAGCGTGCTGCGCCAGCGCGTGGCCGTTGAAAAGTGTTTCGAGCAGATGCGTTCGCGAATTTCGATTCATGAAGGCGATGTTCGATCTCTGAAAAAGCAGCACCATTACGACGCCATCGTCTCCGGACTGCCGTTTAATTGTTTTCAACCCGACGAGGTCCGAGGATTCATCGAACACTTCCGCTACCTGCTTAAGCCCGGCGGGGGGCTGATCTGGTTTGAATATGTGGCCATTCGGCAGCTGCAGTCGCCCTTCGTTGGCAAAGCCCGGCGCGAGCAGCTCAAAGGCGTGGGCGCAGTCACCGGCAGCTTTATCCGCGAGCACCAGTACCGCCAGCAGATTGTCCCGCTGAATCTGCCGCCGGCGCGCATCCGGCATCTGCGTTTTGGCTGACAAAATTCCGTTTTAGAAAAAGACAGAAGAGAGGCTGCACCGGAGTGTGCAGCCTCTTTTGTTTTTACCGCGTTGAAAAGCAGGACCTAGATTTTGCGCCGGCGCAACGCCGCCAGTCCCAGGCCGATGCCCAGCAGTGCCATGCTGGCCGGTTCGGGAATGACTTCGATCGGGCCGCCGCCGCCGTTGCCCGGTTCTGGGCACAGCTCGGCGCTGTGGAGATTGCCAGTTTCACTACCGCCCAGGACGTCAGCGGCAACCACGGCATTCGTTTCGGAAGAATCAAGGCTCATAGGCGCCGCGGCCACCACGCCGCACAGCGCAACGGAGAGAATCAACGTCGCAATAACTTTCATTCTTTGCTCCTTGCAATCATACGTTTCACATTCGTGTACGCGCTATCGCGCGATACCCGGATTGGCAATCGCAAGAAGCTGGCCAGAAACGAAACAGTTGATGACAGGAGCTTGTGGGAGAATCGTTGGGGCTGAGCCGGCTGATGTGCTTTCGGCGCCGGCTCAGTCCCAATCACTTTTTGGGAAAAAGAACCAGTGCTTAGCTCTTGCGGCGGCGCAGAGCGGCCAGACCGAGGCCGATACCCAGAAGCGCCATGCTGGCCGGTTCAGGAATCACTTCGATCGGGGGAGGGCAGGCGTCATGACCACCAGAACCTTCCGTGCCGTGCACGCCACCAGCGGTCTCAACCGAGGTCAAAACGTCAGCAGCCACGACCGTGTTGGTTTCCTGAGCGTCCATGCCCATAGGAGCAGCGTTCACCACGCCGCAGAGGATAAGAGAAAGAGCGAACGTCGCGATCAGTTTCATATACTTAAGTACTCCTGTTCATTAGGTTTTCGAAACACCTTCGCGCTCCAGGCGCGACATATCGCATAAAGCAATGACGCGGCCATATCACACGTGCAGATGAGTCCCTATGGACGAGGCCGTTTCGTTTTGTACTAAGGCAAAAAAGAGGACACTTTCGTCGTTTTTGGATAAAAGTTACGTGGTTTGCTCGCGTGGCGATGCATCAACCCGCGCATCCGGAAAACGTCTAGTAATCTCCTGAGCCGTTGGTTAGAACCAGACATCAGGTGGTTAAAACAGTGCAGACTGATTAAAAGCAATCAGCAGGAAGTGTGTGCTAAATCTTGTAACCTGACTCGGCACAAGAGGATAGCAATTGACTTAAGTAGTGTTCAATTTGGCCCCCTCTTTGCCAAATTGAACCGACGCGTTGCCTTTTCACATGGGAGCCTTGAATGAAGTTAATCGAAGCGATCATTCAGCCGTCACGTCTGGAAGCGGTTAAAGAAGCGTTGAATGAAGTCGAAGTGGTCCGCTTGACCGTGTGTGACGTTCAGGGTTTCGGCCGGCAGAAAGGCCACACGGAAATTTACCGCGGCCACGAGTACACCGTTAATCTGCTGCGCAAAGTGAAGCTTGAGATTGCCGTCAACGACGATTTCGTAGAGCCCACGATCCAGGCAATCCTCCGCGGGGGCCGCTCAGGCGACGGCGGACAGATCGGTGACGGAAAGATTTTCGTGCTGCCGCTGGAAGATTGCATCCGCATCCGCACCGGCGAACGCGGGCCGGAAGCGATCTAATTGCAAAATTGAAGTTGAGTTTTCTAAAATTTGTTTAGAGTGCCGGCTTCGCGAATGTGGGAACCGTCCTTCATCCGTATCGGCAGACCAGAAACGTAAATTGAAGAAAACCCGGCGGCGTGTGTCCGCGCGGGGGTTTCATGTGTGGGCCCAGGTATTTGCCTGGCCCGAGTAAGGAGCGCAGCAAGCATGCCCAAGACGGCAAAAGAAGTCCTTGAGTTCGCCAAGGCCAAGGGCGTTACGACCGTTGATTTCCGCTTCATGGATCTCATCGGTACTTGGCAGCATTTCTCGACACCGATCCGCGAACTGACTGAAGACGTGTTCAAGGACGGTCTGGGCTTCGACGCCTCGTCAATCCGCGGCTGGGCCCACATTCACGAGTCCGACATGCTCGTGGTCCCCGATCCGGAAACTGCGTTCATCGATCCGTTCTTCAAAGACACGACCCTCAACATCATCTGCAACATCCAGGACCCCATCACCCGCGCCACGTACCCGAAAGATCCGCGCAACATCGCCATCAAGGCTGAAAAGTACCTGGCCAGCACGGGCATCGGCGATACCTGCTACGTCGGACCCGAAGCTGAATTCTTCATCTTCGACTCGGTCCGCATTTACGGCGGCGTCAACCAGGCCGGCTACGAAATCGAGTCCGAAGAAGGCCACTGGACCAGCAGCAAGGCTTCGACCGACAGCAAGCCCAACCTCGGCCACGACATTCGCCCCAAGGAAGGCTACTTCCCGGTTCCGCCGATGGATCAGCAGCAGGACATCCGCAACGAAATGATGCTGATCATGGAACAGTGCGGCATCAACATCGAACGCCAGCACCACGAAGTGGCGACCGCCGGCCAGGCCGAAATCGACTTCGTTTTCGACAAGCTCGTGCGCACGGCCGACAAGCTGATGATGTACAAGTACATCATCAAGAATGTCGCCCGCAAGCACAACAAGGTCGCGACCTTCATGCCCAAGCCGCTCTTCGGCGATAACGGCTCCGGCATGCACACCCACATGTCCTTCTGGAAGGGTGGCAAGAACCTGTTCGCGGGCAGCGGCTATGCCGGCCTGTCCGAGACGGCGCTCTTCGCGATGGGCGGCATCCTCAAGCACGCTCGCGCGCTGATCGGCATCACCAACCCAACCACTAACAGCTACAAGCGCCTGACCCCTGGTTACGAAGCGCCGATCAACCTGGCGTACAGCGCCCGCAACCGCTCGGCTTGTCTGCGCATCCCGATGTTCAGCAACAACCCGAAGGCCAAGCGCTTCGAGTTCCGCTGCCCGGATCCGACGTGCAATCCGTACCTGGCGTTCGCGGCGATCATGATGGCCGCCATCGACGGCATCCAGAACAAGATTCACCCCGGCCAGCCGCTCGACAAGGACATCTACGATCTTCCGCCGGAAGAGCTCGCGAAGGTCCCGAATACCCCGGGCAGCCTGGACGAATCGTTGCAGGCGCTGGAAGACGATCACGAATTCCTCCTCAAGGGCGAGGTCTTCACCAGCGACGTCATCCAGACCTGGATCGACTACAAGCGCAAGAAGGAAGCCGACCAGGTCCGCCTGCGCCCGCATCCGCACGAATTCTACCTGTACTTCGACATGTAATCGTCCCTGGGGAGCCGGTCTCTCGGCCGGCTCTCCTCCTTATTAAGGGCGGAGCCCATGATCTGCCCTGCACTACCGCGCAGACGCCCGTCTGTGCTGGCGAGGTCCTCAAGACTGGCGATCCGAAAGGATCGCCAGTTTTGTTTTGGCTGAATTCCCACCGCAGAGACGCATAGGCGAAATCGCAGAGTCGCCGAGACACAGTGCTGTTGTTTCCTCTCCCCTTGCGGGAGAGGGTAGGGAGAGGGGTTAGCCGCTGCCTATCAGTTCATTCCAGGCTCTGCAGTTCAAACGGGCCAACATCGTAAAAAAGAAGCGCGTCGACGGCTGATAAAATCGTGCATGTCTCCTGAATTCTTGACGATACGAACGTAACCGTCCTGGAGACTCCTCATGAACTGCACCCGGATTATGCGACGCGGCGCTGTACTGGCTCTGTGCACTGTGCTGGTCTGTCTTCAGGCCGCCGCAACTGAAGGCGACACAAGCCGGCTGATGCGCAGCACCGTCCGCATCCGCTACGAGCGCACTGAAAACGGCGCGCTGATCACTGGACACGGCACCGCTTTTGGCGTGGACCTCGCGCGCTATGGGTACAGCGGCCGCCGCCATCTGCTCAGCGCGGCACACAACGTTCTGGATGACCGCGGAAATCCTTACGACACGTTGAAGATCGAAATCAATGAGGGCTCGCGAACTTATTGGTCAAAAGTGCGCGTGCTCGCCAGCGATCAGAACCTCGACGTCTGCCTGCTCGAATCGAGCGACGATCTGCCTGACATTCTCGCGCTGGGCGATCGCGACCTGGCTCCCGGAAGCGCGATTTTCCTGGCCGGCTCCCCGCGCGGTATCCCGGTGGCGCTCTTCCAGGGAAGCGTCATGCATTGCTTCGACCGCGGCACGATTCGTTCTGCAGCGAAGATTCCCTTCGACCACGGCGACAGCGGCGGCCCGATGTATTGTCCCTCAGCACGCCGCGTGGTTGGTGTCGCAGTCGCGGGAATTCCGAAAGACGGCGATCTGGACCACAATGTCGGCCTGTATGTTCCGCTCGTCGGGCTCTATAGCTTCCTCGATGCTAACCGAAAATCCGGAGTGCCTACCGGAGTTCCCATCGTGGCTCAGGAGACGCGCCCCATCAAGCGGCCTGCGCCGGTGCTCGAAATGGAACCCGCGCCCGCAAGCATCAGCGTCAAGGTTCCCGTTGCAGCAGCGCCAGTCCAGCCGTCTGCGGCAGTTCCAGCCGCACCGATCGCCGCGGCGGCAGTGCCTCAGCCGAAAGCGGTTCCCGCGACCCAGCTGCGCCCGTCGCCTGAACCGGCGCGGGCGGTGAATGCCTCTTTAACCCAGAGTGCCGCCGGCGAACCGGAGGCTGCAATCAAGAGTGCTGCCGCTGGCGAATCTGAGGCGCCGCGTGTTCATGTCATCGAGCCGGGCGACAATCTTTCGAAGCTCGCGGTGCGCTACAAGGTGAGCATCAAAGACCTGCTGACGCTGAACAAGATTGAGGATGCCAACAAGATTCACATCGGCGCGAAGCTGCTGATTCCCTGAAGCCGGCTGGCAGCAACGACAATGACAACCGGGCCCATGAGGCCCGGTTTGTTTTTATCGGTGCCTAAGATTGGCAGCTCTGGCGACGTCAGGCTAAGATAAGAGGAACAATATGACGTGCCGAAAACGAAAGACTCTTGAGCTCGCAAGCGTGGCACTGGCCTGTTTGCTTTTATTCGTGTCTGCATCGCCCGCATTGGCCAAACGCGATTACCTCGAAAAGCTCCAGGGCGTATTCGGCCTTACGGAACATGGCATCGGCCGCTGCGCGCTCTGCCATAACGTCAAGCCGAACGAAAAAGCAGGGAAAGGCAACCTCGGGCTCTATGGAAAAGACATTCAGCAGGTCATGAATACAAACGAACAGATCAAGTTCAATGTGGATCTCATCGCGGTGTCGCTCTTCAAGAAAGATTCGGACGGCGATGGCGTTACCAATATGGAAGAGTTCGCATTGGGATCTTTTCCGGGCGATCCCAAGAGTGTTCCGGCCAAAGATGCGCTCGAAGCCTATCGCAAGCGCGTGGCGGCGCTGGAAGCACAAAAACAAAAGGAAGGCGCAGCCAGGCCCGGCACTGACAAGACGGCGGGCGGCAGCAAGACTATGAAGAAATAGGCAGCGGGCTCGAGCGTCTCGTCGCTTGCATTTTCAGGCACAGCCATTGCGCACAGCCTTTCCGCCGGAGCGATTCCGGGGAAAGGATGCATCCATGTTAAGTACACTTCTTCTGGTTGTCCTTGTGATTCTTCTGCTCGGCGCAATTCCGGCCTGGCCTTATAGCGCCAACTGGGGGTACGGCCCAAGCGGTATCCTGGGCGTTGTGCTTCTGATTGTGATTCTGCTGTTGCTGACGGGACGAATCTAACAGCGTTTTCCAGAACGGAAGAATATATAGCCCGCGAAGCGGCAGATTTTCGTCTGCTACTTCGCGGGTTCTTTTGCCGTCCGGCTCATGCACCAGCGCCCATCGGCCTGGCGCTCAAACTGGATGACGCGGCCGTCGCCGCTGTAGCGGAACCACTTCACGCCATTGTCTTCGCCTTCGCTGGTCTGATTAGCCTCGCGCAGCTTGCGGATTGCTTCGATCTGCGCCTTGATGCGCGGGACGTGCCGGTCGTCAGCGTTAAAGAGCACCGCGCTGTTCAGGCTGCCGTGGCGCTCGATCAGCTCGCGCTGCGCGGCCGGCGTGACCAGCCAGGAGATCCAGTAATCGAAATCGCGCGATTCCAGCGCTTTGAGAATCGATTTTACGGCGTTCTGTGGCGTGTCCTGCGGGTACTTTTCGGCGTTGAGCTTCGTGGTCTCTTCAGCGGAGACATTTGCGGCAAGAGCCAGGGACAACATTGAAGCAGCGATCACTAAACGAAACAAAGCGATGACTCCCCTCGGATGTACTTCTCACGACTTGCCCGATGCTGATTTATTCGCCCGCCGTTTTAACCGAATAGCTCTTGCGCATTCAACGTCAAAATAAGCGCACGCTGCGCCGCATCGACGCACGGCACCGCCGACAGCCAGCTCTCCGCATCGCTGCATTCCGGCAAAGTTCTGCCCGACGCGTACAGCACCTTGCTGGCGCCCACCTCACCCATCATGAAATAGAATGCGTCGGCGACGTCTTCTGCCCGTGGCCAGAGTGCCGCATCACGCAGTCCGAGCGTGCTGAGCCATACGTTCTCACGCTCCGCCAGACGAGCCTGCGCCTGCCAGGCCGACGTCGGCCCGTGGCGGAATGGATCGATCAGAAAGCGGGCTGCTGCAAATTCACTTGCAAGCCTCGCCACTCCGGCGGCCACGCGCGATCCCGTCGGCAAGCGGATGTTCAGAAACTGCCTCTGCGTTCGTAATGTCTCTGCGAGCGGCCACCACTCCGCGCGCGGAAGTTTCAGCTTCGCCATTAGTTCATCTTCAGGAAAATCAAGCTCAACAATCGCCGGAGTGCCTGCCGGATAGCGCGCGTCCGAACCGCCGACCAGCGCGCTGAGCGTTGCCGCAACATGCCACTTGCCCGTGGGCGCCACGGCTGCCGTGTGTCTTTGCGTCTCTACGCAAGCTGCTCCAAAAAAGACCGCTCCGCTCAGGTGTGACGGCGGAGGCGCGTTGCAGGTTGTAGCTGATTGAACATGAACATCGAAATGCATGCCTGAAGCATAAGGCCGGCGCGCTGCGAATGAAAATTCCTTCGCGCGTTGAAGCGCGCGTTTGCCGCGGTTAAGGTCCCTTTTCATGCTCCGTCCTTGCGCGCTGGCGCTGCTTGCTCTTCTTCCGTTATCCGCAGCCGCACACGAAATTTTGTCGAACGTGAAGCTCAGCGCGTCAACCGTCCCCCGTTACGGGAAGCTCGAAATCGCCTTCGCAGTGAGTATGGAGGCGAAAAATCCTTGCGATCCGGATCAGATCGAGGTGCTGGCCGTTATCCGGAAGCCTTCGGGCCGGGAAGACATCGTTCCGGCTTTTTTCTTCCAGGACTTTTCCCGCCAGCCCTCGGAGGGCGGGGGAGAGACGCTCAAGCGGCAGGGCGCGCCGGGGTGGCGTGTGCGCTACGCTCCAACCGAGCGTGGCGAGCACAGCGTGACGATCGAGGTCTACGCGCCGGGCGTACAGCACCAGAGCCGTTCGTACAATTTCCGCTGTGTGCGCGGCGCGAAGCCTGCACCGGGCTTTCTGCGCGTCGGGTCTAACGACAAGGCTTTCGAGTTCGACGACGGAACGCCTTATTTCCCCGTTGGTCTGAATACGTGCTGGGGAAAATCAACATTCGATTACGACCGTTGGTTTGAAAAGCTTGCGGAGAACGGCGGGAATTGCGCGCGGTTGTGGCTCAATCCAATGTTCCTCTTCGCGCTTGAGACGAAAGATCGCCTCGGTCATTACAATTCCGATGCGGCGTGGCGCGTTGATTACGTGCTGAACCTCGCCGAGAAATACGGCATCCGCCTGATGTTCTGCATCGAATCGTTCAACAGTGTGCGCATCGAGCCGGAATATCCGCGCTGGAATGAAAGCCCCTACAACACGGCCAACGGCGGCCCGTGCGCGACGCCGTCGGAATTTTTCTCGAGCCCGGTTGCTCGCAAGCTCTTCCTGCAGCGTTTGCGCTACATCGTTGCGCGCTGGGGCTACAGTTCGAACGTGTTCTGCTGGGAGCTCTGGAACGAGGTCGACCTCGCCGACAAGTACGACAGCATTGCCGTGCGGCACTGGCATGTCGAAATGGCGCGCTACCTCAAGGATGTCGATCCCAATCGGCACCTGGTCAGCACCAGTTTCGCGAACTCTGAAGGCGATTCACTGATCGATGCGCTGCCTGAGATCGATTTTGTACAGACGCACAATTATGGTGCGAACGATCTGGCTGCCGAGCTCAGCGTGTGGAACATTGAAAAAGACCGCCGCTACAAAAAGCCGCACTTTATCGGCGAGTTCGGCTTGCACTGGCAGGGCACTGGCAACGAAAAGGACAAGAGCGGCTCGCACATCCGCGAAGCGATCTGGGCCAGCGCCGTGTCACGCTCCGCGGGAACCGGCATGACATGGTGGTGGGACACGTACATCGATCCGCAGGAACTCTGGCAGCTCTACAAGCCGCTGTCACAGTTCGTCGCAGATGTGGAATGGAATCGCCGGCGTTTTAAGTCGGCCGATCCCACTTTCAGCTTCGCTACGCCGCAGCCGCCTCAGACCTTCAATGTGCATGTCGTCGGGCGGCATACGTCGTGGGTTGATCACGCTTCTAACAGTCCGCAAAGAATCAAAGTGCGTCGTGATGGCAGCGTGGAAGGCGCTGAAAACCTGAGCACGGCTCTGCATGGCACGGGAAACCATCCGACTTGGCATAATCCGCTGACCATCAGCGTGGACGGTGACACAAAATGGAAGTTCGCTGTGACCGTCAAAGGTGTTAGCGACTACGGTGGTGCCAGGTTGAAAATCTGGCTCGACGGAATCCAGGTCCGCGCCGAAGACTTCAAAGACGACAGCGAAACGCGCACAGGCACTATGAACACCTACGACGGCGTTTACGGAATTGACGTTCCACCGGGCGCACACGAGATCAAGGTCTTCAACGACGGTGTTGACTGGGTCAACTGCAGCTATCAACTGCTTAATTACGGCTTAAAACATCGTCCCGCCTTGCGTGCGGTGGGTGTGCAAGATGAGTCCTCGGCGCTGCTATGGCTCCAGAATGAGAAAGCCTCCTTCCGAGCCGAATCCGACGGCGAACGCCCGAGCGCAGTCGAGCATGCGTTGCTGCGCCTGAACGGATTGCGTGACGGAGCGTATCGCGCCGAGTTCTGGGATTGTGGCCGCGGCAAACAGTCTGAAACGATCGTCAAGGCTCAGGGTGGTAGGTTATTCGTGCCGCTGCCTGCCATTCTGAAAGATCTCGCCATCAAGCTAAAGCGCCAATAGACACCTCGCAGTGCTCATTTTTCGTCGCAGCGTTTACACAGGTGCATGTGGCCGCTTTGTTGCTATTGCTGAAACGGTGAACGCGATGCAGTGTCGCGATTGAAAGAACAGGGGAACCAAAATGAAAGCTATTCTTACGCTCGCACTGGCCATGCTGCTTTCGGCTGGCGTTTATGCGGCACCGACCGGACTGACTATTGAACAGACCAACAAGGCTGTGGCTGCCGATGTCCTGACCGACAATGAGACGGCAGGCAGCTTCCACGGTACCGAAGGTGGTGGTGGCGGCGCGATTGAAGATCCGTGCGCGCCTGTCATTCCTGAGCCGGCCAGCATGGCTCTGCTCGGTATCGGCCTGGGCCTCGCCGCCCTGCGCCGCCGCAAGTAAAAATCAGTGCTGAGAAACGAGTGCTGAGTGCTGAGTGCTGAGTGGCCGAATGCTCAGCACTCAGCACTTTATTTTTACTTGCCGCTGATTACCTGGAAGCGGCCTGGCGAGCCGGGCAGCTCTTCGAGCTCCACGCGCAGATTCTCCGCGCCACGCTGCTCGAGTTCCACTCGCACCGTCACGGCGTGGATGCCGCGGGGAACATCCAGCGCCATGTCGCCGCTCATGTTGATCGCCGCATCGTTCAAGGCGAGTGCAAGACCCTTCGGCGAGTTCACCTTCAGCCGCATCTTTCCGGGAGTGGTCATCTCGAACTCAAAGCGGGCAAACGCAACCGCCTTTGCTTTGGCTCGAACAAGTTCGGACACGGGAAATTCGCCTGAAACGAGGCTGTACGCCGGCACCCACGCCAGCTTGTCGCCCTGTGCGAGCCGGGCAACCGCATCCACGCTGAGGGACGCAATGTCATCCGGCACCGGCGAGAGCAGCCGCCAGCGGCGCACAATCGGAGCGGCCGTTACTGAATACGGCCCACGGCCGAGTTCGCTCAGAAAACGGATAAGATCGAGCGTTTCGCCGCGCGTGAGCGGCGCGGTCAGGCTGTTGGGCATCAGCGAGCTGCCTCCCTGCTTGAAACGTTTTACATTCGCCATCGCAAAGGTCATCTCGCCGTTGATGGCATCTTTCAGCACCACTTCATCATCATTCTTGCTCTTGATAATGCCGGAATGAAACTCACCGCTCTTTGTGACCACGACGCCGGCTTCGAAGCCTTCCTTAACCACTTTGCTCGGCAGCATGACGGCTTCAGTCAGATAATCGAGCTGCGAACCTGCGCCGATACCTGCCAGATCCGGCCCGACCTGCCCTCCAGCTCCGCCAACGCCATGACAGCTGAAGCAGTTGAGATCAACGCGCCGGAAGACGCGCTCTCCGCGCGCCGGATCGCCTTTGGATGCAACATCAGCCATCAGTCCGGCGATGATTTTCTTCTGCTCGGCTTCCTCGAGCTCCGAGATGTCCACGCCGATTCCGGCGGACGCGCGCAGCACTTTCAGCAGCGCGGCTTCTTCGCGGCCAAGCGCCTGAAGAAAGCGCAGGCCAAGCTTTGCGTTGTCGGGTGGAAGCTTTTTGCCCTCGAGCGCCTTGGCGAGCTCTTCACAGCCGCCCTCACGTTTGCCGAAAGCGGCGAAGACATCGAACGCTCCCTCGCCCTCTGATTCCTTGCTTAAGATTTCAGCCGCAATCGGCGCTGCGGCCGTCATGTTGACCGAGGAGAGTCCCGATACGGCGACGTAGCGGGTGCGGAGCGGACCTGAAGACGCGACTTTCTCAAGAACGTCCTGGCTGGCCTTTCCGCCCATGATCACCAGCGCTTCCATTGCGGCCTGGCGCACAGTCGCGCTCGAGTCCGCGGACTCAAACGCAGCATTGATATCGGCCCGCAGCGGCTCGAGCTTCCATGCGCCGGCGGTGCGCAGCGCCTCTGCGCGGACGGCGTCATCCTTTGACACAAGCAGCGGCTTGATAGCGGCCAGGTCGCCCTTTGGCTTTACATCGCGCTCGCGCGCGGCGGCGGAAAGCCCTGAGAGCAGCTTTGCCTGAAAAGAAACGTTCTGCGGCTTTGCGGCGAGCACACGCGTGAACACGGTTGAGAGATCGTCGGTTTCGAGCGCGGCGCCGATGCTCCAGATTACCTCGTCGACGTTCTCCGAAGGCAGCTTGCCGGCTTCCATCAGGTTCAGCAGCGGAACGAGCACATCCTTCGGGCCGATGTTCTGCAGCGTAAAAATCAGTTTTTTGATCTTCGCTTCGTCAGCGGGCTCTTCGGCGCGCATCGGGACGTTCGTCAGGAGCACTGCGGCAATCAGCGTGGCGGCACAGCGGCGGAGAAACATCGATTAGACCTCGTTTTTCAGTTTCAACGTTACTTTAGTTTATCGGCACTGGCGGGCAAGCCACCAGCGCAGGCTTCGTCAAAATCCAGACTGAAAGCGCGCGTTTGTTCTTCAATCCGCATCCAAAAAAACGGGCACAGAAACGTTCCTGTGCCCGCTTGGAATTGTGAACGTCGCCACTACTTCTTCTTCGGAGGAGCCGGCTTCTTCGGCGGCGTGACTCCCAGCGCCTTCAGCGACGCCTGCACGGCCGAATCGATGTAGCGGTCCGTCGGCTTGTCCATCACCGACATGATCAGCTCCTTCGACTTGTCATTCTTGATATAGCTGAGCGCCACCACTGCCCAGAGCCGGACGCGCGCGCTTTCATCGGCGGCGAGCTTGGCCAGTAGATCCTGGGCGTCCGGGATTTGATCGATCCAGCGGCGCAGAACGATCGTCGCCGCGGCGCGAGCGTCAGCGTCTTTTGCAGTCAGCAGGCTCTTGAGCAGCTCGGGCTCGACCACGTTCAGCGACGCGTACACCCACAGCGCCTCGGTGCGGTGGTGGTCATAGGCCTTGTCGTTTGCATCGAGCGACTTGAGCCAATCCGGGAGCGCCGCGAGCACTTCTTTCGCGCCGCGGTTGTCGCATTCACGCCGCGCCTGGTAGCGCGTGTAGTCTTCAGGCGACTTCAGCCCATCGAGCACATCCTTTATCGGCACGCCAACTAGCTTTGGCTTCGGAAGCAACTGCTTTCCCTTGGCGGTCACGCGCCAGATGCGGCCCTGATTCTTATCGCGGCCTGGATCGTGCAGGTGATGCTGCATGTGTCCGATCAGCGGGTTGTACCAGTCGGCAATATAGAACGCGCCTTCAGGTCCCATGCGCACTTCGACCGGACGGAAGGCCTTGCCCGTCGAGGTGATCAGCGGCGGCATCGCTTTGGCAGCATAACCTGAACCGTCGTCACTAAAGGCGAAGCGCAGCGTCTTGTTCTCCTTAAAGAGATTGATGATCAGGTTGCCTTGTATGTCATCGGGCATCGCGCGACCGGAGATGAAATCGCCGCCCGCGAGCTTTCCCGCGCCTCCCGGAACGTTGATGTGATGGGACGTGTCGCCGGCAGTCGGCAGAATCAGGTTTACGCCATCATTGCCAGACGAATCGTTGTAGAGGCCGTGGCCCCAGTAATTGAAGTAGCGGCCCCACGGATTCGGCGGACGGCTGTTCCAGAGATGAACACCGAGATGACCGCTTTCGGGGCGGTACTCGTAGATGCAGGCAGTCGACCAGATGTCATCGCCGCGCATTTTGCGCACGATTCCGTACGCGGTTTCAATCGTGCTGTGCAGGAAGACGCCCTGCTGGAACTGCAGAAAGCCGCAGTGATCCCAGCGCATCGAATGGCAGGAATGATGGCTGTCTTCCATGCCGAAACCGGAGAGCAGCACTTCACGGCTGTCGGCTTTGCCGTCGCCGTCGGTGTCCTTCACAAAGATGAGGCGGGTGTTGTCGAAGATGTAGCAGCCGCCATCTCCTTGCACAAACCCGTCGGGCATGTGCAGTCCATCCATGTAGACGGTGACTTTGTCAGCCTTGCCGTCGTCGTTGCTGTCTTCCAGGATCAGGATCTGGTCGTTCGCGTCCATGCCTGGCTTGATGTGCGGGTACAGCGTCGTCGAGGCGACCCACAGACGGCCCTGCGGATCGAAGGCCATCTGGAAAGGTTTTCCAATCATTGGATTGGCGGCGAACAGCGTGAGTTCATAACCGGGATCGACCGTCAGAGCCTTGAGCTCATCCATCGGATCCTTGTAATTGGGGTCGCCCGCAGCCAGCGGTTTGTTGAACTTCTTCTCCGGCAACGGCACTTCGTCTTTGAGCAACTTGGCCTTGGCGATCAACGCGTCACGCTGCTCGAGAATCTTGTCGAACTCGTCGAGCTCGGTGTCGAGACCGGCCTGGTTGTTCTTGCGGCTGCCGTAGACGTATTCGTAATTCTGCGGCTTGTAGCGGTAGAAGTACTGCTTGTTCTTTTCCTTAATGTGCTCTCGCAGCTGCTGCACGCGGTTGCTACCCTTGGATTCCAGCTCCGTGCGCCAGCCTTTCGGTTCAAGGCCCAGCGCTTTCTCAAAGGCGAACGCGGCCTGCAGGTAACCCTTTGTGCTGAGGTGAACGCCGTTGACGGTCAGGCCTTTCGCATCGCCCAGGCCGTCGTAGAGATTTACGAAAACTGCTTTGCGCGTTTCCGCGAGTTTGGCCAGCGCATCGACGTAGAGCTTGAGATTCTTGTTGTGCTCGGCCGGGTCGGGGTAGGGCTTGCCGAGGTCCTCGTGCTTGAACGGTGTGACGATCATCAGTTTGGCGTCTTTGTTCGACGCCAGCAGCGTATCGATCATCTTGTTGCAACCGTCGAGAAAATTCGCGAGTCCGGCTTCGCCTTTCATCGACTCCATCATGCCGTAGCTGATGACGAAATATGTCGGCTTGTACTTTTCGAGATAGAACGGCAGCTTGGGATGGGCCGGCGGGCGCGTCTGGCGGTAGGATTCATCGCCGCTCCAACCCAGGTTGCGGAAGATCACGTTCTTATCCTGATGGTGCAGCGTGAGCAGCGTTTCGATGTAGCTTTCGTCCTGCTCGACATCGATGAACGTTCCGCCGATCAGCGCAACGCGCTCACCGTCCTTGAACTCAAACTTTTCACCGGCGACGCAGTAGCCGGCCGCGACGAACAATACCAGCGCGAGAAGTAGATTCCGCTTCACTCATCGTCCTCCCTTTAATGATCACAGCATCCGAGCGGCGCATTGTGCAACCGAGCTCGACGAGCAACAAGCGACAATACAAGACTATTTACGCATCGCTTATATGACATTTTTCTGGAAAAGTTTTCGGCACAGGGACCACACCTTTATTTACACCGATCCGTCGTTTTCGTTGATGCTGTAAGCTGAAAACTGTGCGTCTCGATCGCGTTCTTGTTCAGCGCCTTTACTGAATTGATTACGCCGTGCCGCGCGCTAAAACATTCTCATGGCATTGACTGACACGCCGCCGCGCCTGCCGCGCATGGTTTCCCTGACCCAGAAATTCCCCGCGGCGGCACCGCTTGATATTCCGGCAACCATCCGGCGCGAATTTGCTGCTCAAAAAATGGCACAGCGCATCAAACCGGGCTCAAGCGTCGTCATCGGCGCTGGCAGCCGCGGCATTGCGCATATCGCGGAAATCATCAGCACGCTTGTGGCATTGATAAAGGAAGCGGGCGCGCATCCTTTTATTATCCCCGCAATGGGCAGCCACGGCGGCGGCACGCCCGAAGGCCAGCTGTCGATTCTGGCTGAATACGGCATTACCGAAGCGAAGATGGGCGTCCCAATTCGTGCGTCGATGGACGTGCAGCAGATCGGCACCACCGAAGACGGAGTGCCCGTTTGTTTCAGCAGTGAAGCGCTCAAGGCTGACGCGGTGCTGGTTGTTAATCGCATTAAACCGCACACCGATTTCGTAGGCGACATCGGCAGCGGCATCGTGAAGATGCTCGCGATCGGCTTTGCCAAGCGCGTGGGCGCTTCCGCCTGCCACCAGGCTGCCTCTCGCCTGGGGCATGAACGCGTGATCAGAACCGCCGGGCACATTGCCTTGCAGAAAGTCCCGGTGCTCTGCGGCGTGGCGATTCTTGAGAACCAGGTCCACGACACGGCGCGCATTGAAATCGTTCAGCCGCAGGATTTTGAACGCCGCGATCCCGAGCTTCTCGTGGAAGCGCGCCGCCTGATGCCGCGCCTTCCGTTTGACGAGATCGATCTGCTTATCGTCGATCAGCTCGGCAAGAACATCTCCGGCACCGGGATGGACACGAATGTCGTCAACCGCCACTGCCAAGGCTACGATTCGTCGCTCATCGGCAGCAATCGTCTGAAGCCGTGGATCAAGCGCCTTTACGTGCGCGGCCTCACGGAGGAGACACACGGGAACTCGGTCGGCATCGGCCTGGCTGATTTCACGCACTCACGTCTGGTGAAGGCGATGGACCGCCATTCGACGTATCTGAATTCGCTCACCGCGCTTACGCCGCAGCTCTCGAAAATTCCTGTGTACTTCGATTCGGACCGCGAAGCGATCGTGCGCGGCCTGGCTACGCTGGGCATCGACGATTTCAGCACCGCGAAAATTGTCCGCATCAAGGATACGCTTTCGCTTGAGGCGATGCAGATATCCGAAGCGTGTCTGAAAGAAATCGCCGGGCGTGAAGAACTTCTGGTTAAAGGCGTCCCTAAAGATATGAGTTTTGACTCGTCAGGTAATCTGTCCGAATAATTCCCGTTAGCCAGCCGTCACTCGCTCACTGATAAGGAGAAGCGCAATGCGTTCACGTACCAAAAACCTTGGAGTATTGTCATGCCTGCTGATACTGGCGGCTGCATCCAGTTACGCCGGAGAACTGGTACCCGGCTCCGCGGCGCCGGCGCTGTCGGTAAGCAAATGGCTGAACGGCGACGAAGTGAAGAGCTTCGACAAAGGAAAGATCTACGTCGTCGAATGCTGGGCGACGTGGTGTGGTCCATGCATCGGCGTGATTCCGCATCTGTCTGAAATGAACACAAAGTACAAAGATAAGAACGTCGTCTTCATCGGCATGAACGTCTGGGAGCGCGACCCCAGCGCGGTCGAGCCCTTTGTGAAAAGGATGGGCCCGAAGATGAATTACCGCGTCGCGATGGACGACGGCGGCAAAACCGCTGACGCCTGGCTCGCGGCCGCCGGGCAGAACGGCATTCCCTGCAGTTTCCTCGTCGACAAGGAAGGCAAGGTCGCGTGGATCGGGCATCCGATGTCGCTCGAACCCGTCCTGGCTAAAGTGGTCGCCGGCACCTATGACGTGAAGAAGCAGGCGGAAATCGACAAGAAGAAGGCCGTGATCCAGCGGAAGATGCAGACCGCCGCCGAAGAGAATGACGCGGATAAGTTCATCGCCGCCGCGGATGAAATGATCGCGCTTGAACCCGAATCCGCCGTCGAGCTCGGCGTCGCCAAGGGCAGTGTGCTCCTGCAGTCCAAGAAATACGCGGAAGGCTATGCCCTCCTGAGCAAGCTCGCCGACAACGAGATCAAGGACAACGCGGACGCCCTGAATGCCGTGGCCTGGGGCATTTTGGCGACGGACAATATTGAGAAGCGCGATTTCGACCTGGCGCTTAAATGTGCGCAGCGCGCCGACGAACTGACGAAGCACGAAAACGGCCCGATCCTGGACACACTGGCCCGTGCCTACTTCGACAAGGGACAGATCGATAAAGCCATCGAGACGCAGACGCGCGCCGTCGAAAAGTCGAAGGGCGAGCAGATTGAAGAAGAGCTGAAAGCTACGCTCAAGCGCTACAAGGAAGCAAAGAAATAATGCATGATGCATGATGCATAAACGGCCAGGCTGGAGCAGCCATGCGGGCAAGAATCCCAAGTTTCCTTTTTATAACGTTGCTGTCTCTTGGCGCCGCGGCCGGAGACGTGACGCTCAAGCCGGGCGATGCCGCGCCGAAGCTTTATGCGAGCAAGTGGCTGAATGGCGAGCCGGTCAGCACATTCGAAAAAGGCAAGATCTACGTCATCGAATGCTGGGCAACCTGGTGCGGTCCGTGCCGTGCCGCGATTCCGCACGTAAACGAGCTCCACAATCAATTTAAAGACAAGGGCGTGATCGTCATCGGCATGGCCATCAGCGACCGCGCGCCGGTGGTCGAATCATTTGTTGCAAAGATGGGTTCGAAGATGAGCTACCGCGTGGCCATCGACGAACCCGGTCCCGACAAAAAAGGCCTGACTTTAAAAAGCTGGATGAGCGCCGTCGGGCAGAATGAAATTCCCTGGAGCTTCATCGTCGACAAAGCCGGCGTGCTGGCGTGGGTCGGCGATCCCAGCGATGTCGAGCCGATCCTCCACCAGCTTCTTGCCGGAACGTACGACGTCAAAAAGCAGCCGGAGATCGCCGCGCGCCGGGTTGAGTTCCTCACGCGGCTGGAAAAAGCGGACTCTGCAAAAGACGGCGATGCGTACCTGAAAATCGCTGACGAAATGATTGCCTTCGATCCCAGCAGCGCCGGCGCGCTCGGCCTTGCGAAGTTCAAGGCGTTGCTGCGGCTGAAAAAAGACTACGTGGCCGCGTACGCCCTGGCTAACAAGCTCTTCGAACACGACCTGAAGATGAAAGCAGAGCCGCTTGCGAAGATGGCCGAGAAGATCCTGGAGATCGAAGAGAGTGGCAAGCGCGACCTCGATCTGGCCCTCAAGCTGGCTCAGCGTGCCGACGAGCTGGCCGCTCACGAGAACGCGTACATTCTGGAAACGCTGGCCGCCGTGTACTTCCAGAGGGGAGACCGCGACAAAGCCATCTCCACGCAGGAAGCAGCGGTGAAACTCAGCAACGACGAAGACGCGAAGGAAACACTGGCGAAGTATAAAGCAAAGTAAGGAGGCAACTATGGCAAACGAAGTTTGTCCATCCTGCGGCACCTTGCACGCACAGGGACTCTCCCGATGCGGGCATTGCGGAAATATCCAGTGCTCCACGCGCTGCGGTCATAGCTCCTGCAGGAACTGCGGCCGCAACAATGACTGGCGCGGCATCACCGAGCAGGAAAAAGAACAACTCCGGCGTTAGCCAAACTCGCGCACGAACGCGAGCAGCCACATGGTCCGTAAACATTTTGCCGCAGACCAGCGGTCGAGGAACGGCGGCTCGGGAACTTCATCGCACTGGTGATACAGCCAGCGAGCCCGCAGCGTGCCGGGGAGTTCCTCATCGTTGCACGCCAGGTCGCGGAGGACTTTGTCTTCCGCGCAGAGGTAGAATTCGACGATCTCTCGCGCCGCTCGTGTGAGCGTCTGCCGTAGCGTCTTGCCGAACACGACCACGCACGCTCGGTCGAGCTTCGCTCGCGAGGCAAAGTTCATGCGCAAAAATAGCGGCGTTTCGCTGCCGCCGCGCTGACGCAGTTCCCACTCGGCGAGAAGCTCCGCCGTGCGCCGCGCGAGTTCCTCTGCCGGCGTCTCTTCTTGCGCGGCCCACGCGTCCAGTCCGCTGGGACCGCCGGCGTCCCGCCGGCTGGAATCGCCGGCGTCTCGCCGGCCCTTCGTTGCCCGGGCGTTGTGTGCGCGATCATGCGGCAATACAAAACAGCGCTGCTGCGAAAGCGCTCCAGGCGTTCCCCAGATCGAAAACGCTGCCGCCTTAAATTGGTCCAGCAGCACTCCGCGCAGCCGCCGCAGTTTCAGGCCATCCAGCAATTCGCCGCCGGAGATATTCTGAATCTCCCGTGTGAGTTGCGAAAGCTTCGCCGCGCTCAGCCCAAGTTTCTCGCACAGCCGCGCGAGCGACACCGCGCCATTTCGCGCGCACTCCCACGAGTTCACGTCTTCCGCGCGGGATTCCATGTTCAGCAACTGCAGCTCCGTGCGCCGATGTGCGAGCAAACGATCGCTCGCGCGTTTCTCCTCGCGCTTGACGAACTTCACGATCCAGCGCACGAGGCGCCGCAAGCCCTTGCGGCGTTCCTTGCGCGTGAGCGAGTCTTCGTTGGCGAGCGTAATACCCGAATGCCGCCGCCAGGGTTCGTTCTTCTTCGCGCGCGGAGCGGGCTCTTCGCGCTGGTCCGCCTTGTAGCGCGAGGGTTTTGTGTACACATCGCAGCGGTTGAGGCCCGCGTTCTGATGAGCAAAGATGATTTCCATGATTTCCTCCTTTGTGA
>DASPJR010000050.1:0-4406 GCA_035628505.1 Planctomycetota bacterium | reverse complement strand
TTCAGGGCGCGAACCGATGTGGGCGTTTTGATCCGGTGGCCGCGCGCTTCGCGCTTGCCACCGGCTAATGTCCGGGCGCTCCTCCGGAGCGCGCGGGCCGGCGGGACGCCGGCGGTCCCAGCGGGTGTGCTGGACGGTCGCATACGCTGGCAGTTCCATGCGACTCGCGAATTGAAAATTCGCGTTACAAACGGCGCTGGGTGGCCCGGCCCAACGGGCCGGGTCGCGCAGCGACAAGAAGCCGCAGCATCGACGCTGCAGTCGTTTGGTGTGGCGATTTTTTAACGACGTTGGCCTGAAGCGCTCTATCGGATGTGAGAAGTTGATCGACTGCACCGTTTCAGCTGGGGCTTCCTGTGCCTTCGGCACCCGGCTCGCGCTAATTGCGTCTACATATACAACGGATGAAAAATTGATTTTGGATGTCTAGTTATCGAAAAGCACTGAAAATCGAAATCCCCTGAAATGCACTGAAACGCCGGATCGCCAATCCGCATTCCGCAATCGAGCGGGAGTCGGGAGTAGGGAGTCTTGGAGTCGGGAGTCGAAACAAAGAAGGCTGTTCTCTGTGCGCCTTTGTGTCCTCTGTGTCTCTGTGGTGAAGTCGTGTTCTGACCGTTCCACAACGGGGAGCGTTCCTTATACAACGGATGAATTATCGAAATTGAACGTCTAGTTGTGTTGAGTAGCGTTGAGTCGTGTCCAGTCGTCTTGAGTCGTCTCCAGTAGCGTACAGTCGTCTCCAGTCGTGTCTGCTTTACAAGAGTTGACAAGTCCGGCGCGATTTTGCATCGATAAAGCCAAAAGCTTGCTGCGTCCTGTTCGGCCAGCGTTGATAAATGATTAGGCACCAGCGGCTTCGGGTTGCACGGATAAATGGAAGCTGGCACTGGCAATGGGGTTGAATCTGTTTAGACTACTTTGCTCTGATTTGCAGGGCGCGCGTGTGGCGCGGCGGAGATGGAAAGGCTTAGAGGTACGGCATGAAACTGGAATGGTTCAGGCAGCATAAGAAATTCGTTTATTGGGTTCTGCTCCCCATCGTGGGCTGCGGTATGGCCTTCTTTGGCATTGGAACGGCCATGGAGAGCAGCGGTTCCACCCGCGGGCCGAGCGTCACCTATCGCGTGGGCGGCACCGAGCGGCATATGAATTCTTCCGAGGTTCTGGCTCTGCGCTTCCTGCTGACGCAGTACGGCCAGAATCCGTACGGCTATTCGGGCGACCATCACCCGCGCAGCAGCGACGAAGCGGCTTTCCATAAGGTTCTGGTGGGCACTGCCCAGAGCGCCGGGTTCACGCTGGGCGCCGAGGAAATCAAGGAGCGCATGGTCGAGGAGGTTAAAGGCCAGATCCAGCGCAAGGACGGCTCGCAGCCGCAGATCAATGATGCCGTGTACCAGAAGCTGCTGGACGTCATGCAGATCACACCGGCGCAGTTCGAACAGATGGTCGAAGAATACGGTTCAATCTTCAAATACCTGCAGTACCTGCGCTCCCAGGCGCGCGTGAACGACGAGGAACTGTTCATTGCCTACCTGGCCGACAAGGAAGTCGTGCGCCTGCGCTATAAGGAACTCAAGAGCGAAGATTTCGTCGCCAAGGCCGCCGAGCCGACCGAGGACAAGATCAAGGAATTCTACGAGAACAATAAAAAGAACGTCGCCGAGATGAAAGAGGTGATGTTCACGCAGCCGCGCATGAGCGCCGACCTGCTTTTCCTTGATACCGAAAAGCTCTTTGGCGGCAAATTCGAGCCGAGCGACAAGGAACTGGAGAAGGTCTACAACCAGTACAAGCCCACGTACAAGATCGAGACCAAGGCCGGCGAGCCGGAGAAGTTCAAACCGCTGTCAGAAGTGAAGGCCGACGTCGAGAAGCACTGGCGCGAAGACGAAGCCAAGAATTATTACGAGCGCTACAAGCGCGTGTACTACAAGATCGAGCCCAAGGCCGGCGAGCCCGCGCCAAAGCCGGGCGAAGAGAAGTTCAAGCCGTACGAAGAGGTCAAAGACGAAGTCGCCAAAAAATGGTACGACGAATGGCTTGCCAATCAGAAGCGTGACCGCCCGCTGGCCCGCATGAGTGCCCTGAAGACGGAGCTCGCCGACGCCGAGAAAGCTCACGAGAAGGAACAGGAAGCGAAGAAACCCGAAGAACGCAAGCCGTTTGACATGGCGGCATGGGCCAAGAGCAAGGATCTGACGCACTGGGTCAGCGACGAGCTTACCGAAGAGCAGTTCAAGGCGGGCAAGGCCGAAGTCGGCGCGGTGAATGCATCCTGGGTCGCGGATCTCTTCTACCTGAAGAAGGAATCCGGCAACAAGTTCATGGACGAGTCGAACAAGCGCCAGGCCAAGGAATTCCGCGGCCCGCAGATCGTCGATAAGGGCGCCGTGATGTACCGCATCAAGAATTACAAGGAAGAAGAGCCGCTGCCGCTGGACCAGGCCAAGCCGAAGATCATTGCGCGTATGAAAATGGATGAGTCCGTTGAGCTGGCGCGCAAAGAAGCCAATAAGTTGAAGGAAGACTGGGCCGCGGGCACGAACGTTCCGCCCGTTGACACGCTCGAGGAAGTTCGCGGCGACAAGGAATCCAAGCACGCGCTGGTCGGGGAGTACCTGGCCCAGCCCAAGCCCGTCGGCGAGCCGCTCACGGCCGAAGCACCCGTGGATGAATCGCCCAAGTCGACCAACCACCACCGCAAGTTCTACGTGGGATTCGCCGTGGAGCGCGAACTGCCGACGCGCAAGTCGTTCCACGACGACACGAACTGGCCGCGCGACCGCAAGCGCGACGAGATCGAGAACTCGCATTTCCGGCTGATCGCCGACAGCGTCTTCCGGCAGATGAAGGAACAGGGCAAGGTCGTTGGCGACGTCAACGGCGACCCGCCGCTGTTCGAACGGAATTCGGACAACTGATCCGCCTGCTGGATGGACTTTAATCGAAAAAGCAGTAGAACACGCGAAGCTTGACTTCGCGTGTTTTGTTATCCAGTAGCTGAATTGGGCTGCGTCCTGGCGAAGCTGAACTGCGATCGGCTGGTTGTGCGCGAGGGGTATGCGTGATCGATCGTTACAGGCAGATTTTCCTGAGCCTCAGCGACGCAGTCTTCCTGGAAAGCGCGGAAGGCGTGATTCTCGAGGCCAACACGGCTGCGTCGTGGCTGCTTGGAATCCCGCGCGAGCAGCTTATTGGCCGCAAAATGAACGAGTTCATCGCGCAGGACAGCCTGGAACGGCTGATCGCGCAGCGCGCCGTATTGAATACCGTTGAGCGCCACCAGTTCGACACGCAGTGCAGAAAAGCAGACGGCTCCTGCATCAATGTCATCCTCGATATTTCGATCGTTCCGGAACTTTCAACCAGCGGCGATGTGTACCTGATCGCCGCGCGCACGGCATCCAAGCGCGACGAGCTTGAACGCGAACTGCGCCTGCAGCGGCAATGCGCCCAGGGTGCGGCCCACGCGAGCAAGCGCGTGACTCTTTTTATTTCGTCACGCAATGAAATCAGCCGCTATCCGCCGGCCGCGCCTTCCGAGCCGCCGTCAGCGCTGGACTGGACGGTGGCGCTGCTGCATCGCGAGCCGCTCAAGCATGAATTAGAGCAGGCCTGGGCAGGCGAAGAAAAGACAGTCGGGCCCGCGTGGTTTTCGCCGGGCGAGGCCCTCGGCCACGACAAGCCCGGCACCGGCGCGCTGCTGCACCAGCGCTGGCTGCGCATACACATTCAACCCATCCGGTTGCGCGGCGCGGAAGTAACGGATCTGTGCGTGAGCATCGCCGATGAGACCGAGTTGCTCCTGCGCGACGAAGCGGAAGGGTTCACCGGCCGCCAGACCTGTTCGACGTTGCTGAGTTCCGCCATCTTTCACGAATTCAACAATTATCTTGGCGTGATCCTGGCTCAGGCATCCGGCCTGCGCCTTACCGTAAGCGAAGGTCAGCTTCCGCCGCCGGGAATCGGCGCCATCATCGACGCGGCTCAAAAAGCCGCGGGGTTGCTGCGGCGCACGTCGGATGCGGCGATCGAAAAATCGGACACGTGGCAGAATCTTTCGGTCAATGATCTGCTGCGCGAGTGCGCGCCGGTGCTCGCGCATGTGGCCACCGAGCGCATTTCGCTGACACTCGAGATTTCGCCGCACCTTCCGGATGTTTCGGGAGTCGCGCGGCTGCTGAAAATGATGCTCCTGGCGCTCGGCCGGCACGCGATCTCAAGACTGCACGCGACCGGGCAGCTGGCGCTCAAAACCTTCGAGGTTCCGCCGCCGCTTGCGGGTCTCACTCCCTCCGCAGGAATCTCGTTTTCCGTTTCAACAGGGGACGGCGGGGCCATTCTGGCGCTGACCGATGAGCCCATGGAAATCGCGCTCTGCAAGGCCATCCTGCGGCTGC
>DASPJR010000049.1:0-37906 GCA_035628505.1 Planctomycetota bacterium | reverse complement strand
TGCATGGTGGCATGAACTGCAAATACATCAATCTGGTCATTCATGATACGCGCCAGGGCATCAGTGCCTGGTCGGGCGCGATCGATACGGAAATCTACGGCTGCCTGATTTACGACAACGGCTGGAATGCTACGGATCGTGGGCACGGGCACTGCATCTACACGCAGAACAAGGACGGCACTAAGACGATCAGCAACTGCATTCTTTCGATCAATCATGATGGGCAGCTGAGTATCCAGGCGTATGGATCGAAGAACGCGTACGTCGATAATTTTCTAATCGAGGAGAACATCTGTTACGACCGTGGCCGTCTTCTAATCGGCGGCGGCAGGCCGAGCCATAACGTTCGGGCGCGAAGAAATATCCTGTTCGGCGTTCCGCTGCAGCTTGGCTATAACGCGCCAGAAAACGAAGACTGCGAAGTACGCGACAACTTTATCGTGAATGCAGGGCTCTCGATTCAGAAATTCAAGACCGTTGTGAATGAAAACAATACGCTGATCTCCAAAGGCAAGTATCCCGCCGAACCGAAAGTCTTCGTGCTGCCGAACAAGTATGATCCGGCGCGGGCTCATGTGGCTGTATTTAATTTCGCGAAAGCTGCCGAAGTAAAAATCAACGTTTCGGGGTTTCTGAAAAACGGCGACGCGTTTCGTCTGCTCGACCCGAAAAAGTTCTTCGATGCACCCATTAAGGAAGGCGTGGTCGAAGGCGAATCGATCAGCGTGCCTGTCAGCGGCGACTTCGCCGCCTTTGTTCTCCTCAAAAAGTAGTTCTCTGCGTCTCCGCGCCTCGGCGGTAAAAAGAAGTTTACGTCCGCGGCCTGGTGATGTTTAGCGGCGTTATTGTGTGGCCGGGGAAGATTTGATCGACGAGGGGATTCATTAGCCGCTTCTGCACGATATCGGCGAGCACGTCACGGTAATCGGTCGTGATCGCCAGGTCGCCGTCGTCGAGCTGATCTTTGGCAAGGCCGGGCCAGTCGACATAAATCTGCCCGCCATTCACGCCGCCGCCGAGCACGAACATGGCATTGCCATGACCGTGGTCGGTGCCCTTGCTGCCATTTTCATCCGCGCGGCGTCCGAACTCGCTCATCGTGACAATCGTCAGATTCTGCGCGCGCTCCTGCAGGTCGCGGTAAACGGCGCTGATGCCCTGCGCCAGATCCGTGAGGCGGTTGTTGAAGTCGCCAGCCAGCGTGCCCTGCTGGCTGTGCGTGTCCCAGCCGCCGATATCGATGCAGGCGATCTCGAGGCCCACATCGGCCTTGATCAGCTGCGCGATCTGCCTGAGACCGCGGCCAAAACCGTTATCGGGATACGTGGCGCCGTTTGCGGGAGTGTAATCGGCAGAGGCGATCTCTTTCAGCGTCGCGATAGCGTCAAATGTGGTTTTCGCCTGCCGCTCCAGCAGAGTCGCCGGCGCGGTCACGTGGTAATCGCTCTCGATGATCGGCTGAATTTTTTTCACCTGGTCTCCGCGCATGCGCAGGCGAAAGCCCTTGATCGATGGCAGCGCCAGCGCGCTTACCGCGGGCGTCCGCAGAGAGGACTGCACCAGAGATCCGATGCCCACCGCGCGGAACGGCGATTCGTTGACGTTGGTGGATGTCTCCAGATGCCGTCCGATCCACCCGGTATTCACCGTCTTGTTTCCCGGCGCGCCGATTTCCATGAATCGTTCGGCATCGAAGTGCGAGCGTGAAGGATCCGGCGAACCGGTCGCGTGCACGATCGCCAATTGTCCCAGATCAAAGAATTCCTTCAGCGGCTGCAAGGCCGGGTGCAGCGCAAACTGGGCGTTCAGGGCGATGCCGCCACCGGGCTTGCCGGGCTCAGGCACATGCGTGAACTTGCGCCGGTCGTAGTAGGTCGCACCGTCGCCATACGGAACGACCGCACTGAGTCCATCTATGCCGCCGCGCTGAAAGATCACGATGAGAACATCGCCGAGCGGCCCGTTCGCGCGAGGCGAGAAAACCATGCGCGGCGATGCTTCGCCCAACACGGATTTTGGGACTTCGAACAGGTGTGGGCGATCGAGGTTGAGCAGCGACTGAAAACGGTTCATCGTGAGTCTCCGGTTTTTTGATGCATGCCGCTGTTGCTGTTTATGCATCATGAATCATGCATTACCTCTCACCTCATCTGGAACATCGGCGATGCGAAGAGCAGCGCCATCAGCGAGCCCAGCTTTTTAGCCTGAAGTTCTTTGTCCCATACGGCTGTGGGCTTGCCGTCTGTGATGAACAGGATCAACTGCTGACGTTTCTCGTCATCAAGCGTCTTGCCGAAGACCAGAAGCGATGCCTTGTCGACAACGTCGGGGACGCTCTGAATTTTGCCCAGACGCTTCAAGAGATCGGTCTTGATGCCGGATTTTCTGTCGTTCAGCGGATATTCAGTCAGCGCGTAGCCGCTGTTCCAGCGTTCGAGCAGGCCATTCGTGTTGGCCCAGGCCGTCATCACATCGGGGTAACCATTTGGCGGCTCCCACGCGTATGGGGCCTGGCCGAGTTTTTCGAGGATACTGTTCATGTACCAGTAATCCTTGAATTCAACCCCCGTCGAACGCACCACTCCGATGTACCAGTCCAGCGGCCGGCGCAGCTTTTGTCCGATCGAAGCATTGAACTCGCCAGACAGAAACAGCTCGCGCAAGACGGGCTTGATCGCGCCATTATTCTGCATCCATACCTGCGCCATGCGGTCGACCAGCGTGGACGGCGGAGAATCCGAAACAAAGCGAACGCAGAGCTTGCGGCAGATGAACTGAGCCGTCTGCGGCAATCCGGCAAGGTAATCGAGCACGGCCATGCCGTCGTCGATACCACTTCCGGGGGTGGTCAGGCCCAGAATCGTTTTGGGGCCGTCGTCGTGCTCTTCGGCGTCAAAAAAGAATCCGCCGGGCTGCTCGTCGTCGACCGTCCAGCCCGTCAGCGCGCGAGCGACTTCCTTCACGTCCTTTTCCGTGTAGCCGCCGTCGACGCCGATGGTGTGCAGTTCCATCAGCTCGCGGGCGTAGTTCTCCTGCGGCTTGTCTTTTACGTTCAGGTAATTGTCGAGGTAGTACAGCATCGCAGGATGCTTTGCGACTGCGACGAGCATGTCCTTGAAGCTGCCGAGCGCATGCTTGCGGATGACTTCGCGCTGAAAGTCGATCAGATCGGGTTCCAGCTCGTCGAGGGTGATATTGAAATGGTCCGACCAGAACTCGACCATTCGTTCAAAAAGCTGCGCCGGGCTGTAGGCGGCTCGCTGGATCATTCCATTGACCAGCGCGACGCGTGCCTTGAAATGAGCGTCCTTGCCCTTCGCCGCTTTCAGGCGGTCTGCCTTCAGTAGCGGCGACAGTTTGATCCGTGCACGCGTTTTTATTGTTTCAGGATTGAGCTGCTCTTCCAGGTAAGCGGCAATGCCGATTTCGCTGCAGCGCGCGATGTCGTTTGCGCGCACGCCGTACGAAATGCGGTTCAGGAAATGATACGTCAGCGCATCCGCTCGCGATGCAAAACCAGCAGCCTCTGCCTTTGGCGCCCCGAGAGGTCCGCCCCACGCCGCAAGAAGGGCCGCCGCACCCGTATAGTGCAAAAAGTCGCGACGCGAAAGTGACATCGTCTGATCTCCATCCTCTGTTGCTGCCGCCAAGTTTGTGCGCTTAGCGGCCTCAACGATAACTGAGACTTTCGAGAATGCTGCGCAAAAACCATGACAGTATGTAGCAAAATGCGACTGTACTCATAAGTGCCTGTTTTTGATTAACTTGCAGGTATAAAGCTGAAACGTTAAAGCCAATGCACGGGTGACAATTCGTGGCCCAAGACCGATTCCCGGCGCCAAAGTTTGCTAATCTCCGCCTGCCAGGACCGCTTAAATTGTGTACGCTGCTCAGGCTGTCTAAAGGGGAGGGCGGTTATGAAGAATGCTGCGGCGCAGCGCAAGCTGCTGTATTCACTGCTCGGCGATCTCCCGCCGCGGCAGCGGGCGGTTAAAGCAAAGCTCGTCGCTGAAGAAACGCGCGAAACGTATGTACTTGAGAAACTCGCGCTGGATCTGAATGGTCTTGAAACAGTACCGGCGTGTTTCGCACGCCCGCGACAGAGCGCACCGCCTTATCCGGCCATCCTCTACAACCATTCGCACGGCGGCTTTTATCACGTTGGCAAGAAAGAATTAATTGACGGCGCCGGTTATCTGCAAATGCCGCCTTATGCAGAAGAACTGGCGCGGCGCGGAATCGCCAGCCTCTGCATTGATACCTGGAACTTTGGCGAACGCCACGGGCGCAGCGAATCGGAACTCTTCAAAGAGATGCTCTGGAAGGGCCGCGTGCTGTGGGGAATGATGGTCTACGATTCACTGCGCGCTGCCGACTACCTGCTGAGCCGAAGAGACGTGAACGCTGAGCGTGTTGGAACGCTGGGGCTATCGATGGGTGCGACGATGGCGTGGTGGACGGCCGCTCTCGATGAGCGCATCAAGGTCACCGTCGACCTCTGCTGCATGACCGATTTTCAGGCGCTGGTTGAGACGCGGCACCTGGACGGCCACGGCATTTACTACTACGTCCCGTCATTGCTTAAGCATTTCGATACCGTTGCCATCAATGCGCTGATCGCGCCGCGCCCCCATCTTTCGCTGAACGGAAATTTCGACAAGCTCACGCCGCCCCACGGGCTTGACAGGGTCGACGCAGAATTGAAACGGGTTTACAGACGAACAGGAAAGCCCGAAGCCTGGCGCATGTACCGCCGTGACCACGGTCATTTCGAGACTGCTGAGATGCGTGCCGAGATTCTGGGGTGGTTGGTTGAGTGGCTTTGAAAAACAGTTTCAACACAAAGTCACAAAGACTCGAAGGCACGAAGCTATAAAACTCTCTTCGTGTCTTTGAGTCTTCGTGACTTTGTGTCGAATTCGTTCTGTAAATCAGCGCAGGGCGATGCCAGTGATGAGCCCGAATGATTGCAGTACGTAGAGAACGACGGCGATCAGTGCGACGATGTTGATGATTTTCTTGATGTTGCCATCCATCGGAATCGACGTGTTAATGAACCACAGCAGTACGCCGATAATGGCGAGCACGACAATAAGATGAATCAAGGGCATGTGTAAAATCCTCTCCAGGCCAAAATGAAACGGCGGCCAACAATTTCCGCCGGCCACAAGCGCGTCGTTTCAGACGGAGCGGCTCGGGGCTACCTGTGGCAAAGAGCGTGCCGCCGCCGGTTCCCCTCCAGAGGACAGAGCCTGCGAGCGCAACCGACGCAGGGTGAGAGAAAGGGCATGAAAACCCTAAGTGCTTACACGGGAAGGAACGTTGGCTGTTGCTCTCGCCTACTGCTGCGATTACGCTAAATGCGAAGCTGTGCCGTTCCGGCAAAGCTTCAGGACTGGGGTGTGCAAATCCGGCGAAAATGACGACTCATAAGCTTCAGCCTGCCACAACCGTGGCAGCATTCCATTTGCGTCGAATCTGCATCAGGGTGGAGGGTCGATGAAGAATCTCTGCATTCTCGGCTGTACTGGCTCGATCGGGGTCAGCACGTTACGAGTCGTCGCGCAATTTCCGGACAAGTTCCGCGTGCGCAGCATGACTGCCGGAAGCAATATCCGGCAGCTGGCCGAGCAGGTTCACGCCGTAAAGCCGGATCGCGTTGCCATCGCCGACAAGGAAAAGATCCCGGAGTTCAAGGCGCTGCTCAATGGCTGGAAAGGCGAGATTCTCGGCGGCGTGGATGGGCTGGTCGAGCTGGCTGAAGAAAAGCAGAGCGATTATGTGGTCACAGCGATTGTGGGCGCGGCCGGACTGGTGCCGACCCTTGCGGCGCTGAAGAAAGGCAAGCAGGTCGGCATTGCCAACAAGGAGCCGCTCGTGATGGCCGGCCCGCTGATGCTGGCGGCCGCGAAGTCGTCCGGCTCAACGATTCTGCCGATCGACAGCGAACATAGCGCCGTCTTCCAGTCAGCCCGGGCCGGCGCTGAAAAAGAGATTCGCAAAATTATTCTAACCGCCAGCGGCGGCCCGTTCCGCACCGCGACCAAGGAGATGATGCTCAAGGCCACGAAGGAGTCGGCGCTCAAGCATCCCACCTGGTCTATGGGCGCAAAGATTACGATCGATTCGGCAACGCTGATGAACAAAGCGCTGGAGATCATCGAAGCTCACTTCCTCTTTAACGTCCCGTATGAAGCGATTGAAGTGTGGGTGCATCCGCAATCGATTGTGCATGCTCTTGTCGAGTTCTCCGACAGCTCCGTGGTCGCGCAGCTGGGACTTCCCGACATGCGTCTGCCGATCCAGTACGCGTTGACCTATCCGGAGCGGCTTGATGGCGCATTGCCGCCGCTGCCGCTCGACAAAATGGCCTCGCTGACGTTCGAAGCGCCGGACCGGCAGCGCTTCCCTACGCTTGATTTCGCGTATGACGCGGGCAAACGCGGCGGCACGGCTCCGGCGGTGCTGAACGCTGCGAATGAGCAGGCCGTGGCGCTGTTTCTCGACGGCAGAATCACGTTCTGTGGTATCTTTGATCTGGTGGGCAAAGCGCTGGCTTCCCACAAAGTCCAGCCGGTTGAGAAGCTTGAAACGGTGCTCGAAGCAGACGCGTGGGCGCGACGGTTTGTGCGCGAGACGTGTCAGTAGTTTTGACGAAAAGAACACGACTTCAACCCGGAGACACGGAGAACGCAGAGTACGAGGGAAATTTTTGGAATACTCCGTGACCTCCATGCTCTTTGTGCTTCCGTGTTGAAGTCGTTAAAGAACTTTGCAAAGGATCTACGATGGACTCTTTATACGGCTGGCTCGGTCTGATTTTCGGCTTCTCCGGCCTGATCTTTATTCATGAACTCGGACATTTTGCTCTGGCGAAGTGGAATGGCGTGAAAGTCTACGTCTTTTCGCTCGGCATGGGGCCGTACCTGCTCTCGTTTACGTACAAAGGCACGGTCTACGCGCTCTCCATGATTCCGATCGGCGGCTATGTCAAGCTGATGGGGCAGGATGATCTGCATCCCAACGAAGAGGCCAGCAAAGACGAATCCGACTACCGCAACAAGCGCCCCGGGCAGAAAGCCGCAATCCTTGCTGCGGGCGCGATCTTTAACCTGATCTTCACGCTCGCGGCGTTTACGTTATGCTACGCCTACGGCATACATATCGAACCGCCCCGCATCGGTGAGATCGCGCCCGAAACGCGTCTGGCCAAAGCCGAGATGCATCCGGACCGCACCCCGGCCAACCTGCAGAAGGGCGAACTGGTCCTCGAAGTCAACTCCGTGCCCGTGAAAACGTTCCTTGAAGCGCAGCTGCAGATCTCGGGCGCGCGCAAGGAAGAGGAACTGTGGCTGAAAGTGCAGCGCCTCAACGGTCGTGAAGATCTGGTCATCGTAAAGGCGAGACACGACAAGAGCTACGGCGCAAGCAGCATCGGCATGGACCGCTACACGTGGAAGTATTCGCTGCCGCTGGGTTTTGAGGCTGAAGAGCAGTTCTTCGTGGCGGACTTCGACAAACAGAAAGATGGCGAAGCGCTGAAGAAAAAGCCTGCGTACCTCGCCGGATTGCGCACGGGTGACCGGATCCTCAGCATCGAAGACAAAACGCATCCGGAGGGCCCGCAGTACACCAAAGTTGAAGACCTCGAAGACATCATGTTCGCCCCGCAGAAGTCCGGCGGCCGTCCGTTGACGTACAACATTCTTCGCGATGGCAAGGAAATCAGTTTAACGATCACGCCGGTTAAGAATGAAGAGACCGAGCGTCATTTCGTAGGCTTTCTGCCGGATGTCCGCCGTCCTGTGACCGCCATTGATGAAAACTCGGAAGCTTACAAAGCGGGTCTGCGCCAGGGCGATCTGGTGTTGGGGTTTTTGCCGGACAATCCCAACGATGAAGAGTGGAAATCAGGCAAGCTGATCTGGAAGAAAAAACCGGAAGATACCAGGCGCATCGAGGCAAAGCTCACGGTGCCTCAGAACCCCGCGCCCGGTACGCTGGTGTTCAAACAGGGCCGTCAGGATATTCAGTTCTACAAGCTGCCGACGCTCGGCGCGGCGCTGACCATGGCCTGGGATGATACGATCCGCTTCTCTGGGAGCGTCTTCACCGTTCTGCGCGGACTGTTTACCGGCGATGTCAGCACCAAGGCGCTCTCCGGCGCCGTGGGCATCGGCGATGTGATGTTCAAGGTGGCCAGCACACAGACGGCCATGAACTTTCTCTGGTTCCTTGGGTTTATCTCACTGAATCTCGGCGTGCTGCAGTTCGTTCCGATTCCACTGCTGGACGGCTGGCACCTGCTGATGGTCGCTGTCGAGAAGCTCAAGGGCAGCCCCGTCGCGCCGAAGATCCAGGAGGCCTTCCAGTATGTGGGCATCGTGATCGTCGGCTGCCTGCTGCTGCTCTCATTTTACAACGACATCCGCCGTATCTTCCTGCCGTAAAGCTCCCCTCTCCCTCCGGGAGAGGGCCGACGTGAGCGAAGCGAACGCGGGGTGAGGGAAAACCGCTAACTGCATTCGGCGCCGTTCCCTCACCCGGCACTCGCTTACGCTCGTGTCCGCCCTCTCCCGGAGGGAGAGGGGAAAACCGCGTTGTAAACTTCATATAAATCCGTAAGTTTTCCCTGATCTCAATCAGTCAAAAAGTCGCGTGCTGCCGGTCTCTGGGGCAGCAATGAACGGACACGGATGCGCTGAAGATTCAAACTAGTCATTTCTCCGTGCTCTCCGTGCCTCCGTGTTGAAGTCGTGTTCAGATGTTTGTTTTGAAGTGAGGACGTAATGAAGATCAGTCTCACCGATTTGCGCCCCAATCCCTACCGCGACCTGGCGCGCTATCCCATCGTCAGGCAGAAAGTCGAATCGCTGAAAGCAAGCATCCGCTCAACGGGCTTCTGGGACAACGTGCTGGTTCGCAAGGCTGAAGACGGCGCGCATTACGAGCTCGCCTATGGCCACCACCGGCTCGAAGCGCTCAAGGAACTCGTCCGCGAAGAAATCATCGAGAAAGATTACCAGCTCGATGTTCCCGTCCGAAAGATCGACGATGCGACGATGATCCGAATCATGGCCAATGAGAATGTCGAGGAATTCAAAGTCACCGCTGAAATCATCGATGAAACCGTGCGCGTAACGCGCGAGTTCATCATGAAAGAAACCAGGACGCCGATGCAGGAGATCACCGCCAGCGACATCAGCCAGTTCCTCGGCGGCTGCTGGACGGAAGACAAGGTCGAGGTCGCCCTGCAGCGCCTGAGCCTCTTCGACCGCGGCACGCTGCAGCGCGAGCAGCTCAAAGGGCTCTCGCACACGGCCGCGCGCAGCATTCAGCGCGAAGTCGCCCGTATTGAAAAAACGATGGTCCGCGACGAGCTCGAGCGGCTTGAAAGCGATGATGAAGAAGTGACCGAGCAGGAGCGCAAGCGCGTCCGCGCACAGGTGCAGAAGGTTGCCAATCACGTTGCACAGGTGCTTTCTGATCACATTCGTAACGGCGGCACGATGGGCGAAGCCAAGGAAAAGTCCATCGAAGCCCAGATCGAAATGCTTCCCGAAGATGAAGAGCAGCGCCGCTTAAGCACAATTGACGCTGCAGCGCGGGCTGTTAACGCCAAGGATTTCGAGCGCAAAGTTGAGATGCTGATGCGGTATCGCGATCATATGTCCGAAGAGGCGCGCAGCGAGCTGGAAGGTAAGCTACGCGATCTGGGGGCATGGTGTAAACAGATGGTGGAGACGCTGGGGTCTTGAGTCTAAGAGTCTTGAGTCTAAGAGTCTTGAGTCTAAGAGTCTTGAGTCTAGGAGTCTGGAGTCGGCGTCTCAGAGCGATAGACTCCCGACTCCCGACTCCCGACTCTAGACTCTTAGACTCCCGACTCGTTTTTTCGGCAGCAATCGGCCGCTAACTCCGTCATGATAGCGCTGAGTGCCGGAATTTGTAAGCCGTTCGTCTGTGCGGGAGCTTCAGCTCACGGGGTTTATCGAATGCAAATGCGGCGACTTTTTCTGAACTTTCCCTGGCTGCGCGCTGCCGCGCTGAGCGTTGCGCTTTATGGCCCGGCTGTGCTCGCCGGTGAGGCCAGTGCGCCGGCTGCCGAGCCTGCTGCTGACAAGATCAGCGACAACGAAGAAGTCGTTGTCATCGGCGGCGTTCCAACGCCCGGCCGGCCGGTGCTGCCCGCGAGTGACACGGAGTTCCGTCTGAAGCTGTCCTTAACTGGAGACGTTGTATCGCTGCGCTGGACCGATCTGGAAGAGTCCGAGCGCCGCCGCGTGCAGAAGATCTACGGCATCGAGATGCGCGACCAGCAGAAGGTTTTCGGCGACAAGGTCACCGGCGTGCGCTACCTTCTCGCCAGCGGAAAGCGCGTCGAAGGCCTGCCGCTTCCGGAGAGAGACCGCCCTGGGCAGAAAGCCATCAAGACGGCGCAGATGCCGCTGATGCTCATTCCTGATTACGATATCAAATCGACAGAAAACTTTGATGCTTACGAAAGCGACTTCTACAGCCCGATGGAAATTTATCAGCGCTGGCTGCTGGAACGCCCACCGGGACCCAATGACGGCGCGGCTCACTTCGCCATGGCTCAGCGCGCGGCCAATATCGGGCTCTACAGCAAAGCCATTGATCATTTAAAGATGGCCGCGGCGATCGATCCGCGCATGGAAGAACGCAACCGTGATTTCTATGTCCAGCTGGTTGCCGAGGACGCCAAGCAGCGCGTGAATGAGCTCTACACGAAGATGCTGCATGCCAAAAACGGCGGCGATTTCGGCACAGCGTTCAATATTCTCGAGCAGCTCGACCGCAACTACCCCAACTCGGATTTCAAGAGCCGCTGGGACGCGCTGCGCCCGGCTATCGAAGCGGGGATGAAGACGGACATCACCAAGCGCATCATCCAGATGTCCTACACGGTCGCATCCGATCTGATCCAGAAGAAGCTCTACACCAAAGTCCGCATCGACGATAAGGGCAACCTTGTTCCGTCGATTCCTGGCAAGCAGGTCACAACACGCCATGGGCACATTTTCCGCGGCACGCTGGAAGTCGATGACGGTTCGGGCAACACCATTCCAGGCACGGCTGCGGCAAATCCGCCGGCACAGCCAGCCGCAACGACTCCTTCGGGGTCGACCAGCGATCTGACAATGCGAGTCGGCGATACGAAGCTGACGATTAAGGCCAAGGACATCGTCGCCGTTCAGGACATCGATCTTTCGACGTTTTCCAAGGAAGTCACGCCGCAGTTCGATGACCTGCGTGATTACATCATCGACACGGCCCGTCCGGACGGCCTGAAGATGCAGATGATCGCCCGCATTTCGCAGACGCTGCGCGAGCCGGAAGCGCGAGTGAAGGCTGTGTTCGATTCGCGACTGGCCAGCGATGCGACGTATGAAGATGGCGTCTACAAGAAGTCCCCGACCTACTGGACCCTGCATGACGCGTTCTATGGCCACGGAAGCTGGGTTCGCGAAGGCAGCAAACCCACGCCGCGCAATCCCAACCTCGTTAACAACAGCAACAACAACCGTCGGCAGCGTCTGACGCTGCAGGCGCGCCAGCAGCTCCAGGCGCAGCAGCAGGCCGAGGATGAAGATCCCAATATCACCGACGATCCAGCCGTGTGGTGGAAAGGGCAGACGACAGAGACGCAACTGATGGTTCTTCGCGCCATGGCCGCCGAAAAAGTGTTCAATGCTAAGGAAGTCGTGAAGCAGCCGTGTAATTCCTGCCGCAATACAGGCGTGATTCAAGTTATGGGCCGAGGCGGCAATCTTGAGCCCGATCGCTGCCCCATCTGCCGCGGCATTGGCGTACTCTTCAAGATTATCTATCGCTGATGTAGCGCAAGCTGTCAGCTTGCGCACGCCTGAATGCAGTTGCCGCGTTCACTGCCGCCCCTCATCTAACTAAGATGCTTGAGAAGTCGCATTTGCACCGGAATTCTTTCGCCGAAGTTGCAAAGCGCTGCTGCTACGTGACTTGTAGTATGAAAATTCCGGAGTACCCGCGCCGGCCAGTCGCTGGCCCATTCCGGTGGCTCTAACTCATGTGAGGGGGCGGCGGGGCGAAGGCGCGCTGAAACGGACGCGAAACCCGGGCGTATCCGGCTTATTTATCGAACCACCACGTTGATGCCGGATTCAACTTCCACTGGCCGTCAAAAAATCCTGCGACGACCGCACGATTCGTTCCCGTGCCGTCAGTGTCGCCGGCCTCCGTGTAGACGACGAAATCGGGAATCAGGTCGAACTTGTGGTTTACGCCCACGTGCTGGCCGTAGTAGATCCCGGCCTGAATCACGACGCTCTGAAAACCGTCGCCGGGTGCGAAGGCGCTCGGGAAGACATACATCACGCCTTTGTCTTTCAGCGGCAGGGATTTGTCGCCAACGGTTACCGTCCCGTTCTTCACCGCGATAGGCAAGCTCTTGGCAAGCGCGGCATGCAGCAGGTTGTCCTGCTCTTCTCCAAAGAGGAATAGATTCTTCGTCTTCTTGTCCTGATCGGTGACGTCCTTGTCGGCCTTGATCTGTACTTTGCTGCGCGTGTACGCGAGCCACTCGCGCGCAAACCGTTCAGCGTTCTCCTTGTTCTGCTTGTTGGCTTCGGGCGTGCCGCTGGTGCCGTACACGCCAATGAATGGATTGCAGGTCGCCTCGCGCAGGGGGCCGCAGCGCTGCGGCGTTTTATACATTCCCGGCTGCAGCGGCTTGGAAGGCTGCCCGCGAACTGAATGCTGCAGCACATGTGAGGATTCTTTGCTGAACTTCACCTCGTTGCCCGCGCTACTCCATTCGAATTCAATCGGCTTGAGCTCGCCGGTTGTGGCGAGCACTTCAAGCTCGCCCTGCTTTGCATAGCGCAGGCTGTAGCTCTTGAGTTTGCGAACGGCCGGCTGCGGGTTGCGCTTCTGGCTCAGCAGCCACTTCAGCGGCTCCTCGGTGATCATCAGCTCGAACAGAGAAAGGTGATCGCCGTTGCTGATGGTCAGCTGCGCGTCGGTTCCGATCTCCTTCAAACGCTTTTCCATGCGCTTGGCTTCGTCAGCGGAGATGATGAAATCGTTGGCGCCATGGAAGATGCGCACGGGAATGTTGGCGAAGTTTTCGCAGAGACTGATCGGGTTATCCGCGTGAATCAGCCACTGCTTGTACGCATGAAACTGCTGCAGCGGGCGCTGATTCTGCAGCGGGCTGTCAGCGCGGCCGGCCAGCACAATCCCGCCGGCAAACTGGTCTGCATAATGCGCGCCGATGTGGTACACGGCCATGCCGCCCATCGAATAGCCATAGAGATAAACACGGTCCGGGTCGATCGCATAACGCTTCTTCACGTCGGCGATCGCGTCCATGACATCGACTTCACCCACGCCCTGGAAATCCGTATTCGAGCGGCCGAAAGGGATCAGCAGGAAAGCATCGTTCTTTTCGAACAGCGCGTTGAAGTCGTGCATCTCGTCCCACCAGCGGTGCTTGTCGTAGCTGGGGACATAGCCATGCAGAAAGATGACCAGCGGCAGCTTGCGCGGGTTGTTCTTCGCCGCGGAAGGGACATGGATGAAATACGGCTGAGCGGATTCGTCGATGGCGCTGTGGTACGCGCGCTCGAAATAGCCGGTGCGACCCTCATGCGGATCCTGCCCCCTGGCCTCGACCTTCGCGAACGTGCGCGCATTTTCGAGCAGCTTGACAAGCATGGGCCCGGTTTCATTTGTGATGCGTTCATCGCCGGTCGCAATCTTTGCCAGGAACAGGCGCAACTTTTCAGCGCAGAGCATCGCGTTCGGTAGAGGGCGGCCCGCAGCGCGCGCAGCCTGTTCGATTTCGGATTCAAGCGTTGCGGCGCTCTGCTGAAGGGCGATGAGCGAATAGAGCTCGATCTTTTTCGTGCCAAGCAGCGTCTCGCCTGCTTTAACTTCGAGCGAAATTTCGGTGGTGACACCCGCAACCGTCGGCACGGAATACTCCGCCTGCCAGTACATCCGGCTCAGATCAGTGAATGTGCGCGGAGGCTGTGGCGGACCGAAGGGCCCACCCGGGCCAATGAACCGGGCGCTGAGCGGACCTGTTCCCACAGGCGCCGAGCCGCCTGCGCCGGCGACGATGGTTACTTTGTCGCCCGGCTTGATGAATACATCGCGCGCAGCCAGTGCCAGGGATTGCATGGCAGCGCTGGCCGTATCGGGCGCTTTGCCGCTAGCAGTGGGAATCAGCAGACGGTCGCCGGCTACGCCTCGCAGCTGCGCGCCTTTAGCACCGGGCTCAGTTAGATTGAGCTGAAATCCGCTGTAGCCGGAGCGAATCCCGACGGCGACACTGATTTCGCACATACCTTTGGGCAGAGTGACCGCCGCTTCGGCGTTGTCGGCGAAATAGCCGTTAGGCTGCGGCTTATCGAGAACCAGTTTGCCATCGATGAAGACGCGCACAGCGCAGTACGTGCTGGTGAAAAGCTTGCGGGCGCCGCCGCTCTGGCTGTTGATGCGCGCCGAAGCCCACACGAAACCGGACGTTGCCTGCAGGTGAGGCTTGAAATCGACGAAGCGCAAGGGCGTGACCAGCAGAGACCAGTTGCCGCTACCGCCTGCGACCGGCGCGCCTTCACGCGCGTTCAACGGCACTTGTGAAGCTTTCAAATCACCTTTTTGTGCCGGGGAGAAGAGCCACCACGTTAACAGACCGCTGGCGCGCTCGTCGGTGCTCAGCTCTGCTTCAAGAACCGGAGCAATCTCTTCCGCACGCGTGAGGGTGCAGAAAACGGCAAACAGAAGCGAAAGGAAAACAGGTCGGTAGCGCAGAAGATGCCCCTCTCCAGAAAGAATAGCCGCAGCGCGCTATCGCTTTGGCGCGAGTTTCTCCGCTTCATCGTCGGCGGCTTTCTGAGTGTCTTCGATATGCCCTTTGGCGGCATCATCGAAGAACTTGTCGCCCTGCCGGCGGACCTTGCCGAAGTTGTTGTACATCCAGTAGCCGCCGTAACAGAGCGCCGCGATGAACGCGAGCAGGAAGAGTTTTTGAATGTCGAAATTCAGATTCATGCTGCGCTTGGGCGGCCGGCGCAGTTTTCCGCCGACGAACACGTTGTACTGGCACTTGGCGCACTCGATTGCATCTTTTTTCCAGGGCGTTGCGCACTTGGGACAGACGGTGAGTGACTCCGGCCCACGCGGAGCGTCTTCGCGTTCCATGAGCGTGTGCAGCGCCAGATCATCGGCGGGATCCGCGTCGCTGGCCAGGCGCGCGACAGGTTCCTCCGAATGTGGCTTTGCGGCAGCCGCAGCCGCCGGAGCTGCGTTGCCGGCGGCTTCAGCGGGAACTTCAAGGGCCGGAACCTGGAAACTCTGCTGGCAGGCCGGGCACTTGGTGACTTTGCCTGCGAAACGGTCAGGAAGGTTCAAACTTTGCGAGCAATACGGGCAGGGCAATTTCACGATGCGGCGCTCCATTCAGCTGGCAGGAATCGGTGACGTTTCCGGCCACACAACAAAACACAGAGAACGGAATTCTCTGTGCTTTTTCGCTTCGCGCTACCGTAAAATTGGAACGTTTCAGGCGTTCATGTATTCGAGTCTGGAGACCAATGCGGCGACCTGGTCTTTGCCGTCCAGCAACTGGCCCAGGGCATCCCATTCACCTTTCATGAGGGCTTCGCGGGCGCCGCCTTTCATCTGGAAGGAGGCGCTCTGTCCGGCGAACGAAACCGTCTGTGCCGCCAGATCGATAACAATCTTAGTCTTCGGATCGGCAGCCACAGCCGCGGCAATGCGAGCGATATCAGAGGCGCTCATCTGAATGCACGGAATCCCGATGGTCGTGCAGTTGCCGGCGAAGATCTCGGCAAAACCTTCTGCAATGACCGCCTTGATGCCGAACTTCTGCAGTGCCTGGGGAGCGTGTTCGCGCGACGATCCGCAACCAAAGTTCAGCCCGCTGAGCAGAATCGTCGCTCCTTTATGCTTCGGGTCATCGAGCGGATGATTTTTGCTGCTTCCATCCTTAGAGAAGCGGACGTCATAGAAGAGGTATTCGCCCAGTCCATCAAACGTGACGCACTTCATGAAGCGCGCCGGGATGATGCGGTCGGTGTCGATGTCGTTTCCCGGAACGTGAACGCCGGTGCCTTCGATTTTGACAATCTTTTCAAGGGGCATGTTATGATTCCTTCTTTTAACTGCGGCGCCCGGTCTTGGGACGCGGCTTGGAGTCTGTCTTCACGCTGGACTTTACTTTTTTGGTGCTCGAGCGGCCTGAACGTGCGGACGGCGGAGGATCAAACTTCTGGCCGCGTTTGCGCGCGCGCTTTTCACCTTCCTGAAGGTAAGCGAACATCTCCTCAAGCGACTTGAACTGACTGGCCCACTCGCGTCTTATGCGCCGAATACGTTCAACTTCGTCTTCGTGTTCCATTTGCATGTTCATCGTCTCCGTATTTCCTTGGCCAATCGGACCGATGGTATCGAATCAGGCGATACAAGCAATGGAGCCCGCCAGCGATTCTTTGAACAAAGTGTCTCGAGTTTCTGTTGCGTTTGCGGGTTTGCGAGATGAGATTGATTCCATGTGAGCAAGTAATCAATTTCGTAAATCAACGTAAAGGCCAGGTGAATTGAATCGGGTCCCTGATCCGATGGAACAATTCGTTTATACAAAAGTTCACGCGATGCTGCATAAACGGCCGCCGTTGATTGCAGAAACCTGATGCGGCGAACCATGCTGATCGCATCATCCTGACCCTTAAAAACGCCATCTCTCAATTCATCCTCAACTTGCCACGAAGTCTTCAGTTCAAAGTGTTGGCGCTCGTTCTCCCACCAATCGCGCGTCGCAAGCTGTCTCGCGACATCGCGGATCCATCCGCCGGGATAACAAAGCATCGAAATGATGTTCGTATCCACATAAACCGTCGGCTTCTTCGCCACACTTACGCCCCGGCCGGTTCCAGTTCAAACACCTCGCGCGCGTCAGCGACGTGTCCTCTGATCGCCGATGCGGCGACCATCAGAGGACTCATCAGGAGCGTTCTCCCGGTCGGGCTGCCCTGGCGGCCCTTGAAGTTGCGGTTGCTGGACGAGGCGCAGAGCTGATCGTCAACGAGCTTGTCCGGGTTCATCGCCAGGCACATGGAACAGCCTGCTTCGCGCCACTGGAAGCCCGCGGCTTTGAAAACCTTGTCGAGACCCTCGGCCACGGCCTGGTTCTGTACCAGCATCGATCCCGGAACAACCAGCGCCTTCACGCCGGGCGCAACATGCTGGCCTTCAACAAACTTCGCGACTTCGCGCAGATCGGTCATGCGGCTGTTGGTGCACGAGCCGATAAAGGCAACGTCGATCTTTGTTCCCTTGATGGGGCTGCCGGGCTTGAGCTTCATGTATTCGAGCGCTTCGGCGATGGAAGCTTTTTCGGTCGCGTCTTTAGCGCCTTCGACAGTCGGCACGTTCTCGTCGATGAAGATGGCCTGACCAGGATTGATGCCCCACGTCACGGTCGGACGGATGCTGGCAGCGTCAATGTTCACCACATCGTCGTAGGCTGCATCTTTATCACTGGCCACCGATTTCCAATTGGCCAGCGCGCGGTCCCAGGCAGCACCCTTCGGCGCGTACTTGCGGCCCTTGATGTAAGCGAACGTCTTTTCATCCGGATTGACATAGCCCACGCGCGCGCCGCCTTCGATGGACATGTTGCACATGGTCATGCGCTCCTCCATGTTCATCGCGTCGACTGCCGAGCCGCCGTATTCGTAGGCGTAGCCGGTCCCGCCGTTTACGCCCAGCAGCCGGATGATGTGCAAAATCACGTCTTTGGCGTAGACACCCGTTGAAAGTTTTCCATTAACGTTGATGCGGCGCACTTTCATTTTGCTGAGCGCCAATGTCTGCGTGGCCAGCACGTCGCGGACCTGGCTTGTGCCGATGCCGAAGGCAATCGCACCGAAGGCGCCGTGAGTCGAAGTGTGGCTGTCGCCGCAGGCGATGGTGGTCCCTGGCTGCGTGAGCCCCTGCTCAGGGCCGACCACGTGAACGATGCCTTGCTGGCCAGATTCCACATCGAAATAGGTGATGCCGAATTCATTGCACGCGGACTTGAGCGCATCAATCATGCCATGCGCCAGCGGATCGGCGAAGGGCTGCGTGCGCGTGTCGGTCGGGATGATGTGATCGACCGTCGCGAAGGTGCGCTTGGGGTAGGCAACCTTGAGCTTCAGGTCGCGCAACATCCCGAAGGCCTGCGGGCTGGTGACTTCATGAATGAGGTGCAGACCGATGAGCAGCTGCGCCTGACCGTTTGGCAGCACGCGAACCGTGTGAGCGTCCCAGACCTTCTGAAAGAGATTTTTGCCAGCCATGAAGCGTTCCTTATTCTCTGGTGTGCGGTGCAGTTGCACCCTTTAAAGCTCAACGTTAATCGCAGCGAGCCGCAAAGAAAAGCGGCTCGAACGTTTATCTTTACATAAAGATACTTGAGGTGAAGATTGATGTCAAGAATCTTGACGTAAAGATTTCGCCGCGACATACTGCTGCTATATGAAGGAAGATGACCTCGACCGCATCATGGCGCAGTGGCGCAAAGAGCGCCCGGATCTGAACCCGGCCCCCATGGGTGTGATTGGCCGCGTGTTTCAGCTTTCCAAGCTGCTTGAGCAGCGGTTGGAGAAGGTTTTCAAAAAACACAAGCTCGCCACCTGGGCCTTCGACGTCCTGGTCGCGCTGCGCCGTGCGGGGCCGCCCTACAGACAGTCGCCAACAGCGCTTTTCAGCTCACTGCTGCTCTCTTCGGGCGCAATGACCAACCGCATCGATCGCCTTGAGCAATCCGGACTGGTGACGCGGGTGCCTGATCCGCAGGACCGCCGCGGTGTTCTGGTGCAGCTCACGCCCAAGGGAATCAAACTGGTGGATTCGATTATGCCCGAGCATCTTCTGAATGAGGAAGACATGCTGCGCGGCCTGAGCGCCGCGGAGCGCAAGCAGATTGGCGAGCTGCTTCGCAAGCTGATTCTTTCGCTTTAAAGGTGAATTACTCTTTGTCCGAAAGAAACCGGTCGCACCATACGTAGCTTTTTCCAGCATCAAAGTTCTGCCGGCGGAAATAAGCGATCAACTCCGGCTCTTCGGTAGAAATCAACGTCGAGACATATTGAATTTTCCTCGCGCGCAGCTGTTTGAAAAGCTCTTCCAGGAGCCGCTGCCCGATCTGCTTTCCGCGTTGGGCGGGATGAAGATAGAAGTTGTCCAGCATTGCCCAGTGCCACGACATGATTTTGGTGAACAGGAAGCCCGCAATTCTGCCGTCTACAACCGCCGCAAGCAGGATGTTCTCATCCGGTTTGGAGATCCACTCGATCAATTCGTCTCGCTCGTAGAAGCGGATTTTTTCGCTGACCGAAAAACCGGCGTGGGCGGCGCCGAGCGCCATCAAGTCGTCCACGTCTGAGAGCACCGCTTGGCGCAATTCAAGTTTCATCGCCGAAGCACCATATGAGTCGCCGGCACGCACCCGCCATAGAGGAGCTTTTCACAAGGCGTGAACCCGCGCCGCTGCCAGTACGGCTCGGAGTCCTGCACGGCAACCAGCGCCATGTTGCGGTAGCCGCGCTCATCAGCCAGTGCAAAGACGGCATCGAGCAATTGTCCGCCGATACCGCTGCCCTGCGCCGATTTCCGGACAGCGAGGTCATGAATATAGAGGCAATCGGGAGAGTCCGGCAACGTGAGTTGCTCGCAGTCCAGAGGAGCAACCACGTCTGAAATCCAGGGATGCGTGAAGACGTACGCCTTCAGTTTGTCTCCTTCTTTGCACCCGAAACACCCTTGCGGAAACAGCTGCAACTTGCGCTCGAATGTTTCGGCGCTTTCAAGGAGCTCCGGTCGATACGCCTCGCGCTGGACCGACAGAACATCCGGCATATCACTCTTTTGCAGATGGACGATCATGGAACGCCTCAGGAACCCGACATTGCAACGCGAAATCCATACGGTGAATGGCGGCGGCCGGGATCGAGCGCGTCGCGTTGCGCGCTGCGGCAGTCAGCCGGGCCGTGAAACCATGATCCGCCGCGGAGAATTCGGATGTCACCTTTCGAGGGGCCCTGCGGGTCAGTAGCCGTCGCGGTGCCATATTCGCCATACCAGTCTGAACACCACTCCCACACATTGCCGTGCATGTCATGCAGTCCCCATGCGTTCGGCCTGAAGGTGCCCACGTCCGTCGTCTTCCAGCGGGTAATCCCCGTGGCGCCATTGGCGTAGGTGAATTTCCCATCGAAGTTCGCGTTATCGGTCGTAATTGTCGAGCCTGTGTGAAATGCTGTGCGCGTTCCGGCGCGGCAGGCAAATTCCCATTCTGATTCAGTCGGCAGTCGAAATGGCTTGCCAAATCGGTTGAAGAGCTCTTCGCAGAAGAGCGCTGCTTCAAACCACGATACCATTTCTACAGGAAGCTGTGGGCCACGGAAGTAACTGGGATTACTCCCCATCACACGCTCCCACTGTGCCTGCGTGACCGGAACGCGGCCGAGATAATACGGTTTCGAGATGATGACGTCGTGCTGTATTTCGTCGTCGTTGTGACCTTCTTCGTCATGGGGGCTGCCCATCACAAAGCGGCCTTCGGGAATCGGAACGAGTTCCAGAATAATGCCGGCCCCAAGATCAAGTCTGACCTTTTCAAGAGCCGGCGCCGGTGCCCTGCTGAGCTCCGTGCGCAGCCGCTCGCACTGCTGAGCATCAAGCACGAATGAAAACGTGCGTACGTCAATGCCCAGGACCTCACGTACACGTCGCAGCGTTGCGGCTTCCGTCAGCCGGAGTTCACGGGCCATATCGCTGACGGTGCGTGCGGACTGGAACTCTGTTTTGCCCGGCGGTGTTTCGGTGCGGAGTCCTGCAAGCAAGCGCGGCAGCACGGGCGTGAGGGAGCCTTGCGGAAGGATGAGCGCGCTCGAGGCGCCAATAATGTGATCCCAACTGGGTTTGAGCTGCTGAAATTCGATGAAAGAAAGGCCTTTCAAGACGGGCAGAATCCGTTTGCCGCGCTGAAACGCGCGCACGACTTCGCGGTCGACCTGGTCCGAATGCAGGGTCTTGCGCGAAATCAGGAGCACTACCGTGTGTATGCTGTCGATGGCTGCGACGATCTGATCAATATACGTGGCGCCAGGGATGCAGTCTCGCTCATAGAACCAAACACTGATGCCGGCCTCTTCCAGGAAGCGTGCAATCGTTTCCGCATCAGCACGATCTTCTTCCACGTGACTGATAAATACCTGGGCCACGTCCGCCTCCCCCCGTAAAGGCATATTACGTGTGGGCACATGGTACTACAAGCAAGAGTGGCGGGCCGCGTTCTCTCACCGAGGTTGCAATTTGGCAAGGTAAGGAGCAACGCGGAAAAGTCGTAGCGGACTCAGCGCTGTTACGAGTCTTACAATCTGATTTCTTTGCTTCTGCACATTGTTAGGAATAGACTGGACGAGAACCAGAAATACGTGTAAGTTCTTTCTACTCACAACGTGCACCTGGGGCGTGGTTGATGAAAGTCATTGACGGCAACGAAGGCGACGTGCTTAAAGCTGAAGTCTTTTCGACCGGAATGTTCGTCCGGCCCAGCCGCGTCCTTCTTGTTTCCCATGACATGTTCGAGCTGGCGACGCTTGGCCGAATGCTGGCCGACGCACATGCCGTAGATACTTCGCAGAATGCAGAAGAGGCGTGGGCTACGGCTGTCGAAAGCAGGCCGGACATGATTATCATTGACTGCGCTTTGCCGCACAACTCGGGCTTTGAACTCTGCCGCAGAATGAAGGAAGCGACGGAATTTCAGGATACAGCGATTGTATTGATGCTGGATAGTTCGAATGCGCAGGCGCACGCCAGGGCGCTGGATTGCGGCACCACGGATATTTTCCGCAAGCCGCACGACAAAATGCTTCTGCTGGCCCGGATCAAATCTCTACTTAAATACAAGAGCGCCGTCGCTGCTCTGCGCAAGGCACGCAATGAACTTGAAAAGCGTGTCGAGGAACGCACGGCTGAACTGCAGAAGGAGATCGCCGATCACAAGCGCACCGAAGCAGCGCTGAAAGAAAGCCAGGCCCGCTTTGCGCTCGCAGCTGAAGGCTCGAATGACGGACTCTGGGACTGGGATCTTCGTACCGGCAAAGTCTATTACTCACCGCGCTGGAAAGACATGCTCGGCTACAGCGAAGACACGCAGTGGGATTCGCCCGACCACTGGTTCGGCAAAGTTCATCCACAGGATGTCGATCACGTCAACAAGGAGCTTTCTGCTCACCTCGACGGCCACAAGCAGCAGTTTTACTGCGAGTACCGTATTCAACACAAGAATGGAACGATGCGCTGGGTTCTCACCCGCGGCATGGCCGTACGCGACGACGAGGGCGTTCCCTGCCGCATCGCCGGCTCGCAGAGCGATATTACTCCGCGCAAGCTGATGGAACTGCACCTGCGGCACGACGCGATGCACGACGCACTCACCGGACTGCCCAATCGCGCGCTTTTCGTGGACCGTCTCAAGCAGGCCATCGCCCGTTCACAGCGCAGCACCACCTATCAGTTCGCGGTCCTGCTGCTGGACATCGACAAGTTCAAGCTCGTGAACGACAGCCTCGGTCACAGTTTCGGCGATCATCTGCTGATTGAATTCTCCCGCCGCGTCAAGGCCATTCAGCGCAGCACGGATACCGTCGGCCGGCTCGGCGGCGATGAATTCGTGGTGCTGCTTGAAGAAGTGAACGGGCTCGAGGGCGCCAACTTAGTCGCGCAGCGCATCCACGATGAGTTCAAGGCGCCGCTGATGATCGATGGCCGCCAAATGTTTGTCACCACAAGTATTGGTGTCGTTCTGGGCCGTTCACGATATGAACGCGCCGATGACGTGCTGCGTGATGCTGACACGGCGCTCTACCAGGCGAAGGCAGCCGGCCGAGGACGGCACGAGGCGTTCAACAGCGGCATGCATATGAAAGTGCTGACGCTGCTGGACCTGGAGAACGAACTGCGCAACGCCGTTCAGGACTGCTCCCAGTTTCTCCTCAATTATCAGCCCATTCTCTCGCTGGAGAACAGTTCGGTTATCGGGTTTGAGGCCCTGGTCCGCTGGAACCATCCCGCGCGCGGACTGGTCTCGCCGATGCAGTTCATTCCGCTGGCCGAAGACACCGATCTGATCACGCCAATCACATACTGGGTGCTGGAGACGGCCTGCCGGCAGTTCAAGGAGTGGGAGCGTTCTGCGGGTCAGGATCTGCCGCTCTACGTCAGCATCAATCTCTCCGGCCGAACCTTTGCTCAGGAGGATCTCGCATCCCGCGTGGCGGAGATCATCCGCAAAAGCGACGTCGATCCCCGGCGCATTCATCTCGAGATCACGGAAGGCTCGTTGATGAAAAATCCCGAGCTCGCGCTCGCAACGTTGTCGAAGTTCAAAGAAATGAATATCGGGCTGATGGTGGACGACTTCGGCACGGGCTATTCCTCCCTGAGCTACCTGCACCGCCTGCCGCTGGATGTCCTGAAGATCGACCGCTCGTTTATTGAAGACATGCAGACCGACTCACGCAACATGCAGATCGTCCGCACCATGGCCCTACTGGCCGAACGGCTCGGTTTGAAAATGGTCGCTGAAGGCATTGAGACCGAGGAGCAGCAGCGTTCGCTGAAGGCTATGCGCTGCCAGCTGGGGCAGGGTTATCTATTCTCCAAGCCAGTCTCCGGTCAGGATGCTCTGGCCTTCCTGAAGAAAAATCTGAAACTGGGTGCGTGAAGAGCGCCAGATTGCCGCAGCTTCACAAATATGATATGATTCAAGGCACTTGAAAGAGGTGCTGTATGATCCAGATGCGCAACGCTCCAGCGACACTCGAAGACCTGTATCGTGAGCCGGGTAAGGCTGAACTTATCGACGGAAGGATCGTGCGCCAGATGGTGACAGGACGACGACCCAATAACATTGCCGGCAACGTTTATGTGCATCTTCGCGCTTACGCAAAAGCGTCGCAACAGGGCGAAGCGTACACGGACATGATGGGCTTTGCGGTGCCGCTGCTTTCAAGCGGGCGGCAGTCGTTCTGCGCGGATGCCTCGTACTACCGCGGGCCATTTCCTGCAAACGAAATGCGTTTCATTGAAGGTCCGCCAACGTTGGCTGTGGAAGTGCGCAGCGAATGCGATTACGAGGCCGGCGCGGCTGAAGCCATGGCGGCCAAGCGCGCCGATTATTTTGAGGCAGGCACGCTTGCGGTGTGGGACGTCGATGTGTTGGCTGAAACCGTGCACGTCTATGTTAAAGAAAACCCTCTGGTGCCTGAAACATTCAAGCGCGGCCAGATCGTCCACGCCGGATCGGCAATGCCAGGATTTCAGCTGAGTATCGATCAGATCTTTGAGTAATCCTCAGGCGTCTTCCACGTCTTGAGGCACTTCGCACGCGTCCATGCCGTCATACGATTCCAGTCCGGCCTCCGCGGCAAACTTCTCAAGTTCCGCGTTCCGCTTCTCCAGCGAATTGACGTCGTGTTTCTCAACGCGTTCTACATGCAGCCAGTAAAACGTCTTGCTTTCGTCCTGGAAGACACCGACTGTCTCGTAACCCATTTTTTCCAGCGCTTCGGCTGCGCGATGCAGCTTCTTGCGGCTCTTGTCTGTGAAAAAGTAGCCCCAGAGCAGCTCACCGTCGACGTTCCACTTGGACTTCGTACGCATGTTCTCGAACATTTCTTCGAGCATCGTTCTTTCGATCACAACCAGCTCCTTCTATCACTGCCACGGCACAACAAGGCTACGGAAATCCCGTGCCGACCGACCCATTTTCGATAAATACAGGTTGGAGTGGTCTACTGCTTTTTCGCTTTTCTGGATCCCTGCGCTTCGTGCGGGTCATAGTCCGGATTTGGCGAGGGCAGCTGCGCCTGGACGCGCTCGCGCCAGGCGTGAAGCTGCTTGCGAAGTTCCGCAGCTTTCTCCGGCATCGTGTCCGCAAGATTCTTTGACTCCGAAACATCATTGCCCAGATCATAGAGCTCTATGTGATTGTCTTCGAAAAACTCAATGAGCTTCCAATTACCCGCGCGCAGTGCCGAATAAGGCGTGGCTCCGCCAGGATGGTAGTGAGGATAATGCCAGTAAACGGCGTCGCGGTTGAGCCCCTGCTTTGGATCGCGCATCGCGGGCAACAGGCTGGTTCCGTCCAGCACCGGCGCCAGCTTCGCATCGACTCTCGCGCCAGACAGTTCGATTGCCGTTGGAAAGAAATCGGGCGTGATCACGACCTGCTCGCAAACAGAGCCCGCGGGGGTAATGCCCGGCGACTTCACGATCAGCGGCACGCGCACGCCGCCTTCGTAGGCCGAACCCTTGCCCACACGCAGCGGCGCATTGCTGGTGACGCCCATCAGGCCGCCGTTGTCAGAGGTAAAAATGATCGTGGTGCGCTCGGCAATCTTCAATTCTTCGAGCTTCGCGAGAATCTTCCCGATGCTTTCATCGAGGCTATGAATCATCGCCGCATAAGTCGCATTTGAATGCCGCGCGCCGGGCTTGCTTACGGCCTTGTACTGTTCAATCAGCGGCTTCTTTGCCTGGATTGGCGTGTGAACGCAGTGATGCGGCAGGTACAGAAAAAAAGGCTTGTCGCGGTGGGCTTCAATAAAACGGCAAGCCTCGTCGCCTTCACGGTCCGTGAGGTACTCGCCATCCGGGCCGTTGCTCAGCGTCGGAAGTTTGTAAGGTGAAAAGAAACTCGGCGGCTGGCCCATGTGCGTTCCGGCGAGTGTAAAATCAAACCCGTGAAGTTCCGGCCCGTTGTCTTTTCCCAGATGCCATTTGCCGATGTGCCCGGTGGCGTAGCCGCTTGCTTTCAGAACTTCGGCCACGGTTATCTCATCGTTTGGCAGCGCCTGCGTCCACTCTGGAACCTTGAGCCTCGCCTTCGGCCGGTTGTGGCCGGGAATCCAGTCCGTGATGCGCAGGCGGGCTGGATATTTTCCGGTTAGAAACGACGCGCGCGTCGGCGAGCAGACCGTGCAGGCCGAATAGGCATTGGTGAACTTCATCCCGCCTGCAGCCAGGCGGTCAATGTTCGGGGTCTTGTAAAAATCGCTGCCGGTGCAGCTTAGATCACTCCAGCCCAAATCGTCGATAAGGATAAAAATAACGTTCTGCCGCTCGCCGGCCTGCACAGGCGCAAGCAGAAGCGCGGTCACAACAATTGCTAAAAGTTGTCGCATCCATAATTCTCCAGCCATGCTCGTTCAACTGTATACAGCAGCGAGCGGAAAATGGCTGTTCGGACACCAAATAATGTGCGCTCACGCGGTGGCGGGCTCATCATTAAGCGTGGTAAGATAAAGCCGTATGCAATCCGAGGACTCTGCCAAAAAAGAAGCCCTGCGGCGCGCTGTGGCGGCCTATGTTGTGCGTAACGAATGGCCGTTGCTGCTCATCATGCTGCCGCCGTTCATGCCCGTCATCGTTTTCATCATGCTTCTGTGTGTTTCGGGCGGCCGATCCGATCCGCACGAGAATTTCAAGCAGAGCAAACAGCAATACGAGTCCGAACACCCCGTTCTTGCCGACGAGAACAATGCCGCCATTGATTACCGAAGCGCCGATGCCGTACTCTCGGCGCAACAGGAAAGACGGCCGATCGAACTGTGCCGCATCGGTGATTATTATGCACTGCCGCAAGTCAGGCGTTTCATTGAGAGCAACGGAGAAACCCTCGCGCATCTGCTCACAGCGTCAGAAAAGAGCGCATGCGAATGGGGCGAGAAAACGCCAAAGCAGCGCCCGATTGACGAGTTTGCTTTGTTGAATCTGCTTCAGGTTTACGCGCGCTGCTGTGCTCACAAGGGGGAACACGAAAAAGCCGCGCAGGCGTTGAAGAGCGCTTATAAACTGATCGATCGTCTTAATTCCGATTTTGCCTGCACCAGCGCTAACATTGATCAGATTGCTAATGCCATTCTCTTCTGGGACACCCCGCAGAGCACGGCTGACCTGGAACACTATCGGCAGGCACTGGGATCTGAGCGCGACGCGCGTTCTCGAGCGTTGCGAAAATTGAAAGCCTTTCGCAGCGACGTCGTGTACGCGCTGGACGGGATCGCCAGTGGAAATCTCACGCCATCTCGATACGGCTGGATTGGTGCCTATGCGCCAACGCCTGGCAGCGTGCGAATGATGTGGTACGCCGGCGAGCGCAAGAGTTTTCACGCCATTCTCGATGCGCTCACAAAAGGGCTGGACGACGGCGATAAAACGCTGCGCTGGTATGAATACGTTCGTAAACATGCCACCGCGCCCATGCCTTTCTGTGACAAACGGCATCTGGCTATCAACGCCTATTTTGATGACGAGGAAAGCTTCCGGGTGACTGAGGCGGGAATGGCCGTATTAAAGTTCCGATTGAAGCATGGCCGCGATCCGCTCTCACTCAAGGAACTCGTGCCCGAGTTTCTTCCTGCTGTTCCGCGTGCGGTATTCCGCGATGTCGAATTGTCGCTCAAAACGGATGCTGAGGGAATCAATCTAGGCTGCGATCCGTTTGATCCTGTGGAATTTCAGCGCCGCTACGGCGAGCGCGAGGTGCTGCGCATTAACGGGCCGGGCCGGGTAGAAATGCACTCCGATATGGGCTGCCAGTTTGTGCTCCCGCCCTTATGGAATTCGGCTCGCCAGGAGGCCAGAAAATGAACCTCCTGGAACAATGGCAAAAGCACAGGCAGGCGCAGCGGCGGCTCACGGATGTTTCCAGAAGCTTCGATCTGCCGCGGGCTGTGCGCACGACGCTCATGATGCTGGGTGCCTGCGGACTGCTCGCGTTTATCGTGCATGCGATCCTTGCTGCAATCGACGGTGTTGCGCCCTTTGATGTCAGGCAGATCACCAGCATTACGACGCTGATCATTGTCGCAGGACTGGCAGGGTCTATTGCGTATAGCGGCTTTTTCGTCTTTGCGCGCCTGCAATGTTCGCTTCTGGAGCTCTCCCTTCTTGTGGCGCTCACCGGCGCGCTTGAAGGCGTGCTGATGACGACTCCCGGCATGCAGCAGATTCCTGAGATCATGGTCATCATCGGTGTGTCGATACCGGCGCTTTTGCTGTGGTCGCTTGCTGACTCGCTGATGGAAATCTGCATTCTTGGAATTACCAGTCCGCTGCACCGCAGCTTGATCGTCCTGTGCGAATGGTTCTCTATCCTGAGTTTCGCAGCTGCGTTGTCCGGCTTTTTCCTTTGGGCGGGTGGCGCAACCCCGATCGTCTCTCGGGCAATGAGCCAGAACGGGCTGTGGCTTCTGCTCGGAGGCGTCGCGGGCTGCGTTCCAGGTCATATCCTCGGATCCAAGTCACGGAAGAAAGCACGTGAGTTGCTAAAGCAGGAACTCGCGCCAGTCGCTGACGCAAGCACGAACTCACCACCCGCCTGATTGATCCTCATTCTTTGCGTAGATCTGGCGTGAAATAATTTTTCTGATTACACTCTCCCGACATAACACTTTCGGAGAGCAAGCATGCCGATCGGCGATCCGTTTCTGCTGGGCGTCAATTACTGGCCGCGTGCAAAGGCCATGTACTGGTGGGAGAATTTTGACGCTGGCGAAGTGCGCGACGAGTTCGCGATGATCAAAGAGCTTGGCCTCGGCTACGTGCGCTTTTTTCTGCTCTGGGAATCATTTCAACCCAAGCCTGATACCATCAGCCAGGAAAAGCTGAAGTCGCTGCGCATCGTCTGCGATATCGCCGGCGAGCTGGGCTTAAAACTGCAGCCAACATTTTTTACCGGGCACATGAGCGGCCCCAACTGGGCGCCAGACTGGCTGGTCAGTCCGCTGCCGCGCATCGAAGGCGAGCGCCAGCTCGTGAGCCTCAATCGCAAGAGCGGATCACCCAACCGTGTCTACAACGTCTATACCGAGCCGTTCGTTATCGAGGCGGAAAAGCTGCAGCTGCGAACGGTTGTGACGATGCTCAAAGATCATCCGGCCGTGTGGGCGTACAGCCTGGGCAACGAACCGGATCTCTTCTGCCGACCGCCGACGGCTGAGGCCGGAAAGAGGTGGGTGGGGGAGATGGTGCGTACGATCAAGGCGATCGATCCATCACGCCCGGTGCTGATCGGGCTACATACGGCGTCAATGAATACCGACTGCGGCTTGCGCATCGACCACATCGCTCAGGAGACCGATATCTCGGTAATGCACGGGTACTCGATCTACGATCCGCTTGCGCGGCATCTGCTCGACCCCGATTTTGTTCCCTTCGCGGGCGCGCTTACGGCGGCACTCGCCGGACGTCCGGTACTTTTCGAAGAGATGGGACTCTGTACGCAGGAAGTCGACGCACCCAGTAAAGAGATCACAATGCCGCGCTGGAACGGGGCGGGCACGCGCACGCAGCTGTTCGCGTCGGACGAAGACGGCGCCGAGTATTACCGGCAGGTGCTGCGCCGGCTTCAGAAAACCGGAGCGCTCGGAGCTTTCGCCTGGTGCTTTCCAGATTACGCGCGCGAGCTGTGGGACCGTCCGCCGTGCGATTTTCAGTGGCACGAGCGCTTTTTCGGACTCGTGCGCGCCAATGGGTCAGTCAAGCCGATGGGCAAGGTGGTTCAGGAGTTCGCACGGACCCAGCCCAAGGTCTGTGCTCCGGAAAAGACAGTTAAGCTTGCCATCAGCGCCGATGAGTACTACCGGAATCCGCAGGCGCACCTGCCAGCGCTTTACCGGGCATTCGGAACGGTGGATTAGGCAACCAGGATTTCTGCACATGTGGGTGTGCGTAAATGACCCTTCTGGAAAATGCATGGAATATAAAAGGGTCAACTCTGACCCGAACGATGTCCTAACGCGCGGTGCAATAAAATATTCAATATATAAGGGTTAACCTTGACGAAAAAAAAAAAGTCACTAGAGTACGCCATCGCAACCCTTGATCAGGTGTCGTTTCCGTGGCCCTTTTGCGGAGTGCTGCGGACGTTTGTTGCAGTATATCGCGGGATGTTTTTACGCGATCTGCACCGCGGCAGGGGTTCAAGGCAATATTGGGAAGGCTGGGCAACGGTACATGCCTGTGCTCCTTAATATATGCGAATGAAACCGTCGCATATGGGGCAGGCCAACAGAAAGGACGGGCCGCGGTCGATGATCGATTTGCGAACCCTCGCGGGAGTAGCCCTGCTGGCAGGAATGGCTGCCGGGCTGACTGGCTGTGCGAATCAGAAGGGAGACCTGGGCGCTGATCGTGGGGAACCTGCGCCTGTCGTGCGGACTGCTCCGCAGGACAACGGTCCTCCGGCCGGCGAAGTTGTGGATGTGGGCGGCGCTGAAAACAAAGCTGTCGCTGCCGAACCGTCCGCTGCCCGCGATCCCAAGGATGTGCCCGCCGAACTGGTTTCACTGAGGCCGGTACCACAGGTTGAAGTTGCCGCAAAGCCTGCCGAAGGCGCCGGCGCGACTGTGGTTCCCGCTCCAGTTGCAGAAACAAATGCTGATGGCGACAAACCGGCTCCCCAGCCGCCTCCGCCTCCGACCAATCCGGGCGAAGAGACGCCCCAGCAGCGTGCTGAGCGCCTGCTGCGCGAATCTGAACGTCTCTCGGGAGTTGAAAATCAGGCCCGCATGCAGGAAGCCGAAGCCGCCTATCAGGCCGGCCTGCGCCTGTTTGGAGATCTGGAATACGAAGAAGCGCGCAAGCTGTTCGAAAAAGCAGTGCGCTTGAGCCCCACACACGCCGCTGCGCGCGAAAAGCTGCGCACGGTCAATGCGCTCCTTGGCGTGCACGCCAACGTAATGCGCGATAAAATGATCGACTTGGAACGTGCCGAGCGCGTGAAGGTTCAGGAATCGATGCTGGTCCTGGCCAACTCGCTGGAAGAAGCCCGCCAGCTGGAAGAGCGCGGGAGTGCTGTCCCGGTTGAAGCCGAGCTGGAAGAGCGCGAACGCGTTCTCACGGATCAGCTCGACTATCTGCGCCGCGCTCAGGACCGCTACCGCCGCGTGCGCGAAATCCTGAACTGGATGCCGCCGAACTTCGAGCTTCCTGGAATGCGCTCGCAGGTCCAGGGTGCGCTGGCCCGCGTGAAGGAAAAGATCGCCGCCAAGGAAGACGAGATTTCATTCCTGCGCCGCGAAGAGTCGACGCGCAAAGCCAACGAAGCGCGCGTGCGTGAAGACGAGCAGTTCAAGCTGCGCGTCAACAAGCTGCTCGACCAGGTGCAGGATCTCTATGACCGCCAGGACTACAAGGCCGCCGAGCGTCTCGCCATCCGCGTTCTGCAGATCGATCCCCTGAACGGCAAGGCTGAAAGCCTGAAGGGCAAGGCCCGCTCTGCTTACCATGCCAAGGAAGATGCCGACCAGCGCGCGCTCCATCGCGAAGAAATGAAGAAGAGCTGGGAAGACGTGGAGGAAGCGTCGATCAGCTACAGCCACATCGTCCTGTATCCGCCGAACTGGGACATGATCAGCAAGCGCTCGGAATCCTCGGCCATCGGCAAACAGGAAAAAGAAGAAGCCTGGAAGGCTGACATCCGCAAGAAGCTGCAGCGCAAAGTCACCTTTGAATTCGTTGACACGCCGCTGGACGAAGCCGTCAGCTTCCTGCGCAGCCTGGCCAACGTGACCATGATCGTTGATCCGAAGGTCATCGCAGGCGGCGCTCCGGCCATCAATCTGCGCGTTACGGACATGAGCCTGGACCTGGCGCTGGAGTGGATCCTGAAGCTTGCTGACCTCGAATATGCGCTGAAGGACAACGCCATTTTCATCAGCAAGGCGCAGAACCTGGTGGAAAGCGTCGAGCTGCAGATTTACGACGTCAGCGACCTGACCCAGACGATCCAGGATTTCCCCGGCCCCGAATTCCAGATCACGGTGGTCGGCGACGCCGGCGCGGCCGGTGCCGGCGGCGCTGCGGCCAGCCCCTTCACACGGGCTCCGACGGTTGCTCCGACACTCACCAACATCGCCGACATGATCCGCAACCGCGTGCGTCCTGAAAGCTGGGATCCGGCGCTGGGCACGTCCATTGAAGAGCGCGGCGGCAAGCTGGTTGTGATGCAGCGCCCGGAAGTTCACGCGCTTGTCAACAAGCTGCTCTCCGACTTCCGCGCCACGCAGAAGATGATGATCAACATCGAGTCGCGCTTCCTGACCATCCGCGAAGCGTACCTCGAAGACATCGGCGTGGAGTACCAGGGTCTCGATCCGAACGTCCTGATGGGCGACTTCGGCGATATCCGCCGCCTCGGCGCGCCAACCGGCTTCGTTCAGCCGCGCGTGCCCGGCGCGACCGATGCGGTGCCGCCTAACGCGCCGTTCCCCGGTTTCGTGAATGGACCTGATCGCCGTCTGTCCGGCTCGCTTTCGGAAGTCGGCTCGCTGGTCAACCACGTGATCAACTTCTTCAACAACGATCCGGATACGATCTCCGGAAACGATACGTCGAACACGGTCCGCCAGGGCGGTTTCTCCGGCCAGGTGACGGTGCTCAACAACGCTCAGGTTCAGGCCTTCATCCGCGCGCTGGCGGTTCGTGAAAACCAGAGCACGCTGATTGCCCCGCGCCTGACGGTGTTCAACACGCAGCGCGCGCATATGTTCGTGGCCCGCCAGCAGTCGTACGTGGCCGACTACGAAATCTCCGGCGACAGCTACGACCCGACGATCCGCCAGTTCCTCGTCGGCGTGGTGCTCGATGTTAAGCCGATTGTTTCGAGCGACCGGCGCTACGTAACGCTGGAGCTGCGCCCGACGGTGACCGAACTGGTGAACTTCCAGACGCGCCAGATCGACACCTTCGCCGTCAATAGCGGTGCAAACGTCAACATCCTCGTGAATCTGGCGTTCCCGATCCAGTTCCCCGAACTGTCCATCCGCCGCGTGCGCACAACCGCCACCTGCCCGGACGGCGGTATCCTGCTCATCGGCGGACTGTACCGCAACGTCAAGTTCAACGCGGAAAACGGCGTGCCGTTCCTCAGCGATCTGCCGGTTGTTGGAAGGCTCTTCCGCTGGAACACAGTGGATAATGCCAAGAGCAATCTGGCGATCCTGATCAGCCCGCGCATCATCCTCTTTAATGAGGAAGAAGAGAAACTGTAAGAAACAGCGCAGGTCCCCTCTCCGGCCGTCAGCGCAGGGGAGGGCAGGCGGGAAGAATACGGAACACGCGTTGAGTCGCAGTTGGAATATCGGAGTGAGGGAATGTCGATGAACGCTGGCTTTAAGGAATGGGTCTGCTTCAGCGTATTAAGCGCCGCCGTTTCGCTGAGCGCCGTCGGTCGTGCCGTCGCAGGTGAAGCCGAGCCGCCGCCGCCCCCGCCGCCCGCGCCGTCTGCCGGCGATGCCGAAGCACAGCGCCTGCTGGAGAAACAGGCCCAGGACGAGAAGAAGCTGCGCGAGGAAATCCAGACGCAGGCCAACGCTCACTATGAATCAGGCAAGGCCCTGTTCTCCGCGTTCGATTACGAAGCAGCCCGCCAGGAACTGGAAATGGCGGTGCGCCTGGATCCCAATCACGAAGAAGCCCGCAAGCTGCTGATGCGCGTCAACGATGTGCTCAATGTCCGCCGCGACCGCGTTCGCTCGGCTGTGGCCCAGATGCATGGCGAAGCCAAGGTCGCCGTCCAGGAAAAGATCGTCGAACTTGATAACCGCATCGACTGGGGCAAGCGCTACATCCACGAGGCGCAGACCGACACCGACCTGTCCATGACCGACCGCATCCGCCGCTATGAACAGGCGCTCAGCGCCTTTGAACGCGCGCGCGAGCTGATCAAGTGGATGCCCGTCGAAGTTAACGTCGAGCAGCAGAGCAACGAGGTTAACCGGCTGGTGACTGAGACGCGCAAGGCCATCAAGGCCGCTCAGGCGCGCCTGCAGGAAATCGACCGCGAAGCCGCCCTGCGCATGGCCGAGGAGCAGAAAGCGAATCTGCGCGCCTACGAAGTCAAGAAGGTCAACATGATGGTCGACCAGGCCAAGGCGCTCTACGAGACCGGCCGCTACGAGGCCGCGGTCGATCTCTCGAATAAGATTCTTGAGCTCGATCCGACCAACGCTGAAGCGCACACCATCATTTCCGTGTCGCGCGACCGCTATCACGCGAAGAAGCAGGCGTGGCTCGAAGAAGAGTACCGCGAACAGTTCACGCTCAACCGCGAACGCGCCGAGCGCATGAACATTCCTCACAAGGACTACCTGATCTATCCGGACAACTGGCACGAAATCGCCCAGCGTTCATCGCAGGAAGGTTCCGCCCGCCGCGTTGAAGAGCCGTGGAAACAGGAAATCAAGAAGAAGCTCTCGCGCCACGTTTCGTTCGAATTCGTCGATACGCCGCTATCCGAAGCGATCCAGTTCCTCAACTCGCTGACCAAGGTCAACATCATCCTTGATCCGAAGATCGCGGCCGAAGGCGCTGACAAAACGCCGATTACCCTGCGCGTCCAGGACATGGAAATGGACCTGGCGCTCAAGTGGATTCTGCGCCTGGCCGAACTGGAGTACGATCTGCGCCAGCAGGCTGTGTTCATTACCAAGAAGGCCAACCTGGCGGCAAACGTCGAGCTTGAGATCTACGACATCCGCGACTTGACGACTGCCGTGACCGACTTCCCGGGCCCCCGTATCGACGTCGGCACTGCCGCTGCCGCCGGCGGCGTGGTGAATCCGTTCGACAATTCCACTGCCGTCCCCAGCCTCGCTCCGCCGGACCTGCAGGTTCTCATTAAGGAACGCCTGCTGCCCGCCGAGTTCGCTGATCCGACGACCTCCATTGAAGAACAGAACGGCAAGCTGATCGTCATGCAGCGCCCGGAAATTCACGACCGCATCCGCCAGCTGCTCCGCAGCTTCCGCGAAACGCAGACCGTTCAGGTTCTCACGCAGGTTCGCTTCGTCGACGTCACCGACGGATTCCTTGAAAGGATCGGCGTCCACTTTACCGGTCTTGACTCAGCTCCGGGCGAACGCGGCGTGCCTAACGCAGCCACTTTCGGCAATCCGCTCAATCAGCCTTCGCGCTACGGCCTTTTCCCGGCAGGTGGCGGCGCGGGTCTGATTCCGCCGTTGCCCTCAGACGTCCAGTCGTCGCCCAACTTCCAGTTCTCGCAGTTCATCCCGCGGCCTCCGTTCCAGGCCGATTTCGGACCGCCTTCAGGCAACCCGGGCCCCGCGCCGATTACCATTTTGCGCCCGCGTCTGGATCCGAACTTCCCGAATCGCGGCAATGCGACGACCGGACCGGCTAACGCTCCAGCCGGTATCCGCCGCCAGTGGTGGGAAAAAGCGTTCGGCTCGCCGATTCTGACCCAGGGCCTGACCAACAATCTTCTGCGCCTCGATCCGCTGTCCTCAGCGCTGGGCTCATCGATCGCCAGCAGCCCGCAGCAGGGATTGATGCTGCAGGTACGCTTCCTGCAGAGTGTCCAGACCAGCGCCGTCATCCAGGCGCTGCGCAAGGACCAGACCGCCGACCAGCTGCTTGCTCCGAAGATCATGCAGTTCAACAACCAGCGTTCCCACATTCTGGTAGCGCAGCAGCGTTCGTACATCGCGGACTACGACGTGTCCGGCGCCGTGTTCGACCCCGTGATCCGCAGCTTCCTGATCGGCGTGGTGCTTGAAGTCAAGCCGACGGTCTCCAGCGACAAGCGCTACATCACGCTGGACATCCGCCCGGGCACCGCAGTGGAACTCACCCCGCCGCAGATTGTCTTCATCACCAACGCCGGACTGGACGTGAACATCGGTGGTGGAAACATCAATCTGCCGATCGAACTGCCCAACCTGGAACTGCGCTCCATCAGCACGACTGTCACCGTTCCGGATAACGGCACGATGCTCTTCTCGGGTTTGATCAGCGACCGCAAGATCGACGCGAAGTCGGGCGTCCCGCTGCTGTCGGACCTGCCGATCGTCGGCCGCTTCTTCTCGACCAACAACAAGGAACGCGTCCGCCGCAACCTGCTGGTGCTGATCAACGCGCGCGTGGTTCTCTTCGACGAGGAAGAAGCCCGCCTGTAAGTTTAAAGGTGAGTTCGAATAAAAAGGCCCGAGCGAGACTCGGGCCTTTTCAATTGATGCGTTCTCTGTCTTTCTGGAGTATCTCGCCCGTCCTTGATTTATCGCCGCTGTGTGATAAATAAACTTCCCTTCACGGCCCCGTAGCCAAGTGGTAAGGCGACGGTTTGCAAAACCGTTATACGCCGGTTCGACTCCGGCCGGGGCCTCACTCTCCATTAAATAAAATTTCATTGTGGTGCAAGGGCTCGTTAGCCCGTTTACCAGTCGGCACGCGCGTTAAACCTGGATTCGCTCTGCAGTTTCTCCCAAAGCTCGCGCTCCGCAGTGGTCAGCTTTTTCGGCGTGACGATCCGGATCTCGGCGTAAAGATCTCCCGGCGAACCGTTCAGATTGGGGATGCCCTTGCCGCGCAGCCGCAGCTTCTGTCCGCTGCTGGTGCCGGGCGGAATAGTCAGCGAGACATCATCTGCGAGCGTAGGCAGCACGATTGTCGTTCCCAGCGCGGCCTCCCAAGGCGCCACGGGCAGGTCGACAAACAGATCTCTGCCGCCCACGCGGAAGCGTTCATGCGGCTCGATCTCCACAAGCAGATACAGATCGCCGCGCTGGCCCCGTCCTTCGCCCTCGCCGCCCTGTCCAGATAAACGGATACGTTGCCCGGTCGTTACGCCGGGGGGAATCTTAACGCTGATGTTGCGTGTTTTGTTCTGCACGCGGCCGTCAGGCCGCATCTCGCGGGACTGAAGTGTGATGACCCGCTCGGCGCCGTGGAAGGCATCCTCAAGCGGAATGCGGACGCGCACCTCCTGATCTTCGCCATGAATATCGCGCTCCCGCTCGAAGCCGCCCGAGTAGCCACCGTGAAAGCCACGCCCGAATAATGATTCGAAGAAATCGCTGAAGACGCTGCCTGAATCACCGGCGTGGCTCCACTCGCTGTACCCGCCAGGCGGCGTGAAATCCTGTCCGTTCTGCCAGTTCGAACCGAGCCTGTCATAGCGCTCGCGCTTCTTCGGATCGCTCAGAACTTCGTAAGCCTCGCCCAGATCTTTGAACTTGTCCTCGGCGTCTTTGGCCTTGTTGACATCCGGGTGGTACTTGCGCGCCAGTTTCCGGTACGCGGCTTTTATCTCATCCTGCGAGGCTGTGCGCGCGACGCCCAGTATGTCGTAATAATCTTTGTATTTCACTTCTGTTCATTCCAAAAGAGCCGCACGGAGAACGTGCTGCAACTACACTTCCTTATTTTAGCATTTCGGCACCGGCAGCAATGGCAAGTCCATTGCGACGCTGTTTCCAAAGGCGGGAATGGCGATGCAGGACGGCAATTCAGAATTGGCACCACCCGGCAGGATCCTTCCGCGCGACGCGGAAACAGGTGCTGTATTTGCGGACACTCGCGCGATTCAGGGTTACCTTGATTCGACGCTCGTCCGTCTCGCCCAATCGCATTCGATGTGGCCACTGACCTTCGGGCTGGCCTGCTGTGCCATTGAAATGATGACCACTGCAAGCTCGCGTTACGACATGGACCGCTTCGGCGCAATTTTCCGTGCGACGCCCCGCCAGGCCGATCTAATGATCGTATCTGGCACCGTCACATTCAAAATGGCGCCGCGCATAAAGCGGCTATACGAGCAGATGCCTGACCCGAAGTGGGTGTTATCGATGGGCAGCTGCGCCAACTGTGGCGGACCATATTGGCAGAACGGATATCACGTTGTAAAGGGCGTCGACACGATTCTCCCTGTTGACGTTTACGTACTGGGCTGTCCGCCGCGTCCAGAAAGCCTGCTCGATGGGCTGCTGGTGCTGATGCAGCGTATTCGCCGCGGCGTTCCGCA
>DASPJR010000048.1:0-29822 GCA_035628505.1 Planctomycetota bacterium | reverse complement strand
AACGGCCGCAGGCGTTCCTTCACGCCGACCGGGCCGGCGCCGGGGCCGCCGCCTCCGTGCGGCGTCGAAAAGGTCTTGTGCAGATTGAGATGGACGACGTCGAAGCCCATGTCGCCGGGGCGTGCGACGCCGAGGATCGCGTTCAGGTTTGCGCCGTCGTAATAGAGCAGCCCTCCGGCATCATGAACTTTCTTCTGAATGATGCGAATCTGCGTCTCAAACAGGCCGAGCGTGTTCGGATTCGTAAGCATCAATCCCGCGACGGTGTCATCGAGCGCGGCGTCGAGTCCTTTGAGATCGACTTCGCCCTCTTCGGTGCCGGGAATCGAAACGACGTCGTAGCCGCACAGCGCCGCGCTGGCCGGATTCGTGCCGTGCGCGGCAGTGGGGACGAGAATCTTATTCCGCTTCTTATCGCCGCGCGATTCGTGATAAGCGCGGATCAGCATGATGCCGGTCAGCTCGCCATGCGCACCGGCGAGGCCGTTGAGCGTCACCTCATCCATGCCGGTGATGTTGCTCAGGCCGCGCTCGAGCTCGTACATGAGTTCCAGCGTCCCCTGCGCGGTGTTTGCCGGCTGCAGCGGGTGCATGGTCGCGAATCCCGGATCGCGCGCCACGGCCTCGTTGATCTTCGGGTTGTACTTCATCGTACACGACCCGAGCGGGTAGAAGGTGCTGTCGATGCCGACCTGCCGCCGCGAAAGCGCGAGCACATGCCGCACGAATTCAAGCTCGCTCAGTTCAGGCAGATCCGGCGGAGCCGTGCGCTGAAACGCGGCCGGCACAATCTGCGCCGCGCTGCGCGCGCCCTGCGGATTCTCAACCGGAAAGTAATTCTCGCGCCGGCCCTTGTGTGATTTTTCGAAGATCAGTTCCATTCTCTACTCCGCATCTTCAAGACTAAGACGTCTTGCAAGAAACTTCCCGGCCGCGATTCCGGCCGCTGCTCCTGCGATGGTGCAAACCGCCGCTGCGATGAGCATTCCCGTTCCGACTCCAAACAAACCCTGCCCGAGAAAAACGGCGAGAACCGCTCCTGCGATGGCACCGCAATGGAGACCAAAATCAACCAGCACCGCTTTAAGAAATCCACGCCATTTCGAGCTATTCTGCGACAAGGCTCACAAATCTCTCAATTTCCGCTTCTGTCCGCTTTTCCGTCACTGCAACGAGAATCTGGTTCGCACGCGCTTTGTCGTAGATGCCCAAGTCCAGTCCGCCAAGCACGCCGGCCTTAAGCATGCCGTCGAGCACCTGTTTCGCCGGCTTGCTCGTCTCGATTACAAATTCGTTGAAAACGGCGTACTCGGGGACGCTCACGCCTTTTACGCCGCGCAGTTTCTGGCGCAGCAGGTCGGCTTTCATAAGCGAGAGTTCGGCAGCGCGCTTCAATCCGCTCTTGCCGAGGCAGCTCATATAGAAGTGCGACATCATTGCGCATAGCGCCGTGTTCGTGCAGATGTTGCTCGTCGCTTTCTCGCGGCGAATGTGCTGCTCGCGCGCCTGTAGCGTCAGCGTGAACGATCGCCGGCCTTTCATGTCCAGCGTCTGGCCGACCAGGCGGCCGGGCATGCGGCGGACGAAATCTTTCTTGCAGCAGATATATCCGAGGTACGGCCCGCCAAATTGCAGCGGTACGCCGACGCTCTGCCCTTCGCCGCAGACCACGTCCGCGCCGAGCGCGCCGGCAGGCTGCAGCAAGCCGAAGGCAAATGGATTCGATACCGCCACGAGCATGCCGCCGGCTTTATGTGCGGTGTCAGCGGCTGAAGCGATGTCGTCGATTGAGCCGTAAAAGTTCGGATAGCCCACGACGATCGCAGCCGTCTGATCGTTCATCGCGGCGCTTAAGCCACGAATGTCGCTGCGGAACTCGCCCGCTTTCGGCGAGATGACCTGTACCTCAATGCCTTGAACACCCAGCAGCGCTTTAGCCGTGTCGATGTAGTGCGGGTGAATCGCGCCATCCAGCAGCAGTTTGTTGCGGCCCGTGTGGCGCACCGCCATCTGGCAGCCTTCGACCAGCGCCGTGGCGCCATCGTAAAGAGAAGCGTTCGAGACGTCGCAGCCGCAGAGCGATGCCATCATCGTCTGGAATTCGTAGATGATCTGCAGGATGCCCTGGCTGATCTCGGGCTGATACGGTGTGTACGCGCTGTAGAGTTCACCGCGCAGCACGAGCTGATCGACGACCGGCGGAATGAAATGGTCGTACGCGCCAGCGCCGAGGAAACACGTCAGCTCATTTGTCGCCTTGTTCTTGCGCGCGCGGCGAGCCATCTCCTGCGAGAGTTCCATCTCGCCCAGGCCCTTCGGCAGATCGAGCACGCCGGCTTTGACTTCAGCAGGCAGGTGCGCGAACAGATCGTCGAGGCTCTTGATGCCGACGGCGCTGAGCATCGCTTCGCGTTCGGCCGGCGTGTGGGGAATGTACGTCATGATTTATCCTTCGTTCTCTTTTGCAATCAGAATTGAGCAAGCTAAAGCTTGCTCCACATCAGGCCTTCGCCACAAACGCGGCGTAAGCTTTGTCGTCCATCAGGCCGCTGAGCTCGTCGGCTTTGCTGATTTCAACTTTCACCATCCAGCCGCCGCCGTAGCAATCCTTGTTCACCGCCTCGGGCGTTTTCGTCAGCTGATCGTTCACGGCGACAACTTTGCCGGTCAGCGGGCTGAAGATGTCGCTGGCCGCTTTCACCGATTCAACCACGCCCATCGGCTTCATGTACTGCACCGACGCGCCGACCTTGGGCAGCTCGATGAAGACGATGTCGCCAAGCTGGCTCTGCGCGTGATCGGTGATGCCGATGCTCGCAACGTTGCCTTCCACTTTCACCCATTCGTGTTCCTTGGAGTACTTCAGTCCCGGCAGAACGTTGCTCATGTTTTCAGCTCCCTCATTTATTGTCAGTCAAACAGCAGGCCCGCACCCGCTCCTTCTTGCTTACTTGCCCGGCTTGTAGAACGGCTTCTCCACGACAACCGCATCAATCCGGTTGCCACGCACTTCCGCCTGCAGTGCCGTTCCAATCGCGGCCGCCGGCGTCTCCACCAGAGCCAGCGCGATGGCGCCGCCGACCGTGGGCCCGAATGTGCCGCTGGTGACGTAGCCGACTTTCTTGTCGCCTGCGAACACCGGGTGATCGGCGCGTGCCGGCTGGCGGCCGGTAAACTTCAGCGCGGCCAGCGCGCGCGGAACGCCCGCTGCTTTCTGTTTTCTCAGCGCCTCGACGCCGACGAAGTCTTTTTCGAGTGACACGGCCCAATCAAGCCCGGCTTCAAGCGGGGTAATATCCAGCGAAAGCTCATGCCCATATAGCGGCAAGCAGCATTCCAGGCGCAGCGTGTCGCGCGCGCCGAGCCCGCACGGCAGCATGCCCAGCGGCTTGCCGGCGTCCATCAGCGCGTTCCACATTTTCACTGCATCTTTTTTCGGGAAGAACAGTTCGACGCCATTCGGCTCGCCCGTGTAGCCGCTCTTTGAAACGATCGTCGGAATGCCCGCAACGTCTGCAGTGGTCCAGCGGAAGCGCTTGAGTTTCTTGAACTCGCCCTTTGAGAGCTTCGCAAGAATCTCGAACGTCTTCGGGCCCTGCAGGTCCAGCTTGTGCGTCTCGGGCAGCAGGTCGGTCAGTGTCGCGTTCTTCAGGTGAGCCTTAATCTGAGCCGCGTCGCCTTCGCGCGTGCCAGCGTTAGTGACGATGTAATACTTGTTGTCCGCCTGCTTGAAGACGATCAGATCGTCGATGACCGTACCGCGTTCGTTGGTCAGAAGCGTATAGCGGCCCTGGCCGTCTTCCATTCCGCCCAGATCGCGGCTGACGGTGCGCTGGAGACTTTCGAGCGCGCCCGGGCCTTCGACGAGCAGTTCGCCCATGTGGCCGGTGTCGAAGAGGCCGGCGGCGGTGCGCGTGGCGGTGTGTTCCTGCAGAATGTGAGTGGGATAATCGACAGGCATGTCCCAGCCGCCGAAGTCGATGACCTTCGCGCCAAGAGCAATATGAATATCGTATAAGGCGGTGCGGTGAGCCACGGGCAGTCACTCCTGCTTTTGGGAAAACAACGACGCGAGCCGAACGGTGGTGCTGCCGCATGCGGTTACAGCCGCACCCGGTAGCGATTCGTTCAGCCCTGTCCGTGTACCTGAGAGATTCGAACGGCGGTTTCTGGTTTGTGGTTTCTAGTTTCTGGTTCACTGCAACTAGAAACCAGAAACTTGTAACAAGAAACGCCCTTCTTCCCCTTCGGTGTTCATCGCGCTGCTCAGCGATGAAACTCTCCAGGGAGCCATCGGACCGCGGTACGGGAACCTGAAAGTTTCAGGCCGCGCCCTGCTAAGAGCGCCGGCCTTTTCTTCTTCGGTAGCGCCTATGTAAAGAGCGCGCTTCTCCCACGATCGTCAACTGGCCCCGATTCATGCCGGCGGCAGAGCCGTCGTCACGAAATGAGTCTTGCCCGCGTTGTCAAAGAACGACGAACAACTACAGAAATCCGAGGGCGAAGTTAAGATTCGACAGAAAGAAGTCAAGCGGAATAGGGAGTGGACGATAAGGGGTCAAATAGCGACTCTTGGCTCTTGGGCGCGTTCATCATAATTTTCAGCCCGCATCTATCTACCGTACCATTCGAGAAAGCGGCGCGCCAGATCGCCAGTCAGTTCTCCGCGGCGCATTCGTAGATCGGATGGCGTTATCTGGAATTCATGGATGCCCAGCACATAAGATTTCTTCGCAAGCCCTGTCTTGCCGAAATCGGGGTCGCTTGGCTCGATCAGAAAATCGCGAGTGCGAACATAGCAGTCGAGTTGAGCTGAGAGCGGCAGACCGTGCATTCCGGCAGAGGAGACGTGCACAATAACGAAGGGACGCAGGTCGGTGCTCTCACCCACAGGAACGGCTACATTATAGATTTCAAGAGGCTCCGCCATGCCTACTCGGCATCATAAGGTGGTAAGTCGAGGTGCTGCATATCTTCGAGCTTGTAAACGTCGCGTCCGTTTCGTCGGCCGATCGGAATGGGAACAGGTACAACTTTGACGAGCTTTCCTGAAGCGGTCTCAATGTAGACCGGCTCGCGGGTGTCGCATACTTTTTCGACTAGATCGGGCAAGTGCTCTTTTGCTTCAGCGAGCGGGATCGAATTCATAGCTTCAATGTACCTTACAAAATGCCTTATGTCCACATTCTGCGTTCTTGCATTATTACCGTAGGTCAGGTTCACCACAGGATGCCCATACGACTACCTCGAATGCTTCAATTTCTCTTTGATTATTTCAATCGGCTTCAGCGTATCGCTTTTCATGGGATTCCTTCAGAGTCCGGAGACAATGCGTTCGAGGTATCACCCCCGCTTCGCCCGGTACTCATCATCCAATCCCTTACCCTTCAAAATCTTCGGGATGCATTTTTTGATTCTCGCCTCGCGCGTCTGGGATTGTTTGGCGGCGGAGAAATGCATCAGGTACGCGCGCTGCCGGCCGGGAGTCAGTGCGGCGAAGGCGGTTTTTACCTCGGGGCTCTCTTTTAGTTTCTTCTGGAACTCCTCAGGAATCGCAAATTCCGCGGGCTTCTTGAACGCGACTTTCAAACCGGCTTTCTCGGCCTCAATGGCTTCGAGGATGTACGCTTTTAGGACCGGTTCAATGGCGGCAATCTGCTGAACATTTGTGAAGCGGATCACGCGCGCGGATTGTGTGTTCTCGCCGGCTTTGACGAGGATGCCGTGCGGATCCTTCAGCAGGGCGCCTTTGAGAAAGCTGATCACGCAGCTCTCTTTGAACGCGCCGAGGATAACCACGTTCTTACCCTGGAAGGTGTAACAGGGAGTGCGCCACTTGATCTCTTCGGTGAGCGGCGAGTCCAGAAGAATCGTCCGGAGCTTCTGCAGTTCGGCCTGCCAGCGTTTATTCTTCCGTATGAAGGCGTCAACTTTAGGGCTCGGTTTAACAGTGCTCGCCTGGCTCATCCTGTGAGTTCCTACTGGTGAGGGTTGTGCGGACGAGCATGAAGCTTTGGAATCGAAAGTCAATGCGTCCGACGGATAACGTTCCGGTTTTGTCGTTCGAAAAGACTGGCAGGATGGGAGATGAGGCGACGGTGCCGTCGCTTGCTGTAGTACGGCGTCCGATTTGCACGTTCCTCTCACAAGACGTGCGTACGAAAATATAAAGGAGGCATAAACATGGGCTTGGGTAGAACGCTTTTAGTCGGACTAGCTGCCGCAGCAGCAGGCAAGTACTTCCTCGATCCAGCCAAGGGCACTCAGCGCAGGGCAATGGTTAAAGAAAAAGCCAATGAGTATCTTGCAACGCTGCCGAGCATGGATTCTCTAATTGGCAAAAGCGAAGGTTCACCCGCCACTGCCAAGTCGACGCTAGGCGCTCTATTCGCCAGCGGCGCAGGCAGCATGCTGCTGTCACGAATGCTTGGGCGCAGAGCTGGCATCTTCGGCATAGCACCGGTCGCGTACGCGTTGTGGAAACAAGCTCGTGCCGCCAAGGCCAGCCAGAGCAAGACGCCTGAACCCATTCACGAAACACCTATGCCGCAGAGAAGTAAGCTTGAATAAGCCTCATCGGCATGGGTAGACCTTAGGCGGTGCTCTTGCGCAACGACAACGAGCCCTGGCGCGACGCGTCGGCAAAACAGAATGGTTTGAATATGGCGCGCTAGGGAAACCCAATGTGAATGACCAAGCGGTCGGCGCGGGGCTGCAACTATATTCGGGTGGAACTGCACTTCTCCCATACTCCACTGTCAGACCACGCAGATGATGTAACCTCTTGCGCTGGCGCGCCCAGAGGCCTGCGGCGTCAGGGCCACCCACTGGCCACCCACTGCCACACCATTCACTAACCACTAGCCACTAACCACCGTATTTCCCTTGTAGCGGACTCAGCGGTGGCTAAATTAACTCATGAAGCTGCGCGCTGAATTACCTATATCCCGTTTCGGTTCGTCTATGAGATCGACGGGGCAAACCAGATGCGCGGTGACAGTGTAAGGCCGCGGAAATCCCCAGACACAATTCGGACATTCACAGCACGCTTCTGCAGCGATGGCTGCGCCGTGTCTTGGCGAATGTTCTGAGAACAGGAAAGGCGACATCGTGCCTGGAAAGATCCTTCGCGGCTGGGGAGGATCGTTATGGAGGAAGCGTTTTTTACCGTTACGCAGGTGACGAGCATTCTGGGTTGCGACCGGGCGACGGTTTACCGCCTGATCGCTAATGGCTGGCTGAACCAGCCGGCCGGTAAGACAAAACAGGAGACAGGCGGGCTCGTGACGCAAAAGTCGCTTTATCAGCTCCTGATTATCGATCGTCTAAGTTGTTTCTCCGCCCAGAGTTTGCAAAGATTACGGTACCGTCGAAAAGTTTTTGAAAAATCTGAGTCGCTAATGCCACAGGCAAATCGTCTCAGTATAAATGAGGGGAGAGGCGAAGCGTCGGACGCTTCTGCGCCTGCCAGTTCTCCAGCAGATAAACGTTCTGATCAACCCAGGAAGTGCCTGCACCACGACTTCGCTGAGCAGCACCAGTTCAGCCTCGGCTGGAAAGCGCGGCAACTGGCGCCAGATGATCCCGCAATGCAGGACGACCTGATTCAGGAAATGTCGCTTGCACTTCTTGAGTACGACAAGCCGGCAAGCTTCGAGTTCCTGTTCGAGCTTGCCACCAACCGAGCGAAGGACTATCTGAAATACGAGGTCACACGCGGCATGTTGCCGCTCAGCCAGGTGCGGCAGATGAGCGATAAGCTTGCCCAGAAGCTCGCGAGTCTCAACGCGTTCATCGAGGACCTGCTCAAGCGCGGCGTGCCTGAAGAGTGGATCGAAGAGGTACTCGGCGAGCGGCTGGATGCGGCTTAAACGCCAAGGCTGCAGCAGGCCCTGCAGCATCCTGACGTTGCCAAGATCGAACCGTTATCCGAGCTTCGCCAGCACCTCTTTGCCGCCACGAGAGAGGAGGTCCTGCGCAACGGAAATCCCGATTTTCTGGGGCGCGCGCAGCGATCCGAGCCGTTCGGCGCGGAGAATAATGCTCGCATCGGGCAGGCCCAGCACCGCTCGCAATTCCAGCATAGCTTTGCCTCCGCGCCGCACCACTTTACCCAGCGCGGCGAGCGGCAGATGACATCCGCCGCCGAGTTCGCCGAGAACGGTGCGTTCAGCTTCGACGCACGCGGCGGCTTCAGGATCGTGGAGCACTTTAAGCAGCCTGCGCGTGCGCGCATCGGAGCTGCGGCATTCAATCCCGAGCGCGCCCTGCCCAGGCGCGGGCAGCATCAACTCCAGCGGCAGCAGATGAAAACTCAGCCCTTCTGTCACGGCTGCATCTGATCGCGACGAGCGTTTGCTTCCGGGCAGCAGGCCCAGGCGCTTTAAGCCCGCGCGGGCGAGAACGGTTCCGGCATACTGCCCTTCCCGAACTTTGCGCAGGCGCGTTTCGACATTGCCGCGGATTTCGGCGAATTCGAGCTTCGGGTACGCGGCCTTGAGCTGCAGCCGGCGGCGCGTGCTGCCGCTGCCGATAATGCTTCCAGATGGCAACGCGTCGATCGTCTGTCCGCCGCGCAGGACCAGCACATCGCGCGGGTCTTCGCGGCCGGCCACTGCGGCGATGAGGAGCCCTTCGGGCTGGCGCGTGGGCATATCTTTGAGGCTGTGAACGGCAAAATCGACACGATCGTCAACCAGCGCGTTCTCCAGTTCCTTCACGAACACGCCGGCGCCGCCGAAACTCTGCAGCGGCTTGTCGCGCACTTCGTCGCCGGTCGTCGAAATCTCAACGAGCTGGACTTTCAGGCCGGGATGCGCGCGCATCAGCCGGCGGGCGACGATGCCGGATTGAGTCATGGCAAGGTTGCTGGAACGTGTTCCAAGTCGAAGAACGTGGGGCTTGGGCATGAACGGCTAGAACCTTGAGGTATGGATCAGAGCTTCGAGAAGCGCGGTAATAGCGCCGACAATCAGTAGAGTTACACTCGCCAGAAACAATCGTCTAGCAGCATTCTCAATCGCGCCGCAGCACAAGACGACTTTTCCGGCGCCCCAGATTGTAAACACGAGCGACGCGGAGATCAGAAAAATCAGCCCCTGCCGCGGCATGCCAAGAGCGAAATGCGCGAAGACCGCAAAGACGGCAAAGCCCAGCCCGGCCGCCGCCAACCACTGCCCGTCATTCGCGTCACGTTCGCCGCTCAGGTGCTTGGGCGCTTTGCCCAGTTCCAGCGATTTGGCGAGCATCGCCGCAAGCAGCCAGAAAAAAAGCCCACTGGCGATGACGGCCGCACTCAGCGCTTCGAGAATCCATAAATTGTACTGCTCGTCGCTGCCCATGCGCGATCTCATGACTACTTTAAGAAGAATCACCGGCATGCGATCACCTCATTGCGCCCTTGACGAAGAGCTCAACGACCGTGGCCCACTGAATAAAAACCGGCATGTAAAACGCCGCAACAAAGAGTCCGGTCAGCGGTATCGTCACGCAGGGCAGCAGAGCCACCAGCACCTGGTCGGCATGGCGTGCTCGAGCGCCGTGCCACTCGGCTGCCAGGCGCATGGCCGCGGGGAAATCCCCGCTGCCGGCGCCAGCGCAGGCCAGAGCGGTGAACGAATCCGGAAAGTGGGCCACGCGCAAGGCGTCAGAAACCGGCACGCCGCTTTCTGCACTGCGCGAAAGCTTCTCGAACGCAGCCGCATAAGGACCTGAAACGGCTGGATGCGCCACTTCGCGCGCGGCCCGCGGAAAATCTACGCCGCCCGCCGTCATACAGGCCAGCGCGCGCGCCGAACGCGCAAGGCTGCCTTCGCGCAGGCGCGTGCGGAAGACGGGCAGGCTGTCTTCCAGAAAAATCGATAAACGGTTCAGGCTGCTGAAAAGTCTAAATGTCAGCGGACTTTCCCAGCGCAGGTGCCAGACGTAGACCAGCAGCAGCGCTCCAAATGCGATGCACGCCAGCCACGGCACCCAGTAGAGCGAAAAGGGAACCCGCATGGCCGCGTTTATGTACGCAAAGCGTGGATAGATGAAGACCAGCATGAAGCCGGCGACGGGCGCTAAAATGGACATCACGGCCAAGGGATAAAACACCGCCGCCCACGCCAGATTCATTCCCGCAGCTTCGTGCCGCAGTTCCCGCGAGACTTCATAAAGAGCGCCCTGGAGTCCGCCGCCGCCTGTGGCTTCTGCAGCCTTTATTGAAGCGATCGCATGAGCCGGCACGCAGCGAGCGGCGCACAGCGCTTCACTCAGCGGACGGCCCTGGCGAAGCTGCAGCGCAACGAGGTTGAGCCGCTCGGCAAAATCCCCGTGCTCTTCACTGGCCAGCGCATCGATGATGTCGTCGAGCGGCATCTTTTTCGCGAGCGCCAGCGAGAGTTCCTGAAGCATGTTGGCCACTTTGCGCCGGCGGTCAGCCGGACCGGGCTGCATCACGCCATAAAAAATATACGCAGCGCCTAGAAGGATGGCGAGAAACGAGTAACCGCCACGCAGAAGAAAAAGGAACAGCGCCAGCGTCAGCGCATACGAACATAGTTTCCAGAAAACTTGTTTGAATTCACGCATATGCCTGGCTGCCTACTTCTAACGGAGCACCTCTTGAATCTTAAAGATTGGAAACAGAAAGGCGATTATGGCAACGAACAGCACGAACCCGACGGCAAGCTGTGTCATGACGAATACAGCAAAGCGCACCTGCGTTCCCTGCGTTTCGCCGCGCTCATCATACAATTCCGCCATACGCAAGAGGCTCTGGGGAAGTTCGCCATGCGCCAGGCCGCCGCGCACAAAACGTGAAAGGGTCGGCGGAAACATTCCGCACGCCGCGAGCGCTTCTGAGAAGTCCTTGCCTTTGCCGACCTCGTCCGCCACTTCGTTCACTGCTTCCTGCATCGGAACGATTGAAACGGTGTCCCGCACCAGGCAGAGCGCCTGATGAAGTGGAATCTTCTGGCGCAGGAGCATGCCGAGCATGCGGCAGATGCGCGCAAGCATCAGCGTTCGCAGGTAGGGCCCCAACACCGGCAGACGCAGCGCCGTTTTCTGGTAGGAATAAGTCAGCCGGCGTGAGAGGCGGATTCGGGAGACGACGAAAGCAGCCGCCATGAGCACAAAAACCAGCGCAACATAAAAGCGCCCATCGTGAAGAATGCGTGACGCTTCGATCATCAGCCACGTCGGTAGCGGAAGATCGACGCGCAGCCAGCGGAAAATCTCTGCGTAGCGATGGGGAACTTCGATCAGAAACAGGCCGAAAATTCCAAAGCCGATGAACGCCGACGTGATCACAGGCCCGATCACCTGCGCCCAGAGCTGCTCCCGAAAGCGCGCCTCGGCACGGAATTCACGAACCAGTTCCAGCAGCGCGGCGTGAAAGTCGTTAGACGTCATGCCCTGTTCGAGCAGGCGGATGAACAATTCAGGAAACTCGGCAGGCGCGCACTGACGCAAGGCCTCCGGCAGGGACATGCCGCCGGCAACCTCCTTTTCGGCGCGCGCGAGCGCCTCTCGAAGCCGCCGGTTTTCCGCTTCACGGCCAATGAGCTTCAGCGCTTCCGGAAGCGGCATATTTGCACGCACGAGCCCGGCCAGCATCTCCGCGAAGAGTGCCAGATCCGTGGCGGCAAGAGGACCGCGCATGCCAAGGCTTTTCAGGATCACATTTGAGTTTGCGGCGGGGCCCGCTTCAGTGCCGCCAGCAAGGGTGGAAGAATTCAGTGCCGGGGGCGCGGGAGTTTCATTCGCCCGCACAGCAGCGCCTTCGGGAAGCGAATCCTGCGACATAGCTGAATTCCTGAGTTGGATAAAGTAATTGAAGTATACCGCACTGATCTTCAGGATGCCAACTCCCACTTGTTACAAACGCGTTACCTGTGCCATGGCAGGGGGCGGATATAACTGCTTTGAGGAAAGTACGGAAAAAAGCGGAATCTCTTCGGGCACTCGGGAGTCAAAAAACGCGACGGCACCGACAACCGCCTGCCGGAAATTTAAAGGAGATTCGCTCATGAAATCTATTCGCCTCGTTCTCTTGATTGCCATGCTCGCCGTGCTGGCACGCGTTTCTTTCGCCTCGGAGCCAGTAACTGATAGTTCACGCGCGGCCGTCGCACTCAAGCCGAAAGTTCAGATCGCGCTGCTGCTGGATACCAGCGGGAGCATGGACGGCCTGATCTCGCAAGCCAAGACGCAGCTCTGGAAAATTGTCAACGAATTCGCGCTCTCCCGGAAGAACGGCGTGCGGCCGGATCTGCAGGTTGCGCTGTACGAGTATGGCAAGCAGTCGATTCCAGCTTCTGAAAACTTTCTCCGGCAGATCGTGCCGCTCACGGCTGACCTCGATAAAGTGTCCGAAGAGCTCTTCAAGCTCACCACCAATGGCGGCGAAGAATACTGCGGCGCGGCCATCAAGGCCGCCACGGAAGGGCTCGCCTGGAGCGCATCAAACAGCGACTTCAAAGCGATCTTCATCTGCGGCAATGAACCCTTCACGCAGGGCAGCATCAATTACGCTGAAGCGTGCAAGGCCGCGATCAGCAAGGGCATCATCATTAACACAATCCACTGCGGGAACGAGAACACCGGCATCGCCGGCAAATGGCAGGACGGCGCGGCGCTCGCTGACGGAAAATTCATGAACATCGACCAGAACCAGCAGGTCGCCCACATCGCCGCTCCGCAGGACGAAGAGATTGCGCGCCTGGGCGTCGAGCTGAACAAGACGTACATCGCCTACGGCCGCCGCGGAGCCGAACGGAAGAATCTCCAGGAAGCGCAGGACAAGAATGCCGAGTCCGCCAAAAAGCAGGGCGCCGAGGTGCAGCGCGCCGTGAGCAAGGCCTCGGGCGCGTACAAGAATGAAGCCTGGGATCTCGTCGACGCCACCGCGGCCGCGCCTGCCGCGCTTAAGGCGATCAAGGAAGAGGAGCTCCCGGCGGAAATGAAGAACATGGACGAAAAGCAGCGCGAAGCGTACGTCAAAGGCAAGGCCGAGGAGCGCGAAGCGTTGCAGAAGAAAATCAGCGAGCTCAACGAAGCACGCCGCAAGTTTGTGGCTGAGAAAGAAAAGGAACAGGCCACGGCCGCGGGCGCAAAGACGCTCGATGCGGCGATCATCAACGCCATTCGCGAGCAGGGACAGAAGAAGAATTATGAGTTCAAATAAGACGAGAAAGCAGCAAAAACCAATGATGAGCCTTCTTCCTGCAAAGGAAGAAGGTTTTTTCACGTCTAAACGACAGCGCGAAAGACGCTATACTCGCTCGCCTGGAGGGCATCCATGAACGGCAGAACGATACTGGTCGTCGAAGACGATTCGGCCATCCGCCAGGGCATCGTGGACGCTCTGAAATTTTCAGGATACGCGGTGCTGGAAGCCAAGTCCGGCAACGCGGCGCTCGAGATCGCCGTCCGGGCGGGCTACGACCTGCTGCTGCTCGATTTAATTCTTCCCGAACGCGACGGCCTGGAGATTCTGCGCGAGGTTAAACAGGTCCGTCCGGCGACGCCCGTGATCATTCTCACGGCCAAAGGCGACGAGAATGATCGCGTCGCGGGCCTGCGCCTTGGCGCAGACGATTACGTGGTCAAGCCCTTCAGCGTCAAAGAGCTTCTGGCGCGGGTCGAAGCGGTGCTGCGCCGTTCGCCCGAGCGGCCTGTGGACATCTCAAAAATTGATCTGCGCTGCGGCACGGCTGATTTTGCGCGCCGCGAAATCCGCTACGAAAACGGCGAGCGCCAGGACCTTTCCGAGCGGGAATCAGAGCTGCTGCGTTACCTGGCGTGTAACAGCGGGCGCGTGATCTCGCGCGATGAGATCCTCTCGCGCGTCTGGCGCATCAATCCGGCGAAAGTCGAGACGCGAACCATCGACATGCATGTCGCGCGCTTGCGTGAAAAGCTGCAGGACGACTCGGAAGATCCCAAGCTGCTGCTGACGGTGCGCGGCAAGGGTTATATGTTCGCCAGCACGGCAGCCGCGGGAAAGGCGTAAAGCGATGCAGCGTCCGGCGCATATCTGGATCACGTTTGCCATCTGCCTGGCCGTTGTGCTGGGCGCCATGGCGTGGATCAGCGTGACCGTTTTGCGACTGGAGCGAGCCGAGGTGCAGGCGCAGCGGCAGGCCGAACGGGAGGAAAACGTGCGACTGGCGCTCTGGCGCATGGATTCCGCGCTTGCCCCAATCATCGCAGCGGAAAATGCGCGGCCGTATTTCGTGTACCAGTCCTTTTACCCGCTTGACCGTACCTTCGGGAACATGTTTGCCAACGGCGGAAGCATCCTGATGCCTTCGCCGCTGCTCAGCCCGCCTTCTCCGCCGATTCTCCTGCACTTCCAGATCGAGCCCGACGGCAAAGTCACCTCGCCGCAGATCCCGGCAAAAGAGATGGAGCGGCTTGCCGAGCAGCACTTTGCCACGCAGCACAGCATGAGCAGCTCGCGCGAGAGGCTCGACGAGCTCAAGGGGTTCCTTAAAAAGGACAAGCTGCTGGCGGTCCTGCCGCGCGAAACGTCGCCCGAAGGCGAACCCATTCGCATGAATAAAATTCCGATTGGCAAAGATGGAAAAGAGGCATACGGCAATTCGAATCCTAACGAACCGTACGGCGGAAAAGAGGCTTATGCCGGCAAAGACTCGGATAATCAGTCCGCAAAGAATGCAGTGCAGCGGCGCCAGGAACCCGAGTGGCAGGTTCAAAAGTCTGCGGCCGAGCAGCGCAATCGCGCCAAGAGTTACGACAACTGGAACGCTCAGGAGAAAGAGACGCAGAAGATCCAGATCGCCCAGTCGCTGCTCAACGACATCGTCTGCCAGACCAACGGGGTAATGCCGCAGGTGCTTCAGCAGGGAGCCGTGCAGGCTCCGCGTCAGTCCGATCAGCGCCAGGCTGAGTTACCAGCGCAGAAGCAGACTGATCAGGCAGCGCAGAGGCAAGCCGAGCCGATTTTGCCACAGCAGCAATTCGCGAACGTACCCCAGAAGCCGCAGCTTGCGCCCGACAACCATCAGCAGGCTCCGCTGCAGAACATTCAGCCGCTGCTACCTGGCAACAACTCCCTGGCGCCGAACATCAATCCGGTTCTGCCAATTTCGGATGTCTTCGCACATGTCTCTGAAGGCCTCACCAAGCCCGTGTGGATCGGCGACCAGCTTGTGCTGGCCCGGCGTTGCGTGGTGAAGGACAAGCTTTATATCCAAGGCTGCTGGCTGACCTGGGAGGGCATCTGCGGCTGGCTGACTGAAGAGATCAACGATCTTCTTCCGAACGCGCAGCTTGAGCCAGTGGTCGATTTCGCAGGCGCAAAACCGGCGTACATGATGGCTGCGCTTCCGGTGCGACTGATCCCGGGTGCGCTGCCGGCGCTTGAAAATGGTGACCTTTCGCCGATGCGGCTTTCACTGCTGATTGCCTGGGCTTGCGTGCTGGTGGCCGCTGGAGCCGTCGCGGCGCTGCTGCTCGGGGCGGTGTCGCTCAGCGAGCGGCGGGGCGCGTTTGTCTCCTCCGTGACGCACGAGCTCCGCACGCCGCTGACGACCTTCCGCATGTATACGGAGATGCTCTCCGGCGGCATGGTGCCCGACGAAGCGCAGAAGCAGAAATATTTGAACACGCTGCGAGTCGAAGCCGAGCGGCTCAGTCATCTGGTTGAAAACGTGCTCGCGTACGCACGCCTGGAGCGCGGCCGGCCTGGCAGCCGTCTGGACAGCGTCGCGCTCAGCACGCTTCTGGAGAAAGCCACGGGGCGCCTGCCCGATCGCGCCTCGCAGGCGGGAATGAAATTGTCGATTGAGTCGCTGCCGGCTGACCTCTCCGCGAAGTGCGTGAAGACTGATCCGTCGGCGGTCGAACAGATCCTCTTCAATCTGGTCGATAACGCCTGCAAGTACGCTGCAAGCTCGGCGCGTGCGGAAATCCACATCAGCGCAGCCGCGCGAGAAAACATCCTGGAGCTGCGCGTGCGTGATTTCGGCCCGGGGTTGACGCGTGAGGAATGCCGAAACCTGTTCCAGCCATTCTCTAAAACAGCGCGCGAAGCCGCGCACAGCGCCCCGGGCGTCGGCCTGGGCCTGGCGCTCAGCCGCCGCCTCGCCCGCGAGATGGGAGGCGATCTGCGCCTGGATCAGTCCGTAACCGACGGCGCCTGCTTCGTGCTCTCGATGCCACGCGTGTAATTTCTAGCAGGCCAACCCTTACAAATTCCTGACAATTCAAACGATCCGGAGTGCCTGTTTCAATTTTCTGCATGCTTGGCGCTTGGCGTCGTTGGCGATTCAGAAGAAGACGGACTCATCCGAAAGGTTGATGCACAACGCGCAACTTTGTTGTAATCTAAATTGTGCCGTACGGTAAACGCCGAGCTGTACAACTCAGATAGGACGTATACGTTCTATTTTTCAGGCCACCGAATGAAAGGCGCGCAATGAAGCAGTTCTCCACCCCGACTCAGACCCCGCTAACTCCTGTCGCTGCTGCTCTTTTCCTCATCCTGCTGAGCAGTTGCCTCCACGCGGAAAACGTGCTCATTGAAGCCGAAAGCTTCGAAGATCGCGGCGGCTGGGAGCTGGATACGCAGTTCATCGATGAGATGGGCTCGCCGTATCTGCTCGCGCATGGTATGGGCGAGCCGGTCAAAGACGCGAGCACAACGGTCACCTTCCCAAGCACCGGCACCTATAAGGTGTTCGTGCGCACAAAGGATTGGGTCGCTCCCTGGAAGGCGCCCGGAGCGCCGGGAAAATTCCAGCTCCTCGTGGACGGTAAAGCGCTGTCCGAAACGTTCGGCACGAAAGGCGCCGAATGGAACTGGCAAGCCGGCGGCAGTGTGGAGATCAAAGACAAGCAGGTGAAGATCGCGCTGCATGATCTCACCGGCTTTGAAGGCCGCTGCGACGCGATTCTGTTCACCTCCGACCCGGTCTTTACGCCGCCGAACGATTCCACGCCGCTGGCGCAGTGGCGCAGCAAGCTGCTGGGACATCCGGAGAAGCCTGAAGAAGCCGGCTACTTTGATCTTGTCGTCGTTGGCGGCGGCTATGGCGGCATGGGCGCTGCCATCGCCGCTGCGCGCATGGGCTGCAAGGTCGCGCTGATCCAGAACCGCGGCGTGCTCGGCGGCAACGGCAGCTCCGAAGTTCGCGTCTGGGCCATGGGCGGAACGCGCACAGGTTTGTTCCCGCACCTGGGCGACATTGTCGAAGAGTTCACCGACCGCGCGAAGCTCTCGCCGGGAACGTATGAAGAATTCGGCGACGCCAAAAAGGAAGCGCTGGTGCGCTCGGAAAAGAATATTTCGCTCTTCCTGAATCATCACGCCTACAGCGTTGAGAAAGAAGGCAACCGCATCACCGCCGTGCTGGCTTTCAGCACCGTGAACAAGCGCCCGAAAAAATTCCTGGGCAAGCTCTTTGTGGATACGACCGGCCACGGCAGCATCGGGGCGCTTGCCGGAGCTGATTTCACGATGCAGGAAACCGGCCACATGGGTATGAGCAACATGTGGCGCTGGAAGAATGCCGATGCGCCAACCACGTTCCCCGAAGTGCCCTGGGCCCTCGATCTGACCATGGCCGACTTTCCTTACCCGCAGCGCTTCCACGCGCAGTGGTTCTGGGAAAGCGGCTTCAACAAGCACCCGATCAAGGAACTCGAATCCACGCGCGACTGGAACTTCCGCGCGATTTATGGCGCCTTCAACGCCATGAAGAACAAGGACGGCAAGGAAAAGCATCCCAACGCCAAACTGGAATGGGTCGCGTACGTCGGCGGCACGCGCGAATCACGCCAGCTCCTTGGTGATATCATTCTGACCGACAAGGATATCATTTCCAAGAAGCCCTTCGACGACGGCTGCGTCCCGACGACCTGGGACATCGATCTGCACTATCCCAAGGAACAGTACGCCAAGAAGTTCCCCAACGATCCGTTCATCTCGCGCGCAGCGTTCGGCAGCGGCGTCGACCGCAAGAACGGCTACCCGGTGCCTTACCGGTGCCTGTATTCGCGCAACGTCGAAAATCTCTTCATGGCCGGCCGCTGCGTCAGCGTTACGCATGAAGCTCTCGGGACGGTGCGGGTGATGAAGACCGGCGGTATGATGGGCGAAGTCGTCGGCAAGGCTGCATCGATCTGCATCAAGAACAGCTGCACGCCGCGGGACGTCTACGCCAAGCACCTGGAAGAGCTCAAGGAACTGATGCGCCTGCCGGGAATGGCGCGCCGCGAGACTGTCAGCGCGCAGATCACGACACCGGCTCCTCCGTCCACCAAAGACAAAGAGCCGCGGCCAGCTCCGCGCGTCCTTGAAGGGAAGGTCATCGACAACAAGGACGCGAAGCTTTCTGGCGACTGGAAATTCGGCCACGGGCTGGAAGGCTATTACGGAGAGGACTACGGCTATCACGGCGTGGCCGGCAAAGGCAGCGCGCGCTTCGAAGTAAAAGTCGAAAAGAGCGGGCAGTACGAGCTGCGCCTGGCCCATCAGCCGCACGAGAACCGCGCGAGCAACACGGCGGTCAGCGTTGAAAGCGCCGAAGGAACGAAGTCGCTGACGGTGAACCAGAAAGCTGAAGCGCCGTTGAATGGCTTTGTGTCGCTCGGCAAATTCCGTTTCGAAGCGGGCAAGCCAGGTGCCGTAATCGTCAGCAACGAAGGCGCCAACGGAAACGTGCACATCGATGCCCTGCAGATCGTGCCGGTCCAATAAGTCTCGCGGTTGTGAGTCTGGAGTCCTGAGTCTTGAGTGTCGCAGCAAACACTGAGGGCAGTGTTGACTCCAGAAATAAGACCTCGGACTCTGGGCTTAAATGGAAACCGTTCGCGCTGCAGCTCTACCGTCTGATCGTCCTTGTCGCTATCGTGCTGCTGATTCGCGATCATCGCACGCGTCTGCGCATTGAAGCCGACGCGCCGATCACCGTACCGGAAGTCCGCACGTGGTTTCCTGCCGCGCGTGCGGTGGAACTCGATAAAGAAAAAGGCGGCCTTTTCGTCCTCGATGATGCCCGCCAGCCGCTGGGCTATGAGGACGAAAAGGCCGCCTTTTTCATCCTCGATGATGCCCGCCAGCCGCTGGGCTATGTCATCCGCACGCGCCCGGTTTGCGATCACGTCGTCGGCTATGCGGGACCGACCGACACGATGATCGTTTTCGACAACGCGCAAACCGTGCGGGCCGTGAAGATTCGCAGCAGTCCCGATACGATAACGCATGTGGGCGACGTTGTCGGTGATCCCTTCTTTCTTGAAAAATGGAATGGCAAGAGCTGGAACCAGGTCGCGGCGATGACGTTGAAAAAAGAGGAGATCGACAGCGTCTCCGGCGCGACGCTCACCAGTATGGCCATCGCGCAGAGTATTACGCTGCGTTTGCGTGCGACCGAAGACGCCGCGCTGCATCCGCCGGTGCGCTTCACGCCGCGCGACCTGGGCCTGATGGGCGCGCTGCTGCTGGCCGTCACCGTGGCGTTCACATCCTGGCGCGGCAGCAAGTGGATGCGCCGCGTTCTTCAGGTCACCGCCGTCGGCTATGTGGGTCTGATTAATGGAGATCTGATCGCGCAGTCACTGCTCAGCGGCTGGGCCGCCTCCGGCGTGGCATGGCGCCTGGCCCCTGGAATGGCGCTGCTGGTTGCGGCGGCGCTTGTGGTGCCCTGGACCACGCGGCGCGCGCTCTATTGCCAGTACATCTGCCCGCACGGCGCCGCACAGGAGTTTCTGCATACCATCAAGCCGCGCGCCTTTTCCCTTCATCTGCCGCCCAGCCTTGCCAGTGGTCTGCGCTGGCTGCCCTTTTTTCTGCTCGTGATTTCAATTGCTGTCACCATGCTGCTGCTGCCGCTTGATCTGGCCGGCATCGAACCGTTCGATGCCTACCTGATCCGCTCCGCGGGCAAAGCTACAATCGCGATTGCCATCGTGGGACTCGTTGCTTCGCTTTTTATTCCCATGGCCTACTGCAAATTCGGCTGCCCGACGGGGGCGCTGCTTGAGTTCCTCCGCTCGCACGGCCGCAGCGATCATTTTGGCAAGCGTGATATCGCGGCCGCGTTTCTGGTTCTGCTCACGGTCGTGCTATATCATGGACACGCGACGATCAGCGCGTGGATTGCAGGACTGCAATGAACTTCCGGCCTTTACTTCTGTTGCTGCTTCTGTTCACCGGCTGTGGTGCGCCTAAACAAACCGCGCCGCAGTTCAATTCTGCGTCACAGCTGAAGCCTCCGCTTCCCGAGCTGCCGTCGATGGAATGGAGCGGCCGCGCCTTCGGCACGACCTACAGCATCGTCATCACGTCGCCGCCGCCGGCAGTTAAACAGGATGATCTCAGCGCAGCCGCTGAAAAAATCCTGCAACGCATCGACAAGCAGATCTCCAGCTACCGCGACGATTCTGAAATCTCGACTTTCAGCGCGGCGCGCAGTACGGAGTGGTTCGCTGTATCACCTGAAGTCGTGACGCTAGTCGAGGAAGCCAGGAGCATCAGCGAAAAAACAGGCGGCGCTTTTGATATCACGGTTGCCCCGCTGGTGCGGCTCTGGAAGTTTGGCAAGTCGCGCGACGCCCTGGTCACGCCGGCGCTTCCTTCCGATGACGCTGTCAATCAGGCGCGGCAGAAAGTCGGCTACACAAAGCTGGAGACCCGCCGCGACCCGCCCGCTCTGCGCAAGAGCGATCCCGAACTCTCGGTAGACCTCTCGGCAATCGGCGAAGGCCATGCTGTCGACGCGATCGGCGACGCCTTCGAAGCGCTCGGAATCAGCAACTATCTTATCGAGCTCGGCGGCGAAATCCGCGCGCGCGGACAGAGCCCGCATGGGCGCGCCTGGCGTGCGGGAATCGAACGGCCTTCGCTGCTCGAGCGCGAACTGGAATGCGCCGTCGAGCTCAAAGACATGGACCTGGCGACGAGCGGCAACTACCGCAACTACTACGAGGTCAACGGCACGCGCTATTCCCACATCATCGACGCGCGAACCGGCCGCCCGGTCGAACACACGCTCGCGGCTGTCAGTGTCATCGCGCCGCGCACGACGTACGCCGATGCGCTGGCGACGGCGATGATGATTATCGGTCCCCAGGATGCGATGGCGCTCGCCACACGCGAAAAAGTAGCCGCGCTGCTGATCGTCAGAAAAGGCGACGGTTTCGAAGTACGCGCCACGCCCGAGTCCGAAGCAATTCGTGTGAAGGACTGATCGTCGGTGCGAAGGCTTCGCGAGGTCTCTCTACCTATACTAAGACGATTTGCGATGCCCGTTTATCGCGAATTTTTGCAAAAAATGTTCAGCGGGTGGCCCAGCCCAGCGGGCTGGGTGAGCGAAGCGAACAAGAAGCTCCAGTTCCGACGTGGGTTTCTGTATGGCGAACGCAGTTCGAACTAAGCGCGTCTCAACCGGGCTTCTTGTCGCTGACGCGACACGGCCCGTTGGGCCGTGCCACCCAGAAACGCCGATTCTTTTGCCACTTGTCACCGACAAGTGCCTGTTCACTTTCCCAGGCTGCGCAGATAGGCGTAAAGATCCGCCACGCTTTCGGGCTTGAGGTCCTTGAGCAGGCCATTGGGCATCAGCGACATCGTGCCAGGGCGCTGCGAAAGAATGTCGGGCGTATTGATGCGCACGGTGGTCGTCGCGCCGGTCTGAAGGATGTACCCGTCGGCGGAATCAAACGCGATAATTCCCGTGTGCACCTGCCCGTCTTTCATCTTGAAGACCGTGGGCCGGAACAGTGGTGCAACATCGCGGCTTGGATTGCGGATCGCCTCGAACAAGTCCTCCTTCGAGAACCGGTTGGCCGCGCCTGCCAGATTGGGGCCGAGCGCGCCCTGCACGGCATGGCAGGTCTGGCAGCCGCGGTCGCGGAAAACAATCTCCCCGCGCTTCACGTCGCCGGCGTCCCACGGCACCTGCTTGAAGACCGCAAGCCATTCGGCGGGGTCCTCTTCATCGGTGCCGTCGAGTTCCTTCGCGAGCGCCGCGTGCTGCCTGGCGAAGGCATCGAATACCGGCTGGTAAGCGGCCTTGAGCTCCTGCGCTTTCAGTCCCTTCTCATCGATCGCAAAATCGCCAGCCATGTAGCGCTTGATGACAACGAGCGTCTTTGCGCGCCAGTCTGTTTCACCGGGCTCAAGCGTCAGCCGGCGAAGCAATCGCAGCAGCGGCAGAAGGCTCTTGGGATTCGTGTCCGGCGGGAGCTTCTCTAAAGCGGCAAGGCTCTTGAGGGCCGCCTCGCGGTTCCCGGATTCGACCCCGAAGAGGAACTTATCGCGGTCGGTCTCTTCCGGATTTGCGGCCAGGTGTTTCAGAATCGTGTCACGCAGCGCGAAGTTCGACCACTGCGTTCGCAGCGCCGCTCGGAAATCTGCCGGCGGGACGCATTCAAGCAGTCCAATCAGCGGCTCGGACCACGGAAATTTTGCATCGGCGGCCGTCGCGGCGAGGAACTTACGCGCAGCCTCTGCTTTTTTATCCTGCGGCATCATGGCCGTCAGGCTGACGTGCCCGGGATTGACGAACGCCGGATGATTGATCACCGTATCCATCACACCCGCGTCGCGCTCGGAAAACAGTTTGAGCAGCTCGGCCATTCGCGAGCCCCACACCTGCTTGGTGCGCTGCTCATTGCCTTCAAGCTTTTTCGTAAGTCCCAGAAGGGCATTGGCGATCTTTGCTGAGAAGCCCTGAGGCCAGGCGGCTTTCAGCCGCGAGAGCACGATCAGGTAATGGACGTCCCATGTGGGAGACGACTCCAACGTCAGCTTCGCCACCACTCTTTTCAGCGTGTCCGCATCCGCATCTTCCAGCATGGCCAGCAGCCGCGCCGTCTCGCCATCCAGCCGCTCATCGCCTGTGCCGAAGATTGGGCGCACGCGCTCGAGAATTTTTTCAGCCAGTTCCCGCGTGAGGAGCTCCGACGACGGCAGAGCATAATTCGCATGAACTTCGATAACGGGTTTGTTGATGTTGCTGTCGCCAAGCGCCAGCACGATCAGCCGAACTGCCTGCAGCCGCACCTGCGGATCCTGCGAACGCTCCAGCACGCTCAAAGTCCGTTCCAGCGCCGCAGCCAGCGCGCCGCGCCAGATTCCAGCGAGCGCAGACGTCAGCCAGGCTTGCACCAGCGTGGTCTCAGTCTCGTTCTGCAGCGCCTCGAACGCCGGCGCCGGAAGCAGCGTGGCCAATTTGGCAGCCGCCTGCCGTACGCGCTTGTCAGCGTGCGCAAAATTGCCAGGCAGATTCTTGCGAACAGAATCCACATTCGCGCCCGCAAAGCGATCCGCCAGCGCTTCCAGCGCACAGCGGCGCACAGCGGCGTCCGCGTCGCTGAGCAGCCCGGTGAGAATCTCCGCCGCACCTTCGTTCGGCACGCGGCCGAGTGACCAGGCAACGCGCGCACGCACACCGGCATCGGGATTTTTCGCACAGGCGTCGGCCATCGGACCGCGTAATCCGCCGAAGAACTCAGTCAGGATTTCGACCGCACGGATGAGTTGAGGCGCAGGCAGCTTTTTCTCAAGCAGCACATTTTCAAACTCGCGCGCGCCCAGTTTTTTCGCCGCCGGCATCCAGCGCGCTCGAGACCAGGCGTCAAGCGGTTGCGGTGCCGAGAGCACTTGTTCGACCGTCTCAATTGGCACGACAGGGACCACAGGCCCGCCCGCGCCGACGAACTCAACACGGTACACGCCGCCGCGCGTGCGCCGGCCACCGATGGAAATATACAGAGCGCCATCGGGCGCGACGGCCGCATCCGTGGGAGCAAAGCCGTCCGAACCAGTCGGCTCAAGGAAGACTTCAGCTTTTGTGGAATAGCTTGCGCCGCTTGGCTGCAGCGGCATGAAGAACACTTTGCCGAAGGTCCAGTCGAGCGCAATCACGCCGCCGCGGTAGCGTTCGGGAAATTTTGTATGCCGATAGACGACAACGCCAGTTGGTGAGCCTCGCCCAATTGGTGCGAGGATGTCAACGGTGTCAGGGTAAAAATCCTGCAGCGCGAAGCTGCGCTGATAACCGGGCAGGCGCCAGCCGTGGTGCTGGCCGTAGCCGACGTGGTAGATGCGCGTGGGCGTATACCACGGCAGGAAAAAGTCGCGTTCGCAGTCGCTGTCATAGGTAAAAATGTCGCCGGCGGCGTTGAAGTCAAAATCATAGGGATTACGAAAGCCGTGCGCGATCACCTCGAACTGCTTGTGGTCTGAAGACATGCGCACAATCGTGCCGGTTTTTGGATTGGCCACCGGTGAATTGGGCAGCGTGACGTGGCGCTTGTCCACTCCCGCATCATTGCCGCCGATGATGTACCAGAATCCGTCCGGCCCCTTCCGGATAGCGTGTCCGCCGTGCTCGCCGAAGCCGATCGGGAAGAGCTTTTCCGGCTTGCCGTCAGCCTTGCCGTCTCCATCGGCATCCACGTAGCGCCAGACGCCGTTGTCTCCGGTGAAGTAGAGGTCGTTTCCATCAAAGCACATGCCCATGCCACCACTGCCCGTGGTGGCGAAAACTTCGGCAGTGTCCGCTTTGCCGTCGCCATCTTTATCGATCAGCGTCTTAATCCAGCCCTGGCTGGTTACGACCACGCGCCCTTTTGAATCGAGCGTCATGGCGTAGATGTCGTTGGCGATGGTGTGGTCGGCGTAAAGAGTGACGTGAAAGCCGGGGGGAACACGCAGGCCGAGATCGCCTTCGCCAGCGGGTAACGAATTCAATGTAGAGACGCTGAGGACGCAAAGGACGCAGAGAGGAACTTGGAATGAGCGCATGAATGCTCCTGAAATACGTAACGTGACGAATCCTAGCGAGCTTTCATTACACCGGAAATAAAATCTTGATCGGGGGTGCCAGAGTCACCGCGGGGAAATCTGGGCGAGGCGATACGCGGTTGGCGTTGCCCCGGTAGTCTGCAGAAACACGCGGCAGAAATGATTGGGGCAGACAAAGCCGCACAGATGCGCCACCTCTTTAACCGTCAGCGTGCTCGAAGTCATCAGTTCGCGCGCGCGTTCGATGCGCAGGTGCCGCAGGCGCTCGGCCGGGCCCATCGCGTGATGCTTCATGTACAGCCGCGTGAGCTGGCTGCGCGAAAGACCCGCGGCTTCGGCGACGACGTCAATCGAAAGCGGCTGCGCCAGACGGTCGCGCATGATCGCATCGGCCGCGCGGATACGCAGAACACTGCGCTCGGTTTCCCCGTGCTCCTGCTGAGCGTTCGCGGCGGCGATCTTTGAGATGATCTCCCAGAGCACCGCCTGAAGCCGCGCCAGCTTGCGCGGGCCTTCCAGCGACAAGGCGTCGCGCACGGACGAGGCGCTGATGCGTAACTCGTGCTGATCCACTGGCAGGCAGAACTGGCCGAGCGATTCCAGGAAGCGCACCATCGTGCAGGCCGGCTCGTTGATCAGGCGCAGATCAAAAAAGCGTACGCGCGGCGAGACCGGATTTTGCGAGACGGCGTGAACTTTGTCGGCGGGAATCACGTAACACACACCCGCGGCCGGCTCGATCTTGCGCTCGCTGGTTTCGATTCCCATTCCGCCATCGAGAATAATCAGCACCTGCATCTCGCGGTGTGAATGAAAGCGGCTGGGGCGCAGAACCGTCCATTCGACGTCCGCCAGGTAAGTGATACCCACTTCCGGGAAGGCGACGCTGTAGCGGTCAAATGGCGCATGAAAGCTTTTGGTTTCCATCGTCGAGCCCGCTATGCTTCAGCCAGAATGCAGATGCGCCAATTAGATAGCTCTTGCCTGCTGACTTCAAGGAAAAACTGGTGTATGAAAGAGCGAATTAGATAGTAGTCATCGCCCAATGTGACAGGGTTAATCAGCCATGCAGCGGCACCTCCGGCTTTCGTTTTTCTGCCTTTTCGCTCTGGCGCTGAGTGTTTCGATTTCGGGCGCTGAAGCCGATGCTGAGCAGACGAAGTTTTTCGAGATGAAGATCCGGCCCCTGCTGATCAATCATTGCTTCGACTGCCATGGCGAAAAGAAACATAAAGGCGCGCTGCGCCTGGACTCCATTGGCGCGATTCTAAAAGGAGGCCAGACAGGCCCGGCCATCGTCCCAGGCCATCCCGAAAAGTCCCTGCTGATCACCGCCGTCTCGTACACCGATGCTGAGCTCGAGATGCCGCCAAAAGAGAAGCTTTCGCCGGCCGAGGTCGACGCGCTGACGCAGTGGGTGAAGATGGGCGCGCCGTGGCCGAAAGACGATTCGCAGCAGATCGTCATGAGAAAGCAAAAGCCGATCACGGACAAGGACCGTGCCTGGTGGAGCTTCCAGCCGCTCAAAGTCGTCTCGCCGCCGGCAGTGGATAACACTGCGTGGACGAAGAATCCAATCGACGCTTTCATTTTCAGCAAGCTCAAGGAAGAGGGCCTTTCGCCAGCACCTGAAGCTGACAAAGCCGCGCTGATCCGCCGATTGACGTTTGATCTCCACGGCCTTCCGCCAACGCCCGAGGAGATCGAAGCCTTCGTCAGCGACACCTCCAGCGATGCGTACGAGAAACTGGTGGATCGCCTGCTGTCCAGCCCGCGATACGGTGAGCGCTGGGCGCGGCACTGGCTGGATCTTGTGCGTTACGCCGAGTCCGACGGCTTCCGCCAGGATGCCTTCCGGCCCACGGCGTGGGCGTATCGCGATTATGTGATCAAGGCCTTCAACGAAGACAAACCGTATGACCGGTTTCTGATGGAACAGCTCGCCGGCGACGAGATCGATCCGGAGAACCCGGACGTGCTCGTCGCCACCGGCTATCTGCGTCTGGGACCGTACGAATACAATCAGCGCGACGTGCCCAAGCAGTGGAGCGAAATTCTCAACGATGTCACGGACGTGACCGGCGATGTGTTCCTTGGCCTGAGCATGGGTTGTGCGCGCTGCCACGATCACAAGTTCGACCCGATTCTGCAGGAAGACTATTTTAAGCTGCAGGCGTTCTTCAACGGCCTCCGCTGGCGTGACGATCTGCCGCTGGCTACGCCTGAAGTGAAAGCCGCTCACGCCGCCAAGCTGAAAGTCTGGGAGGAGAAGACGGCGGCGATTCGCGAGAAGATTGCCGCGCTGGAAGCGCCGTTCGTTCAGAAAGGAATTAAGACCGCAATAGAAAAGTTTGTTCCCGAGATTCAGGCGCCGCTCAACAAGCCTGCATCGGAACGCAGCACCTATGAAACGCAGATTGCCGAGCTGGCCTACCGGCAGATCCTTTTCGAAACCGAGCGCACCGACAGCAAGATGAAGGGCAAAGACAAGGAAGCGTGGACCGCTTTGCAGCGGCAACTCGGTGAATTCGACGACATCCGTCCCAAGCCGCTGATGAAGGCGCTGGCAGCCACTGACGTGAGCGCCACGCCGGCGACGACGGTGATCCCCGGCGACAAGCGCAACACGGACATCAAGCCTGGCTTCCTTAAAGTGCTTGGCGAGCAGCCGCTGGAGCTCAAAGCGCTGCCGAATTCGACCGGCCGCCGCACGGCGCTGGCAAAATGGCTCGCGCGCGGCGACAACCCGCTGACCACGCGTGTGATCGCCAACCGCATCTGGCAATACCACTTCGGCCGCGGCCTCGTCGCAACCAGCAGCGACTATGGCACGCTAGGCGAAAAGCCGTCTCATCCGGAGCTGCTCGATTTCCTGGCCGACCGCTTTGTGAAGGACGGCTGGAGCTTCAAGAAGATGCACAAGCTGATGCTGACATCGAACACGTACAAGCAGACCGCTCTGCGCAAGACGCCTGACGTCGCCAAGCTCAAGGATCCTGAAAACCGCTGGCTCTGGCGCATGAACACGCGGCGCCTGGATGCCGAGCAGATCCGCGACGCGATGCTGGCCGTCAGCGGCGAACTGAAACTCGACGCGGGCGGACCGTCCGTCGAACCCTCGCAGCCGCGCCGCACGATCTATACGAAACTGTTCCGCAACGTGAAAGACGGCCTGCTGGATGTCTTCGACATTCCTGACGGATCGGGCAGCACTCCAAGCCGCAACGTCACGACGACGCCGACGCAGTCACTCCTGATGATCAACGGCGCCTGGCCGCTGCAGCGCGCGGAAGCTTTCGCCGCCCGTTTGCAGAAGCTCAAAGCAATCGATCCGGAAGCATTCGTCAGCGAAGCATACCGCCTCGCATTCGGCGTGACTCCCACCAGCGAGCAGAAACAGGCGGCACTTGCGTTCCTCAGCAAAACCCCTGCTCCGCCCCCGGCAGAAGTTGCCAGCGCCACGGGCTCGCTGGTGAAGACCGGACTGGATGTGCAGACGATGCCGCACCTTGGAACGCGCGCGGTTTTTGTTCACAACGGAGCGCTCGAAGACCAGTTGCGTGTCGCTGATAGCCCAGCGCTGCCATCGGAAGACTTCACCGTCGAAGCGATCGTGCAGTTGAGCTCGATTTACGAGAACGCAAACGTGCGCGTGATCGCGGCGCAGTGGAGCGGCAACCAGGCGCATCCGGGCTGGTCGTTTGGAGTCACCAGCGAGAAATCGAAGTATCAGCCGCGCAATCTCATTCTGCAGCTCGTCGGCAACGCCCAGGGCGCCCAGGGAGGCCCGCCACAGCTCACCTACGAAGTGATTCCCTCCGATCTGCGCGTCGAACTCTATAAGGTCTACTATCTCGGTGTTTCGGTAAAGATCGCCGACACGTCCGAAGCCGGCATCACCTTCTTTCTGCGAGACCTGTCCGATCCTGATGCCACGCTGCGCACGGCGAACGTGAAGCACAAAGTCACGGGCGGCTATCATTCGAAGATTCCGCTCTCCATCGGCGGCCGCGACAACCACGGCTGGGACGGCTTGATCGATGAAGTGCGCATCAGCAAAACCGCTCTGAACAAGGAGCAGGTCCTCATCGGCTCTCAGGATGTCCCGAAAGCCGCGATCGCCGGCCACTGGCAGTTCGAAGAGACGCCCGGTCTGCTGCGCGATACGGCTGCGATTCACGCCGAACTCGCGCGTGCGGCGCAGCCGAAGACTCCAGTTGAGAAACTCGAAGAGAAACCGGGCGCTCCGACAAACCCGCGCGCCAGAATCGATTTCTGCCACATCCTGTTGAATGCGAACGCGTTTTTGTACGTGGATTAAACGAGGTCCGTATGAGCGATAAATTTTGCGTCACCGGCCAACCGCATCACGAACAATGCGCATCGCGCCGCGATTTTCTCGCGCGCGCGGGCGGCGGGTTTGGCGCGGTGGCCATGTCTTATCTGCTCGGCTTGAACAGTGCCCGAGCCGATGACAAGCAGGTGTTCGTGCGGCCTGAAATCGATCCGACCAATCCGCTGGCGCCGAAGAAAGTCCACTACCCCGCGCGCGCCAAGAGCGTCATTTTCCTCTTCATGGAAGGCGGGCCGAGCCACATTGATCTGTTCGATCCCAAGCCGACGCTCAACCAGCTCGCCGGCCAGAAAATTCCTGACAGCTTCGGCAAGATCATCACCGCCATGGGCGAATTCAATTCGCCGCTGCTGGGCTGCAAACGCGTCTTCAAGCAGCACGGCCAGAGCGGCATCTGGCTGTCGGACTGGCTGCCGCACCTGACCGAAGTCGTCGACGATATCGCCGTGATCCGCTCGTGCGTGGCCGACGGCATCAATCATGCCGGCGGCGTGTGCCAGATGAACACCGGTTCGATTCTCGCCGGCCGTCCATCGCTCGGCGCGTGGGTCACGTATGGCCTCGGCACCGAGAACCAGAACCTGCCCGCGTTCGTCGTGATGCAGGACAACAATTCGCAGGTCGTCAACGGTCCGCGCAACTGGGGGCCCGGCTTTATGCCCGCCGTTTACCAGGGCACGCGCCTGCAGAACGGCAGCGAAC
>DASPJR010000047.1:0-32095 GCA_035628505.1 Planctomycetota bacterium | reverse complement strand
CATGCCCCTCACCACCTGGGCCCTCTTCATCACATCCATCCTCGCCCTCCTCTCCACCCCCGTCCTCGCCAGCGCCCTGACCCTCAACCTCCTCGACCACAACCGCGTCACCAGCTTCTTCCTCCCTGGCAACTGGACCCTCTCCAAGGAAATCCAGCTCGCCGAAGGCGGCTGGGCCCCCAACGGCGGCTTCCCCCTCCTTCACCAGCACCTATTCTGGTTCTATTCCCACCCGGCCGTCTACATCATGATCCTGCCGACGATGGGCGTCGCCTCCGACATCATCGCCACCTTCGCCCGCAAGCCCGTCTTCGGCTACCGCCCGATGGTCTACGCCATCGCCGGCATCGCCTTCCTCGGCTTCATCGTCTGGGCACATCACATGTTCCAGTCGGGCATGAATCCGGCGCTCGGCATGACGTTCATGATCTCAACAATGTTTATTGCGCTGCCTTCGGCCATTAAGGTATTCAACTGGCTGGGCACGCTGTGGGGCGGAAACATCACCTTCACGTCGCCGATGCTCTTCGCCTTGTCCTTCGTGAGCATGTTCATCATTGGCGGTCTGTCGGGCATCTTCATGGCTGCCACGCCCGTCGACATGTACATCCACGACACCTACTTCATCGTCGCGCATATCCACTACGTCGTGTTCTGCGGAACGGTGATGGCGATCTTCGGCTCGATCATCTACTGGTTCCCGAAGATGTACGGCACCATGATGAACGAGACACTGGCCAAGATTCACTGGTTCCTGACGTTCGTGTTCATGAACCTGACGTTCTTTGCCATGCACATCATCGGCATCGGCGGCCAGCCGCGCCGCTACGCGTCGCTCAACAAGTTCGAAACCTTCCAGCACCTCCAGCCCATGAACGTGATGATCACCGTCTGCGCGCTCATCCTGGGCTTCAGCCAGATCCTGTTCCTGATCAACTTCTTCTACTCCATGTACTGGGGCAAGAAGGCCGAGCAGAACCCGTGGAAGTCGAACACGCTGGAATGGACCGATGCGCCGTCACCGGCCGGCCATGGCAACTGGCCCGGACAGGTGCCGACCGTCTACCGCCCGCCGTACGAATACAGCTCGCCGGAAGTGGCAGAAGATTGGCTGCCTCAGTCGAAAAAGCTGGGTGCGGCAGCCGCTGGTGAATAACCTCTGACCAGGTGAATCATCCGGTGAAAACTACGAAAGCGTATGGGCCGCAAGTCCATACGCGAAGCAGGAAGAAAGATAGTCGAGGGGTGGACAGAAAAGCAGGTTTGGGAAAGCATGAGTCAATTTTCGGAAAACAAGGCGCCGCTGATTGAGACCACCCCCGCGGTCGGCACGTACCATCGCGCCATTAATGTGATGGCGAAGATGACGGCTGTCTGGGCATTCCTCGTGATTTGCCTGGGCGGCTTGACCAAGAGCAAAGAAGCCGGCTTGACCATTGCCGAGCCGATTTACTACAAGTTCAACTGGGAATGGTTTTTTGTCGAGAACCTCAACGCCGAGTATACCCATCGCACGTTCGTCGCGATCCTCTCGGGACTGACGCTGCTGACCGCCGGCCTTGTCTTTTGGAAAGACAAACGCCGTTCGGTGAATCGTCTTGCCGGCGGAATGCTGCTGGGGCTGCTGGCTCAGGCGGTGCTGGGCGCGATGACGGTGGCGTATTTCGCAAAAGCCAAGACCTCAATCCCGCACGCGGCGCTGGGGCAGGTTTTTTTCTGCATGGCCGTGGCCATGTGTGTGGTGACCTCAAAGCGCTGGATTGAAAGCGGCACGGCGCTGCGTTCACGCGAGAACCCGGCGCTCTCGAAGCTGGCGCTGTGGACCGTCATCGCCATGTTCGTCCAGCTGCTTCTCGGCGCGGCGCTGCGCCACGACGACCAGGCGCAGGCGATGCGGGAAGGGCGCTTCGGCATTTTCGCCTGGCATCTGACTGCGCACATGCTCGGCGCGTTCGCGGTCGTCTATTTTGTCAGCCGCGTATTGTTCCGCGTCTTCCGCGATCACCGTTCGCAGCCGGAGATTCTCAAACCGGCGCGCCTCATCATGATGCTGCTGGGCGTTCAGATTCTGCTCGGTTTCGGCGCGGGCGTGCTGAAAGTTATTACCTTGGACGAAGCGCATTCGCCGCCGCCGCTGCGCGTGCTCGTGGCGACGACGCATCTGGCGGTCGGAGCTCTGATATTTGCCGCAGGAGTAACCCTGGCGCTGCGCACTCACCGGTTTATCCTTTCCGCTCCTGCCGTCGAGGAACAGGCGGATCGTGCCAAGCTGGCGGGGGTGACAGCATGAGCATCGCCACCAAGACCCAGGCCCCCGGGGTTGAAAAACTCGTTGCCAGCCCGATCGATGCGGCGATCATGGCGGCCGAATCGCACGCGGAACAAAGCATGTTCGTTCAAGACTGTCTGGCCATCGCCAAGCCGCGCCTGTCGATCCTGGTGCTGCTCTCGGTTGTCGCGGGATTTGTTCTTGCTACGCCGGCTGAACTGGACCTCATGCGCCTGCTGCATGCGGTGCTGGGAACGGCGCTGGTCGCCATCGGATCGGGCGCACTCAACCAGGTTCTTGAACGCAAGACCGACGCCTTGATGGAGCGGACGAAAAACCGGCCGCTGGCCACCGGCCGCATGAACCCCGGTTCGGTGCTTCTCTTCGGAGCAGCCTCGTCGATCGCCGGACTTCTTTACCTGGCCGTTCAGACCAATCTCGATACAAGCCTTCTTGCCGCCGTCACGCTGCTCCTTTATGTGTTCGTCTACACGCCGCTGAAGGCCGTCACGCCGCTCAACACGCTGGTCGGCGCCGTTCCGGGTGCGCTTCCGCCGCTGATCGGCTGGGCGGCAGTAGCCGAAACGGCTGATCTGAATATCAAGGCCTGGTCGCTGTTCATGATCCTGTTCATCTGGCAGCTCCCGCATTTCCTGGCCATCGCGTGGATTTACCGCCACGATTACAGCCGCGCCGGTCTGCAGATGTGGCCGACGGTTGATCCCGATGGAGACGTGACTGGCCGTCAGGTCGTCGTTCAGAGCCTGCTGCTGCTTCCGCTGAGCCTGCTGCCGTGCGTTTTCCGCCTGAGCGGCCCGCTTTACCTGCTCGGCGCGGCGGTGCTGGGGCTGGCGTTTCTGGCATTCGGAATCAACTTCGCAGTTCGAAAAACAGACCGTGCGGCGCGCCAGCTCTTCCTGGCTTCTGTGATTTACCTGCCGCTGGTGCTGGGATTGATGATGTACGATCGCCTGTAGTGAGTGAAAACAAGACGGGCAGATGGGGCCCGAAAAGAACGGAGTGAATCACGAATGAGTCATGCGCACGTAATCGATCCCGCGGAGCCGGCCATTGAAGACGTCTACAATGGCAAGCTGGCGATGTGGCTGTTCCTGTGTTCAGAAGTGATGTTCTTCAGCGGCCTGCTCGGCGCGTACATCGCTCTGCGCTTGAACAACCCGGAGATTTTTGAAGCCAGCCAGAAACAGCTTCACGACCACGTGGGACTGGCCGCGTTCAACACGCTGCTCCTGATCAGCAGCAGCTTGACCATGGCGCTGGCGGTGCTGCATGGCCAGAACAAGAATACTGCAAAACAGCGCCTGATGCTGCTGGTGACGGCGGTCATGGGTACGCTCTTCCTGGGCTTGAAATTCTACGAGTACAGCACGCACATCCGCGTGGGCGAGGTGCCGTCGAAGGACATGTTCTTCGCGTTCTATTACACACTCACAGGCCTGCACGGCTTCCACATTCTCTGCGGTGTCGTTCCGATGGTCGGGCTCTGGTATTATGCTGGCAAGCAGGACGTGTCGGCTGAAACTGAAATGGTCGGACTGTACTGGCACTTCGTTGACCTTGTCTGGATTTTCCTGTTCCCGATGCTGTACCTGATCTGATCGGCCTGGGCCTTCATACAAGATCGAAAACACAAGGAGTCGAACATGTCCGATGTAGCACACGCAGACCACGGCCACGCCGAGCACCCGAAAGTTCCGTACTTCCTGATCGCCGGCGCGCTGTTCGTCATGACCGTGATCACGATCGCGGTGTCGTATGTCAACCTGGGCAAGATGGGCAACGTCGCGCTGGCGTTGTTCGTGGCATCGATCAAGGCATCGCTGGTGATGCTATTTTTCATGCATCTGAAGTATGAGCGCAAGACGCTGATTATCATCTCTCTGGTCCCCTACGGACTGGCTCTGATCCTGCTGCTCGCACTCTTCCCTGATATCGTCTTTGGCTGAACGTTTTTTCCGCACGTCACTGCGGTTAGAGAACCGCAGTGACGCGCGGCGAGGACGACAAGGTATACCGTGGCACAGCAAGGCGGCGACTCTTCCATTCCCCCCAACGTCGTCGAAGTCGACGGACTGACACACCGCTACGGCGAGCGTCTGGCGCTCACGAATCTTTCCTTCTCCGTTCGCAAAGGCGAAATCTTCGGCCTGCTCGGCCCCAACGGCGGCGGCAAGACGACGACGTTTCGCATACTCTCCACTTTAATTCGGCCGACATCCGGAACCGCGCGCATCACCGGCTTCGATCTGATTACCCAGGCGCACGACGTTCGCCGGAGCATTGGCGTTGTGTTCCAGGCGCCAAGCCTCGACAAGAAACTGACTGCGTACGAAAACCTCATGCACCAGGGCCATCTTTACGGCATGAGCGGCAAGGCGCTGAAGGACCGCATCCTGCATCTGCTCAATCGCGTGAAGCTTGCCGACCGGGCCAACGAATATGTCGAACGCTTCTCCGGCGGAATGCGGCGCAGAGTCGAGCTTGCCAAAGGTCTGCTGCATAATCCGCAGATCCTGATTCTCGACGAGCCCTCGACGGGGCTCGACCCGGGCGCGCGGCACGATCTGTGGCATTACCTGGGGCAACTCAGCCGTGAAGACGGAGTGACGAGCCTGCTGACGACACATTACATGGAAGAAGCCGCGCATTGCCATCGGCTGGCGATACTCAACAAGGGCGAGCTCGTGGCACTCGACACGCCAGACAACCTGCGAGCGATCATTGGCGGCGACGTGATCACGATCCAGGCCAGCGAACCGGAAAAGCTGCAGGCCGAAATCCGTGAAAAGCTGAACGTTGACGCGCGGCTCATGAACGGCGTCCTGCGCATCGAACAGGCCGCCGGACACGAACTGGTCTCGCGGCTCGGTTCAGCGCTGGCCGGCCGCATGGAATCGATGACCTTAAGCAAACCGACGCTCGAAGATGTGTTCATCCGAAAAACGGGGCATACATTCTGGGCGGAAACAGCGGACGACACGGCACAAAACGGCGCCAAACGGGAGAAGGTTAGACCATGAGCGCAAAACCTTCTGCCGTCAATTCCTTCCTGCTGCCCATTTTCACCCTCGCGCAGCGCGAACTCGTCCGGTTTTTCCGGCAGCGTAACCGCGTCGTTGGCGCGCTGGCGCAGCCACTTATTTTCTGGGTGCTCTTTGGGGCGGCGTTCACCGAAACATTCAAGCCGCCACCGGCGTTTGAGGGCATGAGCTACCGGGAATATTTCTTTCCCGGAACGATCGTCATGATCCTGCTCTTCACCGCCATCTTCTCAACCATCTCCATCATCGAAGACCGCCGCGAAGGATTTCTGCAATCGGTCCTCGTCGCGCCCGTTTCACGTCTGAGCATGGTGCTTGGAAAAATTCTGGGAGGCACGCTGCTCGCCGTCCTGCAAGGGCTGCTCTTTTTATTTATCGGGTGGCTTAGCGGCATCCCGCTCTCGCCAGGCGTGCTGCTGGCGGTGATCGGAATGATGTTCCTGATCGGCTTCGCACTGACGGGTCTGGGGTTCCTGATTGCCTGGCGCATGGATTCGACGCAGGGTTTTCACGCGATCATGAGTGTCTTTCTGCTGCCGATGTGGCTGCTCTCAGGCGCGCTCTTTCCAGCTGACGGCGTGCCTTCCTGGCTGGGCTGGATCATGCGCCTTGATCCGCTAACCTATGGTATGTCGGCCTTCCGCCACGTGATGTATTCGCGCGAATCGATTCCGGGCCTTCCATCGCTGGGACTGTCTTTGGCTATTACCGCGGCGTTTGCGGTCATCACCGTTGGAGCCTCCACGCTGATGGCCGGCACGCGCAGCACAGGAGATCTGCATTGAGCAGCAACGCAGAAAATCTTCCGCTGCAGCATCGCATCGTCTGGGGCGTGCTGATCCTGGTCATCGCGGGGCTGATCGGCGCCGGATTGTGGGAACGCATGAAGGATTCGTCGCCCCCGCTGCCTACTTACGGGCAGGTGGAGGGATTCTCGCTCCTGAATCAGTCCGGCCGCACGGTCACTGCTGAAGACTTGCGCGGAAGCGTCTGGGTGGCCGATTTCATCTTCACGCGCTGCGCGGGCACGTGCACCTTGATGACGCAAGCGTTCACCGCGCTGGATAAGCAACTGTCGGATCTGCCCGCGGTAAGACTCGTCTCGTTCACGATGGACCCCGAACATGATACGCCGGAAGAGCTGGCCAAGTACGCCGAACGCAATGGCGCGCAGGCGCCACGCTGGCTTTTTCTCACGGGCAAGAAGCCGGAGCTGTACAGCCTCACACGGGACCAGTTCAAGCTGGTCGTGTCTGACCAGGGTGGAACACAGGACGAACCAATCATCCACAGCGACAAGCTGGTGCTGGTGGATCAGAAAGGCCGAATCCGCGGCTATTTCAGCGGGCAGGACCCGGAAAGCATCAAGGCCCTCGCTGCGGCCGTGCGCAAACTGGTTCACGTTAGGCAGGATTGAGAGACAGCATGGAAGTCAAAGACCTTCCCGCATTAAACGCCTCGCTCAACGGTCTGGCGACCGTGCTTCTGGCGCTTGGCTACATTTTTATAAAGCGCAAAAATATAGAGGCGCACCGGAACCTGATGGTCGCGGCCGGGCTCACTTCCGCGGCCTTTCTGGTGTCCTACTTGATCTATCACTTCAATGTGGTGTCGATGCCGTTTAAAGGGCAGGGGAACATCCGTTACGTCTACTTCGCGATCTTGATTTCGCACATTCTGCTGGCGATGGTTATTGCCGTGCTGGTGCCCAAGACGTTCTGGCACGCCTACAGACAGGATTATGAAAAGCACCGCAAAGTAGCACGCGTCACGTTTCCTTTATGGATGTACGTGTCCATTACGGGCGTGGTGATTTACGTGATGCTTTACCATCTCTACGCCGCGTCTGGCGCGTAGTTCGGGCGTGCCGGGTGGCACGCTAGAGAAGGAATATCGACTTTACTCTTCTTCTTCAGACTCGAGATCTTCGCGGATCTGATCGATTTCGCGCTTCATGGCTTCGTGGCGCTGCTTGATCAGCCCGAGGCGGCTGATCTTCCCGCTTTCTTCGACCGGATTGGAGATTTCACCTACCACCGTGCCCGGCCCTTTGTTTTTGCGGCCGTTCTTGATCTTGCCGATGGGAATCTCGTGCAGTGTTTCCTCGTTCGGTTCGGCCGCCTCTTTGCCGTTCTTGCCCTTCGCCGCGGCAACCTTTTTGTTCGTGGAGTTCAATTTCACTGTGTCAGCCTTTGATTTTCGGGAATGTGTTACAGGCGGCGATACTTTCGCCTTCTTTACCGGTGCTGCCTTGTGTTTAAGAGCCTTCTTCTTCACCTCAAGCTCTCTCTTTCGTTAAACAACTCCAGGGCCACGCCGGCCCTCTTTTAAGAGATCAAAAATCAAACTTCCGCCGCGGGCCTGGTGGCGCTGGCGCTGCCGGCCCGGGTGCCGCAGCCGCACGGGAAAGCCCGCGTGAAGGCGGTGCCGACTGCCCTGCCGTCTCGGCTTCCAATGCCGCAAGTGAATGCTTCATGATCTGAATGGCGTCGGTGAGCGCATCGCGCATGCCGTTAAGCTGCTGCAGGTTGGCCGCATCCTTAGGGGCTTCAAGCTTTTGAAAGAGCGGATGAAGCGACTGGAGGTACTGCTGGCGTTCCAGTTCCCAGAGTATCTCGCGGATCTGACGCTCGGTTTGTTTCAATTCCTCTTCGCGTGCTTCGATCTCGGATCGCAGGATCTCGATGTGTTCAAATTTACTTAGTTGGACCGAGATGGGTGCCGCGGGCATCGTTCGAGTCCCTTTATGCATCCAGCCCGGCCGGCAGGGTTCCACGGGAACACTGTCCGGGAAAACAGATGTCGTCCAGGCACAGAAGCCTGATAGTTCCTATCAGTCTTGAGGACAAAGTCAAGTCAACCCGCAGCGAGGACCAAAAAAGATGCACCTTTTGTGGCTGCGTGATCCCGAACTTTTTTCACGCCTTGACGTAGTTCCATTAAAGTGTAACAAGTCACTGATCCGTCGAGTCGTTTTCTGCCCGTGGTCTGATTGGAGAATTCACGTGGGCGATATTGTACGTGCGGCCATTGGTTATCTGGTGGTCGTGGCGCTGATCATCATCGCGTTTAAATTCTTCAAGTCGCACGAAAAAGCCGTCATCGATCCCAATGACGGCTCGATGAATGCCGAAGAATACTCCTACGGCTCCTATTCGATCGACAAGACGCCGCTGGCCATTACCGATCTGAAGTCCGGTGACGTCGTCGCGATCTATCAGCCGCAGTCCAAGCCGGTCGATCACCGGGTTGCCCGCGTGGTGGCCATCGAAGGCCAGCGGGTGGAAATCGTTCAGAAGTCGGTGAAAGTCGATGGCAAGCCCACGCCGTTCAAGGGTGACGGCATCAACTTTTCGTGCGAGTTTCGCGTTCCGAAGGGCTGCATGTACGTGATGTGCGACAAGCCTGCCGTGTTTCCGAACGAACCGGGCATCGGTGATTCGCTGCGCATCGGTCCTGTTCCTTTCTTTTATTTCATGGGCAAGCTCAAGTAATTGAGGGGACGGCCAAACGATGAAAATCGGCAAGTTCGACATTTCTATTCCCACGATCGTTCTTTTCGTGGGAACGGTCGTGGCCGCCTTCGTGCTTCACGCAATGTGGAAGAAAAGCGCGGATATCCGTTACGAAGCGTTTTACCGCTCGACCATTCTCCAGGGCATGTACGACGACACGCCCGAGGCAGGCGCGAAAGCGATTGAAGCGTGCAAAGCCGTTATCGAAAACAATCCCAAGCAGTTCGCCGCGCGGATGTACCTGGGCGATCTGCAGATGAAACAGAAGCAGTACAAGGAGGCGCTGAAGGCCTACCAGGAAGCCATTCCGGTGGCGGCCGACGGAAAGCAGAAAGCGCTCGCGCTGGTCGGCCAGGGCACGGCTGCGTTCTACAGCGCGCCGAAAGGCGATCTGGCGAAGGGTGCAGAAGCGGCTGAACCGCTTTTCGTCCAGGCGAATGAAGCGGACAAGCTGAACGTTGACGCAATGGTCAACCTGGCGCTCGTGGACTACTACCGCAACGAGAAGGATGGTCTGCAGAAAGCCGAAAAGTGGTGCACGCTGGCGCTGAACGCGGTCGGTGTTCCAACGGTTAAGGCGACTGAACAGCTTCATCTGCTCGCCGGCCAGATCGCTCTCCGCAACGACAAGCCCAATGAAGCGGCGCTTCATTTCGAACGCGCGCGGACGATGAAGCGCAACTGGAAAGTCGCCGACGACAGCAGGCGCCTGGCGTTCCTGGCGACGGCCGTGCAGAAGGGTCTGCCTCCCAAAGAGCGGCGCGAGATCGTCACCAAGCTTGAATACGACATCACCAAGTATGGCAAAGACCAGGGCATGGCCTACAACGCAATGGCCATGGGCAATTTCATGATGAAGACGGAGCCTTCTTACAACGAGAAGGAACTCGTTGCGGCGCTGCGGCTCTTCGGGAAAGCCATGGAAGTCGATGCCAAAGACCCCCGCGGCTATATCAATCTCGCGGCGCTGCATGAAGACCGCATCGCCGACCTGGCAATGAAACTGAACATTCCGGTTACGGGCATCAACGGTGAAACGATCCCCGCCAATCGCTGGAAAGATCCTGAAAAGCCGACCAAGTTCCCCGCGGCCGAACGCCTGGTGATCAATCAGATCAAGGCGATCCTGAAAGAAGAAGACGAAGTCTGGAAAAAGTGCATCGAAAAATCCAAGCTCACGGATGCGCAGAAGATTAACGCGAAGCTGCGGCAGCTGTCCTGCGTGCGCCGCCTGATTTACCTGCTGGAGTACGACGAAGAACCGGTGCAGCGTCCCAATCTGCTCACGCGGGCCACGAGCATCGCAAAGGACCTTGATGCCCTCGCGCCAAACGATCCGGTGGTTAAGTACTCGCTGGGACACCTGCTGCTGGACAAGGGCGATTACATGGGCGCGGCCAAGCTGTTCGCTCAGGCCGCGGAGGGCGACTGGAAAAAGCCGCCTGAACTGCAGAAGATTCTCGACCAGCTGAACTTCAAGCCTCAGGTGGTGGATGTGCGGCCGCGCGAAGGGCGGCGTTACCTGGGCCCGCGCCCCCTGATTTCCGGAACGCTGCGTGCCGTAACAGCCGCCGGACCGCCTAAGAAAGCCACCATGAAACTGGGCGCAATGAGCGTTGAGCCGGTGCTCTCGCCGCCTCTGGGACTGCAGGTTCTGTTCTATCCGACCGACAAGGAACTGGCGGACGGCGACCAGGATGTGGCAATCTCGGTCGTTGACGCGCTGGATCAGCAGATCGACTTTCCGCCCTTCAAGTTCGGACTGGATAAGCAGGCGCCGTCCTGGAGCGTCGCGCCGGCCCAGGGAGCGCCGCTGACGACCAAGCCGGTGTTTACGATTACTCTTCAGGATCGCGGGGGCATCGATTTCAGCTCGCTTAAACTCAGCATCAAGCCGGCCGGAACCAAGTCGACGCGCAACATCATCATGGTGGCCGATGGTCGCTGCAAGATTTCAATGCTGACCCTCGAGCCGCCGCGCAAGATTGGTTTTCCCATTGATACGGATCAGTTTATCGTCTCTCCGGGAGAATTGACTGCGGGAGACTGGGAACTGTCGATCTCGGTGGCCGATCCGTCCGGCAACATCCTGACCGATACAAAGACGTACAGCATTAAGTGAGAGCGGCTACGCATAGGAGAAATGCGCTTTGAAGTGTACTCATTGCGGTGCCGAGGTGCAGTTGCGGTCCGAACATTGTCATGTCTGCGGGCAGCGCGTCGCCGTGGACTTCGATGTCCTCGCGCAGTCCGTGCATGAAGACGCGGCTGTTGAGCGCGGGCAGAAGATCGGGGCGGCGCTGAAGTGGATCCTGCTGGTAATGCTGATCGCCGCTGCCTTTATCTACAGCATCAACGACACGTATGACAAACCGCTGCTCTACGATGGCGCGGGGTTGAGCGCACTTCCGGCGCCGCCTGCTTCATCGATCGACCTGCCGACAATTGAAAAGCCGTTTGCCGATCCGCGGACTGATCCGCAGCTTTCTGTCGTGAAGACAACCGCCTTCGGATACCGCTTCAGCCCGATCAAGGAACGCATCCGCTCGGCAAGCAAGGGTGATCTGGCCGCCGAACGCGTCAAGTCGCCGCAGGTCGCGATTGCCGACGGTTTGAAGTTTCTCTCCAGCCACCAGTTGCCGGACGGTTCCTGGAGCGGCGGTGTCATTCCGCGCGAATGGGATCAGCTGCGCACGAAAGAACACGCCTGGGGCGTAACCGGCGTGTGCGCGCTCGCGACGCTGGCGTTCCTGGGTGAAGGTGAAATCTGGGTCAAGGACCCCCGCAGCAACCGCGTTAGCCTGTATGCCGAAAAAGTGCGAAAAGCGCTGCGCTTTATCGCTCAGAAGCAGGACGACCAGGGGCGCTTTGGCTACGGCGAAGGCGAAACGGTTCACTTCATGTACAGCCAGGGCATGGCGACGCTTGCCATGTGCGAAGCCGCCGGGCTCAGCGGCGACGAACAGCTTCGTGAAATCGCGCAGCGCGGGCTGGACTATTTGGTGAAGACTCAGACGCCCGAAGGCGGCTGGAACTACCGCGGCGATCCAGCCGGCGATTCGGATACCTCCGTCAGCGCGTGGGCCGTTCAGGCGCTGCTCGCGGGCAAGGAAGCAGGACTGAAGGTTCCCGACGAAGCTCTGAGCAAGTCGGTTGAAATGTACAAGAACGCCACGGCTCCGGACGGCCGCGTCATGTACAGCCTGAAGAGCGACGACAAAGTTGAGCGCCCCAGCCTGATCGGAGTCGCACTGATGCTGCGCCAGATGCAGGGCGAGGACTCGCGCAGCCAGGTGATTCGCAAACTTGTCGACAAGCTGCGCGAGCAGATTCCGCAGAGCAAGCCCAACTGGGGCCGCGACTGGCGCCCGAACGCACCCAAGAACGACGATGAGGCGCGCGCCATGTACGACCCGTATAAGATCTACTTTTGTACGTACGGCATGTACTTCGCCGGCGGCAAAGACTGGGAAAACTGGAACGAGGCGATGAAGAAGGCTGTCTGCGAAATGCAGAGCGTCGACGGATCCTGGAAGTGCAACGACGTCTGGAGCAACTGCGGCGGAACGTTCTATTCCACCGCGCTCAGCATTCTGACGCTGCAGGTTTACTATCGCATGCAGTGATCGCTGCCAGGCAGCGCGCTCAGCGGCGCCTGAAGCCGCCGCCGATGAAGCCGCTCGACGAGTACGTGTTATGGCCGCTGATCAGCGAGCCATTCACGTTGAATGAGCCCACCCGGCCGCTGAAGTTGACGCCCAGACCGTATCCGGAGTTCCCATAGCCAGCGTAGTTGCTGAACCCCGAATGCCCGTAGCTCGACGTGCCGAAGGTGTAGCAGCCATTGCCGCCGCGGCTTCCCGCAAACGGATAATGAAAGCCTCCGCCGTAAACAGGCGCCGTGCTGTAGGTGTACGGTGAGCAGTAATTTTTAGAGGGCCAGCAGGATCGGGTCACCGGTGCGCAGTATGTCGTGAGCGGGTAGTACCCGTATCCGTAGTCTGGCAGATAGTACACGCCGCCATAAGGCCCGACATAAAAATAGTCGCGCGTGTAGCCGTAGGACGTGAAAGAATTGTTCTGCAGCGCCAGCCTGAACCGCTCCAGTTCTTCTTCAGCTCGGCGGCGTGCGGCGGCCTCATCGAGGAGCTTTTGAATCAGCACATCCTCGCGTCGCGGCCCAATGGTCAGCTCGTTTGCGACAGCCTTTTCGGGTATGGCGGGAGGTTCTTCGCGGCGTGGCGGATTTTTCTCGGCCCAGCCATCGGGCGTTTTGATAAAGCCGAGCTGGGTTCGGGCGCCGGCGTGATCGGGATTAAAAGCCAGAGCCTTATGGTAGGCAGCGCGAGCCAGCGAGCCGTAGCCGGTATGGCGGGAGTAGTAATCCCCGACACGGGCCCAGGCCTCAGCAGCCTTGGCGGTGTCGGATTCCGCTTCACGTGCGGTCTTTTCGAGGGGCAGTCCGGCGTTGAGAATGGGATCCGGCGGCAGCGCTTTTTTCTCGATGGAAGCGATTTCGCTTCGGGCGATCACCACCGTTCCAGTGTTGCCGCCCTTGCGTACGCGCACGGAGAGGCTTTCGGGCGTGTCACGGATCACTTCGCCTTCGTGTTCGGTGCCGTCCACAAGCGTAATAATATCCGCTTTCGCGACGGAAAGCGCAGCAACGTGCAGGGCAGAAGCGACTACTAATAAGAATGGAAAATGTCGTGGAAACATGGCAACTCCTCCGTCTTCTAAATGTACTATGTGATATAGTGCAAAAGCAAGGCGAACCCGGCGCTGCACGTGTGCCTTTTTCGGTCGCAGAAAAACATGGCATTAACTTCGCTAACTGATGACTTCGATTGCCCTTGCGCTGTTAGACACAAATGGATGAGTTCGGTGTCTACGCGGTGTAACGGTTGAGACATTCAGACGGATCAGGCTCGCGCAGGAAAGTGAACGTCAGCTGCAGTACAGCGGGAGATCGCAAACGGATGAATCGATTTCGCTTTTTTGCCGCGCTTGTGGTCGTTGCCGCGCTCGGCGCTGGATTTCTTCTGCGCCAGGGCCGCAGCGATACCTCCGGCCTGCCCGATCTGGTGCTCGCCGTTCCTCCATCCAATGGGGCCAGGGATCCGGGTCCCTCAACGGTCGCGGGCGCTGAAGCTGAGCCCGCCGGCACGCATTTCATCGGCGCAGATCTGCATGTGGACGGCCCTGGCGACGTGCGCGTCTACTTCGATCGCCGCGACAACGCCAACTTTCATTTTCTTGACCGCAAAGGCGAAACGCTGAGCCTCGGTCTCTGTGAAGCCGGGCTGGAGCAGACGTTTGCGTCGGCCAAGGCGCCTGCCGGCGGAACCCTGCGCATCGCCCGTCACGGCGCGCACATCGGTGTTTTTCAGCAGGGACGCATTCTTATTTCGGCCTTTGATGACCGGCTGCTCGGCGGCAGCGCGGGCATCCGCATGCTGGCCGGCGGCCCGCCGGTTGCCTTCCGCGCCGAGGCGCGCGAAGAAGTCCACTTCGCCGACGATTTCATGATCAATGAAGGAAAGGGCGCGCAGTGGCGCGGCAACGGCAGTCCCGAACGCGGCGACTTCAGCGTGCGCTCGCTGCGCCACCCGCTGCTGAGCGCCAACGCGTTCAGCTACATGGGCGCGGGCAAGAACATCTATTCCGTTGCGGGCCAGAACTGGTGGGACCAGTACGTCTATGAAGCCTCGCTGCGCGGACCGGTGAATGCGTCGATCGGGCTGGTCTTTGCCTACCAGGATGAAAAGAATTACGGCCTGTTCCAGTGGACGGCTCGCAGAAGCGATCCGGCCGGCGTGGTGGATGCTGGAAAGCGCGAGCTGATCTGCATTCGCGACGGCCAGCCGAAAGTTATCGCTGAAAGTGCCGGCGGCTATCTGCCCGATCAATGGTACAGCGCCAAGGTGCAGGTGACGTACGCGCGCGTGAGCGTCACGATCGACGGCCATACGCTGCTGGAAGCATCGGATCCCAGCCTCTGCGCGGGAGCCATTGGCGTGTGGTGTGATGTTCCGCCGCCGGCCGCCTCGGCGCTCGACCCGCGGGCGCAGGCCTTCCAGGAAAACAGCCTCAACGACCTGATGAAGCAGCACGCCGTCTTCGACGACATTCGCGTCAACACCGTCGAAGGCTACGAAGACGACTTCCGCACCGCCGGGCCGCTCAGTGGCGGCTGGCTGGTCGGGACGGGCGACTGGAGTGTCAAAGCTGGTGAAAAGGGCCAGACCGAGCTGACCGTCATCCCGGCGAAGGGCGGCACTAAAGCACTCGTGGGTGACCGGCGCTGGGCGCAATACGTTGTTGAAGGCGACGTGCGGCCTGGCAGCGGCGCGGCGGGCATCGTCTTCCTGCACCGCGACGAAAGCAATTATTTCAGCGCCGTGGTCGATCAGCAGGCGCTGAAACTCATTCACGTGCTCGACCGCAAGGAGACGGTCGTCGACAGCGTGCCGCTGCAGTCGGCCGGCAAGTTCGTGCGGCTTAAAGCCACGGTCAAGCACGGCCACGTGAAAGTCACCACGGAGGGCAAAGCGTCCGTTGAATTCTTTGCCGGCGACACGATGCTGCGCGGCCGTGCCGGGTTTATCGCCTTAGCCGGCCGTGAGCAGAAAGAGCCGGCGGCGTTCAGCCGCTTCCGTCTCTCCTTCCTGCCCGAAGCCGAGCCGCTGGTCACTACCAACGCCGTTTTCGAAGACGAACTGACGATGGCGGACTGGACCAGCCCGACCAGTGAGTGGTACCCGCCGCGCGACACGCTTTTCATCGAAGGACGGCCGGTCAATCTGCTCTGGCACCGCAGCCAGTTCCCGGGCGACGTCGAACTGGTCGTCGAGCCGCGCGAAATTCTCGAGCCCAAGTTTGAACTCGCGCTTTCGGTCGCCAAGGACGGACAGGGCAAAAACAATGGCTACGTCTTCAAATACAAATGCAGCGACGCCGCCGAAGGCCCGAGCCGGACCTCCACGGTGCAGCTCATCCGGCAAGGCGAGGTGGTGAAGGAAGCGCATCTCTCTGAAGAGCGCCAGCTTTCCACGGTCTCGCTGCGCCACTGCGGAAAGTACATCGTCGGCATGATCAACGGCCGCCCGGTTGTGTCGTACCGCGACGACCAGCCGCTGAGCGGCAGCAAAGTCGCCTACTATACGCAGGGCGTTCAGGTGCGCACGGAAGCGACCAAGATCATCAGCAACAATTTCCGCAACGATCTGTTCTCCAGCGCCGCAACCGCCTGGCGCACGGCAGGCGCCGCGATTGCCGAAGTCACCAACCGCTGGCAGTGCGACCCGCGCTGGTCGTTTTTCGCGCTCAAGAATGACCGCCGCAAGGGCAAGCCGGCGGTGCTCTGGAGCAAGGGCCTCTATCCGGGCGATGTGACTGTCGAGTTCTACAGCGCGAACAAGATGGAAGGCGAGCGCGGCCAGCCGTACACCTATGCCCGCGACATCAACGTGACCATCAGCTCCGATGGATCAGATCTCACCAAGGGCTACACGTTCATGTTCGGCGGGTTCGGAAACCAGGGATCCATGATTCTGCGCAACGGCGTTGAAGTGAAGCGCGTCAGCGCGCAGATTCCACGCGACATGAATTTCCACCGGCACTGGTTCTCGGTGAAAATCGAGCGCCAGGGCGGCCGGTTGTCCTTCCGCGTGGACCGCTTCTTTGCCAATGACAAGAGTTCTGACCTGGTCTTTGAAGACTCCGTGCCGCTCGAAGGCAATCGCATTGCGATCTGGACTTACGATCACGCGATCATGATCAGCCGCGTGCGCATCTCTGGCGAAGGCGGAAGCGTTCTGGAACATCCTGACGCGCAGATCGAAGCGCTCAAGACACCGCTGGACGACCGCTAAAGTCGCAGCCGCTCACGCTGCAGGCAACGGGGAGCCTTCGATGGCCGAGGAAACGCAGGATCAAAAACCCGCCACATCCGTATCCAGTGACGGCGGTGTGCTGCAGGAGTTCCGTTCGCCGATTCTCGTTGCGGTCGCCGTGTTTACTGCTCTGGCTGTGGTCAGGCTGATGCCTCAATCCAGCACGCCGGAGCTCAAAAACACCGAAGGCACCGTGGTCAGCGCCGGTTCCGTGAACAGCGGAGGATCGGGCCGCCTGAGCGTCGCCAGCGAGCCCAGCGGAGCAAGCGTGTTCATCAACGGCCGCCTGGCAGGCTCGACGCCGCTGAGTCTGGCAGGGCTGCCGTCGGGCGCTTATTCGATCCGCCTGGAAAAGGCCGGCTGCACGCCTTTGAGTCGCAGCGTGGACCTGGGAAAGGTGTCTGAAATTCATGAGAAGCTGGCGCCGCTGCCCGTCGGCGCACTGACGGTCAACATCAAGCCATCCGGTGCGGAAGTGCTGCTTGATGGCGAACTGATGGGCAATACGCCACTGACTCTGGATAAGATTCCAGTCGGCGTCTACGAACTGCTGATCCGCAAGACGAACTTCGATCCCTACTCGGCCAGGATTGAAATCACGGCCGGCGAACCGCTGGTGTTCTCCGATTTTGAGCTCAAAGACAAAGTGCTGGCGATGATGGAAGGGCTCGTGAAAAGCGAGCCGCAGCGGCTCGCACATTACATCGATCTTGGACACTACCTCTTTATTAACGACAAGATGGATGAGGCTGTCGACATCTTCGCGCAGGGCTACGAAGTGGCCCAGACGCCGCTCGATTTCAACGGCCCGGGCTACACCGGCAAAGACAACATGTCGCCGGAGGAAGCAGCACTCGAACAGCGCCTGCGCAAGGAAGACGAATCGCGCTTTCTGAAGGAAGTTGAGAAGCACCGCAACTGGCCGCAGAAGAAGGACACGCGCACGTTCCGTCAGAAGCTGGACCAGGCGCAGGAAATGGTCAGCCGCAAGCGTGTGGATTCGTGGACGTGGACGGAGTCCGCCGGCCGAACCAACATCCGCAACCGCAATTACGACAAAGCCGCGCAGATCTACGCTGACCACATCGCCGCGGTGCCCAACGGCCCCGACGTTTACCTGGCTCACATTGCCCTTGTGGAAGTCTACCTGATGCAGCGTGACGTGCCGCGCGCCCGCGAAGCATTCGACAAGATGTTCAAGCAGTTCTCCGATAACGAACTGGCCATGCGTTTGTCTGGCGCGATGATTTATCCCTATCACGAGCGGATGTTCGCCAATTCGCGTCCGCGCGTGCTCGAAATGGCGGAGATCGCTCTGCGGCGCGGATCGGAACTTACCAAAGAACCCTTGCCGCTGGCGCAATGCCTGTTTGATCTGGCCGTTGTGCTCAGCTACCAGGGCAAAGCGAAGGACGCCATTCCGCTGCTTGAAAAATCGATTGCCGCGACGGCCGATCCGGCCGTGCGCGAAGAGCGTTCGTTGCGCATGGCTGATGCGCTGCGCAAGGCCGAGCGATTGGATGAGGCACGCGATCTGTATTATAAACTGACGGCCAGCGAGCGGGCCAGCATCCGCGAGAGCGCCAAGACCGGGCTCACGTTTGTGGCTTCGGACAAGGCTCGCCTGAAGCTTAAATAAAGAATGAGTGAAATGACTGACACCCTGACGGGCGAATCTGAAGAGCAACCCTGCTGCAGCGGACTGGCCCGTGCCGGCTGGATTCTGTTTATCCTGCTCGCGATCGGCGCCGCGCTGTTTGTATCCGGGACATTTGAGACGTCCGGCCGGGTTGTGCTGCGGACCGTTCCGGCGGGCGCGACGGTGTTTGTGAATGGAAAACTTGCCGGCGCAACGCCGCTGGTAATCACCGACCTGCAGTTCGGCAGCTATTGCCTGCGCTTAGAAAAAGAAGGCTTCACGCCGCTCGTGGTCCCCGTGCACCTGAAGTCCGCTGAAGTGCAGCTCAAGGAAAATCTGCAGGCGCGCGGGGTGGGGACGCTGGTCGTCGGCGTTCGCCCGCACGGCGCCGAAGTGCTGCTCGATGGGGAGTTCATCGGCTACACACCGGTAAACCGCAGCGATATTCCGGTCGGCACGCATGATCTGCTCATCCGCAAGACGAATTTCAAATCCTACGCGCAGCGCATCGAAGTCACCTCCAGCGAGCCGCTGGCGTTCAAGGATTTCGCGCTCGAAGACGTCGTGCTGACGATGCTGCGGGGTGCCGTCGACCGCGAGAAACACCGCGTCAGCAATTACATGGACCTGGGACACTACCTGTTCGTCAACAATGAACTCGATGAGTCTGCCGAAGTGTACGCCAAGGCGCTTCAGGTCGCGGCGGCGCCCCTTGAATTTCCGCCAGGAACCGATGAAACCGAGCGGCGCCTGGAACAGCGGTTGCGCGCCGAAGATACCAATCGTTTGAACGAGGAAATCCGCAAGAAATCGCACTGGCCCAACAAGGACGTGACCAAGTGGACGGCGATCCTCAAGCGTCAGCAGGAGGAAGTGGCTGGACGCAACGTGACCGACTGGGTCTTCGTCAACGAGCAGGTCGACAACTTCAAGCGCGATGAGAAATTTGAACGCGCGCAGTCACTGCTGCTTCAGCACATCCAGGCCGTAAAAAATGGTCCGATGCTGCCGCAGGCGTACATCGCGCTGATGTCGCTGCGTCTGCGCATGAAAAACATGGAAGGCTTGCGCGAAACATTCTCGCAGTTCATGGATCTCTACGAAAATCAGCCGACGCTTGTGCGCCAGGCCGGAAATGCCGTGTACACCATGGCCGGAAATTTCCAGGGCGATGACCAGAAGGAAATCCTGGTCATGGCCGAGAAACTGATGCGCAAGGGCGTCACGGTCACTCAGCGCATGCGCGGCGATCCGGAACTGCTTGCGCTGTGCAAGTTCGAACTGGGCAACGTCATGATGCTGCAGGGCCGTTCAGAAGAGTCCGTCGCGCTCTACCGCGAGTCCATCGATGGCACGCGCGATGCCAGCACGCGCGAACTGCGCAGCCAGAGGCTGGTTGAAGCGTTCACGCGAACCCGCAATTATACTGAGGCGAAGAAAGTCCTGACCAATCTGGCGAAGAGCACCCGCGAAGACATCGCCCGCAAAGCCCGCGAAGACCTGCAGAACGTTGATCAGCTGCTTAAGGAAGAACAGAAACAGAAGCAGATCAAAGAGCCTTCGCCTGAACAGAAATAGCTCTTGGCTCTTAGCTCTTGGCTGTCGCTACTTCGTACGTGTTCCGGCACCGTCGGGGGGCCGTGCTACGGCGCGCGAACAGCGTTTGCTTCAGGATCGTGCGCGTGCGCGGCGGGTTCGGAAATTACCGGCGCGTGTGTGTGTGTCGCGCGGAAGAAGGACGTGCGATCTAGAACATTTTTCTGGAACCATTCGCCGTAAAGGTACAGCGCGGGCGTGACGTACAGCGTGATGAGCTGCGAAACGACCAGCCCGCCGACAATCACCAATCCCAGCGGCCGGCGCGACTCGCCGTCAGCACCGATGCCCAGCGCGATCGGCAGAGCGCCCATCAGCGCGGCGAGCGTGGTCATGATGATTGGGCGGAAGCGTTCGATGCTTGCTTCGTGAATCGCATCGATGCTGCTGCGGCCTTCGGCGACGCGCTGCAGCGCAAAGTCGATCATCATGATGCCGTTTTTCTTCACGATGCCCATCAGCATGAACACGCCGATGAAGGCATAGAGCGATGCTTCGGCTTTGAACCAGACCAGAGTCGCCAGGCCGCCAACCAGCGCGACCGGCAGCGACGTCAGCACCGTGAGCGGATGAACGTAGCTCTCGTAAAGAATGCCGAGAATGACGTACATCACGAAGACGGCCATGATCATTAGCAGCACCAGCTGCCACATGGTGTTCTGGAACTCCTGCGCCTGGCCCTGCAGGCTTCCGTTCACGGTCGCGGGAAGCACTTCCCGCGCGGTCTTCTCGATGTAATCCACGGCGTCGCCGATGGCTGTGTCAGGCTTGAGATTGAAAAAAATAGTCACGGCCGTGAACTGATTGAGATGGTTCACCGACTGCGGTCCGAGCTTCTCGTGCCACGTCGCGACGGCCTTGAGCGGCACCATCGTTTTTTCGTCGTCCGACTTCACATAGAGAAGACCGAGGTCCTCCGGGTTCGCGCGCGCTTTGTCGTTCATCTCCAGGATGAGCTGGTACTGATCGTCAGGCTTCTTGATCAGGTACAGATAATTCTGCGAATAGGCCTGGCGCAGCAACGCTTCGACCTTGGTGGCGGACACGCCATACGTCGCGGCCTGCTCCCGGAGAATGTTGATTTCCAGCTGCGGGGTGTTGTTGTAGAGATCCGACGAGACGCTCGCGAATCCCTGGAACTTGCGCATCTCATCGGTCATCTTTGTGGCCGCGGCGTACACTTCGTCAGGATTGAGTCCCGACAGCGAGTACGCGTATTGCCCCTGGAACTGCGAGGCGCCGCCCGTATTGATTTCGAGCACAGGCACCGGCCGCAGGAACGACATCGTGCCCTCGATCGAGCCCAGCTGCATCATGTTGCTGAAGGAGATCTGGTGAATCGGCGCGCGCTCCTTCGGGCTCTTGAGGAACGCAAGCAGCAGCCCCTGATTGGGCGAGAGAAAGCTTGAACCTGTCATCGTGAAGGTGATACGAATGCCTTCATCCTTGTGCAGGATTTCTTCAGCCTGGTCCTGGTAGCGCCGCATCTGCTCGAAGGAAGTGCCTTCCTGCGCGATCATGACGCCGCTGACAAAGCTGCTGTCTCCGACTGGCAGGAAGGATTTCGGAATGATCATGAAGAGATGAATCGTGCCGGCCATGCAGGCGATCCAGATCAGCGCCGAGATGAATTTCCAGCGCAGGAACCAGTGCAGCGTGCGGCCGTAGAAACGGATGATCGGGTCGAGCACCTCCGAGGCGATGCGTTCCATCAAGGTCTTCTTCGTGCCGTGTCCACGCGCACCGAGCATTCGGGCGCACATCAGCGGGGTGAGCGTTAGCGACACGACGCCCGAGGCGATGATTGAAACGATGATCGTGATCGCGAATTCGCGGAAGATGCGGCCGACGACGCCCGCCATGAACACCAGCGGCAGGAACACCGCCGCCAGCGACAGCGTCATCGACAGAATCGTGAAACTGATTTCCTTGGCGCCGTTGAGCGTTGCGGTAAGCGCAGACTCACCGGCTTCCATGCGCCGAACGGTGTTTTCTAGAAAGACAATAGCATCGTCGACCAGAAATCCGATCGCGAGGGTCAGGGCCATCAGAGAGAGGTTGTCGAGACTGTAACCCAGCGCCCACATGGCTATGAACGTCAGCAGGAGCGACAGGGGCAGCGCGACGACAGGAATCAGCGTGTCCGACGCGCGGCCGAGAAAAACAAAAATGACAATGACGACCAGCACGAACGCGATGATCAGCGTTTCCTGCACGTCCATCACCGAGTTCACGATGGATAGCGAGCGGTCGTAAATCGGCGAGAGGCGCACCGCGCCGGGGAGCTGCGACGCCACAACGGGAAGAATGCCGCGCACCGTGCTGGCGACTTCCACGGCGTTCGCGCCGGCCTGCCGGTAAACGCCGAGGACGACTGTTGCCGTCGGAACCTGGACGCCGCGCGCCCAGAAACGCATGTTGGTGCGCTCGTCGACAACCGTTTCGTACGCCTGAGCGACGTCTTTCAGGTAAACGGGCGCGCCGTCGTGATGAGCGATGATGAGATTGTTGTATTCCTCGGCCGATTCGAGCTGCCCCTTCGGCTGCAGCACCAGCGAGCGGTGCGAGCCATCGAACTGGCCCGCGCCCTGGTAACTGGTGCCTTCGTTGATGGCCTTCGCCAGATCGTCCATGGTCATGTCGCGCGAGGCCAGCGCGAAGGGATCGGCTTTGATGCGCACGGCGGATTTGCTGCCGTAGACGTCCACGCGCGAAACGCCTTTGAGCGTGGTGATGCGCTGCGCCACCTGCGTGTAGCCGTAGTCGTAGAGCTTTCCAGATGTCAGCGAATTGCTCGTGAGGGCGATGTACATGATCGCCTGATCATTGGGATTGGTTTTCTGAAAGATGGGCGGGGAGGGCAGATCGACAGGCAGATTTCCCGTCGCCTGCGCGATGGCGGCCTGCACGTCCGTTGCGGCGCCATCGATGTCCTTATCCAGGTTGAACTGCAGCGTCATCGATGTCGTTCCCTGGCGGCTCTGCGACGTAATCAGCTCCAGGCCGGGAATCTGCATGAACTGCCGTTCGAGCGGCGTGGCGATGTTGTTTGCCATCGTCGTCGGACTGGCACCGGGATAATGCGCCTGCACCTGCAGCACCGGATAGTCGACCGCCGGAAGATCGCTTACCGGAAGCCGCATGTATGCGAGAATGCCGAAGAAAACGGAGGTGACCGTCAGCAGCGTGGTGAGCACCGGCCGGCGGACGAAGGGCTCGGACAAATTCATTTAGCGCCCTCGCCGGAAGCTTTTTCCGTAGTTGCCGCTGCAGCCGGAGCTGGCTCCGGAGTGGACTGCTTCTCCTGAACTTTAGCGCCAGGATAGAGCGTCAGGTGTCCGGCCAGAACGATCCGCTCGCCTTCCTTCAGGCCTTCGCTGATCAGAATGTCATCACCATGCCGCTGTCCGGGCTTTACTACGCGCATTTCGACGGTCGCGTCGGGTTTCACGACATACACGAAACGTCCGGCCTGACCCGTCTGGATCGCTCGCGCGGGTACGAGAATGGAGTTCTGGAGCTCGGCGAGAATCAGCCGCACTCTAACGAACTGTCCGGGCCACAGCGCGCGCTCCCGGTTCTGCACGGTGGCCCGCAGCTTGATCGTACCGCTGCTCTGCTGCACGGCGTTGTCAAGGAACGAGAACTCGCCGACGTGTAGGGCATCAGGCGAGTCTGCAGGACGAACTTCGACCTTCAGCGTCCTGCCGCTCATCAATTTGCGCACACGGCTGAGTTCTGCTTCAGGAACAGTGAAGTCGACGTAAATAGGATCGATGCGCTGCAGCACGACGAGCGAGACAGGATTGAAGGTGGCGGAGACCACGTTGCCGACGTCCACCAGGCGCTGACCAGCGCGGCCGTCGATCGGAGATAGCACCGTGGTGTACTCGAGATTGAGCTTCGCGGATGCGATCGCTGCCTGGCTGGATTCGACTTTCGCACGCGCAACGGCGACCTCGGCTTCCGCGTGCCGCACCTGCGCCTGCGCCATAGACATCGCTGCCTGGCTGGACTTCAGCTGCGCTTCGCTGACCGAAACGCCCATCTTCTTCTCGTCGAACTGCTGGCGTGCGACGGCGTCGGCCTTCACCAGCTCCTTCGCGCGCTCAAATTCGAGCTTGCTTAATTCCAGGCGCGCCTGCATTTCGTTGATGCCCGCCAGGCCGCGGCCGAGCGCCGCCTGCTCCTGCGCCAGGTTCGCTTCGGCGCGGGTGAGCTCGGCTTTGTTCTCAACCAGCGCCGCTTCAGCCTGCTGCAGCTGGACCTGGAAAGGGCGCGGGTCGATCGTGAAAAGCCGGTCGCCCTTTTTAACGTCGGCGCCATCTTTGAAGAAAACTTCCGTAATGCGGCCGGACGCCTGCGGCTGGATTGAGACCACCTCGGTGGCGACACAACGGCCGATTTCATCAATATAGAGCGGGACGGTTCGCACGCTGACGGGCACGGCCGTAATCATTGCGGGGGGCATGGCCGGCGGCGCCTGTCCGACGGCCTTGTTGCCGCAGCCGCTCGCAATAAAAAGGATGGCGAGCGCCACTGAAAGAGTACCAAACTGTCCGGCCCGGCTCGTCATTGGGTTCGTGCCCTGAGTGTGTGCTTACTAACCTTCATTCCACGGGTACTTACGACATCAGCATTTCAAGCGCTGCCGGGTCGTAATGCTGTTTGATGGCGCGCTCCTTTACGCCCATTCCGCGGAGCACGAAAAGCACCGCCTGTTCGATCAGTTCCGATCGCGATGGCCCGTAACGCAGCACCGCCGTCTCGTGCTGATGAATCAGGAAAAGCAGAAGTCCAAGGTGCTGGCAGAACCAGGCTGATGTATCGCGCGAGCCCGGTGCAAGCACCAGCTCTCCGGAAGCCGACGCAGCCTTCAGACATTCGCGCATCTTGACCAGCCAGCCTTCGCTGATGTGCTTGAAAACCACGCGCGCGAAGCTGCCGTCTTCATTCAGGCTGCGCATGAAAAGCCGCGTAACTGCAGCCCACTCGGCCGTGGCGCCGATGTTCTTGGCGATAATGTGATGAACCATCAGGATCAGCGTCGCCGTGGAAGGCTTCAGATCCAGAAGGCGCTGAAATTCCTGGCCGAGCTGCGACTTCTTGCAATCCGCGAGCATCGCGTCGTAGATTGCTTCTTTGGTCGGGAAATGTTTAAACAGCAGCGCTTCGGAGATGCCGGCGGCGACGGCCAGTTCGCGCGTGGTTGTGCCGTGAAAGCCGCGCTCGGAGAAAACCGTGCGTGCCGACTTCAAAATCGAATCGCAGCGCTCTTCGCTGGTGAGCCTTGTACTTTTCTTCACCCGGGAAAATGTAAGTAAACACTCACCAGTGTCAATGGATAAATTAGCGCTTTTCCTTTGTGGGCCGCATCGCAGCTTTTTTCTCTTCCAGTTCCTCAAGCGTGCGCGGCCAATCGCTTTTGAGAAGCCGGGATAGCGAGCGGTCGGCCAGCAGCCTGCCCTCGGTCTGACAGGCAGGGCAGTAATTGGCCTCGTTCTCTGCGTAGACAATGCGCTGCACCGGCGTGCCGCAGACGGGGCAGGGTTTTCCAAATTTCCCGTGCACCGCCATCTCAGGCCGGAAAGCCGTCACGTTTTCAGGAAAGCCTGCGCCGGTCTGCTCGCGCAGGCGCTCGATCCATTCACGCATGACCGCGCGTGTGGCCTCATGCAGCCGCTTGATTTCCTCCTCGTTCAGGCGCGTTGTCCATGTCACAGGAGAAAGCTTCGCGCGATGCAGGATCTCATCGCTGTACGCGTTGCCGATGCCGCTGAACAGATGCGGGTCTGTCAGCGCGCGCTTGAGCGTGCGGTTCTCTTTCAGCAGCGCGTCACGAAAAGCCTTCAGGGTGTTTTTGCGGTCGAGCAGTTCCAATCCGCCTGGCTGGTGCTCGGCGAGCGCGTTCTCGCCGCGCACGAGGTACAGCGATGCGCGTTTTCTGGTGCTTGCCTCCGTGAGCAGAAGCGTGCCGGACGGGAAATCGAACGCCGCCAGGCCAATCTTGCCTGTGATTGCCGCGCCCTTGTGCTTCCAGTGCAGTCGTCCGGCGATCATCAGATGCAGCACGAGGAAGAGATTATCGTCGAGCACAAAGACGATGCGCTTACCCAGCCGGCGCAGCTCGCGAACAGTCTTTCCTTCGGCCTGGCTGATCGGCGGATCAAACGAGCGCAGCAGAAACGGACTGGAAATGCGCACTTTCTCAAGCGGCTGATTCAACACGCGTTTTTCAAGCGCGTCGATGTAGGCGGTGATGTCGGGAAGTTCGGGCATTGAGGAACACCTATTAACGACTTCAACGCAGAGACGCCGAGAGCGCAGAGTTTGCAGAGATACTTTAAAGGTTCTTGTTACTCGCTCGATAGAAATCTCTGCGCTCTCGGCGTTCTCTGCGCCTCTGCGTTGAAGTTGTTACCTGACCTTCGCGCGACGGCCGCGAGACTGTTTTGCTTTCAACGCCGCCGCCTGCTCAATAATCTCCTGCAGCATCGCGCCGGTCGCGCCGCCTTTTGCCGGCCGATGTGATTCCCAGATCTGCGGGTTTTCGCTGGCGAGAATGTTCGCGAAGTCGCCGTTGGATTTGACGCTCAGCGGCGCAAAGCTCGTGATGTCGAGGTCGCCGGACCAGTCATCGCTTTGCTTGATCAGCAGCCAACTGCGGCTCTCGGGATCGCGGCCGCCAGTCCGGACAAGAACCCATGAGCCTTTCAGTTTCACGCCGTTGAGCTTGAATTTCAGTTCGCCTTTGGCGAGCGCCGCGTCGACGTCGTCGCTCTGAGGCTCCCACGTGCCCTGGTCCCAGAGCATCACAATGCCGGCGCCGTAGCCTTCAGGTATGACGCCTTCGAACTCGCCATAATCGAGCGGATGATCTTCGACGCGCATAGCCAGCCGCTTATCTTTTGGGTTCAGGGATGGCCCTTTTGGCACGGCCCAGCTGAGCAGCGCGCCGGCGTGTTCCAATCTGAAATCGTAATGCAGATGGCTGGCAAGATGTTTCTGCACGCAGAAGAAGAGCTCGCGCTTCGACTTTTTCTTCTCCTTCAGCCGCTCGCTTCCGGTGGGTTCGGGCGATTTGGTGAAGTCGCGCTTCTCGCGATAAGCCTTGAGACGGTTGTGCGGTGAAACTTTGGCCACGCGACACCTCCGTGCTGAGCTTATGCAAAGGTGAAGCCTTAATAATGCATAATGCATGATGCATAAGGGCCAATCTGCAACTCCGCCGGGGTTGAACCCAACAGCAAGTGCAGGTGGCAGAGTTCGAGAAAGCGTTCACACTCCGGCACGCAAACCGCTTATGCATTATGCATCATGCATCAATGGACATGCATTATTCAGTTTCCGATAGCGCCTTCGACAGCGCTTCAACGAAGAAGTATTCGCCCCACATCACCGATTCATCCACGCCCAGCTTTTTGTGGATGTGATAAACGCCGTGCTTGAGGATCCCTTCGTAACCTGGCTCGCGACCGAGGTACTTGTCCGTGGTCAGCGCGAACATCATCTGGCGGAAGTACTGCCGGTAGAGCGTTCGCTTCTCGTAGCTCGCTGAATTCTGCGAAAGATTGAAGAGGCCCGATGCCACAATCGCTGCGGCCGAGCTGTCTTCGAGCTTGCGCGATTCGAGCGGGAGCGCGTCGTAATCCCACGGCGGAATCAGAAGCGGCGTGTGCTGCATGTAATAGCGCGCGCAGGCTTCGCTGGCATCCAGGAAGGCGCTGTTGCCGGTGAACTGGTACGCGGTGCAGAATCCATACAGCGCCCAGGCCAGGCCGCGCGACCAGCAGGAATCGCCGCGGAAGCCCTGATGCGTGGTCTGTTTCAGGCATTCGCCTGTTTCGAGATTGAACATCGCTTCATGCGCGGTCGAGCCGTCGCCGCGGATAAGGTAGCGCATCGAAGTGCGGCAGTGGTTATTGGCGATGCGCAGAAGTTCGCGCGCTTCCTTGTCTTTGCCGCGCTCGTGCTGCTTCTGCGCGGCGTAAAATATGATGCCGACGTTCATCATGATGTCGACGAACAGCGAGGCGTCTTCCACGAAGCTGCGCAGGTATTGGCCTTTTTCTTTAAAGCGCAGGCTTAAGGTTGTGCCCGCCTGAATGAGCACGTCGTCGAGGTGCTGCGCGGTGGCGCGCAAGTCTCCTTTAAGGATGGCCACGTCTGACATGCCCGGCCGCAGCGCATTGAGCCAGCGCAGGTAGGTGCTGATAAAAATGAAGCCCAGGTCATGAACGTCGCGGTCGTGCTGGCGTGGTTCAAGCGGCTGCGAGTAGCGTACGGCGTTCTTCAGCCAGTATTCTTCGCGCGTGTGCTGATAGAAGACCCACATCTGTCCGCCGAGGAAGCCATCGCACCAATGCGTCCACTTTTCACCGTCATGCTTCCACTTCCCATTAACGGTGTACATCGGATAGTAATCCGGATGCTTCTCGATGAGATTGCGCACCTGTTTCTGAGAGAACTCGAAGGCCGAGCGGATCTGGTTGGCGTAAGGCGTGTCGACGCGCATGGGGTAGGGGACTCTCCTTATCTAAGGTTGAGCGCGCCATTCTACGCAGCACGAGCGTGGGTGCCAGTGATGCCCGTACTATCTTCAACGCGGGCAGGATGCATGCGATCAATCAATGCATTGTATCAATCGTGAGTGTTGTATAGCCCGAGGTCTTCCCGGGCCAAGTGTCGGTGCGGAATGGTGAGGCGGGAAGCTTTGTCGCGTTCGTCAGATTGCAGCCTTCAGGATTGTTCGCCCAGGCGTAGCGCACCGCGAACGGCTTTGGCACTTTGTCGCTGAAGACAATGACGTTCTCGCCTTCGATCAGCGCTTGAGCCGCGTAGAAACGCCGGTCTTCGCCCGCGATTGCAAAGCCCTTGAGCTCCGCGCCGTCTTTGGCGGCCAGGCCTCTGGCGTAGTTAAACGCGATGCGTACTTTCGCGCCTTCGAGCGTGAACGACTTATAGAGCGGGCCCGAGAACTCGATGGCTTCGCCGTACACTTTGTTTCGGCCCACAGTGACAATCGTTTGCCGACGTCCTGCTTGTTCTTCGGATGTACGTCGTTGGCTTCGCCGATGTCAATCGCCACAGCCATGCCTGTGTGAGGCATGTTCAAGCTCAGCAATTGCGATTCGCGCAGCTCCGCCCATTCGCTTTCGCTCGGCTCGGGATCCGGCGGCAGCACATTCGCGAGCTGCACGTAAAAGAACGGCAGTTCCTTGTTCCAGGCTTTGCGCCAGCCCTGGATCAATGCGGGAAACAGGCGCCGATACTGCATGCCGCGGACTTCGTTGGTTTCGCCCTGATAAAAAATGACGCCGCGCAGGGCGTAGCGCGTGAGCGGGTACACCGATCCATTGTAGAGCCCGCTGGCACGATGCAGAAATTTCGGATCCGGAGGCGCCGCCGGCTTTCCCGGTTCCGGTTTTCCCTCAGCTTTCGCCTTCTCGGCAGCTTTCTTCCAAACTTCCATCTGCCGAGCGTGCTGACGCGTGCGGCTTTCGAACGTGCTCTCGATGCCATCCCAGCGTTCGGCGATGTAACGCAGTTCCGGCTGAGCCATCAGCGCATCACGCGGCATCCAGGCCTCGGCCGGCGTCCAGCCGGCGGACGCGTGAATCAGTCCGATGGGCACTTTCGTCGACGCATAAATCTCGCGGGCGAAGAAATACGCCACCGCGGAGAATTCCTTCGCGTTCGCCGGCGAGCATACGAACCATTTGCCTTTCGCTTCCTCCTGCGGCGTGGGCGCGATGACTTTGTCGACGTTAAAGGTGCGGATTTGCGGAAAATCTGCCTCGGCCGCCTCTTTGTCGCCGTTGAGCGCGCTGGGAAGCTTGAACTCCATGTTGGACTGGCCGCCGCAGAACCACACTTCGCCGACGAGCACATCCTCGAGGGTCAACGTCGAAGTGCTGGCGGTGATCGTGAGTTTAAACGGCCCACCGGCCGGGGTGGCTGGAATCTCCGCGCGCCACGCACCACTGGCGTCAGCCGCGGTTTCGCAACGCCGCTCGCCGAGCGCAATAACAAGTTTTTCGTTCGGGGCCGCGCGACCCCAGATGGGTACTGGCGTGTCTCGCTGGACGACCATATGATCCGCGAAGATTGGCGGCAGTTTAAGTTCGGCCTGCGCTGAAGCGGCCACAACCGAAGCAACGACGAGCAGGCAGCGGAGAACGGACATCGAAAGGTGCTCCTTATTAAGGAGAGAACAGAATGAGTACCTTTGAAATCTGACAGAGGTGCAATTTTTTACGCCCATTTCGGTAGATTGTGCTTGACCTGTGGCAGTTATCCATTATTCATATCTCTCCCAAAAGGCAGAGGACGCACACGCGAAATCTGCTCGTGAATAGACGTTCCGGTTCAGACCCCACAGATGTTGGTGGCTGGTCTTTTTTTTGTTAGGGCCTTTGCAGAATGCCGACGATCAATCAGCTGTGCCGACGCGAGCGCGTAGAGCAGAAGAGCAAGTCCAAGAGCCCGGTGCTTGAGGCCAACCCCTTTAAAAAGGGCGTTTGTCTGGCGGTCAAGACAATGACCCCCAAGAAGCCCAATTCAGCGCTGCGCAAAATCGCGCGCGTGCGCCTCAGCAACGGCAAGGAAGTGACGGTTTACATCCCCGGCGAAGGACACAATCTTCAGGAACACTCGATTGTTCTTGTCCGCGGCGGCCGCGTGAAGGACCTTCCGGGTGTGCGTTACCACATCGTCCGCGGCGTGTATGACTGTCAGGGCGTGCAGGACCGTAAGCAGTCGCGCTCAAAGTACGGCGCCAAGCGGGCCAAGTAAACGCACCATGTGCGTTTGTGGACAAATTTGAGAGCCGCCGCAGACGTTCTCGGCGCTCAGGCGTAACGAGATAGACAGACAGAGTTTAGAACGGATCAGAGGAACACATGGCCAAGAAACCCAAGACATCGCGCAAGACGCGCATGGAGACTCAGAACCAGATTCCGGCTCTGCCGGAGCGCCCGCGTGTAACCGGACGCGGCCTGAAGCCCGACGCCCGCTTCAATGACCTGCTCGTCAGCAAGTTCATCAACTGCATGATGCGCAAGGGTAAGAAGTCGACCAGTCAGGCAGTCTTCTATGATGCCATGAAGCTGGTGGCCGAGAAGACCAACGGCAACCCGATGGAAGTCTTCACCACGGCCGTGAACAACGTCAAGCCGGTCGTCGAAGTGAAATCCAAGCGCGTCGGCGGCGCCACCTACCAGGTGCCGGTCGAAGTGAACCGCAAGCGTGCGCAGAGCCTGTCAATTCGCTGGCTGCTTGAAGCGTCGCGTGCAAAGAAGGGGCGCCCGATGGCAGAACGACTGGCCACGGAGTTGCTCGACGCGTTCAAGAAGGAAGGCGCCGCCATCACCAAGCGCGAAAATACACACAAGATGGCCGAGGCCAATAAAGCCTTTGCCCATTACGCGTGGTAAGAAGATTCAATTCGCTCAGGCAGTGCTGAGGTGGTTTTCAGATCCGGGAGTGATGTGCGAAAGATGCAGAGCTGAAATCGCATAGTCTCCGCCTTCGGGTCACTGGCATTGCCCTGTTAACCCCATACTGAGCGACGAAGGACGTGAGTTTAAATGCGCCGGGAATGTTCCGGCGCTGGACTTTTTTTGTGTTGTGCTCTTTGAATTTAAGGGTGTCTGGCCAAGCCGGACGAAGAACAGAGACGGGACAAACATGATCATGCCTAATCCGGAAGCGGTCGAGAAGGCCATCAATACACACATTCTAAATCTGCGCAACATCGGCGTGACCGCGCACATCGATGCCGGCAAGACCACGTTCTCCGAGCGCATCCTCTATTACACGGGCAAAGAGCACAAGATGGGCGAAGTGCATGAAGGCACCGCCGTCATGGATTACGACCCTGAAGAACAGGCCCGCGGCATCACGATCACCGCAGCGGCCACGTCCTGCGATTGGTTCTGCAACAAGCTCAATAAAAAATTCGACATCAATCTCATCGACACTCCCGGCCACGTGGACTTTACGGCCGAGGTCGAACGCTCCCTGCGCGTGCTCGACGGCGCAATCGTCGTCTTCTCCGGCGTGGACGGCGTTGAAGCCCAGTCCGAAACGGTCTGGCGCCAGGCCGACCGCTATGGTGT
>DASPJR010000046.1:0-17180 GCA_035628505.1 Planctomycetota bacterium | reverse complement strand
CAGCGCATTGAGGTAGCTGGGCAGAGTGGCCACGAGCGTCTTGCCTTCGCCGGTCACCATCTCCGAAATCATGCCGCGATTCTGGCCGTCCGAGCGGATCGGCGAGGCCATGCCGTGCAGCACCATGCCGCCGATGAGCTGCACGTCGAAGTGGCGCATACCCAGCGTGCGCTTGCCTGATTCGCGAACCAGCGCGAAAGCTTCAGGCAGAATGCTGTCGAGGTAGCGTTCGACGTCGCCTTCCTCATCGGCCTTTGGATTTTTCTTGCGGATTTCGGCGATTTCTTTGCGGAACTGTTCAGTCTTACCGCGCAGTTCCTTGTCGGAGAGTTTGGCGATTTCCTTTTCGAGCGCGTTGATTTTCTCCACTACGGGGGCGAGCTTTTTCAGCACGCTGGCCGAGCGCGAGGGGAAAATTGTTCCGATGATATTGCCGACAACTTCTGTGATTTCGTCAATCATGACTGCTGCCTTTCAAAATCTTCGAATCTGAAATGGATGCACGCTCGGACGGCGGAATTGTGCCGGAGCGCTGAATGGCTTTTGCGGAGAACAAAATAAGCGGGACTCGCGGTCAAGGCTGGCGCCTTGAACAACCGCGGCTGAACGCTTCTGTTATCCGCAGGGAAGACTAGGGTGCGCTGTGCTGGTGAGAACTGTCGGTGTGGTCGGAGCCGCCGCTCGTGCTGTCGGCAGAGGTGCTGCGCACGGCGCAATCAGGCTGCAGCGTCAGCAGACCGGGATGAACGGTCTGCGCGCCGCCAATGCGGTCGAGCGAGTCGATGCTGGTGACGGCTTTTTGCGCGATGAGGATGCGGGTCGAGCGCGCGGCGTGAGTGGCTCCGCCTTTAAGCGCCCATGACAGGTCGGCCGGGGTCGAGTCGTGAAGCGTCGCCTGCGGAGCAGCCGCAGCGGCATTCACAAGCGTTGCCGCAAGGACGACAACAGCCGGTGCGCCAACTTTCATGTGAGCCCGACGCAGAATATTCATCGAAGAAAAAGTCTATCCCCAGCGCCCCAGGTTGTCCACCGCGCAACGGGCGTGCTAGCGTCGTGAAACCCGCGTGGATTCTGCCGTTCGACATCTGAACGGATCTTTGTAGTACTCTAGTGCTGCCGGACTTACTCTGTGATTTTCTTGATGTCGGATTTCTTTAAAGTCCGGATCTTTCCATTGCTGTCTTTCACCGTGTAGCTGTCTTCGGTCTCGATGGTCTGAGTCGTTTCGACCTTCGTACCGTCGTTCAGATGATACGTCCTGGCCCCGCCTGCCGTCGCGGGCGCGGCTTTAGCGGCTTCGAGCCGGAAGCTCTTGGCCAGTTTTTCAAACACGGCGTCGAACTTCGTGCCGTCTTCCAGCAGGGTAGAGCAGGTGATCACCATCTTCTGGCCGGGCTGGCCATCAAAAAAGAAGAACGTTTGCCGCAACTTCATCTTATTCTGTTCAGACTGTATCGTCATCCGGATTAACGGAGCGCCACTATCAGATTTCAAGTTTGCCGAACTCAGCTTCTGATAGCCGGTTATCACTCGTTTAAGTGTCACTTCGTTGCTGGCGACATAGTCCTCCAGCGTACCGGGAAACGCTTCTCCCAGCACGTTGACATTAGGGGCGAAACCGTTGTTCGGCGTGCCATGGATGATCTTGTATTTAAAGCCGGGAAAGTCAGCCAGCTTCCAGCCGTCTGGCGGCACGAGCGAATAGCCGCCCGCAGCCTCTGTATAACGTGGTTCCGCAGCCACTGCATTAAAGAGCAGAGCCGCTGTCAGCAGAACGAGAGTTGTTCGCATACGCCCTCCTATTTTGAGACAGGCTAACCGATATCCGCCGCTCTGCTACCTTGAGAATTGCTTCCGCTGTTCGATCATGCCGGCCAGCTCGCCAGGCCCAGCAACACCGCCAGCGCCAGCTCCACCACGCCGTCGGCGAGGTAGATGCGCGAAATCGTGCCGCGCAGAACGTAGTAAAAATCAGCCGCCGCCAGCACAGCCGCACATCCGGCCGCCAGCAACACAATGGGCGTAAGTGCCTGCTCCTTTGATCCGGCCACGATCAGCGCAACGCCGATCACTGTGATGACCAGGCCCACGATCTTTACCAGCCATTTATCATGCTTGGGGCCGGTCACCGCTTCGAAACTGCGAATGTGAAGCACCGGCCAGATGCCGGTCAGGGTATAAAAAATACCCTGCGCGATCAGTATTTCAGTCAAAGCATTAGAAAAAATACCCACCTGCTGGCTTTCTCCAGTCCCCGGCTGCATGGCACAAAAGTTGTGCAAATTAAAAAAATTCGGGCGAGAGATTTTGCACAGCGCTGAGCCTGCTTCGTCGCCGCGAGTCCACACATAAGGAGACGTTCATGAGCAGCGGCCTGCATCAGCTTGGACAGTACATTCTGCTGAAGAAACTGGGCGAAGGCGGCATGGGCTCTGTCTACCTGGCTGACGATACGCTCGCACAGCGCAAAGTCGCCATCAAGGTGCTGTCTAAGAAACTCGCCGAAAACGCCGAGTTCGTTGAGCGCTTTCAGCGCGAAGCGCGCGCGATGGGAAAGCTCAACCACCCGAATATCGTCGCAGCGTTCGCAGTCGACGAACAGGATGGCCATCATTACTGCGTGATGGAATTCTGCCGCGGGCAATCGCTCGACCGCATGCTTTCCGCCGGCAAGGGCCTGAACGAAGGCGAGGCGCTGCGCATCGCTGTCGATATTGCCAGGGGACTTGAGCATGCCCATTCTCACGGAATCGTCCACCGCGACATCAAGCCGGCGAATGTGATTGTCTCATCTGACGGTATGGCGCGCATTCTGGACCTGGGGCTCTCCAAGAGCATCGCTGAATCAGAGAACACCTTTCAAACACAGGCCGGTGTCGCGCTGGGAACGCCGCATTACATTTCGCCTGAACAGGCTCGCGGCGCGGCAAACATTGACGGTCGCGCCGACATCTATTCCCTGGGCGCGACGCTGTATCACGTGCTCACCGGGAAGACGCCGTACACTGGCGCCAACGCCAACGCGGTTATGCTGATGCATCTGTCGGAGCCCGCTCCCGATCCGCGTGCGATCCGCCCCGAGCTTTCTGCCGGTGTGGCGCAGGTGATTGCGCGCATGATGGCCAAGGACCCGGCGGCGCGCTACGCCTCCTGCAGCGAACTGCTCAGCGATCTGGAGCGTGTCAAATCCGGCCGCATGCCGGCTGGTGATCCCGGCAGCGGCTCGCCGCAGTTTGCCTTGAAAAAACGCAAAGAGCACAGCGAGGCGTCACGCGAAGCGCGTCACGTCTCGAGCGAACCGCAGCGCAAGAGCTCCGGCACATCGCCCTGGCTTGTGGTTGCGCCCGCTTGCATGGCTATGGCTGGACTCCTGTATTTCATGAGCGGTTCGCGCCAGCAGCAGACGGTGGCGCTCGAGACATCCGGCAGACGGCCGGAGGCTGAGAAGCGCGCGCTCGAACCGGAAAAGAGCACACCCGAACCAGAGAAGCGCACGCCGCTCCCGGAACCCCGCCGTCTAATCGCTGCCGAGCACCGGACGTCTCAACCCGTACTCGAGGGCGCACCGAAAGCACAGGGGGCAGGCGAGGCAAAGCAGCAATTTCGCGAGCCTGGCATCAACCTGCTCGACCGCGTTGATCCGGCACGCGACAGCGTTTCGGGGAACTGGAAGCTGCAGGACGGCCAGTTGACCTGCGGCCGTGGAAAGCACAATCGCATCGAACTGCCTTACCGACCGCCCGAAGAGTACGACTTCCTGATCGAGTTCACCCGACACGACGGCGACGACGTCAACCAGGTGCTGACGCACCGCGGAAAGGCGTTCATCTGGGAGATGGGCGGCTTTGAAAATTCGATCTGCGGATTCGATATCGTCGGCGGCAAGTCGGCGAATGAGAATCCCGCCAGCGCGCGCATGGGCCTGGAGAACAACCGGCGTTACACGTCGCTGGTGCAGATCCGCAAAGACGGCATGAAAGCGTTCATCGATGGCAAGCTGGTCAGCGAATACAAGACGGATTGGAGCGACGTCGAGATCTATTCCAAGTGGAAGCTGCGCGACAATCGCCTGATCGGCCTGGCCACGCACAGCCCCGCGACGTTCCACCGCATTGAAGTTTTCGACATCACCGGAAAGGGAACGTTCACGCGATGAGTGCGGTTTGCTAACGTGAAATACGGAAGATCGCGATCAGTCCAGGAGGAGATTTCTTGGCTTCCAGGCCAAGCCCCATAATCGTGCGGCCAGTCGCTTTGCCCTTCTTGCCTTTAACAAAGGTGCCGCTGTCGTCATTGGGGTTGAGCTCCAATACCTGATTCGTTCCGGCGCTCAGCTTGACAACTGCCAGGCGCTTGCCGAATTCGGGCAATTCCATCCACAGCGTCAACTCGGTATCCTGCGCTGCCGAATACTCGATCACAATCGGATCGTTCGTCACCACGCCAAGCAGTCCATTGAATTCGACGACGGCCCGTGCTCCGTTAAGGAAACGCGTTTTCTCCGGCACTTTTCGAATCGCCTCTTTTCCGTCTTTAATCGTTGCCTTTGTGTTCCAGCCGTCCGGTCCGAAGAGAACCGTTGCTTTCGGCGCCGGACCCAGGCTGGCCGGCAGGTTCTTTTCAAGTTCCGCACGCGACGCCGCGAGCTCCGCCTGTTTCTTTTCGTCAGCAACTTTCGCGACTGAATTGGCAGTGTCGCGGAACTTGTCGGCCTCGCGCGCGGCAATTTCAGCGTGCTCGGGCAGCAGATCCATCAATCGCTGCGGGCCGAGTACCGCTCGCACTCCATTAAGGTCGCCGGCCTCGGCTTTCGCTTCGGCGGCTTTCAGCAGCGCATCCAGCGCCGCCTGTGATCCGTTCTGAATGTCCGTGTTCAGGGCCGGCAGCTTCGTGCGCACATCCGCAAACTTCGCGTCCTGCGCCACTTTCTTTTCGAGCAGCTCAAGATGCTCGCGCGCGCGCAGAAAATTTTTGTAACGCAGAAACGCTTCAACGTGTTCGATCGTCAGATCGTCCTTATTCGCGTTCGGTTGAGTTGTCGCGGCTTCCGCCTGCGGCGGCGTCTGGCTCGACGCGGGGGCTGATACGGGAGCTGTCACGGCGGGCGCGGCAACCGGTGCGGCTGCTTTCGGCGCGGCGAGGGGTTCAGGAGCGGCAGCTCTCTTCCGCGGCGCCTCACCGGAACCTGCCGAGTGTGCTTCGGAATCGCTGCTCCCCTTAAAGCTCAGGAACGCTGCGACCAGCAGCAGGGCCATGCCGCCAAGCACGGGCAGAAGAGGGAATCCGCCCTTCTCGGTGCGGCGCGTCTCGGATGTGGCTAGCGCCGGACTGCGGGCGATGGTCGTTTTGCGTGCGGCGCGCGCAGCCTGTGACGCGCCGGGAATGTTGATCGCGCTGGGCGGCTTGCTATTTGGCTTTCGCGGGGCGGAGACCGGTTCGACTTGCGCGGCCAGCACGGCTGAGTCGTCCGGAATGGGATTGCTGGCGTTGATGGTCGAGCCGCTTCCGCCATGCGCGGTGGCGCTTAAGGCTTCGGCTTCGTGTGCCTTGGGATCCTTGATGCGCTTGCCGGCGGCGGCGCACTTCTCGCAGCAGGCCGTGGCGTGGGTCTCGCCACGCTTGACAGAAATATCGACCTCTTCGGCTTTCAGCCGCAGCCCGCACGCGTAGCAATAGTAGAGGGCATTCATAAAGAGCGCCGCCGGAACCGTGCTGAGCATATCCGAAGGGCAAGGATCTGAACATATGGTTTCTGGTTTACAGTTTCTGGTTTCCAGTTAACGGAACAGACGCCGGAAACCAGAAACCAGAAACCAGAAACTAGAAACCAGAAACCCAAAAACCGTTCGTCTCAGCGTGCATCCAAAAACTTCTGTGCGTGCAGCCACGCCAGGCAGCGCTCGGGCCAGGTTGCTACTTCGCCACCGTTGATGCCCAGGCCATAGCCGTGCCCGCCTTTTTCATAGAGCTGCAGCTCGCACGGCACGCCGGCTTTTTTGAGCGCCTCCGAAAAGAGCACGCTGTTCTCGGCCTTCACTTTGTCATCTTTGGCGTGAACCAGAAAACACGGCGGCGTTTGCGCCGTCACCTGCAGATGGCTGGAATAGCGCTCAATCATGGCCGAGTCGGGTGACTTCCCCAGCAGCGCAGCACGCGCGCCGCTGTGGCCGACGCTCTCGCCCATGGACACCACCGCGTAAACGAGCACCGCGAAATCCGGCCGGCAGCTCTGGCTGGCAACTTTGTCGCCTGCCGCGTCTTTCCGGCCTTCGTCGAAATGAGTCGCCGCTGCCGACACGAGATGCCCGCCCGCCGAAAAACCCATCATCCCCACGCGGCGCGGATCGATCTTCCACTCCGCCGCGCGCGAACGCACCAGCCGCAGCGCCTGCTGCGCGTCCTGAAGCGGCCAGGGCGCTTCGCCTTTCGAGAGTTCCGGCCGCGGCAGGCGGTACTTGAGCACGATGCCGGTAATTCCCGCGCCGCAGAGCCAGCGCGCAACATCGTGGCCTTCCTTATCGAGCGCCAGGCTGCCATAGCCGCCGCCCGGACAGACGATCACGGCCGCGCCATTGGGTTTCTCCGGCTGATAAACAGTAATCGTCGGCACGCGCACGTTCTTAAAGGAGCGATCCTGCTTGCCATTCCTGCCGCGCTCGGTGACCGACTCGTCTCCCGCGCCCGCTTCGACTTTCAGATCCGGCCACAGCGGCAGCGTGAGCCCTTCGGCGCCAAGCATGGCCGCGGGCGAGAGAAGGATGGCCGGAACAAGCCAGTTACGGAAGCGGTCGAGCATGCCAGACCTTTCTAAAACTGATTTCACAACTTCAACACGGAGGCACGGAGAACACGGAGACTTTTTTGGATCGATCGTCGATGCCCGCTCCGATGACATACACCGTTCTCAGCCGTACGCAAGAAATCTCGGCCGGAGCCGTTAGACTTCATACGGTATGCGCCTCCTCCCGAAACTCCGCTTCTCGCTGCGCACGCTCTTGCTGGGCGTGCTGCTGATCGGCAGCGGGGTGACGCTGTGGTGGCATTGGGAGCCGTGGCGACCGGAGAAGGTACTGAATCAGCACAGCAGTCTGTGCCACGATATTCAATTCTCAAACGACGGTTCTCTGATGCTTACCGCGGGCTCCGACCATGTCGCGAGATTGTGGCGTTGGCCGTCCGGAAAAGTCATTCAATCCTTCAACGGCCATAGCGACGTTGTCTTTAGCGCTAGATTCTCCCCGGATGGACGACAAATTGTAACATCGAGCTTCGACACAACCGCACGTATCTTTGAGACTCATACGGGCCGCTGCATACATGAGTTACGTGGCCATCGATTTTCCGTGTTCTGCGCCTCTTTCTCTCCAGACGGCACACAGGTGATCACTGGCAGCGCAGATGGTTCAGCGAAAGTCTGGGACATGGCATCCGGCGCAATGCTGCTGGATCTGTCCGGACATTGCGGTCGCATCTTCTTTGCATTCTTTACTCCAGATGGATCGAAGATTGTGACAAGTTGTGCAGACGGTCCAACACTAGTCTGGTCTAACCAGGGACGTTCGATTTTTCACTTTCCAGATGGGGGAGAATGGCCGGGAGGATTGGCGCTGAGTACGGATGGCAATTCTCTTTATCTTGTGCGAAAACTCGGTGACTCCTACGAAGGAGAATGGGCAATTCGGACCTGGGACCTCAACAGTGGCCAGGTTCTTAAATCGACTCCACCGATGCAGACATTTCCAAGAAGTTTTTCCGTTCGTCCGGACGGGGCTCGATTATTATTTGCTGGCGGAGCAAATGAATGTTACGCGTGTGATGGGTTTCGGATTGAAGAAATTTATTCCAGTCCGGTCGGCAGTATTTTCACTGTCACTTATTCGCCAGATGGGTCATTTGCTGCGCTTCAATATGAAAGAAAACACGTTGCAATTCTGTCATCTTCGTATGAGGTTCAGGCAGTATTGACCGGCAATAACATGTTTCGAACAACTTTTTCGCCCGACGGAAAGCGACTGCTCCTAGCCAATCTCGATGGCAGCATTTCCGTTTATCGGAATTACCGACCCGCATACTGGTGGGGCCTCGCCTGGCTCCCCGAGTTCTGGCTCACGCTCGCGCTCAGCGTGGCATTTTGCTGGAGTCTCATCCGCGATTTCCGCACGCGAGGCGCCGGATGAACTGGCGTCCGCGCTTCTCGCTGCGCTCGCTGCTGCTGGGCGTGCTGCTGATCGGCAGCGGGGCGCTGCTTTGGCAGAACAGCGCGCCATGGGTACGGGTGCGCATGTTTGCGGCGGATGGGAACAGGAATGTCCCTTGCGATGGCTACCAGCGGCTGGTCGCGTTTTCTCCGGATGGCTCGCGCCTCTGCTACTGCGGCGAAACGACGACGCCGCAGATTGTCGACCTTGCCACGGGCACGAAACTGTTCCGATTAGGCGAGCCTGCCAACGCTGCGTACTGCGTGAGCTACTCACCCGATGGGCATTGGATCGTTGCCGCGGGAAGAGATTCGGTGCGGATCTGGAATGCATCGACGGGCGCCGAGCAGCGCGCGATCGAGAGGGCGGATCGCATCGCCAACGCGAGTTTCTCACCTGATTCAAAACAGGTCATTGCGGCGAGCTACAATGGTGCGGCGTACGTGTGGGACCGCGAGAGCGGGCGCGAGGTAGCAAAGCTATTCGTTGACCCGGGCGAGGATTTCCACCCGTGGGCGACGCAATGCGCCGTGTTTTCTCCTGACGGAAAATGGGTCGCCACGATCAACCACCTGGATTTAAGGCTGTGGGATACGGCGACATGGAAGCTTCATTCGAGCGCGCAGCTTCCGTGGACGGTTTTCGGTGCAACGTTTTCTCCGGACAGCACAAGGCTGCTCACCGCCGGCGACGACGGCTCCCTGCGCCACTGGCGCATTAATCCGCTGGAAATGATGCACACCATCAAGGCCCCCGATCAAACGCGGCACATGCATGCGGTGGAGTTTGCCCCTGGCGGAGAAAAATACATTGCCGCGAGCTGCGACGGACGTTTAAGCATCTGGAAGGTCTTTCGTGACAACCCGCTGGCCTATGTTGTAGGCCCGCCAGATCTGATCAGTGCGAGTTTATCTCCGAACGGAGAGAACATCGCCGCCGCCGCTCGAAGCGGAGCAGTGTGGCTTTATTCCAAGCGGCGCCCCGAGTACTGGTGGGGCCTCGCCTGGCTCCCCGAGTTCTGGCTGACGCTCGCGCTCGGCACGGTTTTTTGCTGGAGCGTTATCGGCGATCGACGTTTGCGATGAGTTAAATCACTTCACCCGCCAAAAAATCATGACCAGGTTCGCCAGCGCCTGCATGATGCGCACGTCTTCCTGATCGAACTGCGTGTCGTCAGTGTGCGTGACCGCCAAGATTGTGCCAATTGCGCGCCGTTTGTCTCGAACGTCATGACTTCCCCAACCCGCAACTTAGCGGTGTGCCGCAGGAATCAATTCACTTTTTCGCGCTGCTTCACTGGCGATCAATTCTCGGGCGGCGGATGTGTACAACAAATTTGGCCAGCGCTTCCATGAGGCGCACGTCTTCCATATCGAAGAGCGTTTCTTCGTCATGCGCCACCACCCAGATGGTGCCCAGCTCGCGGTGCGCGAAGTCAAAGAATCGTTCCGGAAGATGAAACAGCTGTGGCGAGTTGCGCTCGAGCGCGATGCCGCAGGGACTGTTTCCACGCGGCATGCTGCCGCCGGTATACTCCCGGTACCTGCCGGTCAGATGTTCCCAGCGGAAAATTTCACCGCGCGGGGTGTTCTCCAGCATGCTCAACCCCGCGCTGCCTGCGCCGGTCAACCTGGCTGCGATGTCGACAAGTTTGTATAGCGGGTCGGCGCCGTTGCTGCTGCATTCGGCCAGTGTGTGAAGCGCGTCAGCTTCCAGACGGTAGTCAGCGATACGCTTATTTCGGAAGACAAGACGGTCCGTAATAATTATCTCATTTAACGTCATGGGGGGATTCAGCATCTATTGGCGGACCTCTTAGTTATTCATGTAATTTCGTCCGTTAAATTCGCCTGGATTTCGGTCTTTTTCCTAAAGATTTTTTAACCTCTGAATGCGTCATTTTGACAGTGCTCGTCGCAAAATCAGGAATGCCGCACTCCGAGCGATTCTGCAAGTCCTTGCAAATGTTCATATTGCTCAAGAGCCAGGAAAACACTCATTCGGTACAGCGCTTGTGTCTACCTTTCGGAGACAACCCTTTTTGAGGGGCATGACTTATGCAGATGGATCGCTACACAATTAAAGCTCAAGAAGCGCTTCAGGCTGCCCAGCAACTGGCCCAGCGCTCCAATCACCCGGAGCTGAACACCGCTCATTTATTGAGCGCCTTGCTGGCGCAGGAAGGGGGGCTTGTCGTCCCCGTTTTGCAGAAGGCGGGCGTTGACGTCACGCAGTTAAAGATGCGCGTGATCGAGATGCTCGACAAGCAGCCCAAGCAGCGCGGCGGCGATGTTCACCTCGCGGCCGATCTGCGTAAAGCGCTGCAGACGGCCGAAGACGAAGCCGAGCGCGTGAAGGACGAGTATGTCTCGACCGAGCACATGCTGCTGGCGCTTTCGTCCGGAAAGGACGAAGCGGGCAAGCTGCTGCGCGAACTCGGCGCCAAGCACGACGATCTGCTTAAAGCGATTCAGTCCATCCGCGGTTCGGCGCGCGTGACGACGCAGAATCCCGAAGCAAGCATGCAGGCCCTCGAAAAGTACGCCAAGGATCTCACCGCACTTGCGCGGCAGGGCAAGCTCGATCCGGTCATCGGACGTGACGAAGAAATCCGGCGTGTGGTCCAGGTGCTTTCGCGCCGCACGAAGAATAATCCTGTGCTCATCGGCGAACCTGGCGTGGGCAAGACCGCCATCGCTGAAGGCCTCGCGCAGCGCATCATCGCTGGAGACGTGCCGGAGAGTCTTAAAGACAAGCGCGTGCTGGCGCTCGATATTGGCGCGCTGATCGCCGGAGCGAAATTCCGTGGCGAGTTCGAAGAACGACTCAAAGGCGTGCTGCGCGAAGTCACTGAATCGCATGGTGGCATCATTCTCTTCATCGACGAGCTGCATACGATCGTCGGCGCCGGCGCTGCGGAAGGCGCTGCCGATGCGGCGAACATGCTCAAGCCCGCGCTTGCGCGCGGCGAACTGCGTTGTGTTGGAGCGACGACGCTCGACGAGTACCGCAAGCATGTGGAGAAAGACGCAGCCCTCGAACGGCGCTTCCAGCCTGTTTACGTGGGCGAGCCGAGCGTCGTGGACACGATTGCGATTCTGCGCGGCCTCAAAGAGCGCTACGAAGTCCATCACGGCGTTCACATCACCGATTCAGCGCTTGTGTCCGCCGCGACGCTCTCGCATCGCTACATCGCCGACCGCTTCCTGCCGGACAAGGCGATCGACCTAGTGGACGAAGCCGCGTCTGCGCTGCGCATGGAAATCGACAGCCTGCCCATTGAGCTCGATCAGCTCAACCGCCGCATCATGCAGCTGGAGATCGAGCAGACCGCGCTGAAGAAGGAGAAGGACGCCGCCAGTAAAGAGCGCCTCGCGAAGCTGAACAGCGAACTTTCGCAGCTGCGCGAGCAGGCCACGGCGCTGACTGCGCGTTGGAAGAACGAGAAGGAAGTCATCGCCCGCTTGCGCGAGATCACGCAGGAGATCGACGAACTGCGCATCGAAGAAGAACAGGCCAAGCGCAAGGGCCAGCTCGAACGTGCTGCGGAGATCCGCTACGGCGAAATTCCGCAGCTCGAAAAAGACGCCGCCGCCCAGCAGGACAAACTTAAGAAGCTGCAGGCGCAGGGCGCGCTGCTCAACGAGGAAGTCACTGACGAGGACATCGCGAAAGTGATTGCGCGCTGGACGGGCATCCCCGTCTCGAAGCTGCTCGAAAGCGAACGCGAAAAGCTCCTCCACATGGAAGACAACATGCGCCAGCGCGTTGTCGGCCAGGAGGAAGCCGTCGAAGTTGTCGCCAACGCCGTGCGCCGCAGCCGCGCGGGCCTGTCCGATCCGAACCGTCCGATCGGCAGCTTCCTGTTCCTCGGCCCGACGGGCGTGGGCAAGACGGAGCTGGCCAAGGCGCTGGCGGAATTCCTCTTCGACAGCGAGCAGGCTCTGGTGCGCATCGATCTGAGCGAATACATGGAAAAGCATTCGGTCTCGCGGCTGATCGGCGCGCCGCCAGGCTATGTGGGCTACGACGAAGGCGGGCAGCTCACCGAAGCCGTGCGGCGCCGGCCGTACAGCGTGGTGCTGTGCGACGAAGTGGAGAAGGCCGCGCCGGAAGTGCTCAACGTCTTCCTGCAGCTGCTCGACGACGGCCGCCTCACCGACGGCCACGGCCGCACGGTCGACTTCCGCAACACAATTCTGATTTTCACAAGCAACCTCGGCGCGCATTTCCTGGCCGAGATGGAAACAGTCGGCGAAAAGAAAACGCTCGCGCTGGTCAACGAAGCCGTGCGCGCGCACTTCAAGCCCGAGTTCCTCAACCGCTTGACCGCGCAGGTCGTCTTCCGGCGGCTCGGCAAGAGCGAGCTCATGAAGATCGTCGAGATCCAGGTGACGAAGTTCGAGCAGATGCTGGCCGCGCGCAACCTGCACCTTAAGCTCACCAAGAAAGCCAAGGAGTATCTTGCGCAGGCTGGTTACGATCCGGTCTTCGGCGCGCGTCCGCTCAAGCGCGCGCTCGAAAAGCACCTGGGCGATCCGCTCGCCAAGGAGATGCTCAGCGGCCGCTTCAGCGAAGGCGCAACCGTCGAGGTTGACTCAGCGCCCAACGGCGAAGGCCTGATCTTTCGTCCGGTGAAAAAGGAAGTTATGGCGTAGGCAAATGTGGTGCGAACTTTAGTTCGCACATCCTGGCGAACTCGCCAACCAAATCTCGCGTTTTGATTTGAATTGTAGCGAACTCAGCGCCGCGATAGACGTAATTGTAACTATACTCAACATTCAGTACGGCCAGCAATGGAGCGTGCTTTATTCATAATATCAATGAAAAATCGGAATTGCTGCGCGGCGGGCTCTTCCATTTTCTGTCTGATCGCGCGCTGCTGGCGGTTGCGGAACGGGCCGGCGAGCGCGATTTAACCGACAGCCAGCTGTTCATGGCCGACAGCGAATCGGGCGGCATCATCGTTCAGGTCATTTCCGGCACGCTTGAATTGTACCTGGAGGATCAGTGCATCGGCGTTGTGGCGGAAGGCGAAACGGCGCAGCTGCCCGGCGAGAATGGCGCTTACGCCAGTGCGCGCGGCCCTGTTCAGCTTCTATTCCTGAAAGAGAAAGCGCTGCACGCGCTGGTGCGTGAATATCCGGACGTTGCCGTCCCGGTCTTTCGACTGCTGCACCGTCGGATCGCCGAGCTCAACGGAGCGTTAAATACGGTCTTTGGAGATCTGCCGCAGCTGGGCCTGATCGAAGGCACTGCGGGTGACGTGACAGGGCAGAAAGTTTCGCTGCGCCGCGCACGCACCGTTCTCGGAAAAAGCATAAGCCCGCGCATGGATGTGCTGACGGCGGCGTTCCGGACGAATGATACCGCCCTGCTGCGCGAACACGCGACGATCACCGTTAAAGACGGCGCCGCCTACATCGAGCCGCGGCAGGGTGAGCTGGCAATCAACGGCAGCGCCGTGCGCCACAGTCTCATTTTATCGCCTGACGATCAGATCTGGATCGGTACGCTCGCGTTTCGTATTGTGCTTTCCTGAGGGCATCGCCGTGATGTCATTTCAATGCAGCCGCTGCCTGGAAGTGCTCTCGGCCGATGCGGGCCTCTCCGGCCGAAAGCTCATCTGTCCAATGTGCGAGCAAGTCAACGTCGTTCCGCCGTATGATCCCGCGCGCGTGCTGGTCGAACAGAATCTGTCGACGGCACTCGAGCATTTCCGCGTCAGCGACTGGGACCGGCTCTGCGCCCGCAAAGTTCTCGAGCTGAAGCTGGCCGATCCGGCGGCGCTTCATCTAGCCATCACCTCCATCCGCCGGCAGGCCCGCCATGCCGAACCTATTGCGCTGAACGACGAACTGCTGCGCCGCAAGCTGATCGATTACAAGACGAGCATGACTCTGCGTGAGCTGGTTTCTGCTTCGCTTAAGCCGGGAAGTGTGACCTTCAAGGAATGCCCCAACTGCTTCGAAATGATTTCGTCTTCGAAATCGGTCTGTCCGTACTGCGAACTACGCCTGGACGACATAGAGCTTTATGTGCAGTGCGCCAACTGCAAGCGGCGGCAGCCTTCGGGAGAAATCTGCAGCGTCTGCGGAGCCGACGTGAAAACCGGCCTCAAGCGCGAGCCCCGGATCAAGCATTGCCCGCGCTGCCGCTACGAACTGCGCGGAGATTATCGCCACTGCCCGAGCTGCAACGTGAAGCTTGATTTTTACATCCTCCGCACACTGGGCACGCATCTGCAGCGTGTCGTTGGGGAGCTCAGCGAGTACACGCGCCTGCTGATGATCCCAGTTGTCCTGCTTGCTTTGCTGTATGCGTGGAATAGGCGTGAATACATCGGCGCCGTGATTAATCTGAATATGAAGGGCGCAGCGCAGGCGACCTTTGACGACCAGCTCAAGAGATTCGATGTGGCGCTGCGTTACAGCGATTATCGCGTCTTGAACCAGATCATCGATCCATCGGAGCGTATACTTGCGGATGACTCGCTGCGGCTGATCATCCTCGGCGCCGGCGAATCAGTTCCCCGGACCGCCGCTATCGAGGGCCTCACGCATGAACCGTTTGTCTTTGAAGACGATGAGACGAAAGTAACTGTCTATACGCACGTGCGACTGAATATCCCGGCGCCGAAAAAAGATCTGGACATCAGCCTGCCGCAGGTCTCCGCCTTCAACGTGGCGACGGAGCCCGTGCTATCCAGTCATGTTACATGGAAGTTCGTCCGCCGCGACGGGATCTGGTACTTCACGAGTCCGCTCAAACGCTGATCGCTCGCACTGGTGCCCGGCACACTCACGGGTGCCAGAGCACACTCGCAGTGGTGGCGGGGACACTCCTGTCCCCGGGAGGGCTGTGCCCACTCGCAGAATGACGGATCCCCTCTCCAGAGGGAGAGGGCCGACGTGAGCGTAGCGAACGCGGGGTGAGGGGAAGGCGTTGGGCTTCTCTGGACGCGCCGCGAGCCGGACGCGCGGTCCCCTCTCCCCTTGCGGGAGAGGGCTAGGGTAAGGGGTTAGCCTCGGTCCTTCTCTGATGCATTGCATTACGAGAACAGAATTTTTCATTTCACAGTTGTCAGTTCTCATTTGTCATTTGATACAGCCCCACAATTCTGGGTGGCCCAGCCCAGCGGGCTGGGTGAGCGGAGCGAACAAGAAGCCTCAGTTCGGACATGTATTTCTGTTCGGCGCCACGCATCGACTGAGCGCGTCTCAACTGGGGCTTCTTGTCGCTGCGCGACACGGCCCGTTGGGCCGTGCCACCCCCGTTGGTCTTCAAATGAGAAATGAAAAATGAGAACTGAGAGATGACAAATTCCGTTCTGTTGTTCGGTCGCGCCCGGTTGAGGAACGGCTAACCCCTCCCTCTAACTCCCTCCCGCAGGGGGAAGGAGGACCACCCGTCCGGCTGGCTTTGATTTTCCGGTAAGTTTTTGCTTGCCATTCGGCGCTTCGTAGGGTAATCTCGTACTGAAGAGTCCGCTTGAATTATATACACCTCCGTCGCTGCGTCCTGTGGCGGGAGGGAAACCAGGCGGCACTCAACGTTCAGGAAAAATCACCGACAACGCAAGTAACGCGAGTTGCCCAACTCGCCGGTTCGCATTTCGGATGCGAATTTCGGATTGGCGAGCAGCAATCAGCCGGACAATCGTACCCAAGCTGGGTGGCCGTGCCGTTGTGCCACGCCACGAAGTGGTGTGCCCAAACCGTCCGATTTCAGAAGACGCGTATTCTGTTCGGCCACACGCGTCCGACGGAGCACGTCTCAACCGGGGCTTCTTGTCGCTGCGCGACACGGCCCGTTGGGCCGTGCCACCCCGCCGAGTTTCGGGCGGCAAACTGTTCGGCGGCGCTTGAGCCACACCACTCCGTGGCGTGGCACAACAGACCCGCCACCCAGCTCGGAACCCGTGTTCGCGTGCGACGCTCTCAACGCCGTTCTTGGCGCCTTGGCGTTTTGGCGGTTCACAAACAAAAAACTCTGCCTTGTCGTTGATGGAAGGGGAAAAATATGAAACGTCATGATCCGCAGGTGCTCAAACTTTTCGGACTCACGGAAGAGGAGGCCAACAATCCTGGAGCGGCGCTGCTCTCGGAGGGCGTCAAAAAACTGCATCGAGTCGTGCAGTTCATGAAGCTTCCAGAGGACCTCGACGCCGAACGCAGATGGAGCGAGCGCGCCGTCGAACATAAAACGCTGCCGCTCTGGCAGTCGATGACCGGCCTGGCGCCGAACTCCGAAGAGAGCATGTCTCCCGAGAAGCGCGAAGAGGCGCTCGAAGAGCTCATCAAGATCGTGCTGCATCTTTTGCGCTACGAACTGAAAGCCGAGGCCGAGTCACCGCGCGAGTTTCACACCGCGTACTGGGACCCGCTGCCGAAGGTCTGTTCGGCGCTGGGTCTTGCGCGAACGGAACTTTCGCGTTTGTCGAGAGCCGGGTGCGGCCTGGTCGCGCATGAGCTCGTTGACGTCGTGCGCGTCAAAGCGGTGAAGGACATCATGAAGGAGCGCGTGCGTGAGTTCATGGCGGTGCTCAACGGACCGCGCGAGCCCGGTGAGAAGTTCACGCCGCCGACGACAGCCAACGGCATTCACAAGATGCTGCTCGCCGCGCGGCGCGGACCGCACTTTCACCGCGGTCAGTGGGCGCTGACGTTCAACTTTCCCAATCACGCCCGCTTCCACCGCGCGTGCCTCGTGTTTTACAAACTCGCGCCGCAGCAGCTTGAACTGCTCGTAATCGAAGAACTCTTAAAGGAGATGAAAGCCGAACGCGCCGCCGAATCGAACGCGACCGAGACCGCCGCCGAGAAGCCGAAGATCACGGTGTACGAACGCCTGAAAGCGGTCGTCTGGGACCAGCTCAAAGCGCAGCACGTGCAATTTTTTGCAGAACGCGAGAAGGCGTGGGCCTCGTGATTTCGGATTCGAGGAATTCGCCGCGATGTTTTCACGACTTAACCACAGAGG
>DASPJR010000045.1:0-3016 GCA_035628505.1 Planctomycetota bacterium | reverse complement strand
GGTCGGATGATAGCGCGACGAAATATAATAGCCGCCGTCGGCGTAATCACGCCCCGGCAGAACCACGAACGAACCGTCATGGCAGCGCATCATGTTGAACCAGGCTTTGTGATAATCGAACATCGTTCTGCGAGCGGCTTCGTCGTCGCAAACGGCGGCGCCCAGAAGACCCCAGCTGAAGCCGAGCATCGAATCGGCATGGCCGTCAGGCAGGCTCTTGTAGGCGCGCTTGATGTAGCGCTCGTTTTTCGTGGCGTATTCTGCCGAGTCGGGATACTCCCCGCTCAGCCGATGCGCGATCAGCGACGCGCCAGCGCGGCCCACGTAATTCATACCGCTCGTTGATTTGCGCCATCTCACGGGATCCACCAGCCCGTTGTTCAGCGTGAATTCACCGCCGTACGCGACGTAGCCGGCCTCGTTCGTGCCGCGATGAATGAATTCCAGCGCGCTTTTAACACCGTCTTTATCTACGCTCACTCCGCAGCGTTCGGCCAGTTGCCAGCCCATCAGCGCCAGAATGGTTGTGAACTGCATGGGCCCGTAGCCATTGTTACCTACGCCTGCGACATATGGCTTGTGCCCGAAGCCGCCATCGTAAAGCTGCTGGGCGGCGTCGATTTTCACGGGGTCTTCCGTCTCTTTTGCTTTCCAGACGACAATCTGGCCTTTGTACTGATCCTGCCGCAGCATCGCAGCGGCAGAGCGGATTGTCGGAAGCACGGCCTGATCCCCGCTCAGGAGGTAATATTCGCAAAGCGTGATCAGTTGATAAGAAACGTGCCACGTCCACGTATTGGAATCCGGGTTCTTGTTCCAGCCCATCACAATCTTTTTTCCGACCGCTTCGTATTGCGAATTCCCACTGCTCAGCAATGCCAGCGCGATGGCGGCTTTGGCATGCGAGGGCTGCTGCCAGCTCTCCTGATGCTCAGCCAGGTACTTCAGCGCACGCTCGCGAAGGATTTCTGATTTTTTGCATTTCACGGGAAAGGTGGGGCTGAAGGCGCCGAGCGGCTCGAGGTCAACGGTGACGCTCAGCGTCTCACTGCCGCGCTGTACATTTAAGACAAGTTTCCCGTCTTTGGACTCAGCGGCCTCGACCGCCTGGCCCATATCCATGATTGGCCCTTCGTAGCCGTGCTGGCCTCCGCCGAAGGTGTGCGCTGAGAATGGCTTTCCGAAGGCGCCGGCGATCACATCGTTGAGGCGCAGTTTTCCGTCGGCCGGCGAGCCCGGGAAGACATACCGAACCACGAAGGTCTTTTCGGTAAGGATTCCGCGCGCTCCGGTCGGCCCAAGATTCAGCAGAAAACCAGGCACTTCCTTGTCCGGGCCGATGCCGACGGGTGTCGTCCAGCGATTCTGATTGTCCTTATCCTTAATGGCGAGCACAACCGTCTGGCTTGCTGTAATAAGGAACAGCACGCCCGCTGCCACTGGCATCCACGTCGTCTTGCGCATGATTGCTCCTCGCGAAAACCCGATTCGTCCATTGAAGCTGACGAGTCCGGCTGATCCCGATTTGCGTCATTAGTTCCCGAGTCTGCGACAGCGGTGCGAAGTTAATAAAAATGCCGCGAGACTCTCGCGGCATCTTTTCATTAAACTGCGTCTGACGAGCGCTATTTTGGCATCTTGGTACTGTAACTTCCCGCCTTTGGCGCGAAGAGTGTCACTCCCGTAAAGTATTGCTTCTCGCCTATAGTGACCTCAACCGTGACGTGATCTTCCGTCGCGGCGAGCACGCCCGTCAGGGTGGCACTCTTTAGCGATACGGCCAGCTTGCCCGACTTGCTGTCGTACTGGAACTTGCCGATCGGCGCCGTGGCGTCCTTGCCGCTCTTGAGCTTGTACACCCCGGACTTGAGCGTCGAAGTTACGATGCCGGTGAAGTCTTCCGCGATCTTCTGCTTGGTGGAGGTGCTGGTCATCGAGAACTTCACCGTGAAGCCGCTCGCGGGAAGATTTCCGTTCGAGGTCAGCCCAAAGCTGGGATCGGCAAGCAGCATGGACAGCGCAAGCGAGTCCTTGCCGGCAGCCTTTGAGGTAACTTTTCCGGACGCCACAACAAACGCGGTCTTGCGGTAGCCCGAGGTGCTCGTGAACTTGCCTTTGCTGTCGACGAACAGGTCCAGCTTGTACCCCTTGCTGCCCAGGCTGATCTTGTTCGCCATCGTGCTGGGAACCGAGTCCGGGATGGTCTCGTTCTTTCCGGTGAACGAGAGCGTCATGTTGCTCAGGTCAAGCTTCACCGCGCGCGCCGGGTTCGTACCCTTGGCGCTCTTAAAGGTGTACAGCGGCTTGCCGCCTTCCAGCTTGTCGCCGCCGCCTTTCTGGGATGCCAGGTTCAGTTCGGGAATTCCGCCCAGCTTGATGATCAACGAATCGCCAGGCAGGTTGTTCTGGTTGTCGAACTTGGGATCGAAAATCTTGTCCTTGGTGCGGTTGGAATTAAATATCCACTGCGCCGCCCAGGCTTCCTTGCCGTCCGTGCCGACCTTCAGGCCCAGTTTCTTGACCCAGAGGTTCACAGGCAGACTGTTTACATCACCACCATTGGGCGGCAGCACTACCATGTCGTAGGCGAGTGTAATGGTCTGGCCGCTGGCGCTGTCTGTCGCGGTAAACACGGTCGGATAGATTCCCGGCTCGGTCGGAGTGCCGCTGAGCACGCCGGACGAAACGTCGTAACTCAAGCCTTCCGGCAGTCCGGAAACTGAGTACGTCACGCCCGCACCCGGCGCCGGGTTGGCTGTGGCCAGGACCAATTGCGGATTGGTTCGGCCGTATTCGACGAGCAGCGTTCCGGTGGGAAGTCCGCCCGAGAAGATCCAGTGGAACTGTGAACCGTTCGGAACGATGAGGATGATGCGGTTCATGGTAATCGTATCGGTGCCGTTGAAAGCGCTCAGCGTTACCACGTACGTTCCAGCCGCTGTCGGAGTACCGGAGATTTCGCCTGTCGCCGAATTCATTGACAGACCCACCGGAAGGCCCGACGCGCCGAAGGTTA
>DASPJR010000044.1:0-4920 GCA_035628505.1 Planctomycetota bacterium | reverse complement strand
GGACGCGTACATCAACTTCCACGGCGTCATCCCGCACCACGACTACAGCATTGGCCAGTTCAAGCCGGCCTTTGGTGAAGAAGGTATCCGCAGCAACGCTCAGCTCGACTTCGTTGAACGCTCGTTCGTCGGCCAGCTCGGCGACCGCCGCGACCTGGGTATCCAGGCGCACGGCACCTGGTGGGACGACCGCTTCCAGTACTGGATTGGCGCGTTCAATGGCGCGGGCAACTACTACGGTTCGGCCGGCGACTTCCAGAACCGCTCTGACGACAACGACGAGAAGGACTTCAGCTATCGCGTCCTGCTCCGCCCGCTGTGGAAGAACGAGTGCTGGGGCAGCATCGAACTGGGCTTCTCCTCGGTCATGGGTACGAAGGGTGAATCGGCCGGCCAGCTTCCGCTGGACGCCCCGGTCAATGGTCTGAACCGCAATCAGAGCTGGGCCATCCGGCACGCCGGCTGGGCCAGCTACCTGCCGGGCGGACCGGTCAAGGGTCTGTGGCTCCGCGGCGAATGGGGCTACATCAAGGACCGCAACGCTCCGGGCACCGTGGTTGACGTGGCCAATGTTGAAATCCAGCAGGCCGGCAAGCCGTTCGTCTCCACCGGCTGGTATGCCGCTGCCGGTTACAAGATCTCCGACAGCGTGTTCTGCGACAGCGCTCCGGGCTGGATCAAGCCCTTCGAAGTCGCGCTCCGCTACGACACCTTCGAGAACGTTCAGGTCGCCGACCTGACCAACCAGAACCACACCGACAACTTCTCGACGAACGTCTGGACCGTCGGCCTGAACTACTACATCAAGGGCCACGATGCCAAGATCCAGATGAACTACAACATCGTCGAGGATCCGGATATCGACAACGACGCCCGCAGCTTCCACGACGTGAAGAACAACAGCTTCGTGGTCAACTTCCAGGTGGCGTTCTAAGTCGAACCTCGAAAGACACTGAAGTAGAACCGGGCGGCCCGCAAGGCCGCCCGGTTTCTTTTTTTGCTCCCGCCGATCAGCGAAGCGGTCAAAGCCACAAACGATAAAGCGATAAGGACGCAAAGACGCGAAGAGAACTTTATCCTCTTCGTGTCATTGAATCTTGGTGTCTTGGTGTCGCGCCGTTTGGAACTGGTGGCCTTAAACGTCCGCCCGCGTCCATTCGCCGTCGATCAGGCGCCAGCGGTTGCGTGTGTTCTTGTTGCGCAGCGCTTCGGGCAGGAGCGCTTCTGGAAAGCTCTGGTACGCCACAGGCCGTGCGAAGCGCAGGATAGCTCCTGTTCCGACGGAGGTTGTGCGCGCATCTGTGGTCGCCGGGTAGGGTCCGCCGTGCTGCATGGCCGGGCAGACCTCGACGCCTGTCGGGAAGCCGTTATAAATCACGCGGCCGGCCTTCTGCGTGAGGATATCGACGAGCGTGCGGTACTGTTCCAGATCCGCGTCCGTCCCGTGAATCGTCGCCGTAAGCTGACCATCGAGTCCGCGCGCAAGCTGCTCGGCCTCAGCGACGCTGTCACAGCCGACGATTACTGTCGCCGGCCCGAAGAGCTCTTCGCGCAGCGCGGGATTGCTCTTGAAACCGGCGGCGTCGGTCGTGAACACCAGTCCTCCGGCCTGCGTCTTCAAGGCGCCTTCCGGCACAACGACTTCACCCGACACCTTGACGCCCGGCAGCTTCTTGAGCTGCTCAACCCCTTTGCGGTAACGGTGGCAGATGCCTGCGTTGAGCATGTTTCCCACCGGGACCTGCGACATCAGCGAAACCGTTTTCTGAACGAAGTTGTCGAGCTTCGGGCCTTTCAGACCAAACACCAGCCCCGGATTGGTGCAGAACTGGCCAACGCCCATCGTTACCGACTGGGTCAGCCCGGCGGCGATCTCCTCACCACGCGCGGCCAAAGCTCCGGGAAGTACAAAGACCGGGTTTGTGCTGCCCATCTCGGCATACACAGGAATCGGATCCGGCCGCGCCGCCGCTAAATTATAGAGCGCGCGTCCGCCCTGCAGTGATCCGGTAAAGCCGACAGCGCGCGTCAGCGGGTGCTTCACAAGTTTTTCGCCGACGGCCGTGCTCGTCCCGTGCACCAATGAAATGAGCCCGGCGGGCATGCCGCATTTTTCAATCGCAGTCTGCACCGCGCGCATGACCAGCTCCGACGTGCCCGGATGCGATGGATGAGCCTTTACGATAACGGGATTACCTGCTGCCAGGGCCGAAGCCGTATCGCCGCCGGCAGCCGAGAAGGCCAGCGGGAAGTTGCTCGCGCTGAACACCACGACTGGGCCGATCGGCAGCAGCATGCGCCGCACGTCGGGGCGGGGGAGCGGTTTGCGGTCGGGCTGCGCACGGTCGATACGCGCATCCACCCACGAGCCCTCACGGACGAGCTGGGCAAACATTTTCAACTGCCCGACCGTCCGTCCGCGCTCACCGGTGATCCTCGCTTCAGGCAGCGCCGTCTCCTGACGCGCGCGCTGGATCAGCTCATCGCCGAGCGCAACGATGGAATCGGCCATGGCTTCAAGCAGAGTGGCAATCTCTTCAGGCGATTTGTGACGGTAAATCTCGAACGCCTGCTGCGCGGCCTGGAGCGCCTGGTCGATTTCGTCCGCCGTCGCCTCGTAATAGAGCGGGTCAATGCGTTTGCCGGTCGTCGGATCGACGCCCGCGAACGTGATGCAGGTCGCCATTGCCTGGTTCGCCGGGGGATCGGACGGTTTGCCGGCGATGATGTTCAGTCCATGCAGCTCCATAGCCTCTCCTAAAGCACTTCGTTGCTGAGCGTACCGATCGATTCGATTGTAATGCTGATCAAGTCGCCTTGTGCGAGCGTAAATTCATTGGGCGGAACGATGCCCGTTCCGGTCATCAGGTAACAGCCCTGCGGAAAGCTCGACTCGCGGTAGAGGAACTCCACGAGTTCGTCAGGCTTGCGCTTGAGCCGGTCCAGCGCCGTCGTACCCGTAAAAACTTTCTTCCCCGCGCGCTCTATGTCCAGCTGAATCGCCGTCGTGGGCGGCAGTGGATCGGAGCAAAGATAAACGCACGGCCCCAGCGCACAGCTCTGGTCGTAGACTTTCGCCTGCGGCAAATAGAGCGGGTTTTCGCCCTCGATGTCGCGCGAACTCATGTCGTTGCCGCAGGTGTAGCCGAAGATTCTTCCGGCACTGTTGATTGCCAGCGTCAGTTCCGGCTCGGGCACGTTCCACTTGGAATCCTTGCGGATGCGCACTTTGCCGCCGGGTCCGACAACGCGGTGCGGCGTGGCTTTAAAGAAAAGCTCGGGCCGCTCGGCTTCGTAGACTTTCGCGTAAAAATCACCGCCGCCGCCGCCGGCCTTGGCTTCTTCCATGCGCGCGTCACGGCTGCGGTAATACGTCACGCCCGCGGCCCAGACTTCCTGGTGGCTGATGGGTGCCAGAATTTCGCGCGGAGAGGGGGAAGCATCCAGCGGCCGCAGATCCTTGATGCGACGCTCGAGCATTTCCGTCAGGTTTGTTTCGGTGAACAGATCGTCCCAGTCGGCCCCAGCCAGGCGGTAGCTGCGCCCGCGGAATTCCACCACCGGCCCCTGCGCCGTCTTGAAGAGTTTCATGCGCCCTCCGCGTCGGGAAAGTGTTCACTGCGTTCTACACGCCGGGAACAGATTTTCGATTGCAGATTCCCTCTCCCCTCAGGGGAGAGGGCCGACGTGAGCGCAGCGAACGCGGGGTGAGGGGTGAGCGTTTCTTGCAAAAGAGGCGTTTACCCCTCACCCGGCACTCGCTTCGCTCGTGTCCGCCCTCTCCCCGGAGGGGAGAGGGGAAACCCACTTGGCGGAATTCTGTCGCATGATTACGCTCTTAAAAATCACTATGCCACGGTGCTCCGCCCATGTCTGCCGATGAGTTCGATTATCAGCCTGAGCCGTCCTTGTTCTGGTGGGCGCCCGGAGCCGTCGGACTGCTGAGTTCGTTGTTCTGGCTGTGGATGTTTGTGGATTGCTATCGGCGCCGCAACGGTTTTGACGCCTGGCATCTGATCTTCCTGTTTTTTCCCCCGTCGGTGGTGCCCTATTTCATTCTGCATGTCGGGCAGATCTTCGGTCGCGGCGGCGGCGGCTTCAGTTTCTTCGGCTTGGGCCTGAAAGAACGCATCCGCCGCGCACAGCAGAACCTGCGTATCTCGGACACGCTGGCCGCCCGTGCAGAACTGGGCGAGCTCTTTTTTGAAAATAAGCAATACGACGAGTGTGAAGCCGAGTTCCAGCATGTCCTTTCGCGCGAGCCTGACAACCTCGAGGCCATCTACCACGTGGCACTCTGCCGGCTGAAGAAGAATGATTTCCCTGCAGCGCTCGCAGGGCTCGAAAAAGTAATGGCACGCGAACGCAAGCTGCGCTTCGGTAAAGCGTGGCTCTATTACACGGAGGCACTCGTCGCGAATGGTCGCACTGCCGACGCGCTCGAAGAACGGAGAAAGCTCAGTCGCGCCTTTCCGCGCCCGCTGACTGAATACGCGTATGCGGAGCTGCTCGCCCAGAGCGGCGACAAGGCCAAGGCGAAGACTGTTCTGGAAGACATGCTGGCCACCAGCGAGCAGGCACCCAGCGAAGACAGGCAATGGCTCAGCAAGGGCCGTTCACTGCTGCGCCCGGTGTGTAGCGCCACCACTGCCGCGGGTCGTCGAGCGGGACGGGCGTGGTCGTCGGCGCAAATACTGCGGATCCCGACACCAGCTTGTCGGCAGGGACGCCGGGGTACTGCGCAGGATCGAGCGGGCGTTCGGCCACTGTCACGTAGCCGGTCTCTTTCACGAACCGCGCGAACTCGGCGTTCGTGACCGGCGCCTGGTCCATCCAGAATCCGTCCACCTCGACCAAGTGCAGCGGCAGCGCGTCGGGCATGCCGCAGCCCTCGCATCCCATCCAGAACGTCCCGCCGGG
>DASPJR010000043.1:0-9411 GCA_035628505.1 Planctomycetota bacterium | reverse complement strand
GTCATTCAGGTGATCGCGCGAAAAAAGTGACTGCTCACTTTGCCGCGTTGAACACCGAGAAATCCCACGAATCCAGCCAGCGGATTTCCATCTCACTGTTTTCTTTCAACGTTACCGGGAGCCAGACGGTGCGGGCGTGCGGCGCCATGTTGTCGCGGATGCTGTCACCGATCCAGATGAACGCGCCGCGCTTGCCGGAGACGGGAATGACGTCGGTTGTCTGCGTCTGAAACGTATTCTCGCTGTGCGGGCCGTGCGCGATTTTGCCCTTCGCTTCCCACGGGCCCCAGATGTTTTTCGCCGTGTGATAGAAATTTTCATTCACGCGCAGCCCGGTCAGGTGCGAGTGCAGCAGATAATAAACGCCCTCATGCTTGAAGATCGCCGGCGCTTCTCCACCAGTGCCCAGCCGCTTGCACTTTTCAACGCTCAGGCAGTCCGGAGCGAGCTGATACAGCACGTCTGAAACATTCCAGCCCGAGCCGTCGGGGTTTTTCAGACCGGACAGAAAATACTGCGCGCCATCCTCATCGGTGAAAACGGCCGTGTCGGACCCCTGCACGGGCTTGCCTTCGCACTGGAGAAAGCCGCGCCACTCGTACGGACCTTCTGGTTTGTTTGAAACGGCTACGGCGGTCGCGTTGGGGTTCACGAACGTCGGCGAGACGAGCTGAAAGAGCATCACAAACTTTCCGGTGCCGCGCGCACGAATCAGCTTCGGCCGCGCGGTGATATTTTTTTCATCCTGCAGCGGATGTCCGGCTTCTTTGACGGGCGCGCAGTAGCTGCCGTGAAAAGTCCAGTTCAGCAGATCCGGCGACGAGTACACAGCGATCCCGGCGTTGCGGAACCAGTCGTTCGGTAGCTCGCGCAGCCGCCGCTCGGTGTTCGGCCAGACGTGGCCGGCCATGTAGTACCGGCCCTCATGGAACATGATTCCGCCCATGTGGCATTGAATCGACTCGCCGCGATCGTCGAGCCACAGCGGCACATTTGGATCGAAGCGCGTGCGCTTCGGCGGCACGAAATGGCCGGCATTTTTTCCAGGCGTGTACTCCACGCGCGACCAGTGCAGCGCCGTGCCCGACGACTCCGCACGTTTTCTCTCGCGGGCAAGAACGCCCAGCAGGTGCTTTCCATCAGCCAAACCGTCTGCAGAGAAGAGCACCACATCGGCCGTCTCAGTTGGGCTGTACCAGTCGACGGTCTTTTGAAAAACTCCGTCGATGTAAACATCCGCGATGCCGCTGGCCGGAGTGGTGTTGCCGATCAGCTTCACCGCGGTTCCAACGAAAGGGCACCACATCGCCCCGCCCCACTTGCCTTCGCGCACGCGATCGACTTCCGTGATCTGCGGCGTCCAGAGCGGCGCGTACTGATCGCCTTTCTGCGTGATTGCCTGTTGGCCCGCTGCATCGCCGGCAAAGACAATTCCACTCGCAAGCAGCAGGGCGCCAATCCAACCAAAATACTTCATGCAGGATTTCTCCTCGTTTTCATGCAAAGGTGTACAGCCAGCGCCCGCGATTGTTCGCTCAAAAACTTGAGTACGCGCAAGTTGCTGGAAAGAATTTGGAGCACTCATAAAGTAACTCAACCGAAAACTTTTGCGGAGATCAGTCCATGAGCAGCGTACGTGTTCTGGTAGGCACAAAGAAAGGCGCCTTCATTCTTACGTCGGACGGCAAGCGTGATAAATGGAACGTCAGCGGACCGTTTTTTGCCGGCTGGGAAATCTATCATTTCAAGGGTTCGCCTGTCGACCCGAACAGGTTGTACGTCTCGCAGTCCAGCGGCTGGTTCGGGCAGATCATCCAGCGCTCCGACGATGCCGGCAAAACCTGGCACCAGCCCGGCACGGCTCCGGGCGAACCGACGACGACGCCAGAAGGATTCCCCAAAGGGGAGAGCAACAAATTCACCTACGACACATCGCCAGAGTCCGGCAAGCCGCTCACGACACACCAGTGGTACGACGGCACGCAGCATCCGTGGGAGTTCAAACGCGTCTGGCACATCGAGCCGTCGCTGAATGATCCTGATACCGTTTACGCCGGTGTCGAAGACGCCGCCCTGTTCCGCTCGACGGACGGCGGCAAGAACTGGAAGGAACTCCCCGGCCTGCGCGGGCACAAAACGGGATCGAAATGGGCGCCGGGCGCCGGCGGCATGGGCGTGCACACGGTCATTCTCGATCCGGTGAAAACCAACCGTATATTCGTAGCGATTTCTTCTGCCGGCGTGTTCCGCAGCGACGACAACGGCAAGACGTGGAAGCCGGCAAACCGCGGCCTGAAGTCGAATTACATGCCCGATCCGAATGCCGAGGTCGGTTACTGCGTTCACCGTATCGCGCAGCACCGCGCGAAGCCTGACACCTTATACATGCAGTTGCACTGGAACATCATGCGCACCGACGACGCCGGCGAAAACTGGCGCAAGGTCAGCGGAAATTTACCGACGGATTTCGGGTTCCCGATCGAAGTTCACGCGCATGAGCCCGAGACGGTTTACGTCGTTCCGATCAAGAGCGACTCCGAGCATTTCGTGCCCGAAGGCAAGCTGCGCGTGTACCGCAGCCGCACCGGCGGCAACGAATGGGAGCCGCTCACGAAGGGCCTGCCGCAGGAAAACTGCTACGTCAACATTCTGCGCGACGCGATGTCCGTGGACACACTGGACAAATGCGGCGTTTATTTCGGAACCAGCGGCGGCCAGGTCTACGTCTCACCGGATTCGGGCGATACCTGGCAGGCGATCGTCCACGATCTGCCGCCGGTACTCTCTGTTGAGGCGCAGACGCTGAAATGATCCGGGTGCAACTCCCGTTTCATCTGCGGACGCTGGCGCGCGTCGACGGCGAGGTCACGCTTGAGGTCAGCGGACCTGTCACGCAGCGTACCGTGCTGGACGCGCTGGAGGCGAAGTTTCCGATGCTGCGCGGCACGATCCGCGACCACGACACCAAGAAGCGCCGCCCGCTGCTGCGCTTTTACGCCTGCAGCGAAGATCTCTCGCACGAAGATATGGATGCGCCGCTGCCCGAACCGGTTGCTTCCGGCGCTGAGCCATACCTGATCGTTGGCGCGATTGCCGGCGGCTAGCAAGCACGCCGCAGTAGATTAATCCTTGATCAGCCCGATCTGGTCGGCCATGAACCAGCCGCTGCCTGTGCCGGCGATGAAGTCGAAGCCGTTGACCTGCTTGAGCGTAAAGCCATCATTGGGAACTTTGCCCGGCTGCCAGTTGCGACGCTTGAACGCGCCCCACCTGGCGGTGATCTGGCGCCAGCCTGTAAAATTGTCTTTGAACTCATAAACGAAGCGCTCGGCTGTGTCCTCGTTGCGGCCGGGCAGCTGATTTTCCATGATTTCAAATGCCATGTCGTTGCCGGTGCCATTGCCGTAAAACCAGAAGCTCACGCCGCTGTAGCTGCTCCAGTCCTGCGAACGTCCGCGCAGGTTGTAATACGTCCCGCCTCCGCCCTCAGCGAGCGGCACTTCATAATCAACGCGCAGCGCACCAGCGCTCGCCTTGCCGGGCGTCACGCGCTTCTGGCGAATCTTGGATTTGTTCAGCGCAAAGATCGTCCAGTTCGAAAGCTTCTCTGCTTCGAAATCGTCGAGCAGCTTTGCAAGCTTCACCTCGAGCGGCAGCGCTTCCAGCTTGCCCGTTCCGGCGACCGCGAATTTGCCGGCGGGAACTTCGACCTCGGCTTTCGTGGTTACATCCGCAAGCTTCACGCGTCCGACGTTGACTTCCAGGCGCGTGCCCTGCTTTTCGATCTCGAGGGTAAATTCGGTTCCAAGCACAGTCACTTCTGAATGCGGCGTGAGCAAACGCAGCGGCGAGGTTTGCGGAGTCACGTTCGCATCGAGTTTGCCGCTGCTGAGCCGCAGTACCTTTGCAGACGAAGATCCGTTCAGCGCCAGACGCGCTCCCGTGCCAAGTGCCAGCCGTGTTCCGTCTGCATAAGCGACGCTCAACGCCGCGCCCTTCACCTGAAGCTGGTCGCCTGAGGCCAGTGCCATCCCGGCAGTAGCGCTGAGCACTTCGCGGCCGCGCAGAACTGTCGCGCCGCCTTCAAGCTTTTCAAGTACGGCGACATCCACGCGCTGACTCTGCGTGACCTTCAGATAGGCCATCGCTCCGAGTGACAGAAGCACCATTGCCGCCAGCGCCCAGCCCAGCGACGAACTTTTTTGCGCCGCAACGCTTCGCACGCGGCCGGATCGCGCCGGCGCCAGCTTAACAGCGCTCACGCGCCGGGTCGCCCGCACCGCCGGAAGCTGGCCACTTTTATCGCGGATCGCTTCTGCTTCGCCGCGCGCTTCTGCGAGTTTCAGCTCGTCGGCGACGACCGCTTCATAAACAGCGATGTCCACCAGCGCCGCGCGATTGTTCTTGTCACGGAGCAGCGAGAGAAGTTCCTCGCGCCCCGCGGAATCGAGCGTGCCTTCGCACAGCTGCGTGTAAAGTGCTTCGAGGCGCTCGCTCATTCCAGCGCCTCCGCGGCGTGATTGCGCTCAACACATTCAGTGATCGTTTTGCGGATGCGCGATAGCGCGACCTGCACCGAACCTTCAGAACGGTTCAGGCGCGCCGCAAGCTGCTTGAGGCTCAGATTCAAGACATACCGCTGGTTCAGCAGTTCGTGATTGTTCGGTGCGAGTTTCTCCATGCATTGGCGCATCTGCGTGCGGCGCGTGTCGAGCAGCTCGCGCTGCGCGGCCTCGTCGAAGGCTTTATCCACCACGCTGAGCAGCTCGGGGTCCTCAATGGCGACCAGCCGCCGCGATTTGGATTTTTCCCGCCGCGCGAGATTGCGCGCAATGCCGCGGCACCACGCCGGAAAATCGCCGTCGAGCCGGAACTCGGAGATTTTCTGCAGCACCACCAGCGTCAGTTCCTGAAAGACGTCCTCAGCCGTGTCGCTGTCGCCGGTGAGCGTGCGAATGTACGCAACCATGCGCAGACGGTTCTTCTGGAAATCTTTGATAAGCTGTTCGCGCGCCTGATCCATGCGTCCACCCGGTTCACCTTATATTCGCCTGAGCGCGCCAAACCATACAGCTCTTCCTGAAACTTTTTTAGCGGCCTCGGCAGTAACTCCTGACGAACTCATGCGTTGCTCAACGAATGCACACGTGCGCAACTCGGGAGCACCTCGTGCAAAGCTAATTCAGAAAAGAATTTATGTATGGTCGAGTTCGCTTCCGAGAATGCCTATCGACACGTGCAATTCATCGTCGAGGAGCGGGACATGGCGCGAACATCTCTGCAGGCAGTGGCTCTCTTTCTTGTTGTGACCTCCCTTTCGGCGCACGCCGTCGACTCCGTTTCAGTGAACGCGACGTCGGTGCTGGCAGATGTCTCCCGCAAGCCGGTGGGCATCAACATGAATTACCTGATGGACTCCGAGCGCCGGCGCACTTCAACGCCGCCGCGCACGACGCAGGCTGCGCTCCAGGAAATGAACGTCCGCTTTCTGCGTTATCCGGGCGGCGAGAAATCCGATTCGCACATGGCCCACTCGTTTACTGGACTGGGCACGCCGTGGTCCTCGTCGTCCCCCACTCTCTGCCGCACCGGCCCCAACGAATGGCCAGCCGGCGACCGGCAGTTCACCAACGCCGACAACGCGACATGGATCTCCGGCAAAGAGCCGATGAGCTTCGACGAGTTTATGACGATCTGCAAAAACATCAACGCTGAGCCGGTTATCGTGCTCCCGTACGATTCGATGTACAAGGCGCTGACGTCCGGCGGTACGCGACCGACGCGCATGGATCTGATCAACCACGCACGCGAATGGGTCCGCTACGCAAACGTGACCAAGGGTTACGGCGTGAAGTACTGGACAATCGGCAACGAGACCGATTACACGAGCGACGGAAATCCGGGCGCGACGCAGTACGCACAGGACGTCATCGACTTTTCGACGGCAATGAAAGGCGTTGACGCCACGATCAAAATCGGTGTGAACGGGCGCAGTTCGGCATGGTTCCAGACACTTCTGAACACGGCCTCAACTTATTTTGACTACCTCGATGTTCATGACTATCCGCCGTACAACTGGACCAGCGGTTACAACACGTTCAAAAACGGAACCCCGAGCTTCACCAGTTCCGCCGATACGGCCATCAGCGCGATCAGTGCGTCGACAATCTCGACCAGCGAGAAGAGCCGCATCAAGGTCACCGTTTCAGAGCTCGGCGCACATGACTGGGCCAACGCGTGGGCCAACCAGAACGATATCGGCCACGCGTTAGTGCTCTTCGACATTGTCGGACAGCACCTCAAGAAGACCCAGGTCGACTATGTTCAATTCTGGAACACGCGCTGGATCGACAACGACGCTTTCGCACTTCCGGTCGGGACTACCAACCTGATCACGACCAATCCCGGCTTCGAATCTGACTTGAGCGGCTGGACTGAAAATTTCGATGCCACGGCCGGAAACTCATCGATCACGACCGTCGCAGGAGAATTTCGCAGCGGCGCCAAAGGCCTGAAGGTGACCGGTAGCACCGATGGCGGACGGGGACAGGTTGCGACGAGCCTTTTCACGCCGAACACGGTCTACACGTTCAAGGTCTGGGCACGCGAGACAAGCACGAGCGTGTGGGCCGGCGGCGGAGTCACTTTTTACAGCGGCGGCAACAGCGTCGGCGGCGCGTCGTTCACCTGCGACAGCACCTCCTGGAAAGAGTACACGGCGAGTTTCAAGGCGCCGCCCGCCTTCGATTTCGTCGACATCTGGTGCTACAAGTCCGGCGGAGCTGCCACGCTGTACATCGACGATTTCTCAATCGTCACCGGCGCCGCGCCGGGCGATCTCAACGCGCTGGACTCGCGAAATCAGCTGCTCGCCACCGGCCGCGCGCTGGCGATCTGGGGAAATTTCCTGCAGCAGAATCTCGTCACGACGACCAGCACCGCAATGGTACGCACCTACGCGAGCCACACGCCGTCCACGAACAAGCTGACTGTCTTTCTCACCAATAAGGACACGATCGCTCACGATACGGCGCTGACCCTGACCAATTATCCCAATGCCACGACCGCCAGGCGCTGGGTCTTCAAAGGCACGACGCCGGAAGATCTGCAGCCCACGTGGAACCAGCTGGCCAATGTCGCGGTCAGTTCCAATGTCATCAACACCACACTTGATCCGCTCTCGATTACGGTACTCGAACTTCAAGTGGACGCGACCGCCCCCGCGGCGATCACGAGCCTGAGCGCGACGGCAAGCACGAGCTCGTCGGTCACCCTGAGCTGGACTGCGCCCGGCGACGACGGTTCAAGCGGCACCGCGGCCAGCTACGACATCCGCTACAGCACCTCGACGATCACTGACGCAAACTGGGCCTCGGCCACGCAGGCCAGCGGCGAGCCCACTCCGGCTGCGGCCGGCACAACGCAGACCTTCACCGTCGGCGGTCTGAATGCCGGTGCGACCTATTACTTCGCGATCAAAACCAGCGACGAGGTTCCGAACACGAGTGGACTGTCAAACGTCGTCAGCCGCGCGACGACCTCGGCACGCGATTACTACGTGAGTGCCACAGGCGCCGATACAAATCCCGGCACGCAGGCACAGCCCTGGAAAACAATCGGCAAAGTCAACAACACCAGCTTCGCCGCCGGCGATCGCATCTTCTTCGAAGGCGGCCAGACGTTTGCCGGAAATCTGAGCTTCGGATCGGACGACGCCGGAACGGCAGCGAGTCCGATTACGGTAAGCTCGTACGGCACCGGCCGCGCCACGCTGAACGCCGGAACTGGCAAAGGCATTTCCCTCTACAACACCGCCGGCTTCTCCATCAGCAATCTCATTGTCGTCGGCGGCTGGAATTCCAGCACGCAGAGTGGCAACACAGGCAGCGGCGTTGAGCTCTATATGGATCTCAACGGCGCCGTTAAACTGAATTACATCCGGATTGACAACCTGGACGTCAGCGGTTTCAAAAGCGTGGGCATTGTCTTTGGCTCCTGGCCCGCTGACGGCAGCAAGAGCGGCTACAACGATGTGCAGATCACCAACTGCGTCGCGCACGACAACGGCGACTGCGGCATCTCGTCGTGGGGATACTTTACTTCGTCCGCCACGACCTACGCCCACTCCAACGTCATCGTTCGAAACTGCACGACCTACAACAACCGCGGCATCGTCAACAAAGGCACCAACTCGGGCAGCGGCATTGTTCTCTCCGACCTGGATGGCGGCCTTATCGAGCGCTGCGTCGCCTACAATAACGGCGAGCTCTGCAACTACAGCGGCGGCGGCCCCGTCGGTATCTGGTTGTGGGATGCGCGCGGCATCACCATGCAGTTCAACGAATCCTACGACAATAAGACCGGCAGCAGTTCAACCGACGGCGGCGGATTCGATCTCGACGGCGGCGTGACCAACTGCATCGTCCAATACAATTACTCTCACAACAACCACGGCTCGGGCTACCTCGTCTATCAGTTCGGCGGCGCCCGGCCGGCACTGAGCGGCAACATTATCCGCTACAACATCAGCCAGAACGATGGCCGCGCGCACGGGCATGCGGGAATCTACATGGGCGGCGGCAGCGCGGTGGCCAACAACCACATCTACAACAACACGATTTACATCGCGCCGACAACAAGCGGCGCGGCAATCAAGATCACCGGCGTCGGCAGCGGAAACAAGATCCGCAATAATATTTTGCAGACCAGCGGTGCCGTGAAGCTGATCGATGCCAACACCAATTACGCCACGAGCAGCGTTCAGTTTCAGGGCAATGCCTATTACGCCGGAACGACAGCATCCAACTTCATTATCAAATGGGGTGCGACAAACTACACCGACCTTGCCTCGTGGCGTGCGACCGGGCAGGAGAAAAACGGCACGGTCGATACGGGGCTACAGGGCGATCCGCTGCTCACGTCGGCAGGCAACGGTGGCACGATCGGCAACCCTGATCAGCTCAGCACGCTCAGCGCATACAAGCTTCTGTCCGGCTCTCCGCTGATCGATGCAGGCCTGAATCTGCAGAGCCTGTTCAGCATCAATCCCGGTACGCGTGACTTCTACGGCAACACGATTCCCGCGGGAGCCGGCTACGACATCGGCGCGCACGACACATCGGTCTCGACCGGCGTCGCAACGCCGACGTTCACGCCCAACGGTGGAACGTTCGACAATGCCGTGAGCGTCACGATCGCCTGCGCCACGACTGGCGCCACAATCCACTACACGACCGACGGCAGCACTCCCACGACGGCCTCGCCGGTTTACTCGGCCGCGCTCAGTCTCAGCGCCACGACGACGTTGAAGGCTCTCGCCGTAAAGAGCGGCATGGCCGACAGTACTGTCGCATCGGCGACCTTCACAAAGAACGCCGCTCTGGCCGCTCCGACATTCACGCCAAACGGCGG
>DASPJR010000042.1:0-119581 GCA_035628505.1 Planctomycetota bacterium | reverse complement strand
ACCTGGCCGAGTGAGACATCGCGCGGAACCGACGTGCCGCCTTCGTTGAAGGCGCGCACGTTTGACGCCATGCGCGTGAGCGTCGCGTAGCCCTTCTCCCAGCCTTCGCCCTGCAGAATCAGCTCAAAGGCCATATGCAGCGAGCCGGACTGAGTCGGATTTCCGCAGGAGACCCAGCCTTTGTACTCGGGCGTGGTCAGGTCGGCCCACTTCTGCGGCGTCGATAGTTTCGCGCGTTCGAGGACGAGCTTGTTGTAAACGAATCCGAAGCTGCTCAGGCATGCGGCAAAGTAGCGCCCGTCTTTGTCGCGCAATTCCTGACCGTTCACCTCTTCGGGAATCAATTCGCGCTGCTCGGGCGAAAGCGTGTACGGTTCAAACAGCCCACCCGATGCCATCTCCGGCAGGATATCCATGCCGCCGCCGAAGAGAATATCCACGCCCGTGCCGCTCTCGGGCTTGAAGCGCGCGTTCAGATATTTTTTGATCTCACCCGTGCCGCCGCCGACATCCAGCCAGACCATGCGAATGTTCTTCTGGTATTTCTGCCGGTAGTACTCTTCGAATGCACGGCCGAACTCGTAGCGGATGCCGTCCCAGTGCGGCGAGATGACCTGGAGTTCCTCGTCGGCGGGTTTTTCAGCCGATAGAAACGCCGGGCCAAACGCCAGCGCCAGGACTACGATCGCGAAGAGCGAAAGCCACAGTTTCCGCATGTGTTCTTTTCTACCACCGCTAAACGCTGGCACAACGAAACGATGCATTTATGACGCGACTTGAAGCGATGATCCCTTTGACCGCCTTCGATGAGGCGCTTAATCTTGGATGTCAGGAGATGAACCCTTTTTATGACTCAACGTCCGCGAACACTTGGTGAACTGAAGAAAACCGGCTACCGGCCCGAATCGGTGCGTTCGGAACTGCGCCGCAATATGCTCAAAGCTCTGCGTGAGAAAGGACTGTCCAACGCAGGCGGCTCGAACGGCTCGGCGCTTTTTCCGGGAATTGTCGGCTTCGATAAAACTGTTCTTCCGCAGATCGTCAACGCCGTTCTCGCGCATCATGATTTCATTCTGCTCGGCCTGCGCGGTCAGGCCAAGACGCGCATCGCCCGCGCGCTTGTCAGCTTTCTCGATCCGGAAATTCCGGTGCTCGCCGGATTCCCGCTCAATGAAGACCCGCTGGCGCCGATATCGACCGGCGCAAAGGCACACATCGCTGCCAACGGCGATGCCACGGAGATCCGCTGGCTCTCGCGCGACGAACGCTATCGCGAGAAGCTCGCGACGCCCGACGTGACGATCGCCGACCTGATTGGCGACATCGATCCGATCAAAGCGGCGAACAAGCGGCTGGACTACGCGAGCGAAGAAGTCATTCATTACGGCATTATTCCGCGCACGAATCGCGGCATCTTCTGCATCAACGAACTGCCGGATCTGCCGGCGCGCATCCAAGTCGGCCTGCTGAACATCATGCAGGAACGCGATCTGCAGATCCGCGGTTTTCCCGTGCGAATACCCATCGACATCCTGATGGTCTACACGGCCAATCCTGAAGATTACACTAATCGTGGCAGCATCATCACGCCGCTGAAGGACCGCATCGACAGCCAGATCATGACGCACTACCCGGCGAAGCTGGCCGATGCGCTGACGATTACCGACCAGGAAGCGTGGACTGACCGCGGCGACGTGCGTGTGCATATCCCCAAGTATCTGCGCGAGACCATCGAAGAAGTCGCTTTCCAGGCGCGCAAGTCGGAATTCCTCGATCAGAGCTCGGGCGTGAGCGCGCGCTTGTCGATCACGCTGCTTGAAAATGTGGTCAGCAGCGCCGAGCGGCGCGCGGTAATCAGCGGCGAAAAAGAAGTGGCTGTGCGGCCGATCGATCTGCAGGCCGCCGTCAGCGCGGTGACCGGCAAGGTGGAGCTCGTTTATGAAGGCGAGCAGGAAGGCGCGCTGAGCGTCGCGCGGCACCTGATCGGGCGCGCGACAAAGACGGTCTTCGACCGCTACCTCCCTGACGCTTACAAGTCCGGCAGCAAGGAAGATCCGTCGTTTGGACCGTACAAAAACGTGATCAACTATTTCGCGCAGGGGAAAAACGTCGAAGTCTCTGACGAAGTGCCGGCGGCGCAGCTCCTGGCGAGCTTGCGGCAGGTCGGCGGCCTTGAAGAGATCGCGCGCAAGCACCTGCCCATCGATCGCGACAATCTGGACCTGGCTTCAGCGATGGAGTTCGTGATCGAGGGACTGCATCAGTCGCGCATTGTGGCCAAGGATGAGCTCGAAGGCCACACGCGCTACCGCGACATGCTCGGCAGCATGTTCGAAGGCATGGACGAGGGCAAGCCCCCTCGCCCGCCCCGCGAACGCGGCCGCTCGCGCGACCGCGACGATGAGTAACAGCGGCTCACGCAAAGACGCGAAGACGCAAAGAAAAGAACGCGGAGGGGTTTTTGGACACCATCGCTTATAATTCTGACGGGAGCATTGAGGTATATTGGAATAAACAAAAAGAAGGCAACCACTCCGCCATCTTTGCAGCGCTTGGAATTTTCTCTACAGGCTGTGCTTATTATATTGATGAGCCCGGCATGGCATTGTTTCGAGGTGGATTCATTGGAATAGCGATTTTTAGCATAGTACTGGTTGTCTGGAGCTTTTCTTCAATCAAAGGGCAGCCTACTCGCGCATTTAAATTGTCCGTTGAAGGCATCACGATCCATCAACAACTTATAAAATGGGACGATGTAAAAGATGTGTATGTTGGAAGCGAACATGAATGCGTAGTCGTTGGGCGAAATAGCGGACCATTGAACATCATAGACATTTACCTCGATCTCACTGCACCTGAAGTTTTTCGATTGATTCAGGATTTTCGCACTAAAAGATCAACTCATAAGATTGTCGAGGCAGCCTGAACCCAAAATCGGCGCTGTGAACTTATTTTGTCTAGGGTGAGACGCGACAAATAGAGGGGGCGCGAGAAAAAATGGCGCATAGCCAAGAAGAGCTTGCCGCAAATGCTTTACGATTTCGCGGCTCGCTGGATGCGTATGATTCCTGCCGGCCCGCGCCGCCGGATGTCTTCTGCCGCATGGTTATGCAGTATGCATCGATTGCTTCGCCGCAGCTCGTCGTCGACCTCGGCTGCGGCACGGGACTGTCCACACGCATCTGGTCGGCGCGCGCCAGACAGGTCATTGGCATCGAGCCCAGCGCTGAGATGCTGAAGGTGGCTCAGGCAAAGACCAGCGCGCCGAACACCACGTTTAAGAATGCGTTCTCACATGAGACCGGTCTCGCCGATGGCAGCGTTGACATCGTGACCTGCTGCCAGTCGCTGCACTGGATGGATCCGGATCGCACCATCGCGGAAGTTGCCCGCATTCTGCGGCCGGGCGGCGTGTGGGCGGTGGCCGACTACGATCTGCCGCTGATTCAGGTGGAGCTGAACGCGGCCGTGCAGGCGTGCCTGGCCAAAGCGCGCGCGCTGACGGCGGAGCACAAGCTTAACAGAGAGCAGAAGCAATGGCCGGATCAGCACCCGGAGAGGATTGAAGGGAGCGGACGCTTCGCATCGGTGCTTGTCTGTGGAATGCAGGCGATTGACACCGGAAATTCGGACCGGCTGATGGGCCTGGTTCAAAGTCTCGGAGCCGTCAGCGCTCCATTAAAGCACTGCGGCCCGGCCGCACTCGGCTTGGACACGCTGCAGAAAACCGCCGAACAGATTCTGGATTCACAGCCGCTGGAGTGGTTCTGGAGCTATCGGGTGATTCTGGCGGTGAAGTAGGGGTCGACGTCATCTGAAAATTCCGTCGTGTCCTTCGTGCCCTTCGTGGTTTATCGTGTCCTTCGTGCCCTTCGTGGTTTAAAAAGAGAAGGTCATGAAACACACGCTCCGCTGTCTTCTCTCCTACTGGCGTGCGCACCGCCTGCAGTTTGCCATTTCGCTCTTCGGCGTGGCGCTGGGAGTGGCTGTTGTCACGGCGATGGACCTGGCCAATGTCAGCGCGCTTGCCAGCTTTCGTGAATCCGTGAAGACCGTCACGGGCAAGGCCACGCACCAGATCGTCGCGGCCGAAGGCAACTTCACCAGCGGCGTGCCGGAAGAGCTCTTCGCGAAAGTAGCCACCGTTCCCGGTGTGATCGCAGCAGCGCCGGCGATCGAAGCGCATGGTATCATTCTGCCGAGTGCCGGCGCGGTGCTCGGGAATACGCCGGAAGAAGAACGGCGTGCGGTTGGCGAGGGCAACGGTCTCCCCTCACCCCGCGCTCGCTCTGCTCGCGTCGGCCCTCTCCCCGGAGGGGAGAGGGAAAACGGCGGCGCCGCTGAGACGGAACACGTCGTCAGTGGGACAGTCGTGCGCATTCTTGGAGTCGATCCGTTTTCTGAGGAAGACTTTCGCGAGGGCAAGGGCGTCGACGTGAAGTTCGGCGAAGGCTCCCTCAAAGACTGGATGCTTCGCGACGATGGCGTCGTGCTGCCGGATCATCTTGCCACTCGCATTGGCGTGAAGATCGGTGACACCGTCACGCTGCTGCACTCGTCGCGGCGGCACACGCTGCGGCTGATCGGCACCTATGCCTCGAGCGATAAATTCACGCGCGGCAGCGACGATCTGATGCTTATGGACATCGCCGCGGCGCAGGAACGCTTCGGCATCGCACCGGGAATGCTCAGCTCAATTGATCTGATTCTCCCGCCGGCGGAGACGGCTCCCGACAAGCTGGTGCGCGAGGAAATTGTGCAACGTATTCGCGCGCTGCTGCCTGCGGGCATCGTGCTGCAGCGGCCGTCTGAGCGCGCCGCGCGCACCGAAGCGCTGCTCGAAGCCTTTCAGCTAAACCTGACGGCCCTGTCGCTTCTCGCGCTCGTGGTCGGCATTTTCCTGATTTACAACACGCTCACGGTCGCCGTTCTGCAGCGCGTGCCGATCATTGGAACGCTGCGCTGTCTCGGTGTTTCGGCGTCGGACGTGCGGCGAGCAGTAATGTTTGAAGCGCTGCTGCTTGGCATGGCCGGCTCGCTGCTGGGCCTGCTGGCTGGGCGCGCCCTGGCCGGAATTTTTCTCGAACGCGTCGGCGGTGTCGTCTCGGATCTATACGCATACATCACAGCGTTCTCGGTGCTGGATGACCGAGCCGCGCTGCTAAAAGGACTGGCGCTCGGGCTGATTGCGTCTCTCGCAGGCGCGTGGTTTCCCGCGCGGGAGGCCGGCAGCGTCTCGCCCGTTTCCGTGCTGAGACGCTCACGCGCCGAACACAAAGCGCAGCGCTCGTGGAAAGTGCTGGCGCTCGCCGGAATCGCCTGCTTCATCACAGCCGTCCTGCTGGCACTGGCACCGGGCGCGAGCCCCGTTCCTGGACTTGCAGCAGCCTTCGCGTTGGCGCTCGGCGGCGCGCTCTGCTCGCCGGGCGTGACGCGGCTGTTTTCACAGCGCTCGGCAGAGCTGATGCGAAGGGCTTTCGGCACGCTGGGACTGCTCGCCGCACGGGGCATCTCCACCAACCTCAGCCGCACAGGATTGGCAGTGGGCGCGCTGGGCATGGCGCTGAGCATGACTATCGGCGTAGCGCTGATGGTCGCCAGTTTCCGCAGCACGCTCGACCGCTGGATGGACCAGAGCCTGCACGCCGATCTGTATCTGCGTCCGGCGGGGCCGTCGCTGATGCGCCACCGCGCCTTCGTTCCGCCGGAGATGCTGGAGCAGCTCCGCAAGCGGTCCGAGGTCGAAGCGATTGATACGTATCGCGGCCGCGACATCGTTCTGCCTGCGGCGGGGAACTCTGCGGATGGCATGCTGGCGCTTGTCGTCGCCACCGACACGAAAGTCACGTTCGGGCGCGGCCGCTCGCGTTTTCCTTTCTATGCCGGAGATCCGGACAGCGCTTTTGAGGGACTGCAGAACGGGCAGGTCATCATCTCCGAATCGCTGGCGCGCAAGCAGAACCTTTCGCTCGGCGATGAGCTCTCGATTCCGGCGCTCACCAGCGGCAGCGAGCGAACGCTGAGGATTGCGGGAATCTATTACGAATACGCGACCGACCGTGGCGTGATCAGCATGGACGTGAAAACGTACGCCTCCATTTTCGGCGATGCGCGCGCCAACAGCGTCTCGCTCTATTTGAAGCCCGGCACAGATCTTGATGCGACGCGTGAGGCGCTGCGTGCCGACATTGGCGCTGCCGGAGGCCTCTACATATTTTCGAACCGCACGCTGCGCGAGGAAGCGTTTCGCGTCTTCGACCGCACGTTCGCGATTACCAGCCAGCTTGAAAGTCTCAGCCTCGCCGTCGGCCTTGCGGGAATCTTAAGCGCCCTTCTCGCCTTGCTGCGGGAGCGCTCCACCGATTTTGCCCTGCTGCGCGCCCTTGGGCTGCCGCTGAAGGGCTTGTCAAAGCTGATCGTTTTCGAAGGACTGCTGCTGGGCGTCGTGGCGTTTCTGGTCGCGTGCGTGCTTGGACCGGCGCTGTCGTTTCTGCTGATCAACGTCATTAATGTGCGGGCGTTCGGCTGGACAATCTTTTTCTCGCCGCACATGGATGTGTTTGTGCGAGTCGGCGTGCTGGCGCTGCTGATGTCCGCTTTGGCCGGGATGTACCCGGCGTGGCGCGCGCGGCGCATGAGCATCTCCGCCGCGCTGCGGCAGGAGTAGCTCACGCAAAGAGCTAAGAGAAGAAGGACGGAAGTGACGATATGAGGACTACTGCAACGATCCTTCTCTTCCTTAGTGTCTTGGTATCTTCGTGTCTTTGTGTTGAAGCTGTAAGCGGTGAATCTGTTCCCTTCCGCCAGGCCATCGAACCGCGCACGCTTGTGTTTCCGCAGGACCACGCCAGTCACGCGGGCTTTCAGACCGAATGGTGGTATGTCACGGGCAATCTCAAAGACGATAGCGGGCACGAATTCGGCTATCAGTTCACGATCTTCCGCCGCACGCTCGAACCGGGCTCGGCAGTGGAGCGCGGCCGCAAAAGCAAGTGGGCCGTCGATGATATTTACATCGGGCACCTGGCGATCAGTGACATCACGGGCAAACAGTTCGTCTTCAGAGAAGAATCAAAGCGCGGCGTGCTCGGAATTGCAGGTGCAACAGACGCCGCAAACGCGGGCAGCGAACCCGTGCGTATTTATCTTTCCGACTGGGAACTGAGGACGGCTGATAACGGCTGGAGCATGAAAGCGCGCTCTGGCGGAGTGGAAATCGACTTCAGCCTGGAGAAAACGATGCAGCCTGTCCCGCACGGCCGCCCAGGCGAAGAGGGTCTCAGCCGCAAGGGCCCGAAGCCCGGGCAGGCGTCGTACTACTATTCCGTGCCGCAGCTCAAAACGAGCGGAGCGCTGACGCTGAACGGTAAGACGTTTTCGGTGAAGGGTCTCTCATGGATGGATCACGAATTCGGCTCGAACCAGCTTTCGGCTCAGCAGGCCGGCTGGGACTGGTTCGCCATCCAGCTTGACGATGGACGTGCACTGATGATTTATATCCTGCGCAATAAGGACGGCACGATCGAACCCACTTCATCAGCCACGTGGATCGAGGCAGGCGGGAAGGGAACGTACGTGCCGCTGGATGGATTGAAGCTGACGAAACAGCGCACGTGGAAAAGCCCGCAGACCGGCGGCGAATACACGCTCGGCTGGCAGATCGAAATTCCGAGCCGCAATGTGCTGCTCACCGTCGATGCGGCTCAGGATGACCAGGAGATCCGAGGCGCGAAGATTTCAAACATCAGTTATTACGAGGGCGCCATTCGCGTTCGCGGCCGCGTGGGCGGGAAAGAGGTCAAAGGAAGCGGCTACCTGGAAATCACCGGCGCGCCCGGCCAGAAAGACGGCGGCGAAAGAGGTCTGGGCGGATTACTTTAACGATTTTCGTATAAAAAACGACTGCTCACGGGATATAGTCAAACAGTGGTATCGTCCGCTGAGATAGTTCTATTATGGCCGACTCTGAACCCGCACCTTCGCTGAATCTATCAGAACACTTTCTTGAAATCATCGAGAGCGCACAGGAAGGGGTTGTCATCCTCGATTCCGATTTGCGCTATGTCTTCTGGAATGCGTTCATGGAAAAGCTGAACCGCGTCCCTGCCAGGGATCTTCTAGGCAAATACCCCTGGGAAGTTTTCCCGTTTCTTCGTGAACAGGGCGTGGACCGGATGCTTCGCGAGGCGCTTCAAGGAAAAACGATCAACTCACCGGACATTTGCGACAGAGACCCGCAAACCGGCATAGAAACCTGGTCGTCCGGCCGCATCTCGCCGCTTCGCAAAAGAAATGGAGAAATCGCAGGAGTTCTGGTGCTGGTCCGCGATGTCACCCAGAGAAGGCTGGCAGAGGAACAATTGCGCCATGCCGAAGAACGCTTCCGCAATCTCGTCAATTACAGCCACGAAGTGATCATGGTGATCGCACCGGACGGCCGCAAGACGTATGTCAATCCGGCCGTCGAACGCGTGCTGGGCTATAGCGTTGAGGAGTTTTTAAGTGCGCCGCTGTTCAGCTCGGTCCACCCCGACGACTCCGCCCGCGCCCGCGAGATGCTCGCGAACATTCTCCAGACGCCGAACAAAATGGTTACGCTCGAAATCCGCGGCATCCGCAAGGACGGAACGGTCGCGTCAATGGAGGCGGTGGCGAAAAATCTGATCGACGTTCCGGGCGTGAACGCCATCGTCGTGAACATGTGGGACATCAGCGACCGCAAGAACGCCGAAGCCGAGCGCACCAGACTCGAGGCGCAAATACAGCACGCGCAGCGGCTCGAGAGCCTCGGCGTTCTGGCCGGCGGCATCGCGCACGATTTCAATAATCTCCTCGTCGGCATCCTCGGCAACGCAGATCTTGCGCTGAATGAACTGTCGCAGCACGCTCCGGGGCGCTCGAACATCGAGGATATCCGCACCGCGAGCATCCGCGCCTCGGAACTCACGCGGCAAATGCTGGCCTATTCCGGCCGGGGAAAGTTCCTGGTCGAGCCGATCGATCTAAACGAGCTCATCCGCGAGATGGGCCACCTGATTCAGGTTTCGATCTCCAAGAAAGCGGTACTGAAGTACAACCTCGATCCAGGGGCCCCGGTGATCGAAGGCGACGTGTCGCAAATCCGCCAGGTGGTGATGAACCTGATTATCAACGCCTCCGAGGCGCTCGGCGATGAGACCGGCACAATCACCCTGACGACCGGCAACGTCGAGGCCGATGAGCGCTACCTTTCCGAAATCGTGGTCAACGAAAAACTCGCGCCGGGGCATTACGCCTATCTTGAAATCTCCGACACCGGCTGCGGCATGGATAAGGAAACACAGGCGCGCATTTTCGATCCGTTCTTTTCGACCAAGTTCACGGGACGCGGGCTCGGGCTTTCAGCGGTGCTCGGCATTGTTCGCGGGCACAAAGGCGCGATCAAGATTTACAGCGAGCCTGGAAAAGGCACATCTTTCAAGCTGCTCTTCCCCAGTTCCGCGCAGCCGCGCAAGCCGCGGTGGACGCCGCCGCCGATCGGGCCGGAACAGTGGCGCGGCAGCGGAACGATCCTCGTGATCGACGACGAAGAGCTGATGCGCAGCGTCATCCGGCAGAGCCTGGAAAAATTCGGCTTCAAGGTACTGGCGGCCAGTGACGGAATCGAAGGGCTCGAGGTGTTCCGCGCCAACGCCGATTCAATCGTCGCCGTCGTGCTGGACATGACCATGCCGCGCATGAGCGGTGAGGAGACCTACCTGGAGCTGCGACGCATCCGCAGGGACGTGCGTGTGCTGCTGACCAGCGGCTACAACGAGCAGGATGCCACCAACCGCTTTGCCGGAAAGGGCCCGGCAGGATTCATTCAGAAGCCCTTCCGGGTCGCTTCTCTCGTCGAAAAAATCCGGGAAATCCTGGCCTGACGGGACGCCGCTATCACGCTGCAGCGCCTGCCTTCTTCACTTTTTCGGTGCGCTCCCGGAGAGTACAATTCCGCCCCGGAAAATAGGCCCGGCAGTCCTGAACACACGGCAGGCTCGGTGCGTACTACAATTGTCCGGCGCGTGAACGTTCGACCGCAGAACGCCGCTGAAGGAGAAGACTGTTTTGGGTGAGCCGCTCACCGTTCCTCTGCTCGATTTGAAAGCGCAGTACGCCGCCATTCGCAGTGAAATCGAGCCGGCCATCACGCGCGTGATCGAAAGCCAGTTCTTTATCCTGGGACCCGAGGTGACTGCACTGGAGGCGGAGCTCGCCGCGTATTGCCGCGTGCCGCACGCCATCGGCTGCTCGTCCGGGTCGGATGCGCTGATCCTCGCGCTCATGGCCCTGAACATTGAGTCCGGCGACGAGGTCATCTGCCCGAGTTACACGTTCTTTGCGACTGCAGGAGCCATTGCGCGCCTGGGCGCTGTGCCGGTGTTCGTCGATAGCGACCCCGTCACCTACAACATCTGCCCCCGCAGCACGGCCGCAGTGGCCGCGAAATGCAAGCGGCTCAAAGCGATCATTCCCGTTCACCTTTTCGGCCAGTGCGCGGACATGGCCGCGCTTGAGCCGATCGCCGCGCAGTACAAAGTCCCGCTCATCGAGGACGCCGCGCAGGCCATCGGCAGCGAAGACGCACGCGGAAAGCGCGCCGGAACGATGGGAGTGCTGAGCTGCTTCAGCTTTTTCCCGTCGAAGAATCTGGGCTGCTTCGGTGACGGCGGACTGGTCTGCTCGCTCGATGCCGAAATCGCCGAAGCAATTCGCGTCCTGCGCGTGCACGGCATGAAGCCGAAATACTTTCATCAGCTCATCGGCATGAACGGACGACTCGATGCGCTCCAGGCCGCCGTGCTGCGCGTCAAATTGAAATATCTCGACAGCTGGACCGCGGGACGCCAGCGCAACGCCGCGCTCTATGACAAACTTTTCCAGCACGCCGGCGCGAAGACGTCTTCCACGCCGCTCAGCGAAGGCGGTTTTCCGCTGCGCACGCCGCAGCCGGCTCCGCGAGGCGCGCGGCACATCTATAACCAGTACATCATACGTGTGCCCGCTCATCGCCGAGATGGCTTGATGCAGCATCTCAAATCCAAAAACATCGGTACCGAAGTGTATTATCCCGTTCCGCTGCACCGGCAGGAATGCTTTGCGTATCTCAAGTACGCCGAAGGTTCGCTGCCGCACGCGGAGCTCGCAGCGCGCGAGACGCTTGCGCTGCCGATCTATCCGGAACTCAGCGCGCAGCAGATAGAGCATGTCGCTGCATCTATTGCGGAGTTCCTGAAATGAGCGCGCCCGTCCTGGTCACCGGCGCTGCCGGATTTATCGGCTACCATGTAGCGCTGCGGCTGCTGAAGCTCGGGCGCGCGGTCGCCGGCATTGATAATCTCAACACGTATTATGACGTGAGCCTCAAAGAAGCACGGCTGGCGGAGCTGCGCAAAAATCCGCTCTTCTCATTTACGCACCTGGACGTGAGCGATGCCGCTGGGCTGGACAAACTGTTCAATGACTGCGGCTTCAATGGCGTCATTCATCTTGCTGCGCAGGCCGGCGTGCGCTACTCGCTGCAGAATCCCGCCGCGTACATTCAGAGCAATCTCGTCGCATTCGGAAACATCCTGGAGTGCTGCCGGCAGCACCGCGCGGGACACCTCGTGTACGCTTCGTCGAGTTCTGTTTACGGCGGGAACACGAAGGTGCCATTCTCGGTCCACGACAATGTCGATCATCCAGTATCGCTTTACGCGGCAACGAAAAAATCCAATGAGCTGATGGCGCACAGCTACGCGCATCTGTTTCGCATGCCGTGCACCGGTCTGCGCTTTTTTACGGTGTACGGACCATGGGGCCGCCCGGACATGGCTGCGTTTCTGTTCACCAGAGCCATTCTCGAAGGCAAGCCGATCGATCTGTTCAACGAAGGCCGCATGCGGCGCGACTTCACGTATATCGATGATATTGCAGAAGGCGTCGTGCGCGTGCTGGACCGCGTTCCCCAGCCCGATTCGGCATGGAACGGCGCCGCCCCCGATCCGGCGACGAGCTCCGCGCCGTACCGCATCTACAACATTGGCAACCACGCGCCGGTTGAGCTGCTTCGCTTTGTCGAAATTCTGGAAAAAGAATTAGGCCGCAAGGCCCAGAAGCGTCTTTTACCCATGCAGCCTGGCGATGTGCCCGAGACGTTCGCGGACGTTGAAGACCTGTCACGCGACACCGGTTTTGTGCCCAGAACGCCGATTGAGGCCGGGCTGCGGCAGTTTGTGAAGTGGTACCGGGAATATTACAGGGTTTAACCTCACCCCGCCCCCTCTCCGTTGCACGGAAAGGGGGGGTCGGGGAGCACTGGCACTGAAGGGGTCGGGCATGCAGGAAAAAATCGCGATCGTTGGCCTCGGCTACGTCGGCTTGCCGCTCGCCCTGGCGATCGCACGGAAGTTTCCAGGCACGATCGGCTTTGACGTCAACGAGGCGAAGCTCGCCGCGCTGCGCGATGGCCGCGATCCGGCCGGCGACATGTCGCCTCAGGATCTGAAGCGCTCCAGCCTGATCTATTCGTCAAAAGCAAAAGACCTCGCCGGCTGCACGCTTTTTCTCGTTGCCGTTCCGACGCCCGTCGATCAGCAGAAGCGTCCGGATTTCACGCCGCTGGTGAAGGCTTCAGAAACCGTCGGCAAGGCGCTGAAGAAAGGCGCCATAGTCTGCTACGAATCGACGGTGTATCCTGGCGTTACCGAAGAGATCTGCGGACCGGTTCTCGAGCGTGCCTCAGGCCTGAAGCGCAGCGTTGATTTCAAGCTGGCCTACTCGCCCGAGCGAATCAATCCAGGCGACAAGGAACACACCTTCGAGCGCGTCACGAAAGTCGTCGCTGGCGAAGACGCCGAAACGCTTGAGCGCGTTTCGGGAGTTTACGCCTCAGTCGTTCCGGCCGGCATTCACCGCGCGCCGTCGATCAAGGTCGCCGAGGCCGCGAAGGTCATCGAGAACACGCAACGCGATCTGAATATCGCTTTGATGAATGAGCTGGCGCTGATCTTCGACCGGCTCGACATCCGCACACGCGATGTCCTCGACGCGGCCGGCACGAAATGGAACTTCTTGAAATTCCACCCGGGCCTGGTCGGCGGGCACTGCATCGGCGTCGATCCGTATTACCTGACCGCGAAGGCCGAGGAAGTCGGCTATCATCCGCAGGTAATTCTCGCCGGGCGGCGCATCAACGATGGCATGGGCGCGTTCGTCGGTCAGAAAGCCGTGAAGATGCTCGCACAGTCCGGCCGTAGTACCAAGGGTGCGCGCGTCGGCATCCTTGGCGTGACCTTCAAAGAGAATGTCCCCGATCTGCGCAACAGCCGCATCCCGGATATCGTGGCCGAGCTGCGCGAGTTCGCGATCACCCCGCTCACTCACGACCCGCTCGCCAATCCGCATGATGCGCAGGAAGAGTACGGCCTGCAGCTCTCAAAGTGGGAAGACTTCAAGGAGCTCGACGCGCTGATCGTCGCCGTGCCGCATAAGTTCTATCTCGAGAAACCACCCAAAGAACTCTTCGCGATGCTGAAGAAGGCCGGCATCCTCCTGGATATTAAATCCGTGCTGAAGCCGAGCTCTGTTCCGGCAGGCGTCACGTACTGGAGTCTGTAGCCGTTCCCCCTCTCCCTCCGGGAGAGGGCGGACACGAGCGCAGCGAGTGCCGGGTGAGGGCTGGCCGCTGACTACAGGCGACGCTTTTCCCTCACCCCGCGTTCGCTCCGCTCACGTCGGCCCTCTCCCCGAGGGAGAGGGAATCCGCTCGCTTGACTCCGCACCAAGTCGAGACGAAACTATTCGGCTCGTTTGTGGGCACAGTTCCCATCCAAAAAACTCTGTGCCTCTGTGTTCTCTGTGGTGAAAAGAAAGGTTCGACATGGAAGCTTCATTGCGCGACTCATTGGTTTCAGCGGCCAAAACGTATGGCACGCCCGTCTACGTCTACGACAAGGCCACGATTCTCGAGCGCTGCCGCTCGCTGCAGGACGCAATCACGTTCCCGAAAAAGAAACTGCTGTACGCGATGAAAGCGAACTCGAACCAGGCCGTCGTGCGCACGATCCTTTCGGCCGGGTTCGGACTCGACTGCGTGAGCCTCGGTGAAGTGCTCTTCGCGCTGCAGCTCGGCGCTGATCGCATCCTCTACACGAACAACAACGTCGCCGACGATGAATTCAATGCCGTCGTGAAGCTCAGCAAAGAAACCGGCAAAATCTGGATCAACTGCGACAGCATTCAGCGCCTGGGCGATCTGCCCGAGGGCAGCTCGTGCTTCGCCCGAATCAATGGGCCAGTCGGCGGCGGGCATCACGACCACGTCATTACCTGCGGGCCGGAGAGCAAGTTCGGCATTCCCTGGGAACACGTGCCGGAAATGCTGAAAGTTGCCGCCGCGCGCAAGCTGAAGCTCGTCGGCGTGCATCAGCACATCGGTTCAGGCATCCGCGAAGTTGAAAAGTTCAGTCAGGCCATGGAAATTCTGCTGAGCGTTCTGCGCAAGCACAAGCTGCCGGATCTGGAGACGGTCAATTTTGGCGGCGGAATCGGCGTGCCCTACCGCCCGACGGAAAAGCCAATCGATCTCAAGTCCTTCGGCGCGATGCTCTCGACGAACTTCAGCGCGTTCTGCAAGGAAGCGGGCAAAGACCTGACGCTGGTGCTCGAACCGGGCCGCTTCCCCGTCGCTGAATCGGGCTATCTCGTGACCAAGGTGAACACGATCAAGGAGACGCCATACAGCAAAACGTTCGTCGGCGTCGATTCAGGATTCAACCATCTCGTGCGGCCGACGATGTACGGCAGCTACCATCACATCACGAATCTGACGAATCCGAATGGCGCACCGAAGGCCTACTACGTAGCCGGCAACATCTGCGAGAGCGGCGACATTTTCACGCGCGGCAGCGGCGATGACAACCATGCGGCCTCGCGCGATCTGCCGGAAGTTCGCCGCGGCGACCTGCTCGTGCTTCACAACGCCGGCGCATACGGCTACGTGATGGCGAGCGAATACAACATGCGCCCGCGTCCGCCCGAAGTACTGCTCGACGGCAAAGAGCTGAAGCTCGCGCGCCGCGCAAAATCCTGGGATGAGATGGTGAAGGAAGCGCTGGGCTGACCTCTCCCCCGGCCCCTCTCCTAGAAGGAGAGGGGAGAACGGAGGCAGGCTTACGCAAAGACGCTAAGGCGCGAAGAAATAATCTTCGTGTCTTTGTGTTGAAGCAGTTCAGACCTTGTCGATCAATTCCGGCGGCGCGCCGATGCCGGTGATGATTACGCGGCCGATATAAGGCTTCGCCGATTCAGCGGCGAAGCCTTTTTTCTTTGCCACGAATGTAATCGTCAGGTCAGCGCGCACGGTCGGGTTCGCCGGCTTCCCGCTGTCGCAGTCCAGCCCCGAGGGAACGTCGATCGCCACGACTTTGCGCTCGTTCAGCCCCAGCGCGTTGCAGCGCCGGATGACCGCGGCCAGGTGCGGCCGCACCTCGCCCATGAAGCCAGTGCCGAGCAGCGCATCGACGATGATCTGCGATTTCTCCAGGTCAATCATGGCTTCGTTGAGCTGCGCCTCATCGAGAATGTCCCAGCGTTCAAGATGCATCTTCTCCGCAATCGTGAAATGGACCGCGGCATCGCCGGTAAGCTGCGCGGTATCTGTGGCCGAATACAGGATCGCTTTCACGCCAGCATTGTGAAGATGCCGCGCGATGACGTAGCCATCGCCGCCGTTGTTTCCGCCTCCGCACAGAACGGCGACGTTCAATTCAGGCGTTTTATGCCCGCAGCTCTGCGCAAATCGAAGAATCTCTTCGGCGGCGCCGCGTCCTGCATTTTCCATGAGGATAATGCCGGGAATGCCGAGCGACTCGATGGCAAGCCGGTCAACGGTACGGACCTGCTCGCGGCTGAGATACTCCATCGTTCAGCGCCTCGATTCGGCACGCGCGGTCTGGCCGGTGAAGCCGTAATCGCGCCAGGGCGTGCTGTTATGCATCGACCAGTAAAACCCAATGAAGAGGATAGCGATGATCATGGCGTGCGTAAACATCTTCGGCATCGAAAATGTGTTCGTGGTCAGCTTGCGCGTAACCGTCAGGCTGCTGTCGATCAGGGTCGCGAGCTGCTTGAAGAGCGGGCCAAAAATTCCGACGACAATCAGCATTTTCAGCAGCGTTTTCCAGATGGGCTGCAGATGAACCTGGGACAGAATCCACGGCGTAATCACCGATTCCATCAGCAGAGCCAGCAGCAGCAGCGACTCCGCTTTTGCCAGCCGCGTGTTTAAGGTAGGGCCGCTTTTTTTCTCTTCAGCCACGATGCGTCAGTTCTCCCGATGCCGAAAATCCATTCTCATTTTCGGCGCAAGAGGGCACTGACTTGAACTAAACTGCTTCGACACGAAGACTCAGAAACCACCCTCGGCGCTTTTGTTCAGCGCTCCTCGCTGCTCGGCGGCTTTACCGAAACCTGCACGCCTTCCTCCCGGTCGCAGCAGCGGACAACGTAATGCGCGCCGTCTTTCATCTCGAACTCGCGCGTTTTGTCGCCGACCTGTGCGCGTGCTTTGGGCAGGTCACCCGTTCCCGCGACCGTGTAACTTCCTGTGACGCCCGGCTGCAGCAGACTGCTGGCGTTGCTGCCAGGAAGGGTGATCTTCACTGCAGCCTCTGACTGATTGGTGATGCGGATCGTGGCTTTCGAAGTCGGACCCGCGGTGCGCGGACGTCCAAAGACCTGCGTGTAATACGGCTCGCCCTGCTCATTTTTCACGATTCCTACGCCGATCTCCGTGAAGTCGCGCTTCAGTATATTCGCGCGATGCCCCGGCGACTGCATCCAGGAGTCGACGGCTGCCTGCGGGCTTGCGTCGTTGTACGCGACATTCTCGCCCACCGTAAAGAACTCGTAGCCGAGCTCCTTGATGCGGTCCTCGGCCCCTTTGCCGTCGAGCTCGTGCGATAAAATATTCTGTTTCGCCATGTTTGCCGAGTGATCGCGCGCGGCTTTCATCAGCGTCTCATTCGCTTTGAGCGGCTCCAGCCCTTCGTTCATGCGCTGCTGATTCGTGGCATCAATAAGCGCCTGTTCTTCAGGAGAAGGCGTCGCGTCCGCGGCGATCGTGCCGAGAGTGAGAACGAGCACCGCACAGAGCAGCCCTCGATGCAGAAGCTTTTCAGAATGGTTTCGCATGGTCCCAAGGATCTCCCGCAAAATTTTATGCTGCGGGAGTGCGGCGCGAACGCGGTGCCTTACTGCTTGAACAATTCAGCCAGCGGCAGCGAGAAGCCGGGAAGGACGTTCTCGCCGTTGAGTGAGTCGGAAGATTGCAGTTTCTGAATCTCACTGCTCTGCTTGAAGACGAACGCTTTGCGCGTTTGAGGATCAACAACCCAGACGAGCTTTACGCCTGCAGAATCAGCTCATCCACTCCAGCGCCCCGCCTTCGCCGCGCGGGTGGTTGTCTTCGCTGAATCCGCCGCCGTGCGCCGTGCCGGCGTGCATGGGCTTGCTGTGCGCTCCGCCGCCGCCGCAACCGGGGCCGCCTTTGGGCATGCCGTGATCTTCCTCGTAGCGCTTGCGGCGCGGCTGATTCTTATCCCGGCTGTTCGTGCCCCAGCCGTCTCCCCCATGCTTCGCAGCGGGCTGAATGTTGTTTACGGCTCCGTCGCGATTGCGAAGATGTGGCGGCGCCTTGCCCGGATAGTGCGCCAGTCCGCCGCGCATGCGCTCGCGCTTGGTCTCGGGCGGCACCAGGCATTTCGGACCGTTGCCGATGAGATCTTCGCGGCCGGCCTCGCGCAGCGCTTCGCGCACGTCCGGCCAGTAATCGGGATCGCGGAAGAAGAAGAGCGCGCGCTGCAGCCGTTTCTCGCGCGGCGTTTTGGCGCAGTAAATATTCTCGTTCGTGAGCGGATTCATCTCGCAGTGCCACATCGCCATGCCTAATGTCAGCGGCGCGGGATAAAAGTCCTGCACCTGCTCCGGTGAAAGATGTTCTTCTTTGATGAACTCGGCGAGCTCAACCATGTGCTCCAGCCTGCAACCCGGATGGCCGGAGATGAAATATTGAACGGTGTACTGATCTTTGCCCGCGCTGCAGCTCGCTTTCGCGTACTGCTTTAAAAAGTCTTTGTACATGTCGGCGCTGGGTTTTTTCATGTGATGCAGCACTTCGGGACTGGTGTGCTCGGGCGCGATCTTCAAGCGGCCCGACACGTGATAGCGCGTGAGCTTGTCGATGTAATCCTTGCCGCCATCGCTGAGCGCCAGATCAAAGCGAATGCCGCTCTGGATGAAGGCGTGTTTCACTTTCGGCATCTGCCGGGCCTTGTCCATTAACTCCAGCACTTCTGTGTGATCGGTATTGAGGTGCTCGCAGATCGTCGGAGTCAGGCAGTTGCGCGCGTGGCAGCGGTAGCGGCCGATCTTGCAATGCGTGCCAAACATGTTCGCCGTCGGTCCGCCCAGGTCGCTAATCGTGCCGCGGAACGCCGGGTCGCTGGTCATGTCCTCAATTTCTTTAATCACATTTTCCTGCGAGCGGCTCGAGACGGCGACGCCCTGGTGATACGTGATCGCGCAGAAGCTGCAGTCGGCATAGCAGCCGCGATGCGTCGTGATCGAATCCTTGATCATTTCGTAGCACGGAATGCGCGCGCCGCCGTAACTGGGATGCGGATGGCGCGTGAACGGCAAGCCGTAAATCTCGTCCATCTGCTGCGTGGTGAGAGTGGGACTCGGCGGATAGATGATGACGTAGCGGTCGCCGTGTTTCTGCGCGACCGGCCGGCCGTAATACGGATCGCAGTTGAGGTGATACTTGCGGAACATCCACGCGAAGCGCTCGCGGCCTTCTGGCGTCATGGGGCTCACTTCGTCCCACGATGGCACTTCGAGAATTTTGGGCACATCGCTGATCGATTTGCGAACGATGCTGGTTCCCGGAATGCCGTCGATTCCGCCGACACCGTCTTCGCCGACGGGATTCTGCATCGCGTGGACGAGCGCCTTCAGCGCCGCTTCGCCCTGGCCGAAGACGAGCACGTCCGCTTTGGCGTCGAGGATGATCGGGCGCTTCACTTTGTCCGACCAGTAATCGTAGTAGCTCATGCGCCGCAAACTGGCTTCGACGCCGCCGATCACCAGCGGCGGACAATCCTGCTTGAACGCTTCGCGCAGGCGCTGGCAGTACACGACCGTGGCCATGTCGGGGCGCTTGCCGATCACGCCGCCGGGCGTGTAATGATCTTCGCGGCGCGGGCGGCGCATTACGGTCAGGCGCGAGAGCTGCGAATCGAGATTGCCGGCCGTGACGCCGAAAAAGAGTTTGGGCTTGCCGAGCTTTTTAAAATCCTCGGTGCTCTTCCAGTCTGGCTGAGCGATGATTCCAACGCGCAGACCGAGATGCTCGAGCCAGCGCCCGATGATGCCTGCGCCGAACGCGGGGTGATCGATGTAGGCATCGCCCGAAACGAGGATGACATCAAATTCAGTCCACCCGAAGTTTTTTCGGGCTTCGTCTAATGACATGGGAAGTGGGTATTTTGCCAGAGGCATGGCAGGAAACTTCTTTCTGCAGTGTTGGGCTCATCCCCGGTCTCCCGCCACGTGGAGGGATCGCAAGGACTCGCGAACGGCGCTCATTATAACCGCGGAGGCGTGGAGACGCAGAGGTATTTTTTCAAATGTCGTCATCCCATTCTCGTTTGTGATGCTTTGCCTCAAGAGCCGAGGCCGCGATGAAAACTACAAGCACAGCGATCATTACATTTGGTGCTATGCCACTGAGATACCACTCCTCCCCGTTTAAAACACGGCCCTCGTTGCTCTTCCCTGACAACTTGGTTCGAAAACAGAAAGGGAAACCGTGGTACTCATACCTCGCGCTGGCATGACGGACGTAATCATCAAACGCCCATTCCGTATCAGGCGTAGAAATGAACGGCTTTCTCCAACCGTAAAAATTTAAGGAAAAAAATCCGCCCGCCACGAACATCATCACCACCGCCGTCGAGAGATGGATCTGAAACCAGCGGCGTTGAGTAGTCATGACCGATTCTCGCGATGAAGAATCCACCGTTCGCACAAGTTCGCAGTAATCACAAGTACGCCAATAAAGAAGCCAATATTGAACAGGCTAGCAAGAATGTTGACCTCATAGTAGGGTTCATACATTCGTCCTCGGGATGCGATTACGTAATGCATCATCGGAAAACCATATCCGGTAGGTTGCTGGTACACAGAGCCGAAATTGGCCCAACACAACGCCCCCGCCACAAACATCATCACCACCGCCGTCGAGAGATGAATCTGAAACCAGCGGCGTTTCGTCTTGGCCATGCGCGTAATCCGTTTATGGAGCGCGGGCGTCCCGCGCCCGCTCTTTTGCCGTTTTCTGTTCGTGCCGTTCCTTGCCCTCGAAGAGGGCAACAGCATAGTAGCCCAGGGCGGGTAGCCCTGGGAACACGCGACATTAAAATTTTCGAAGCCCCAGAATGGGGCGACAGATTTCACGGCGTCCACACCTCACATCTTTCGCCCCGTTCCTGGGCTTTGCATTCTAAATCGAACCTCATTTCCCATGGCTACCCGCCATGGGCTACTATGCTGCCGCCCCCTTCGCGGGCTTTTGCGGCTTTACGCCCACAAATATCATCACCACCGCCATCGAGAGATGAATCTGAAACCAGCGGCGTTCGTGTCGGTCATGCGCGATCACCCGTTTGATTTTTCTTTCCCCATCGATTGAAGAGTAAGTTAGATGCGAAATCTTTTGCACATACGTGCAGCTGTGACCAACAAGCTAAATCTGTCCACCAAGGCACACGTGCGCAATTTTCCGCCATGGCGGAATGCGAGTGTTCACAGAATTCTTGATCACGGATATCCTGAAAACTTTTGCACACGTGCACCCTCCCCGTCTTACTAGATGACGCATCAGGCCGCTTTTTTTTGCTTAGTTTTTGCTATATTTTAGCCTTCTTTAATCCTGTGACTGGTACGGGGCTTGAGCCTCTTACCATCCATGAAGCGGCGCCAGAAAACCCCGGCCGAACGTAAGGGCCTCAGTCGCGAAGACGCGCTGTACAAGCGCACGCGCGCGGAGTGGGGGAAAAGCCGCGATTAGCTCCTAGCTCATTCGCGGGGGGTGGTCCAGCCCAACGGGCTGGGTTGCGAAGCAACAAGAAGCCTCAGCTTCAGCGTTGCAGTAGAGTGATCTTTGCACTTTGAATGAGCATTGGCCGGAGCACTTTTTACGATATCGTTAAACGAATGACCGCAACGTTTCAGGTGTGGCTTCTTGTCGCTGACGCGACACAGCCCGTTGGGCTGTGCCACCCACTTCATCAAAGCTCAACAGTAGCCTGGCGGTCGTCTTCACGGATTTAATACGCTCACCGCAACGTCATCCAAAGTCTTCTCCGCGACCTCCGTGTTGAATTAGTTACTCCGTTTCGTCGGCTTCAGCCTCCGCCGCCTCGCGCGTGAGACCTTCGATCAGCAGCGTGCACTCGCCTTTCAGCGGATGTTGCGCAACTTTATCGGCGATTTCCGCGAGCGTTCCGCGCAGAAACGTTTCGTGAATTTTGGTCAGCTCGCGCGCCAGGCACGCGCGGCGATTCGCGCCGAAGATCTCGAGGAGCTCCGGAAAAATTTTCGGCACGCGCTGCGGCGATTCGTAAAAGATCAGCGTCTCTTCGCGCTCTTTGAGGGACTCGAGAATGCGGCGTCTGGCGCCCGGCTTCTTCGGGAGAAAGCCGCGGAAGATAAATCCGTGCACAGCCAGGCCGCTGCCGGCCAGAGCCGCAATCGCGGCGCACGGGCCAGGAATGGGAATCACCGGTGCGCCGGCTTCAATCGCCGCCCGCACGAGACGGAATCCGGGATCGCTGACCAGCGGCGTGCCGCCTTCGCTAAGCACAGCGACGTCAACGCCGCGCTTGAGGTCTTCGGCCAGCCGCGGGGCCATGCCCACTTCGTTGTGGTCTTCGTAGACGACGATCTGCTTGCCATCGGTTTGGATGTTGTACGCGCTTAAAAGCCGCCGCGCCGAGCGGGTGTCTTCCGCCGCGATAATCGTCGCGCGCGTGAGAACCTCGATGGCGCGCCGCGAGGTGTCGCCGAGATTGCCGATCGGAGAGGCGACGAGGTAGAGAGGCATAGGGCTCCGAAGCACGAATTCCGAAATTCGAAATCCGAAACGATTCTTCAAATTTAAATATCAAATGATCGAAACAGCGCGACCGTTTTGAACATTTTACATTTGTTCATTCGAATTTGTTTCGTGCTTCGAAATTCGAATTTCGGATTTCACGCCTTCGCGTGCTTTACCGCGTTCTTGAACAGGAACAGTCCTTCGCCGTCAGTCTTCAGCCCTTCGCGCGTCCAGCGCGGGTGCTGCCAGGGCAGCACGTGGCGCTCGGGATGCGGCATCAGGCCCAGCACGCGGCCGGTCTCGTCGGTGATGCCGGCGATCGCGTTCTGCGCTCCGTTCGGATTTTCAGGATAAGCGGCGATTGAGCCGTTGGCGGTGACATAGCGGAATGCCACCTGCTTGCCTTCCTCGATCTTTGCGAGCGTCTTCGTGTCGCGCGCCATGAATTTGCCTTCGCCGTGCGCGACTGGGAACGTCACGATCTTGCCGGTCTCGCCTTCCAGGAAGGGCGACTGGCTGTGTTCGACGCGCAAGTACACCCAGCGGTCTTCAAAGCGCTGCGAATCGTTGAACGTCAGCGTCGCGCCCGGCACTTCGTCTTTCTTTTTCGGCGCGTAAGAAGGTCCCGGAAGCAACCCGGTCTTCACGAGAATCTGAAAACCATTGCAGATGCCCAGCACAAGCCCGCCGCGATCGATGAAACGCCGCAGCGGCTCGGAGAGACTCTGCACCAGCTCGTTGGCCAGCACGGTGCCGGAGCCCAGATCGTCGCCGTAGCTGAAGCCGCCGGGCAGCGCGAGAATGGCGTGCTCCTGCAGCAGGCGCGGCGACTGGCAGAGCGCGCGGACGTGAACGAGGTTTGTCTGCGCGCCGGCTTTCTCAAACGCAAAGGCGGTTTCAGCGTCGCAGTTGGTTCCCGCGGCGCGAAGAATCAGAACACGTGGCGATGGCATGGGTTTCCTCTGGGTGCTTCTTCACAAATGGCCGCGGAACAGTTTAACGGAGCCGGTTCTGATGTCGAAAAAATAATGAATGGTGATGATGCATGATGCTTAAAAAGCATCGATGCGGCAGTTTCGTTCCGGATGAAGTCGAGTTCTGAATGTGGCGCGAGCTTTAGTTCGCGAGTGTGACGTGCGAACTGAAGTTCGCACCACCGATGCTGTTTACGCATCATGCATTATGCATCATTTTTTCTTGCCGCGCGGGGCACTCTTGGGAGCGGCGTTCTCCTGGTCGTTGGCGAGCGACGCGTCCAGATCGTTGCGCCAGCTGTCGGGCTGCCCGGTGAACTGGCTCTTCTGCGCGGCTTCTGAGCCGTTCAGCGCCGCGATTCCTTTGGCGCCGCTCAACAGAAGCGTGTTCTTCCTGTTGACGGTCAGCGTCGCCTTGTCGGCGAGCACACAGACGCTCATCTGATTGTTATTCTCGATCTTCACGTCCACGCTGCGCGCTTCGCGCACGACGGCGTTTCCAGCCGTCAGCGTCAGCGTTCCGCCGTTGGGCGCCAGATATGAAATCTCGCCGGCCTTGAGCGTAATAGACGTGTTGCGGCCGTTCAGTGAGAGCGTCAGGATCGACTTGCTGTTAATCCAAAGGCGGCCGTCGCCTGGAAGAAGCAGCGAGAGGCGGCTGTCGTGGGTGCTGATCGTGCTGCCGCTGGCGATCTTTTCGCCGGCTTTGAGAATCACTGTGTTCGCTTCTGCCAGTCCGTCTTTCGTCGCGACCACTACCGCCGCGCCTTCAACCGGCGTTGCGGCCGAGGCGGCGTTGGTGCGCGGCGTGTTCGCGGGACGGTCGTTGCTGGCGATCTTCTGCTGCTGCGCCATCGCCGCGGTGAAGCCGATTCCGCCCGAGCTGCCGCTGGTCCGCGGTGTGTTATCAGCCACCTCGGGGCGCGTGCCTGTGGTAATCTCTGGAAGCGTGGCCGTCTTTTCAGGCGCGGTTTGAGTCTTTTCAGGCGTGGTCTGAGTCTTTTCAGGCGCGACGGCGACCGACGTATTCGGAATCGGCGCGATGGGGATCTCGACATTTCCGGCAATCGGCTCGTGTGCGCGCGGGAATTTCTGCGTCTGGCGCACGTTCTGACCGGCAACTGCGTTGCGCTCAGCAGCGGGCTGGTTCTGCACAACTTCCGGAGCGGGCGCTTTCACGATTTCAGGAGCAGGCTGTTCGACAGCTGCCGGCGTCTTGCGCGTCTCGTGCGCGACAGCGGGCTGCGGAGCGACAGGTGCAGGCGTTTTCTGTTCGGCCACGGCAGGCGCCGGAATATCAACGGACTTCGGCTTGATGGCCACTTCCGTGTTCTGCTTCGGCGCCGGAGTCTCCTGCGCGACATTCTTGTTTTCAGTCACAGGCGGAGTGGTGTCGGCGTTCTGGACAATTTCAGTGCCGGTCTTCTGCGGCTGGTTGAGGTGCGCCACGCCAAATGCGAGTGCTACCATCGCTGCGATCGCCGCGCCGCCCCATGCCAGGCGCGCCGGCCAGTGATTCTCGGGCGCGGCATACACGCGCAAGCTGGGCCGCTCGCCGCTGATTGCAGCGCCGCTCTTTGCCGGCGCGGTGCGGACGTTTTCGGCGGGCGGCGTTTCGCGAGTCGCACCGGCCGGGGCAGTCGCTTGAGCCGCTGCGCCGACGGGTTCGCGGAGCACCCTGCCGACCTTCGCCGATGCGGGAAGTTTCGCGTTCAGGCGTTCCATCAATTTCTGAGACATCGCCGCCGACACCGGAAGCTCGCCTGCTTTGAGCGCCGATGAGAGCGCGCGCAGCGACTGCAGTTCGGCAGCGGCCTTCGAGCTTTGCGCCAGATGCTGCTTGAGCTGCTCGCGTTCGCGTCCGGCCAGATCGTCAGAGAGACTCGCCGACAGCAGCGCGGCCAGGTTCTGCGTGCGCGCCCATTCGGCGGTGCCGCTCTTGATGCGCTCGCGCAGCGCCGCCAGAAGCGCAGCTTTCAGCGGCTTCTCGCCAGCTTTCAGCGTCACCAGCAGTTTGCGCAATTCGCTTTCGAGTTCGCGGGCACGAGGCTCGGCGGCGAGTAGCGCTTCGACGGCAGCGCGCTCGTCGGCGGAGATGTCCCCGCACACATAAGCGCTCAGCAGTTCAATCGTCTCGAGCTTTTCCATCGCCACCGCCTGCTCTTCCCACCCGTACTTACCCAACAATTTGTGACACCGCGTTATGCGAAGATTACTTCCGAATCAGCTTATTATTGCAGTATGCAGCGACGGCTAAACAAGCCCTAAGCAGCTTCTTAAACCGTTACAACAAATTAGTTTGCATCATTCACGAGGGCTTCTGATTCGGCGCTGATTTCGGCATCCGGATCGACTTTCACGCCTTCCGGCGCAATATTTTTGAGCCTTTCACGCAGCGCCAGCAGGGCTTTGTGATAACTGGCTTTGGCGCCGCCTTCCGTAATGTCCAGCAGCGTGGCTATTTCAGAGAAGCGCATTTCCTCGTATTGCTTGAGCGCGAAAATAGCGCGCTGCCGCGGCGGCAGCTGCTTGACGGCATTGTCGATAGCTGCGCCGATCTCGCTGCCGACGGCGTGAACTTCAGGCGAATCGGCCAGGTCGCGCTCGGGCATCGCATCGCGGATCTTGCGCTGTTTTTCCTCGGCGCGGATGCGTTCAAAGCAGACGTTGAGGGCAGTGCGGTAGAGCCACGTGCTGAAACGCGCTTCGCCGCGCCATTCGGCCAGTTCCTGGAACGCGCGCATGAAGACCTCTTGCGCGGCGTCCAGAGCCGACTCTTCGTTGCGCAGGATCTGCAGACCGAGGTGCGTGATGCGGCGATGGTGAGCGTCGAACAGCTCAGCATAGGCGCTTTCATCGCCCTTCTGGAAGCGGGCGATCAGTGATCGCTCCAGATCTTCATTCATGCCGCGTACTCATCCGGACCTCTTCGACCGCGTGAGTGGAACATAAGCAGTACGTCGAACGGCAACGTTCCCTTCAGACTCGTTTTTAAAAATCCACGTGAAGACAACATATCACGGATTTTCAGCTTCCACAAAAACGAGGTGCACTCAGATATGACTAATCTTTCGCAAAAATCCTAGACGCAAAGGCAGTTAGGAGCCGCGAAAAAAAATTTAAAGATGACTCGGAAATAGTGAAAAGCGGGTCAGCCCGGTGATTGGAAACCGGGCTGAAGAATTTTTTGGAATCTGCGGAAAAGCGATCTGCTGGCGGGATGCGTCAAGAAAACGAATCAGCTGCGGAAGAGGCGGGCGAGGTTCTCCCTTGCGCGGCCTTCGCGCTCCTTCTGCTCGCCTCGCGGCGAAAGCTTCTTCTTCTCTTCCTGACGGGGACCCTGCTTGAGCTTGAAGAACGCACAGACGTTCTTACCCAGGCGGTCATGCACGAAATCCGCCTTCGGCTCGCGGCACTTGGTATAGCTGTACTCATCGTAGAACGCACAGTTGGCACAACTGTGCAGCCACGACGAACACTGCTCACAAGCCGCCTCCGCGGGCATGGGAGAATCCACGCCCTGGGTGATCGTTTTGCCGCATTTGTAACACGACGCCATAAAACACATCCTTTGCTGCTGTTCTGGACCGCTTTCTCTCTGGCAAATGTCTCACCAGTAAGGCCGCGGGCGAACCGGCTGAAGCCGCCGGCCCTGTTGCAGTGCAGGCGGCCCGCCTTGCTTGCGGCGGCGTCCGGCCTGCAGGTATTCGGTTGTTGGCTTTGTGGAAACCCCAGAGCGCGCCCGCATCGGAAAGCTCGGGCTTTGAGACACAGGCATCGTTCCAGGGCTGGCACGTGCGGAGCCGGGTTTTATTCCGCGTCCGCTGCTTTCAGGTGTCGTCCACCTGCAAGCGTCTAAAACAGCAAAAAGTGGGGACCAATCATTCGAGCGCGATTCAAAGTCAGCGCATTCTTTCAGTCCATCAACTTCGACTGGCAGGAGTGCTTTCCGAGAATCAACGCTCTGAACGACTTTCCCCTCTGCGAGCCTCGCGGGTAAAACAGCGGCGACGAATCGCAGCGGCTCGGATTTTTCAAGGGGGCGGATTTTCGGGCCAGTCTTGAATCTAATTACACCCTTTCCCTAAGCTGTCAACACACGTTCCAAAAAATTGCACGCACACATCCGGCTCTTTCCAAATAGCGGCGGCAACAGAGTTATCATTCGCAACCGTGCTGCCAAAAGGCCGCGGCATGGCTATAACTCACGTCATGGCTTGAAAATCATCACATTATTCTGCTGAACCACGCTGTGATAGCGAACTGAGCTTCTGCATCGAGTTTCTTTTTTACGCAGCCGCTCAGCGAACTCGAGCGCTACTGTGTGTTTTTGTCCCGCCAGTTGTAACAGGTTCGCCAAAAGACAAATATCGCTTGCCGCGCTGAAAACACTTCAAGATGCAAGCCGGGGCGGCAAGCCGTCACTGCTCTCCGCTTCTCCGGGCGGGCGCGTCTTCCAGCGCTTATGCAGCCACAGCCATTGTTCGGGATATTCGCGAACTGCTTTCTCAACCGCCGCGTTGATGCGTGCCGTAACGGCTCTAACATCGGACTCGTGATCGCCCGTCTTGGCGTGTTCAATGACATCCCAGACGCGCAGCACGTGATGGATGCCGTCGGGCTTGCGGTTCATCGTCGCAATCAGGATCGGCACACCCGTGACCAGGTGCAGCTCCGCCGGAGAAGAAATCGTTGACGCGAGCGTGCCAAAGCACGGCACGAACACGCCGCCTGTGCCGCCGTTCTGATCGATCGACATCGTGACGATTGCGCCGCGGTCCAGCAGCTTCTTGAGCTTCCAGAGCACCTTCCATTTCTGAATGATTGTATTTCCAGCGCGCTCGCGAATCGATGTGATCAGCGCGTCCAGGTGCGGATTGTCCAGCGGCCGTGCGACAGACTGGATCGGATAACCCTTCAGCGCCACGGCGTAACCGCAGAGTTCCCAATTACCGTGGTGTGCCGGGACGCAGAGCAGACCCTTGCCGCGCGCCAGCAGCTCATCGAATTTTTTGAGCTCCGACAAATCGCAGAGCTCGTCCACATTCTCGCGATTGAGTTTTTCCAGTCGTGCGAATTCAACGGCCGACAAGCCGAGATGCTCGAAGAATTTCCGGCAGAGCTCTTCCCTTTCGGCGCGTGTTTTGCCGTCGCGGAAGGCAATCTCCATGTGGCGCAGAACGTTGTTGCGGTGGCGCTTGTCGACGCGCCACATCAAGCGGCCCACGCTGCGGCCGAACCAGCGCGCCACGCCGGCGGGCAGCACATTCAGCACCGTAATCAGCAGCTGCACCGCGGCCGCAACGCGGCTGTCGACGTATGGGTCGCGTTCCTTGCGCTTGGGTGCCGCGCTTGTTGCAGGAGCGGCTGTAGCATTTGCCGGCGAGTTCATGAGGGGCACCATCACAGCGGAAAACGCCTGTTTGTCAACGCTTCTTCGCGCTCGATCAGAAGCGCTGGAGTGTGCTTACGCCTGGCGCCAGCTCCACTGGCCGCTTTTGCGTTCACCGCTGATGGCGATGCCGCTCGCAACGCGGAAGTTTTCAACACGCACGTCGCTCCAGGAGTCCGGACACGCCGATGCGAGCTCGACCTTCGCGTTTGCATCAACCAGCATCAGCTTGTCGCTTACCAGCGCGTCATTTATCGCCTGCACGAACAGGCCGTGCTGGGCCAGCGAGAAGTGTGCATGCACCGCGTTGCACGCCGCAAGCGCTTCGAGAAATGCGGCGCTGTTCCGGCTGTGTGCGGCGGACAGCAGCCGCTGTGCGGGATCGCTGCCAACTTCCGGCGAAAGCGCGCGGCGTTCGGCGAGCGTGCGCAGCGCGTTGGCGTCGATACCGTGCTGAAGAAGATCCACGTTCATCGCCGCAGCCGCCTGGAGCGTCTGCTGAGCACTCTTTAATTCCGCAAGCGGCGCGGCGCTTTTGCCGCTTTCGATGAACGGAACAATGCGGCGCACGGCGGCGCTGAGCAGCGGGATTGCGACCTCGAGCGTCCAGTTTTCATCGCGAAGATGCAGCGCCGTTTCGCGCGCCAGAGAGGCGACAGCGCCGATCGCATCCAGCGGCAGCGTGGCAAGAGCATTGCCGCAAAGCTCCGCCCAGCCACGCACGATGTCGACGTGTCCGCCTCGCAACAGCGCCGGATAAAGCGCCGCGAGTTCGGCAGGCGCTGGCAGCAACTCGCCTGAACAGCACGAGAGAAGCTGATACTGCGAGCGCTCGTATAGCGCCTGTGCAGCATCGTCGGGGAGCTCGATTTCGACATCGCCCCAGCGCCGGTGCCAGCCGTCGATCGACTCTTCCAGCAGATCCGCCGGATCATCGATGGATCCAAGCCGCGCTAGCAGATCGTCGCTCGCGCTGGGACCGCCGGCGTCCCGCCGGCCTTCAGCATTGACTTCTAGTTTTGGCGCCGCACCGATCAGGAGCAGATGCCGCCCTTCGCGCCCTTTGAAACTCACCCGAACGCCGCCATCCTGCCTGGCCAGCTCAGCGCTGCCGTCACTGGAATAAACATTGAGGCCCAGAAGAGCTGCCTTGTCGCCGTCCTTGATCTCGGCGCGCCAGAATTCAGTCTCCAGCTGCAGCGTGCGCGCGCTTGCGGCCGGCGTGAGCAGCAGCGGCGGCATCGCGCCCTTGCCCTGAACTTCGTAGCTGAGATGAAAGGCAAAGAGTTCGCGCTTCTCCGGATGCGCGTAACAGACGAAGGTGACCGAGAGATTCGGCCAATCCATTTCGGTGTGGCAGTAGCCATGGACGAGGCGAAGTTCCTGCGTAAACAGCTTCGGAACCGCGGGCGCTTCGCCCTCCCACGAAACGTTCACGAGCGGGTTTTCACGCGAATATTCAGCATGAAAGAGGCCCCCAGCGGGAAAGCCGAAAGCGTCCAGGCGCGCCAGCAGACGGCCATTGCCGAGCAGAAGCGCTTCATCGCCGGGCTGAGGCCAGGCATCGCGGATGATGTCGCCGGCTTCGAATTCGTCGCTCATGAAAAAACGGCCTCCTGCTGTGAACGAGATTAGCGCAGGAGAGGGTCACGGGATAGTTCAGCAGGGCTTTACTTCGTTGATGTTTGGTTTCCGTCGAGTACGCGCGCGAGGTCGCTGCCTTCCTGGCTCACGTCAGCCACGTAACAGGCAATCATCCCGGCAGGCAGCGCGACGAGGGCGTAGCGCATGTAGAACAGTGCGCGGCTGCTGCGCTCGTCGGTAAAGAGGATGTCCCGAAGCACGCGCGTCAGCGGCACATCGGCGATCAGCATTGCAATAATCGTGCTCACCAGCGCGCCGCAGCCGAGCGCCCCGAACAGGCGCAGCCCGTAACCGGCGGCAAACACAAAACGCCGCCACTGATCAATGCCGCGGCGCGAGGCAAGCAGCAATCCAGAAAGAAAAATAACGCCAATCAGCAGGCAGACGAGCGCGTCCGCAAGCCGTTCGCCCGCTTTTATCTTCTGCCCGAAAGCCAGCAGCACTCCGATGAGAAAGGCTGTTGCGAGCAGATCGGTGAGCGAGAGCTGCGCGGGGCCTCGCCCGGGAACTGGATCGTGGCGGTAGTCGCGCAGAAGCTGCGAGCCGCAGAGCGTGCAGATGCCCAGCGAAATGAGCGGCCAGAGCAGCCAGATTGCAGTGGGTGGCGGCCCAAACGAGAGGCACAGGACGACGAATGTCACCAGCCCGCCTCCGCCGATGGCGAAGAGCGTCCAGTTCAGAAGTTTTCGCTGTGCGACATTCACGGCGTGCCTTCTTGAACGATCCGCGCAGCCGAAAGTGAGCGTCAGCCCTCGTGCATGCGCATTTCCAGGCTCAGGCCTTCTTCGCTGCCAAACGTGATGGAATGCGCGCGCTGGCTGACGTCTTCCAGCAGCAGCGTCTGGATCGGCTTTCCGTCCACGCTGGTGCCGTTGGGGCTTAAGTTCTTGATCTCGATCGAGCGCAGGTTGTACATCGTGATTTCAAAATGCTTGGCGCTGACCGTCTGCGCCGAATCGTCCTTCTCCCGTTCCTCAACGGTCTGCGAGCGGTACTTTTCGGTGCGCTTAAGCGAGAAATCGGCTTCGCGGCTGCGGCCGACAGTGATCGCCTTGCCGTACTGCAATGCAAAGAATTCACCTTTGAAATGACCGCGGACGCCGACAAGAGTGGGAATGCGCTGCATGTCCGTTTCCTGGAGTTGTTTCACGACCTCAACACGGAGGCACGGAGAACGCGGAGGACACGGAGTTGATTTTATAAGACTCCGTGAAACTCCGTGGCCTCCGTGTCTCCGTGTTGAAGCTGTTCATTAGTTGCCGAATTTAAATCCCACCCCGTTCTCGCTCGGATCGATGCTCACCGTCGGGCCCGGGAAATCCTGAATCTTCATCTGCTCTTTTTCCATGATCTTCAGCGCGATATTCACGCGGTCCTGATCCGTCAGGGCCTGGCCCTCGGGCGGCAGATCCAGAACGATGCCCTTCTCCGCGCCGAGTTCCATCAGCGCCTTTTTCTCTGCTTCGCCGACTTTCTTCGAGGCCTTGTCGGAGATGAAAACGGCCTGATCGACGATCGTGGCGTGCGTTTCGGTCAGCTGCGTAAACCAGTTGAGCGCGGTGCCGGCGTCCATCTCGGTGAGCTTCACGTTCAGCTTCGGATTGTTCTGCCGCACCGCGGGCGCGATGATGATGTTCATTCCCGTGATCGACGTGAGCAGCTCGCACGCTTCGCTCAGCGGCGTGTCGACCAGTTCGAGCGTGACCTTCTTCTGCATCTGCCGCCACATGCGCACTTCCCAGTCTTCGGCGTGCGAAGCGACTGCGGACAGCAGCACAGCTGCCAGCACGAGAGCTCCGATCGGGAATCTGCTTGAAGTCTGCATGAGCGTGTTCTCCACAGGCCAACCTTACGCTTAACTGTGGGACGACTCAATCGGGAAATTGCGGCAAAAGAGCGGAGGCATCTGCCTGCCTCCGCTTTTCACGTCAACAACTCTGGATTAGCGCGCGCCCTTGCCGAGGATCGTGCCGGCTTCCTTGTTCTTGGAGAGCTTGAAGTCGACCTCGAAGGTGGACTCGTACGAGACGCCGCCGATGACCAGCGCCGTCTGGATCTTGCGTTTCACGCTCTTGGCGCCCGCTTCGCTGCTCAGCACCGTCGGGGCAATACCTTCGGTGTTGAAGCCCTTGGCGGACATGTCAGCGAGGCTGAGGGTGATGTCCACATCGGCCATCTGCCCGGCCGCCGTTTCAGTCTTGCCCTTCTCGAGCTTGGGCATCTTGACCTTCACTTTCTTAACACGCTTAAGCGCGCTGTCGCTGGTCTGCTTGCCTTTGCCGTCGACTTCGCTGCTGTCGACGATGTTTCCGATACCCACATGCACCGGCTGGGCTTTGCTGAGGTCAAGACCTTCAGGCAGTTCGATGCGGGCTTTCAGCGTCACCGTGTCATTCTTTGGCAGAGTGGCGGCAGCGGACTTGCCAAAGTTGAACTTGCCGCTGATCGACTTGATCTCGATCGTGCGCTTTACGGGCGCTTTCTTGAAACGCGCCGGCTTGCCGACCTCCGATTCGCTGATCACCAGCGTCTTGCGGCCCTTGCCCGCTTCGCGGTTGTTCGCAATTTCGGTTGCGGTGCTGCTCGCAACGAATACGCCTGAATCGGTGAACTTCTGCACCGGCCGCGTGCCGGTTTTCGATCCCAGCTTGCCCGCCACGCCATCAAAATCGGTACTGACGGAGAAGCCGTCGCGCTCGCGCTGGGTCAGAAGGCCGTCCAGGTTGATCTCCAGGATCAGCACGCCACCGTTGCTGCTGATCACCTTTGTCGTAATACCAGTCAGCGGATTGGTGACCGGCGGAGCGCCTTCAGAAACGTTGGGCACGCCCTGGCCGCCGGAGTTGGGCCCGAGTACGGAAACGCTGATGGAGTTGCTTGCCGTGAGGAATCCATTGTCGACGATCAGGTTCAGCACGAACGTGCCTTCTGATGCGTAAGCGTGAGAGATGGGGTTGGTGAAGCCGAGCGCCGTCGCATCGCCGAAGTCCCAGATGTAGCTGAGCGGCAGGTTGTTCGGATCAGTGGCGTCTGCCGTGAAGGTCACTGCACTGTCGGTCAGGGTGTTCGTGGTCGACGCGCTAATGCTGTTGAGAACCGGCGCGATGCTTGCGCCGTTAAGCATTTTGACCGTCGCGCCTATGGTCTTGACGATTCCGCTTGAGCCGCCCGGCAGCGCGACGACTGTGACCGGGTTTTCAGTGATCGCGCCCGTGTAGGTAAAGAGCGTGTGAATGCCCGCTGCAAAGCCGCCGGCATCCATGCCGTGCAGCTGTCCGTTCAGTGTCAGGTTGCCGTTTACCGCCACCAGGTCGCTCGTTCCCGGCACGCCGAAGTCGAAGGTGAGAAGGGTCTGCGGATCGAGCGAGAGAGCACCAGTCGTCAGCGTGGCGATTGGAACCGTGGCGCCATCACCGTCGGGCGAAAGAATCGAGCTGGCGTCCATCGTAACGGCGCCGCTGACGGTGCCAAAGCCGGCGAGAATCGCATTCGCATTGACGTTCACCGCGCCCGTGCCCGTTGCCGAGCCCGTCGAATTTGCGATCTTCAGCACGCCGGCGGAAGCAGTCGTCTTGCCCGCGTAGGTGTTGGCAGCGGTGAGTTTCAGCGTACCCGGGCCGGTCTTGGTGAGATCGGAAGTCTGAGCGCCGCTGACGACGCCGGAGAGAACCAGTGATTCTCCATCGACTGCCACGTTGATGGTGCTGCTGGAACTCAGTGCCACCGTGCCGCTCAATGTATTAAATCCCGAGATATTGCGAATTGCCCCGATTCCGCCGGTCGTGCCCGAACCATTGATCTGCAGGTTTTCACCAATGTTGATGCCGCCGGAAATCTGCAGCGTTGCACCGCCCACAACGACCGTGCCGTTCGTCGTGCCGCCCAGCGCCTGAGCGTGCGCGGCTTCAAAGATGCCGGTATTGACCATCGTCGTTCCCGTGTAGCTGTTCGCTCCACGGAAGCCCACCGTGCCGGCGCCGGCGATGATTCCCACATCGAAAGGCCCACCAATGACGCCGGTAATATGCAGCGCGCCAGTGGTGTTCTCACCGATCAGCACGTTGGTCGCGAGCGTGATCGCTCCAGCGTAGAAATTGATGCCCATGCCGCCGCGCAGCGCGCCAGTTCCCAGGTAACCCTGGCCGTGCAGGAGCAGCGGCTCGGCACCGACATTGATTCCACCATCAATTTCGAGCGTGGCGCCATCTGTCACCACCGTGCCGGACGCGGTCGTGCCCAGCGCCGAACCGTTGCGCGCGATGACGATGCCGTCGGTGACATACAGCGGGCAGGCGAAGGTATTGGCGCCAACCAGCGAAATGCTGCCGATGCCCTGCTTTACTAACGAATCGGCCGCTTCAGTTCCGCTGATCACACCGGTGAAAATGGTGTTCGTGGCGTCACCGATGGATAGCGCGTTGGCAGCAGCATCTCCGAGCGTAAGGGTGCCTGCGCCGCTCAAATTGCCGAACTCCTCGTTGTAATCATTAAGGTCCAGTTTGGCACTCGCGTTGATCGTGACCAGCGCGCCGTCGAAAATCTGATCATGGAAGAACAGCTTGACGTTGCCGCTGCCGTTTCCGTCGCCGATGACCAGATCGTCAGGGATGGCGTCATAGCCGGGATCTTTATCCAGTTCCAGAATCGACGCATTGACGGTCGTCGTTCCCGAGTAGATATTGGATACCGTGCCAGCGAATTTGACGTGCCCGTTGCCTCCGGTAATCGTCAAGCCGCCCGTTCCGCTGATTTCGCCATCAAAATAAAGCAAGTCATCGTTGTTCCCTGCGACAAAAGTGACGCCGCCAGAGAGTGTGATATCGCCAGACAGGAACGCGTTGCCCCCTACGCTCATCAGCGTAGCGCCGTTGAGCGAGATGTTTTCGGCGTTGCTGACGCTACCCATTGCCAGCGTCGCGCCGGGCGAGACAAATACCTCGCCATTTGTGTCGCCAAGCGCGCTGTTGTTCCCAACGCGCAGAGCGCCGGCAGTAACGTCGATATCTCCGCTGAACGTGCTAACGCCACTGAGCAGCAGTTCACCGGTTCCAACTTTCACCAGCACCCCGCCCGGTCCGAGCAGGTCTCCGGAAAACTCGGTGTTGGTGCTGTTGCCGCAGGTGAACGTCGAAACGCCGCCCGCGCCGAAATCAAGTGTGCCGCTGCCGGCCAGCGAGCCCACCGTTTCGTCGTGATCAAGCGTCTGCAGCTGCGCGCCAAACTCAATCACGACCGCGCTTGTGTTGGCGATCTGTTCATTGTCCAGCAGCCGCACCGACTGGCCGCTAAAGCCGTCGCCAATGGTGAGATTGCCGGGAATGGCGATCGCGCCAAAGGATTTGGTGAGGGAGAGCTCGCCGGTTTTGACGATCGTCTGCCCGGTGAAAGTGTTTGATCCCGGGCCGCCGATGGTGAGCGGGCCAGAACCGTCCTTGGTCAGCGAATGGCCGGGCGGACCGTCGATCAGGCCGTCGATGGTCATGCCCAACGAGTCCACAGTGATCATGGCCGGACCGGCCAGCGTGATCGGCCCGCTGACCGTTTGCGTGTTTGCTGTCGTGGAGCGCAGCGCGCCAGTGTTGCCTACGCCGCTGCCATTGATCGACAGCGGTTCGGAAATGGTGACGTTGAACTGCAGTTCGAGTGCGGCACCAAAATTGACAATTGTGCCCGAACCCGTCGCTCCAAGCCCGAAACTATTGATAACGACGACGGTGCCGGAGTTCACATTGGTGACGCCGCCATAACTGTTGTTGTTGGTGAGCGTCAGTGTTCCGGAGCCGTTCATCGTCAGCAGTCCCGCGCCGCTGATGACGCCATTGAACTCCGCATCGCTGCCGGAATTTGAAATCGTCAGCGCAAAGCCGTTATTCACAACGCTGCCGAGCACGTCCATGTCGCCGACACCCGAGTCCAGCAACGTATTAGCATTGAGCACCACGTTATCGTTGAGGGTAAGCGGACCGTTGGTTTTGATCTCACCGCCGTTGATGCGCGTTTCGCCGCCGGCATCAGACTGAACTTTCGTCGGCCGCGTGGACCCGCCCACGATGCCGTTGTAGTGTGTGTTGCCAGTCGTGTTGCATACAAGGTCGAATCCGCCATCTACCGTGTCGCCAAAGTTGATGTCACCGGAAGTGGCGTTCAGCTGCATATTGGATCCAAGCACCACCCGCCCGGAGAACGTCTGGCCGCCGACAGCGCTGGTCGTTATGCCTCCACCGCTCAGCGTCGTTGTACCGGTTCCGTTCATCGTAAAGGACTTCAGCGAGCTGCCGCCGCCGATCGAGCCGCCCAGCGTCAGCGTGCCTGGATTGTTGATCGTCAGGTCGAAGGCTCCGTTGATCGTTCCGCCGAGCGTCAGCGTGGATGCGCTGTTCACTCCGATGAGCGTATTTGCCGCGAGCGTAATGGGGCCGCCAAATGTGTTGTTTCCGCTGACGTTGACCAGCGCGCCCGCTCCACCGCCGTTGCCGTTGAGATTCAGCGGTTCGGCACCGATCGAGATGTTGCCCATCAACTCCAGCGTGGCACCAGCGCTCACAAAGGTCGTTGCGATGACGTCGCCCAGGGCGTCATTGCTCTGCGCTGCAAGCGTTCCGCCGTCGATGTTCAGGCTGCCGCTGAAGGTGTTCGCACCGGAAAGCGAGGCTTTGCCATTTCCATTCTTCACCACGCCGCCTCCGCCGCTGAGTATGCCAGTCAACGAGATATTCCCCGTGCCTGACAACGTGAGAGTGCTCGCGCCAAGATTGATGTTCGCGCCCACGGTGAAGGTCGCGGTGCCGTCGTTCGTGATGGTCGTTGGTGCCCCGACGCTCATGGAGCCGTTCAGTGTGATGGCGTGGTTGGAGTTGTTCAGGGTACCGGTCGAGCCCACGGTCAAACCCTGCGAGAGGTTGATCGTGACCGCACCGGGAAGATCCGAAGCGAACTCGAGACTGGCCAGAGACAGCCCGGGAATGTCTTGATTACCGTTGAGCCGGTTGCCCGTGGCGCTGGAGTCGAACATGACTGCATCGCCATTCGACGGCCCAACATTGCCAACCCAGTTGGCGCTAGTTGACCAGTTGCCGTTTCCTCCCGCACCGGACCAGAAGCGTGTAGTCGACGCGCTCGCCGATGAGATGACAAACAGACATAGGAGTATCGATAAAGACGCTCGCATGAGACGGTCCTCGCGTTAGGGTACGTAGTTACTGTGCTGAATGAAAGCGTTTAGATAACCGCAAATGTGAGTGAATGCAAAGCTTCTGCTGCTGAATTCGCTTAAAAAAACGAAATGAGAAATGCTGCACGCGTGCAGCCTGGCGTTGCTGGGCGTACCTTCTTGCAGCAGACGATATTTTTAGCGCGTCGCGGCGATCACTTGTACGGCGGACGATAAACGCGAATGGCTTTGATTGGCGCCTTGCCGCTGAGTTCCAGCGTGTGCTTGCCATTCGAAAGCCCTTGCGCGAGCGTCGTGACCACTTCGCGGGACGGATCTTCGACCTTTGGCGCCTGGTACGTGTCGACGAACATCGGCTTAACCGACCACTTGATCTGAAAGCCGTTCGTCAGCGGCTTCTTGGTGATCTGATACGCGTTCTTCACCCACCAGTCCCCCGGTTCGATGATCGCGCGGCCGGACTTCGACACGAATTTCGTTTCGTTGGTGCCGCTGCCGTCGGGGCCGGTCTTTGATCCGGACAGTTCAAACGAGAACTTCGTCGCTTCAGGATTGGTCTCGATGATCTTCAGCGTCCAGTCTTCAAGCTGCAGCGGCTTTTCCCACGAGACGCGCAGAATTGCAGGCCAGAAACCGGTCTGTGAGTTGCTTGGCCGCGTGATGACATAGAGCTCGGGAAATTCCGAAGGCTTCTTGCCATCGATCCTCACGTCAGCCGTGCCCTCTCCTTTATCTGCAATCATGTCGACGCGGTTGCCGTCGAACTCGAGCTGCAGCTTGCCGTCTTTCCACTGAACATCTTTGCCGACTTCATACGTCTTGACCAATTCCTTCCACGAATCCGCGGGAAGCTCGGGCTTGTACACGAGGTACCGCTTGACCAGTTCGCCCAGCAGATAATTGCCGTGCTCGTTGAGATGAACATTGTCCGAGAGCAGCGCCTTGGGTTCGAGCGAGTTGGTCTTGAGGTATTCAAGCCACTGACCACGGATATCGACCAGGCCGCAGCCGTACTTTTTGGCGTAATCGGGGAGAAAGACATTGTTCATCATGTGATCCCACCACATGCCGCCATCCTTTTTCTGATCCGGTTTTTCCGGCGGCCACTGCGTCACGTGATCACGCTGCATCACAACTTCAGCCGTCGTACGCTTGCGGATGTTGGCAATGATTTCTTCGTACGTGTTGTTGGCGCCATAGACGTGGAAGATCACGAGGTCAGGATAGAACGGATAGACATCGTGTTCTGCGATGCGGACGAGTATCTGCGAGGCGAAGCCGCCAAGCGATTTGTTCTCAATTTCCAGATCCGCGTTGGGGAAGCGCTTGCGCAGATCTTCGGAAACGAACTTCGTCCATTCCTGGTTGGTAATTGACTGCCCATAAAAGAGGATGCGAACCTTATTGCGTTTCTCGGGCGTGCTGGTGGCCAGCAGAGTCATCGTTCGCTGTATATTCTCGCCATTGTTCTCTCCAGGTTTGACCGGCGGGGGCGGAAAGAACGTGCCTGCCAAGGCTGGAAAGCATAGATAAACAGCAGCAAACAAAAGGGTTATAGGATTCTTGACCATGCTTTTCCCCCGCCTGATGAAACGTTTTATCATAGGCACTTACACCGGCTGCGCGCACGTGTGCAAAAATTTGCAGGCAATCTCGGCTGCAAGTCCACATTTTGTGCAGGATTTGACGCTGTCCGACGTTAAGCCTGTGTGGAGCTGTCGGGTTTCAGCATTTTAAGACACACCTTGCGGCCCGCTGTGACACTGGCTAGACTCTTCGGTCCGGTCCGGAAAACTGGCTGAGGCGTGCGTGTCAGCCGCAGGTTCCGGTACTGACTGCTCTGTTCGTGGGGAGGACATCAATGGTCGCTTTTTCGTGCCGCATTCAACACGTCCGCTTCGCATTCGCACTCTGCGCCGGCCTGTTTGCCAGCCTCGCCTTCTGCGCCGATGACAAGGTAACTCTCTTCAAGGGCAATGAAGTCCGTGTCGGCCGCGTCAAGAAAGCGGATATTGAAGAGATTCATCTGGAAATCAAAGACGCGCGCACGCAGGCGGTGAACCAGCTCAACATGAAGGGCAGCGAAGTCGCAAGCATCGAATGGGACGTCAACGATCCCGAATTCCGCTCGGGCGTCGCCAACTACGAAGGCCGCCACTACGCCGAAGCCGTGCGCAATTTCTCGAGTATCATCAGCGACCCCGACGAACTCAACAAGATCCGTGCTGAAGTCCGCCCGGCGCTGTTCTATTTCTACGCCGAAAGCCTGTACCGCTCAGGCAAGCCCGCCGACGCCGTGCCGATCTTCGAAAAGCTGATGAACGAATTCAAGACCTCGTATTACGTTCCGCTCGCTGTCGGCAGCCTTGTCGATGCGGCGATCCAGACCAAGGATTTCGCCAAGGTCCCCGCGCTCCTGGCACAGCTGCGCACGCTCGGCGCCGAACAGAAGGCACTGGGTGATTACTACGAAGGACAGATGCTGCTGGCTCAGGGGAAGACCAAGCCGGCTGAAGAAAAGTTTAATCAGGCCGCGGCCGGCAGCAATGTTCCGGGAACCAAAGGCATGGCACTGATGGGCCAGGCCCGCTGCGCAATTGCCGAGAACAACCTGGCCAAGGGCCGCGATCTGGCTCAGCGCGCGCTCAGCGCGGGAGCGCCCACGAACGTGGCCGGCGCCGCCCACCTGGTCATCGGCGAAGCAACGCTGGGCGAAATCGAAACTCAGAAGCCCACCGGCGAAGCGCTCGAAAAACGTCTGATGGATGCGCTGCTCTCGTTCATGCGTGTGCAGGAACAGTACCGCGGCGACGTGGACAGCGAAGCACAGGCGATCCTGCGCGCCGGCGACTGCCTGGTGAAGCTCAGCAAGCTCAAGGATCGCGGCGGCGACATTCACCGCGGCATTTACATGTATACAAAGCTAACCACTGACACCAGATACAGGGCCACGCGTTTCCGCGCCATGGCCGAGGAAGCTCTGAAGAACGCCAGCAAGCGGTGATTTCTTCAACGAACCCAGTCAGAAACTGTAACGTAATGAGCCGCTGTGCAGCAGCGGCTTTTTAACGTGGTATGTGCATTTGAAGGGAATGTGAAAAACAGCGTCTGGACTAAACGAATTTGAAATGCCTGCCAGCCAATGTACGCAACCAGTGGTCCGTGCGGATCGCATGCGTCCGGCCTAAAGGCAAGACTGAAAGAAGAGGGGAAGAAAAGCAATGAAGCACCTTATGGCAGTTGTGTTCCTGTTCTGCGCGATGATCGCCGGCCGCGTCGCTGCGCAGGAGCTGCAGCCCGGCCTGATCGGCGAGTACTTCAACATCGGTGAAGAACTCAGCGATTATCCGACGATCGCGGCTGACAAGAAGCCGACCGTGACGAAGGTCGACAAGACCATCAACTTCGACAGCACCGAAGAAGGTTTCAACGGCACGGACCTGGTCGATCAGTTCTACATCCGCTGGACGGGCGTGATCAAGGTTCCGAAGGACGGCAAGTACAAGTTCTACACCGAGAGCGACGACGGCTCGCGCGTGTTCATCGACGGCAAGCAGGTGGTCGACAACGGCGGCCTGCACGCGATGGAAGAGAAGGAAGGCGAGGTCGAGCTCAAGGCCGGCGACCACGACATCAAGGTCGAGTTCTTCGAAAATGGCGGCGGTGCGGGCATCAAGCTGTCCTGGGAAGCCGACGGCATCTCGAAGGATATCGTTCCGGAAAAGGTGCTCTTCAGCAAGAAGAAGTAATCGCACAACAAGCTCAGCAGCAAGCAGCACAAACCCGCCTCACGGCGGGTTTGTTTTTTTGAGGCACATCGCTCGCAACTATCCTTGTCGGTCCGCGTTTTTCACGTCCTCGTGGAGATTTCTGCAAGCCAAGACAAGATTCTTTAAAGCACTTGCGAACGAGGGAGAGCACGACAACTGGCGCGTTTCTTCACATTTTCCGGCAAGGTTGCCTATGCCCATTTACTTTCAATAGAAGTGCAACTGAATCGTCTTTCTTTTATGCGATGGCCGATTGCACTGCCGCAGGCGAACTCTATAATCGTCTGCGGCGTGGCTGACGCCGCTTTAACACAGCGCTAGGAAAACCATGGACGCGACGACGATCCCAGAGACGATTGGCAGCTTCAAAATCGTCTCCAAGCTTGGACAAGGCGGAATGGGCGCTGTCTACCGGGCTGTCCATGGCACGCTGGAGCGGCCTGTTGCGCTAAAAATTCTGCCTGCCGAGTTCGCCAACAATCCCGAATACGTCACCCGCTTTCTGCGTGAGGCCCGAACGGTCGCGGCACTGCGGCACGATAACATTGTCCAGGTTTACGACGCGGGCGAAGAACGCGGACAGTACTTCATCGCCATGGAACTGGTCGAGGGCGCGCATCTCGGCAAATACGTCGATGAGAAGAAAAAGATTACCGAAGAAGAAGGCCTTACGCTCCTGCTGCAGGCGGCCAAAGGCCTCGCCGCCGCTCACGCCAAAGGCCTGGTTCACCGCGACATCAAGCCCGAGAACATGCTGCTGGGCACGGACAACATTCTGAGACTCGTCGACTTCGGCCTGGTGATGGAATCGACCTCGACCACTCAGTTGACCGCCACGGGCGCTTGCCTGGGCACGCCGATGTACATGAGCCCCGAGCAGGCCGACGGCGAAATGGCAGACGCGCGCACGGATATTTACTCGCTGGGAGTGACCTTCTACCGCGTTTTCACCGGGCAGCCGCCGTTTAACTCAGCGACTGTGATGAACCTTCTGTTCAAACACAAGTTCGAGGCGCCGCCCGATCCAAAAGCGCTGCGTCCTGATCTCTCCGAAAACGCGCGCCGCCTGCTGCTCCACATGATGGCCAAGCGTAAAGAAGACCGTCCGCAGACAGCGCAGGCCCTGGTGGAGATGATCGAAGGTGTTAAGCAGGGCAAGCCCGTGCCGCCACCGCCGGTTTACGTTCCGCCGGTAACCGGCGCGACATCAGCGACGATGATTTCACCTGCCGGATCGGCGGCGGAGCCCTCTGCAAATTCGAAGAAAGGCCTGCTTGTCGCGGCGCTTGTCATTGGTGTCCTCTTTGTCGGCGCCTTGCTTTCGATGATGCTCAGCAACAAGTCCTCGAACACGTCCGCGCCCGTCGAAAAAGTTGATCTCGCCGCCAAAGCAGACGCCGCGTATAGCGCGGGGCAGTACGCAGACGCACTGAAGCTGTACGAACAGGCCGTTGCGGAGAAGCCCAGCGATGAGCTGGCGCAGAAAATCAGTCGCACCAAAAAGACTATCGAGTTTGAAAACATCATGCAGTCTGCCGAGGCGCTTGAAGCCAAGGGCGACCTGGACGGTGCCGCCGCGCGCTACAGCGATGCCGTTGCGCTCGATTCTTCAACGCGCGCAAAAGAACGCCTCGAGCGCGTGAAAGCTTCCATCGCTCAGAATAAAGGCCTCAACAACAAGGAACGCAACACCGAACGCGACGCGCTCAGCAAGAAGGCTGCTGACGCTGAAAAAGACGGGAAATACGAGCTGGCTGCCGAGCACTATTCGCGCGCCGCGGCGCTTTCAGAAAACAATCTACGCATCGTCTTCGCCGACAAAGCCAACGAGTGCCGCCGCCAGGATTACCTCGCCAAGGCGCTGGCCGCCGAGGAGCTCAAGAGCTACAGCGAAGCGGAGGTCTGGTACAAGAAGGCGCTCGATCTCAAGCCCAACGATGCGCTCGTCGCACAGCAGCTCGATGACGTGCGCAAGAAAATGAAGCCGGCCGGAAATCCCGCCGTTGATGGCGCTTTCGACAACGCCATGCGTGAAGGCCAGCGTGCCATGGACGCAGCCGATTTCGCCCGGGCGCGTGCGCAGTTTTCGGCCGCGCTTGCGCTCAAGCCTGGTCACGCTCCGGCTGCGGAGAAGGTGAAGGAAGCCGAAGGCCGCGAGCTTCTGCAGAAAGGCGATGCGTTTAAAGCCGCCGGCAACACGCGCGCAGCCGAGACCGCCTACGCTGAGGCCATTCAGAAATGGCCGCTGCTCGCCGTCGAAGCCGCCGCACGCATCAAGGCGCTGGCAAATACGACGACCCCTGCGGTTGCGCCAGTGACGCCGCCGGTCCCGGCGTCCGGAACGTCGGCGCTGGTCGTGAGAATCGACAAGCTGGTTCGCGAGCAGAAAAACAGCGAAGCGATGACCGAAGTGATTACGGCGCTGCGCCAGAATCCCGGTCAGAAAGAACTGAAGGAACTTAAGGCCGCGCTCGAAAGCATCCAGGCCTACCCGGAAATCTACGCTGAATTGCTCAAGCTCTGCGAGTCCGCGTTCCTGCGCGTGCGCGATTTCCGCGACATCGAAGATGACGATCGCTCGCGTGACCTGAAAGAGAGCTTTGAAAAGCTGCGCGACCGTTTCACCGGAAAGCCCAACGCAGCGCGCACTGCGTTCCTGGCGCATGATTATCCCGGTGTGGAGTCGGCCCTCGCCCTCGCGAAGCGCGATGCTGACGATCTCGCCGACGCATTGCAATCTGCGGCTGAAACGTGCGAGCGCCGCGCTGAAAAAGCCGGCGAAAAGAGCACGGGCGTGAAAGGCTTCGGAATTTCGATCGGCGTCGGCGGCGACAAACGCAAAGCACAGAAGTACCGCGACGTCGGCGAAAGTTTCAAGCGTCTGGCCGAGCAGGCCAAGGCGCAGTCGAAGTAACATCAGCCAATCAAACTGTTTGTTTACGCGCGCGTCGCTCGTCGCTAAGCTGCGGCCATGACTGACGCACCGGCCTCATCGTCAGACGCCGACACTCCTGCTCCCGCGTATTTATTTGGTGAAGTCGCCTGCCAGATGGGTCTCCTGCATGCCGAGCAGGTTCAGAACGCGCTTAAAATTCAGGCCGAGCAGAAAGCGTCCGGCAGCGCGAAAAAGATCGGCGAAATTCTGCATGACCGGCATGAGCTTGAATTGCGCGCGATCCAGAAAGTGCTGCTCGAGCAGTCGCGCCGCCGCGAAAAGACGCAAGGCGGTTCGGCGCCGGCAAGTCAATCGATCGGCTGGTTCCAGATTCTATCGACTCTCGGCAGCGGCGGGATGGGCCACGTATACAAGGCCCACGATCCGAAGATCGGAAAGGTCGTTGCGCTGAAAGTGCTCTCGCTTCGCCTGACTGACGATGCCGAGTTCATCGCGCGCTTCAAGCGTGAAGTTGAAACGACGGCGGCGCTTTCACACCCCAACATCGTTGCCGGTTTCGGCTCCGGGAGCATCGATGGCCGCCCGTACCTGACGATGGAATTCGTCGAGGGCCTCAGCCTGGGCAAGCTGCTCGAGACCCAGCGCCGTCTGCCTGAGAAACGCGCCCTTGAAATTGCTCGCGAAGTCGCCCGCGCACTCGATTACGCGCACGCGCACGGCGTGGTTCACCGCGACGTGAAACCCGACAACGTGCTCATCGGCGAGAGCTGCGTGAAGCTCACCGATTTTGGACTGGCCAAGCTGCTGCAGAACGACCAGCGCCTCACGCAGAGCGGGATAGCACTCGGCACGCCTCATTATATTTCCCCGGAGCAGGTTTCGGCCAGCCGCTACATCGACCATCGTGCGGATATTTACGGCCTCGGCGCCATGCTCTACCACATGCTGACCGGCCGCGTGCCTTTCGAGGGCGCCACGAACAACGAGATTATGCTCAAGCATTTAAACCAGCAGCCGCAGGACCCGCGCGAGCTGGCCCCCGGCATCAGTCCGCATGCGGTCATGATCGTTCACAAGGCGCTGGCGAAGAAAGCTGCCGAGCGCTATGACAGCGCCGGCGCAATAATCGAGGATCTCTCGCGGGCCATCGCTGGAAAGGCGCCAATTTATGCCACGAAACTCCCCGCCGGCTCCGCTGCGGCCGAACGGGGCGGCTGCGCGGGGATCCTCGTGGCGATGCTGGTGTTGACGGTGGCAATGTGGGCGCTGATGTTGTATGCTGTGACGCCTGCTTGAGGAGCGTGAATGACCCAGTCCACTTCGACTCCGCGCCGCGACCTGTTCGGCGACGTAGCCGTCGCTAAAAACCTGCTCACGTGGGCGCAGGTGCGCGATGCGCTGAAGCGGCAGCAGAAATATAAAGAGATGGGCATTCCCATCCGCATCGGTGAAATCTGCGTTGAGATGCACCTTCTCACGCAGGCGCAGTGCAACGACGTTCTGGCCGAGCAGGCACTGCGGCGCAAAGATTCTCCGGCAGCCAAGCGCAAGATTTCAGAAACTACCAGCATCGAAGACGTTGATGACGGCGAGCCGTTTCAGCTTGGCCGTTTCCAGCTCGAAAAGCGCCTCGGCGGCGTGATGGGCATCGTCTATCGCGGCGTGGACACCGAAACCGGAAATGCCATCGCCCTGAAAGCTCTTCCCAAGACGCTGGCGTACGAACAGTCGTTCGTCGAACGCTTCAAGCGCGAGGTCAAGGCCACCGCGTCGCTGTCGCATCCGCATATCGTGAAGATCTACGATGCGGGCGTCGAACACGGCGTTTTCTATCTCGCCATGGAATTCATCGACGGCGAAAGCCTTAACCAGCGCATCCGCCGCGAAGGCTCGCTCCCGGAAAAAGAGTGCCTGAAGATTGCCTACGCCGTCGCGCAGGCGCTCGCGCACGCGCACGCGAAGAATGTTCTGCATCGCGACGTGAAGCCCGAGAACATCATGCTCGCCAAGAATGGCGACGTGAAACTGACCGACTTCGGCCTGGCCAAGCTGCTCGCCGATGAACAGCAGATTACCGCCGAAGGCATCGCCGTCGGCACGCCGCACTACATCGCGCCCGAACAGGCCCGCGCACTTAAGGACACCGATCACCGCGCCGATTTATACGCGCTGGGCGCGACCATTTTCCATGTGATCACCGGACGCCTGCCCTACGAAGGCGACGACGGCGCCGAGATCATGCGGCGGCACGTGTTTGAAGCCACGCCCGATCCGCGCAAGGTCAAAGCCGATCTCACCCCAGCTGTGGCAGATCTGATTGTCAAGCTGATGGCCAAGGCGCCGAAAGACCGCTACCAGAGCGCCGCCGACCTGGCCGCGGCCATCGGACAGCTGCTCGGAGGAAGCACTCCTGCCGGCACAGCGATTGACGCGGGCGCGGCGCCGCCGGCCGGACAGCCGGCAGCCCCCAAAGTCAGCGCCATGCCGCGCAAACGCTTCGACTGACATTCCCATTTTTTCACCGCCATTCATCAGGTATAATCATCCGGCGCAGCGCTCCGGCTGCGACGGGCCTTTTTTCGCAAGTTCACGCCTATGGCCGTTCCAGATTTTCTTAAGCCGCAGTTCGATGCGCTGCCCGATGCGCCGGGCGTGTACATCTACAAGGACGACGGCGAACACGAGATTTACGTCGGCAAGGCGGTCTCACTGCGAAAGCGCGTGCGGCAATACTTCGACGATAAACGTCCGCTCGATCTGAAGACGGCCGATCTGGTCTCGCGCATTCGCCATATCGATTTCATTGAGTGCCAGTCTGAAGTCGAAGCGTTTCTGCTCGAGAACCGGCTGATCAAGGATCTTCAGCCGCAGTTCAACATGCGCGCCAAGAGCGACGTGAATTTTCCCGTGGTCGAGGTCACCGATGAGGAATTCCCGCGCATTATCGTCACGCGCGACCGCAGCAACAAAGCCAGCCGCTACTACGGCCCCTTCGTGAGCGCCAGCTGGCTGCGCACAGCCCTGCAGATCCTGCAGCGCGTGTTCAAATACCGCACCTGCAATCTGGATATCAAAGAGGACGATCCGAAAAACCGCTTCTTCCGGCCTTGTCTGGAATACCACATCGGCCGCTGCAAGGCGCCGTGCGCGGGATTACAGACCAGCGCTGACTACAAAGCCGATCTGCGCCGCCTGACGCTTTTTCTGCAGGGCCGATCATCGGAAGTCGAGCGCGACCTTGAGCGTGAGATGAAGCTCGCGGCTAAAGAGCGGCGCTACGAAGAAGCGGCGGGCCTGCGCGACACGCTCAAAGCGTTGCAAAGCCTGCGCGCGCGGGGCTCGCTTGAAGACGAGATGGAGCCGGGCGTCCTGCACATCGATCCGAAGGAAGGCGTCAGCCAGCTCAACGATATTCTGAAAACACCCACGCCGCCGCGGCGCATCGAAGGCATCGACATCGCGCACCTGCATGGCAGCGAGACTGTCGGCTCATTAGTGAGCTTCGTCGATGGCCTGCCCAGCCGCGAACGCTACCGGCGCTTCCGGATCAAGACTGTTGCGGGCGTCGACGACTTTGCGAGCATTCGTGAAATTGTCTCGCGACGTTACGGCCGCATGCTGCGTGAGGGCTCGCCGCTGCCGGATCTGATTCTCATCGACGGCGGCCTCGGCCAATTGCATGCCGCGCAGCAGGCGTTACGCTCCATTCAGAGCGGCGGCGCAGAAGCGCCGACGAATGCAGTGGCCGAAGCGGACGTCGTGGACGCCACGCCGCCGGCGCCGGTTCCGTCCGCGCCGGTGCAGATGCCGTACCTGGCGTCGCTGGCGAAGAAGGAGGAGATCATTCACACGCTGGATCATCCTGAAGGCATCCGCCTGCCGCGCCGCTCGCCTGCGCTGCGCATGCTGCAGTATGTCCGCGACGAGGCGCACCGTTTCGCGCGGCATTACCATCACATCCTGCGCCGCAAGAGGGTTCTCGACGAATGAGCCGCGGAGTGGACGTGGACGCAATCTGTCTGTCGCCCGGCGTCGACGTTGATGCACTGCGCGAGTCGGTTTCCGAGCTCCTTTCGGTTGACGGGTATCAGCCCCTGGCGTCCATAGGTGAGGTGCTGCTTGAGCCCATGATGGAATGGTGCCTGCCCAGCGAACGCTGCGTTACCGTCACTGAAATTTTCGCGAGCGATGGCGGCAACTGGCAGATTGTCTATGACACGCAGTTCAGCACCGCGCAGCTCGCCGACGCGCTCAGCCGCGAGTTTCCTGATCAGCGCATCATTCAGTTCAATCTTCAGGAAGAGGTCGATCTCACCTTGCGCGTGCTGCATGGCGACGGGGCCATCTTCGAGTACTCCAACGCGCCATCGTATTTTAACTGGGGCCGCTGCCTGGGCAGAAGCGAAGCCGAGCGGCTTGCGCGCATCGACATTCCAGCATTTATCGAAGCGCTCGGCCGCATGGCGAATGCCGAAATGATTAAAGGCAACTTCGCAACGGTGGCAGCAAAGACGCTGGGTACGCGCAAAGGTCCAAAAGGCAAGCACAGCGGCGGCGTGTACGATGCGATGCAGGCGATCGCGAGCGAAGCGGGCCTGCCGCGGCTCTATCGTTTTTTCGAAGGCTGGATGAAATCCGATCTGGACTGGGACGAAGACAACGTCGCAGCGGTGTTCGCGTTTAGAAAAACTGGCTTGTAATTGTGTTCAATTAGCAGATTCAGTGTGTTTAGTACATGCTCGATTGGCTGGACTTGGCAGCAAAACATTAAACCGTTCGAATAAACCGCAAGGAAGTCCTTTTTCCCAAGCGAAATCGAATGAATGTATTTTTTGTTGATTGGATCATTTACAAATCTGGTTGCACACTCGATGCACTGATCGCTAGTGTAGACTGGACGTTTTTTGATTGTTGTGCCTATTTTTTTGTTCAGGAACATCCACTTAAATGGCTTTCCAATGGACAACTCCAACGTAGTTTCGAGTGCCTTCAGCCTCCTGTATTCAACTAAAAGAAAGTGCTGATGAAAGTCGATCCAAACTATACGGTCCTTGAACCGACCTTTTAACCGCTGCATTTCACCAAGATGAACATCGATAACATAGGTCGCGCGCGCATTCAGCAGCACTCTGAGTTTTTCGAATAATGAAGATGTCATTTACGGCTTCACCTCCGGCTCGATCAGCTCCCAGCTGATGCCAAAATCGGAGAGCCACGTCTCGGCGAAGAACAGGGCCTGTCGTCTGAAATAGCGCTCCCACTGCTGGCTCATGCGTTGATGCTTGCGCAGCACTTTCTCGAACGCAGGCAGCGGCTTGGCCGACTGCAGCGCCGCCATCATCTCGTCGCGGATTTCCGGATCGCCGAAGTCCTTTGCAAAGCCCATCATCCACACCAGCATCTGCTCTTCGGTCACCGCCGGGATGCGCGGCTTGCGCGGATCGTCGCCGCTTGCAGGAGCAGCTTGCGATGCAGCCGGCGCAGGCGCAACGGGCGCGGTGGGTGCAGGTTTGGGCTCCGCCTTCTTGAACAGATCCGGCTTCTGCTTTGCGGGCGGGCCTCCGAAAATTTCGGCGAGCTTCTTGCTGCCGTGCTCGCGCTTGAAGCCGCCATCGCCAAAAAGATCGGGCTTCTTCTTTTCGTCGCGCTTCCAGAAATCGTTGTCGAACGTGTTTTTCTTCGGCTGACCCTCATCGCCGAAGAGATTCTTCTTGGTCGCGACCGGCAGCGGGCCGAACGGCGAAGCATCTTTTTTCGGCGAGAGGTCACCGCCCATCGGCGGCAGCGGCGGCACGCTGGGTCCCGCAGGAGCAACCTGAACTTCATCCGGGCGCAGCGTGCGTGAGACGATTTCGCCGGTGTCGAGATTCAAATTATACGCGAGCAGCTTATAGCCCGTTGCGGTGACGGCTCGAAACAGCGCGTCGGCATCGATCTGGATCATACGTTAGCGCCTCAACCTTCCCGGCTCTTAACGTAAAAGCTCGCGCTGCGGGCGTAAATAGGAATTTCGGGCGCCCTTGCTCCACTCGCCGAACCGCGCCCGCCCTGCTAAGATGCCGGCATGAAAATTTCTGCTGGAACCGTCTATCTGGCCGGCTCGGGGCCCGGCGATCCGGGGCTATTGACCGTGCGCGCGCTCGAACTGCTGCGCGGCTGCGACTGCCTCGTCTACGACGCCCTGGTCTCACCGGAGATCATGGCGCTGGCGAATCCTGCTGCCGAAAAAGTCTATGTCGGCAAGCGCGGCGCGCAGCACGCTGTCGAGCAGCCCGACATCAACGCGCTTCTGGCGCAGAAAGCGAAAGCCGGCAGGAGCGTCCTGCGCTTTAAAGGCGGCGATCCGTATCTCTTCGGCCGCGGCGCCGAAGAGGCGCTCTTCCTGCTCGAACGCGGCGTGCCCGTCGAAGTGATTCCCGGCGTTACTGCGGGCATTGCCGCCCCGGCGTACGCGGGAATTCCCGTAACGCATCGCGAGCATGCCAGCGCCGTCGCATTCGTAACCGGTCACGAAGATCCCACCAAACCGCAGAGCGCCCTCGATTGGGCTTCGCTCGCTAAAATCGGCACGCTCTGCTTTTACATGGGCGTCAAAAATCTTGGCCGCATCTGCGCGGAACTCTCGAAGCACCGCTCGCCGCAGACGCCGGTCGCCGTGATCGAGTGGGGCACCACGCCGCGGCAGCGCACCGCCGCCGGCACGCTCCAGACGATCGAAGGCGTCGTGCGCGAAATGCAAATTCAAGCGCCGGCGCTGACCATCGTCGGTGACGTTGTGGCCTACCGCGACAAGCTGAATTTTTTTGAGCGCGCCCCGCTGCTGGGCAAGCGCGTGGTTGTCACGCGAGCGCGCGCGCAGGCCAGCGATCTGGCGATGGGCCTTCGCGAGCTCGGCGCGACAGTGTTTGAATTCCCAACGATCCGCATCGCACCGCCGGAGTCGAATGATATCGATGAGGCTGCGAAGAAACTTGCGGCGGGCGCGTACGACTGGGTGGTGCTCACGAGCGTCAACGGCATCGATGCGCTTTTCGCGGCGCTGCAGCGGCAGAAGCTCGATTCGCGCGCGTTCAAGGCGCGTGTTGCGGCGATCGGCTCAGCGACCTCTCAGCGCCTGCGCGAACATGGCATCGAAGCTGATCTCATTCCGCCTGAGTTCGTCGCTGAATCGATCGTCGAGTCGCTCAAGACAAAGGGCGAGATCGCCGGAAAGCGCTTCCTTCTCGCGCGCGCCGACATTGCGCGTAGCGAGTTACCCGCCGCGCTGAAGAAACTGGGCGGCGAAGTCACTGACGTCGTTGCCTACAAAACGGTGCTCGAGACCGAAGGCCAGGAAGAAGCGCTTTTAGCACTCGAAGATGGCGGCGTTGATGCGATCACATTCACATCAGCATCCACGGCGCGTAATTTCGCGCAGATCCTCGGCGCCGAGCGGCTGAAAAAAGTCCTTGCTTCACCCAGGCTGCGCTGCTTCTCGATCGGGCCGATTACTTCGGCCGCGATGAAGGAGTGCGGAATCCCGTTCAGCGGCGAAGCGGCCGTGCACGACATCCCGGGCCTGATCGAGCTGGTGCGAAAGTCGCTTTAGCGCAACGTTATGGAGCGCGGGCGTCCCGCGTCCGCTCTACTTTGCGTGCTGCAGGCCCCCCTCACTGATACTGAAACAATTTGCTGCGCCGATTTTGGACGAAAATCTTGCAAAATTCCTTTCATTCATACAAGACGCGGCATTTACAACGGTTGTAAGCGCGAATTTTGGAACAATTTTTGTCACTCGCGCCGCTCTGCAGCATTTTGAGGGCTCAGCATTCAAAGCGGATGCTCGCAGGCAGGATGCCTGCGCTACGAGCGCGATCGGAATCTCTTCAGCAGCTTCAAAAACTCCCGCAGGTCGCGCGGCAGCTTCGCTTCGAAATTCATCTCCTCACCGGTCTTCGGATGCGTAAAGCGAAGCTTCCAGGCATGCAACGGCAGGCGATTAAGCACGATCTCTTCGCCGGCTTCGGTGTCGGTTGAGTGCAGATCGAGTTCGCGCCGGCGCACCGGATTGACGCGGCCGTAGAGCTCATCATACGCGAGCGGATGACCAAGGCTCTGCAGATGCACGCGGATCTGATGCGTGCGGCCGGTCTTCGGCATCGCGCGAACGAGCGTATAGCCTTTGAACCGCGCGACCACATCGAAGCGCGTCTCGGCTGATTTGCCTTCGGAGCTGCCGTCCTCGAGTGCGATGCCTTTCTTCTGCCCGCGCATCACTTTCTTCTTCTGAAACTTCTTAAACGGGTGGCGCAGTCGCACCCTCGCGCTTCCGGCGACACGCTCTTCGAATTTGCCCTCTTCGTCGGCCTTGATGTACAGAATCGGCCGCGTGCAGATTGTCTTCTTCCACTCCACCTCACCGGCGACGATCGCCAGATACTCTTTGTGAATAGTGCGCTCTGAGAAATCTCTGATCAGCGCGTCGCGCGCGGCATCGCTCTTCGCGATCAGCAGACATCCGCTTGTTTCCATGTCCAGGCGGTGAACAAAATAGTAGCTCTGCTGACCAGGCGCGGCGTCGGGCGGCGGCGGGTACGCGCGCTCGAGGACATCCTCCAGAGTGTGGCGGCGCGTGAAACCGCCCTGCCCGCGATGCACCGGAATCTCGGCCGGCTTGCTGATGACGAGAATTGAATCATCTTCATACAGGCGCACCAGATGCCGGCCGTGCGGCGTGGTCAGCCGGGGCGCGCGCGCCTGGTCGATGACATTCGCCTCGGGCGCGGCGTTGGGATTGGGAAAGATGAAGCGATCGCCCGGGAGAACCCGCTCGGAACCGTTTGCGACTTTTCCATTCAGGCGCACGTAGCCTTTGCGGAAAAGCAGTTTCGCGGCGCGACGGTTCAGCTGCGGCAGCAAAGCGCAGAGCGCGCGGTCCGCGCGAAAGCCGGCCTGGGCGGCGGTGGCTTCGGCGCTTGCCTCAACTCTGTTCGGGTTCGGATTCACTTCTATGTAACGCCTTTAACACGACTTCAACACGGAGGCACGGAGCACACGAATCTATCTCTGGATTTGAATTTAGCAGAAATGTGGACGCGGGCTATCGACGTGCAAATAAAAAAGCCCCTTGCGACAAGGGGCCCGGAACTGACTGCGACGATTGATACTATTTACTTGGGGCCGGCGGAGAGGAACGCCACTGTCTTCTTCAGGTTGTCCTGCGTCAGCGCTTCGCGCATGGCGCTCAGCCAGGCCAGCTGACCGTCGCGGTAGCGCAGCATGATGCGGCAGGCTTCGACGATTTTCTCCGGCGTGGCGCGCTCGATGTTGAAGTAATCGCGCTTGGCGATGACCATGCGGTTGATGTACGACTGTTCGCTCGAGTCGATGTTGTCGCTGATGGCCTGTTCGACGCTGGCCTTCCACATGCGGTTCCACTTCTTTTCTTCCTGCACCGGATCGAGATTGTTGCGCTTGCAGTAGGTCTCAATGTACTTCTCGGCACAGGCGTAAAGCGTGTCGATCGAGAGCTCCTCATTCTTGCCCATCGAGCCGCTCACGGCGCGCGCCAGCAGCATCGGCTTGGCCTCGGGAAGCACGACGGCCTCGGCCGCTTTTACGGGTTCGGCGGCAGGCTTCGCTTCGGCCGAAGGCTTTGAAGCCGGCGCCGGTGTCGCGCTTTTCGCGGGCTCTGTTGCAGCCGGGGTGGACGTTGCAGGCGCGTCCGTCTTTGGAGCCGCGGGCGCCGCAAACGTTCCGGCCGCTTCCGGCTTGGACTCCGGGAGCTTCGCCGCATCCGAGGACGAAGCAGCGGAGGCTAGCACCTTCGCGGCCTTCTCCTTTTCAGCTTTCTCAAACTTCTCGAGACGTTCAAAGCGTTCCCGTGTGGCAAGCTGGAAATCGAGCGGCTCGCGTTCGATAACGGTCACCGTCGGCGCGGGCGGCGTGATGTTGATATTGGGCGCCGGCAGCGTGGCGGGATTGACAGTCACGACAGGCGGAGCCGACTGCGGAACGTGGACATCGACCGTAGCGGGCGGCGCGGAGACCTGGACATTCGGCGGCGCGGCGGTCGGAACATTGACATCGATACTGGGCGGCGCGGCGGAGACCAGTACGTTGGTCGGCCGGTCGCTCCTGACGGTCATGATGTGACCTGCGTACATTGAACCCATCACGATAGCGGTCGTCATGACGGGCAGACCAAAAGCCATCAGCATTGTCTGCTTACTACTGCCAGAATTACTGCTTTCACTTCCATCCATTGCATCAGCCCCCCGGCCGAAAAAGCCCCCCGGAATCTCTGTGGACGCAAAGATCCCGGCTAACAACGTCCTGAGCGTGAAGGTTCTATCCCAAGGATAGGACAACCTGCACAGCCCGAAGCCTACAGAGCAATATCGGCGGCGGCGGTTGGAGACTGATTGAAAAAATTCTGGAAAGTGCGACAGTTCGCGGTGAGCGCGTCCGATAATCTCGCGCGTTAAAATAGTAACGCGCCCGGCAGAGCGGGCGCGTTCCGAGCTGAACAGCTGCGAAATTCTACTGAACGCCGGCGGCGAGGAAGACCAGCGTCTTCTTCATGTTTTCGCTCGTGACCGCGTCTTTCATCGCCTGCAGCCAGGCGAACTGGCCATCGCGGTAACGCAGCATGATGCGGCAGCCTTCGACGATCTTTTCCGGCGTGGCCTTTTCAATGTCAAAGCACTCGCGCTTGGTTATGGCGATGCGATTGATATACGACTGCTCATCCTGATCGGTATTGTCCTTGATGGCCTGCTCGACATTCTGCTGCCACTTATTCAGCCACTTCTTGTTTTCAGCGACCGGATCCAGGTTGCGCTTCTGGCAGTAAGACTCGATATATTTTTCGGCGTACTTGTACAGCGTGTCCAAGGTCAGATCTTCATCCTTCCAGATGGTCGGCTGCACGGGGTTGGACGTCTCCGGCGCATAGCTGGCCTTGATCGGCTGCGGGTCGTTCTTGGCAGGCTCGGCTTTCACGGGAATCAGTGCGGGGGCGGTAGTCGGCGGAGCGGGTTCAGCAACGGCGGGTTTCGCTTCCGGCTTCGCTGCGGGTTTGGCTGCCGGTCTAGCCTCGGCACGCTCTTCCGTGCGGTTGACGACCGTTACGACCGGCGGCGGCGTGGTGACGTTGATTGTCGGGGGCGGCGCCGGTGGCACTTTCACGTCCACATTCGGCGGCACCGAGGAGACGTTGACCTGCGGCGCGGGAGCCTGTGGAACATTCACTTCAACTTTGGGCGAAGCAGCCGCGACATGAACGTTTGTGGGACGATCGCTGCGGGTGGTGACCCAGTGTCCGACTCCGATTGAAGCTAACACAATAATGGTGACCATCACTGGCAGGCCGAACAGCATGATCAGAACTTCTTTGCTCTCCAGTTTATTGACTTCCATTGCTTCCCCCCCTTTTCTGCAGAGCGAAACGCACATCGAGAACGCGCATGAGCGGCTCGCATGAACTCTTTTTGCAAGTGCCCGAAAACAGCACGAGAAAAAGCTATACACGATTTCAGTGGGGGTACGGGGAGCAAACGGCAGGCCCCGCTTGCTTATGTATAAATCTTGCAAATCAAGTAAGGTCGAGATGCACAGCCCGATGTGCAGGCTGAGCTCGCTACATTCGGAAACATTGAAAACGTTTTATACAGTCAAGCGATTCATTAGGACGCAGTAAGCCTCTTTCACTTTTCCTTGAGCACGCTTGAGTGATCTTATTTTGGACTCCGCTCCTTATATAGTGCTCATTCCCGAATAGCAGACCACGCGTTGTGCGCTACCGCCACTTTCACCGAAATGCCCTCGTTCAACCCCCATCCCGCGTACTCGTGCCGCAGCGCCCGCCACTTGATCTCGCCGGGCAGTTCCAGCTCATACAGGGTGTTCTCGCCAAGAAAAGCGGCACTGACGATGCGCGCCGGCGCGTTCAGTAAAACGTAATCTGCAGCAGGCTGTTCATCCGGCTTCAGGAGCTGCACACTCTCAGGCCGGCAGAAAACAGTCGCTTCCGTGCCCGGCTGCGCTGAAGGCGGCAGCGCGTTGTCTGGGAGAGAAAACTGTCCCAACGCCGTGCTCACGCTTGTGCCGTCTGAAGCTACTTTTCCGTTAAGCGCATTCACGTCGCCCAGGAAATCAGCGCTGAAGCGGTTCGGCGGCCGGCGGTACAGTTCGCGCGGCGCACCCAGCGCTTCGAGCCTGCCTGCTCTCAAAATGGCCATGCGGTCGGCGAGCGAGAGAGCTTCTTTCTGATCGTGCGTGACATAAAGCGTCGTGATCTTCGTCTGACGGTGAATGCGCCGGATCTCCTCGCGCATTTCCCAGCGCAGTTTGGCGTCCAGGTTCGAAAGCGGCTCGTCGAGCAGCAGAACACGCGGACGTATCACCAGGGCGCGCGCGAGTGCTACGCGTTGCTGCTGACCGCCGGAAAGCTCGCCCGGGCGGCGGCTGCCGTAACCTGCGAGTCCGACCATCTGCAGCGCATCAGCCACACGCGTTTTTGTCTCAGCGGCCGGAACGCTGCGCGCCTCCAGCCCGAAGGCGACGTTCCCGTCGACCGTCAGGTGTGGAAAGAGCGCATAATTCTGGAAAACCATCCCAAAGTCGCGCTTGTGCGGCGGAACGCCCTTGAGTGACTGTGTTCCGATGCGAATATCGCCTTCGAAGCTCTCGATGAAACCCGCAACGGAGCGCAGCAGTGTGGATTTCCCGCAGCCGGACGGGCCCAGCAGAAAGAACATTTCGCCGGGCTCAAGCTTAATGCTGATGCCATCCAGGGCGCGCGTGCTGCCGTAGTTCACCCGCAGATTGTCAATTTCGAGGCTCATGGGGATAATGCATAATGCATAATGCATAAAAAGCGAGCACGCGCGTGGCCGCGGGTGACGGGTGACCGCTGGCAACTGGCAACGAGAGATTTTTCATACGCTTTGGCGCGATGCGGAAGAATACTTACGGGACCCACTACGAAAGGATGACTGAATGCTGTTTCGCACGTTGCTGCTGAGCCTGGTTGCTGTCTGTTTTGCTGCGCGAGGGGCCGATGAGGTCAAGACGTACGATGTCGTCATCGTGGGCGGCACGCCTGGCGGCATCACGGCGGCTATCGGTGCGGCGCGCGCGGGATACACATCGGTGATTCTCGACCGCAATTCGCACATCGGCGGATTGCCGGCCAATGGGCTGGGCGCCACGGACATCGGCACGCGCGGCTGCACGGGCGGGCTCTTCCTCGAGTTCGTCAATCGCGTGCGCAATTACTACGTCGAGAAGTACGGACCGGATTCCGAGCAGGTCAAAGTGTGCAGCGACGGCTACCACTTCGAGCCGTCCGTTGCCGAGAAGATCTTCACAAAGATGCTTTCGGAACACGGAAAAATCAAAGTGCTGCGCCTGCGTCAATTCGATGCAAAGCCTGAAAACGTGGTGCTCGAGAATGGACGGCTGGTGCAGATCACCGTCACGAACTTGAAAAATCGCGAGCTCGAACATTACTCCGGCAAAGTCTTCATCGATGCAACGTACGAAGGCGATCTTGCCGCAGCCGCCGGCGCGCCGTGGCGCACGCGCCGCGAGGGCAAAAGCGAATACAACGAGCCGCTCGCCGGGCGTGTGTACAAGGCATGGGGCACGCCGCCGACGGAAGTGGGCGAAGGCTCCACCGGCGAAGGCGACGATACCATCCAAGCCTATAACTATCGCATGTGCATCACCACCCGCGACGACAATAAAGTGAAGATCGAAAAGCCCGCCACGTACAACCGCGAGGAGTACGTTTCATTGATCGACGATGTGAAGCTGAACCGCACGCCGGGCAAGCACCGTGGCGAAGTCGCGTTCGATGGCATTGGCCGCATTACCAACATCGTTCATCTGCCCAACGGCAAAACCGACGCGAACAATCAGCACCTCGCGTTCATCTCCACCGATCTGCCTGAAGAAAACTGGCCCTGGCCTACTGCAGACTGGGCCTGGCGCGACAAGTTTGCACAGCGGCTGCGCGATTACACGCTGGGCCTTTTCTATTTCGCGCAGAACGATCCCGAGTTACCTGAAGAATTCCGGCAGAAGTGCCAGCAGTGGGGCCTGGCGAAGAACGAATACAAAGACAACGGCAATTTTCCGCGCCAGGCCTACGTGCGCGAAGGCCGGCGCATTGAAGGCGAATACCTCTTCACAGCGCACGACTCGCTGCCCGTCACCAAGACTGGCCGGCCGCCGCTGCATGCCAGCAGCATCACTGCCAGCCATTACGCAATCGACTCGCACGCGATCCGCAAGCGCGAGCCCAACCGCGTGCATCTTGATGGCTTCCTCAGCCACGCAACCCGTCCCTACACGGTGCCGTACGGCATCATCGTTCCGAAAAAAGTTGATGGTCTGCTGACGCCTGTTCCCGTCTCCGCGACGCATCTGGGTTTTGGAACGCTGCGCATGGAGCCGTGCTGGATGGCGCTGGGCCACGCTGCCGGCATTGCCGCTGCAGAAAGCATTCGCACTGGCCTGCCGCCGCGCAAGGTCAACGTCGACGCAATTCAGCGGGAGCTGGTCAAGCAGAAGGCCATCCTGATTTACTATAAGGATGTGCCGAGCACGCATCCGCGTCACGCCGTCGTTCAGTTCTTCGGCCTCCGCGGCTTCCTGCCCGATTGGGAAGCGAAGCTGGATCAGCCGGTTTCCGAGACGGACATGAAGAACTGGCTGGCGTGGAGCGGCGTTGGGGAAATTAAAAAAGACGCCGACGCACCCGCCTGGACGCGCGGTGATTTACTCGAGTTCCTCTACCGCGCCACACAGAATCTTCCGCCGGAAAAGCTCGAGAAGGTCCGCGCGCCGAAGCCGTAGTTTCTCACCACAGAGATCACAGAGAAAGATCTTTCGTCTCCGTGATCTCCGTGGTGAATCAGACGTCTGGCGACCATTTAAAAAATGTCGTGGGATCATTACGCAGCGCCTGCTGAATGCGCATCACGTCCCGCGCGTGCAGCGGCGGCAGCTGATCGGGCGCGAAGTAGCGCACTTCAAGGCATTCGTCGTCATTCACGCGCGGTTCGCCTGAAACCGGCCGGCATGCGAAGGTGATGCTGATCACCATGACGCGGTCGCCGTTCGGATAGTCAAATTTGAAATCCGGTCCGCCGTACACGCCGACAACGCGTTCGGGAATCACACGCACGCCCGTCTCTTCGAACACTTCGCGCGCGGCAGCGTCAGCGGGCTCTTCGCCCGGATCGATCGCGCCGCCGGGAATGCCCCACTGCCCGTTGTCCGAACGGCGCTGCAGTAGAACTTCGCCGGCTGGGTTGATGACGATGCCGGCCACGCCGGGCGAGAAGATCATGTCATGCCCGATCTTCGCGCGCAGGCCACGGATGTAATCGGACATCGGCATCGCCGGCTCCCCTCCCCTCCGTGCAGACTCCCGGACTCCCGGACTCCCGACTCCTGACTCCTGACTCCCGACTCCCGACTCTAAATCCTACTTCACCCACTCGAGTTCGACTTTTTCAGTGTTCGTCGGAATGACGAAATCGCCGTTCTCGGCGCGCGCGAGCTCCTTGTCGCCGGCTTTCGCTTTTGCGTTGAGTTCCTTTGGCAGGCGCAGGATGAAGCCGTCAGCGGGCTCGGCTTTGCCGCTCAGTGTCAGCGTTGCCCCCTTGTCATTGGGAACATACTTGAACGAGCAGAGTCCGAAATGAGTCGGCATTTTCTCGACGCTCATGCCTTCCGGCTTCTTGAACCAGTCTGGCGGTACGCCGGCCAGCAGCACCAGCCGTGTTTTGTCTTCGAAGGCGAGGCTGTCGCGCAGCAGCAGGTTCACTTCAGCGATGGCCCAGCCGTGCGGCATGGCGATGTCGCCGTTCCACGTCGTCTTCAGATGCTTCCAGCCGCCGGACCCGCTCTTGCCGCCTTCGTCGAACGCATACCAGCCTTTCATCTGCTCGTGATCCAGATGCAGCGCCAGCGTGCCGTGACCGGCCTCCCGATTTCCGGCAAGCAGGCCCTGGTGCGCCGTTGCGGGCGGGAAGTAACGCCAGCTCGTAGGCTTCTGCGCTCCGATACTTTTAAACTGCTCCCACGCTTTGCCCTCACTGTAAGGATAAAGCTGGCAGGGCCACAGCACCGAGTAGCTGCCGTACTCTTTTTTCAGATTCGCGCCAAAACGCGCATCGTATTTCTCGAAGAGCTGCTTTTCGAGCGCGCGGAATTCCTCGACGTCTTTCGTTTCTTTCAGCGCTTCGCCGAGCAGGATTGCAGCGCGGAGTCCGGCGATGTCAAAGGCTTCCGTGTATTCCGGATGGAATCCGTCGCAGGCGCCGGGCTTAAGCTCCTGGCGCTGTTCTTTCGGCAGGTCGTCGCCGAATTTCATGGAACGCGCGTTAACCCAGTGCGGGCCGGGCGTGGTGCGGTAGTAGGCAATCATTTTTACGAGCTGCTTCGCCGTGCCGTATGCCAGCGGCAGCCACGCTTCGTCGCGTGTGAAAAGCCAGTGCTGCCCGATGATCCAGAGAATCTGTCCGGGATTGTCAGCTTCGGGTTGCACGCGTCCATTGAAGGGATGTGATGCGAAGTAGCGGATGCACTGATCAGCGAGCTCGTTCTGGCCGGCCTTTTGAAGCATGTTGGCGACATAAACGCCGTCGCGGTTGTAGACGTTGTAGTTGACGACCGCTACGTCCGGCGCGCCTTCGTTCATCGCCAGCGCCACATGTCCGAGCGTCGCAGCGAAGCATTCGGCCCAGCGTGGATCCGGCAGCCTGATTTTCACGCGGCCGGTAAAATCCTGCCAGTACTCGGCCGCGTCGTTGAGCATCGATTCAACTTTTAGATTGCGATAGTAATTCAGACCCGCGTCTGGCTGCCTCTGGCCGCTGTTGTCCGAGTTCGGCACGGCTTCGTCGAACTGCGCCCAGGCGCTCTTGCCGTCCCACTGGTGGCGTACGGCGTTGCGTCCGGGAAGTACGGGGCAGACGATATCAAGCGTCGCTTCCTGCGTGGGCAGCAGCGCAAACGTGAATTTCATTGCCCCCGAGCATTCGCCGTTAGGCGACTCGGCGCTTTTGGCCTCGGGAACATTTCCGGCCGATGCCGCCTCACCGATGTTATCCAGTGGCAGAACGCCGACGGCGTCGGGCTTACGGGACGCCGCCACGGCCGTGCGGCCATCAACGAGCAGCGTGTCGCCTTCCGGGGAAACCTCGAGTTTCTTCACCTGCCACCCGGCAGCGCCCAGTGGGCGCAGCGCGACAAACAGGGAAAACTTCTTCGGCTTGTTGCCACGGTTCATCATGCGGGCGCGCGCACCGGCCACGTGTACTCCGACCGGCCCACCCGGTATCCCTGTGGGAGGCAGCGCTTTCAGCACGTGGCAGACTTCCGTGCGCACCGCGATATCTCCCGCGGACCAGGTGGTCCATGGAATCAGCACGCCGGTGCCGCTCAGACCGTGTTCGGATTTAACGCCGTCCATCGTCGGAGCTGTAAACGTGTTCGCGTCGTGATCGTAGATCCAGAAATAGATTCCATAACTGCCGACGCCGGGCGAAAAATTTCCTTCGGCTTCGACGAAGGTCTTCAGCGTATCGAGCGTGTTGGGTATGCCGATGGGAATATGTACCGTCCCGCGCGGATCAAGCTGGCCGCGCTTGGGTTGCCCGGCAGAAAGGCTCGCGCAGAGCAACGAGAAAAGGACGGCAAAAAACGAGATTTTCTTGAACATGCTGGCTCCGCTGAATGAGTCCCCCTCAATATAGACTCCGCCGGGGGGCTGTTTATTTACACAAAGACGCCCTGTGGCGCAAACCCTCCGGCACGGTAGAATTCACTCGGCAGGGGCTGGAGCAGGACGCGGACGGTATGTCGATCGAGATCTGGCAGGCAGCGCTGATTTTCTTTGCGGGCTGGTCCGCGGGCGTGGTGGGCGAATATACCTTTCACTGGGTCATGCACCGCTATTCGCTGCGCTTCCACATCAATCATCACAAGGAATTCTTCGTGCTGCCAGGCCGCCAGGTCGCGGTCAACGACCTGGATGTTCGCATGAACGTTAAATTTTTCCTGCTCTTTCTTCTGCTGCTCTCGCCGCTGATGTATTTCTGGGGCTGGCTGCCGGTGCTGCTTTTCTGGTGCGGCGCCTTCTGGCATCTGGTTATCGTGTACGAAGGTTGCCACGCCGTGATGCATTATGAACAATGGCTTCCGGCATTCGTGCGCCGTTCGCGCCTGTTTCAGTGGTGGAAAGGCTGCCACTTCGAACACCACCGCAGTTCGCCGACGGGAAATTACTGTGTGACATTCCCGGTGCTCGATTTTTTCTTTGGAACCTATGTACATCCGCGCCAAATCGCGGAAACTGCACGCACAGAACAAAGCCAGACACCCTGATATTCGTGAGCTCGCTTAATCTGCTCACGTGGAAGGTTAAATGGTCGCCGCCGACGCAATTCCGCCGCTAGATCATCAGGCCATCACGGCCTGCCAGAAGCATCTCGACAGCCTGACCAAACCCGCCGGCAGCCTCGGCCGTATCGAAGAGCTCGCGCTGCGCCTGAGCGGCATTCGCGGTTTTCCGCCAGCCGTGAACAAGGCTCACGTCTTAGTCTTCGCCGGCGATCACGGCGTGACAGCCGAGGGCGTCAGCGCATTTCCCAAAGAAGTTACTCCGCAGATGGTGCTGAATTTTCTGAACGGCGGCGCAGCGATCAATGTACTTGCCAAGCAGGCGTACGCTCTTGTCACCGTCATAGACGTCGGCGTCGATGCCGAAATCTCACCGCCGCAGCGCGGCCCGGCCAGCGTGCTGGGCTGGAACGGGGCATCGTTTGTAAAGGCCAAAGTGAGGCGCGGCACGCGCAATTTCGTCCGCGAAGACGCGATGACTCCCGAAGAGACTCAGCGCGCTCTGGCCGCAGGCCAAAGCCAGGCGCAGAGCGTCATTGAACGCGGCGCGGAAATTTTGATCCTTGGGGAAATGGGTATTGGCAACACGACGTCCGCGGCCGCACTCGTCTCGGCGCTTCTGCCGCTCGAGCCCAGGCTCGCGGTTGGCCGCGGCACGGGCGTGGATGAAAGCGGAATGAAGCGCAAGCTGGCGGCGGTCAGCGCCGGCCTGGCACGCGCGAAATTCAGTTCCGCGGAAGTGCCTTCGCCCGAGCGCGCCCTGCAGGCGCTCAGCGCGCTGGGAGGACTTGAAATTGCAGCGATGACCGGCGCCATTCTGGCCGCCGCGACGCTGCGCACACCGGTTCTGATCGACGGCTACATCTCCTCGAGTGCTGCGCTGTGCGCCGTGCGGTTGCAGCCGGCGGTGCTGCCGTATTTGTTCTTCTCGCACAAGTCAGCCGAGTCTGGCCACAGCCATCTGCTTGAAAAGCTCGACACACGGCCGCTGCTGGAACTCGATCTGCGCCTGGGCGAAGGAACGGGAGCTGTGCTCGCGTTGCCGCTCCTGCGCGCCGCCTGCGCGATCGTTCGGGAGATGGCGACGTTCGACTCGGCTGGTGTGGCGAAGAAGTCGCGGTGCTGAGAGCGTAGTAGTGGCCCTGACACTCCTGTCAGGGTGAGTTGGACATTGAGCGCAACGAAATCCACTGCATGCGGAACAACCCTCTCGGGGACAAGAGTGTCCCCGCCACGTCGAAAAAATAGTACTGAATATTGAGCGATTTTTTGTCGCGAGCGCCTCGGAGAGGTGCCGGATATTAGCCGGGGCGCAAGCGAGCGAACGCGAGCGCAGCCCCCGGATCGAAGTTCCCCCCAATCGCTACAGCGCCCTGGAGGGGCGCCGCCTTTCACGCCATCGTGCGGCGCCCTTCCAGGGCGCGGACGCGTGGAATACGATGTGTTCCGGTGGCCGCGCGCTTCGCGCTTGCCACCGGCTAATATCCGCCGCTCCTCCGGAGCGGAATTACCTTTCTGCTATTGAACGTTTCAGTACTCAGCTCGGCCTACTTCTTGTCAAGGAATCCCTGCGACTTCATCCATTCCGCGCAGCGTGCCGGCCAGTGAGAAACATTATTTTCAGAAGGCCGCAGGCCATAGCCGTGTCCGCCTTTTGGATATGTGTGCAGCTCGTACGGAACTTTCACCGCCTTCAGCGCCAGCCCATAGGTCATGACGTTCTCGACTTTGATGCCGTCATCCTGCGTCATCAATAAAAACGCTGGAGGCGTCTGTGCGGTGACTTTCAGTTCCGGCGCGAGCTTCGTCAGATCGTCCTTGGCGGTAAGATACGCCGGATAAATCAGCACGCTGAAATCAGGCCGGCAGCTTTCCTTGTCAGCGTCATCCACAGGCGGGTAGGTGCGCGATTCGTAGGCAGTGCTGGCCATGGCCGAAAGATGTCCGCCCGCTGAAAAGCCCAGAATTCCGATGCGCTTGGGATCGATGTTCCACTCTTTAGCGCGATGCCGGACAATGCCCATGGCGCGCTGCGCGTCCTGCAGTGGCGCCGCGTAGCGTTCCATGCCTTTGCGCGCGGGCACGCGGTACTTGAGCAGCACGCCCGTGACGCCGATAGAGTTGAGCCACTCGCAAACTTCCGAGCCTTCCAGATCGAGCGCCAGAATGTGATAGCCGCCGCCGGGGCAGACGAGCACCGCCGCGCCGGTGTCCTTGTCGGGTGCCGGCTTGTAGACGGTGATTGTCGGTTTCGAAACATTGCCGAGACGAATGAGCGGCTTTCCGGAGATGAGGTTGTCCTTCTCCTTGGTCATGTCCTTCTCTTCGCCGATATCGCCCTTCTCGCCGGGCGCTTCGCCCGGCCAGATGGGAATGACGGCGGGCGCTTCTGCGGCGCGTGACGAGACATTCACGGCGAGAAGAAGTGTGAGGCTTGCGAGAAGGAAGAGGTTGGTCTGCAAAGCGGATCTCCTGAGTTTACGGTTCATCTAAACAGGATACGCCGTATACGGGGGAGAGTGCGGGAAAAACGCCGGCAGTAAACGGGCGGGCGGCTTTTGGAGATGGAGCTCAATGTAGCATCTCTATCACTCAGGAAGATCTGATAGATTGCGTTTTCAAAACCTTCTGGCTCTTAACGTGATTTCGCAGCACTAAATTTGCGACGCTACAATGCCCTGCTGCATCCCTGTTGGCGACGTTTAAATCTCCCCATCCACCAGTTCGGTCGGGGTGCGATATCTTTTCAAACTCGTCGCAGGTAATAAGCGTCTTGACTGGCGTGGCCGTACCTCGGGTATTCATCATACCACACGCGCGCCTCAAGGCTTCTCGGCTTTGCCGTCCGGCGGATTGCAGAGCTTGCAGGCTTCCAGACCTTTGGTGCGCGCCGCCGCTAAAATCATTTTGACCGAGTCTTTGCCCGCCGACTTGCACGTTTCCGTGTGATACTTTGCGCCTGTGGGCGTGACGACGACAAGTGCGTCCGGCTTGCAGACCGCGCAGGCCTCAAGATTTGCTTTCTTAACGCCCTCGAGCGGCGCCACCCTTCCAGTTCCCTCGGTTATCGTGCGGCAATCGGCGAGGTGGTATTTGCTTCCGCTCGGAGTGACGGTGACTTTGATGTCCTTGTCTTCTGGAACTTTCTTATCCGCGTCGGCCGCAAAGCCGTTGATTGAAAGAAACGCCGCAAGCAATACCGCTGAGAAAACACGCATTGAATCCCCCTCCCGTGAATTTGTCACATAACTGAATCGCCATTATACCACACGCGAAATTCTTTCGCGAGAATTCAAGCCACCCGCGACTATCAGTGTCGAGCGTGGCCGTCCCCTTGCCTGCGAAGCGGGCAAAAGCATAGTAGCCCACGGCGCCAGCCGTGGGAAAACGGACGCGAGATGCACGCAAAGCCGCGGAGCGGCGACAGAGACGCGTGAATGCGTTGATTCTGCCGCCCCGCTGGGGCTCTGGAAAAACCCCAACGGATGCCTCTTCCCACGGCTCGCGCCGTGGGCTATGATTCTGTTGCCCTCCGGGCAAGCGAATGGCAGCGATGCTTTAAAGATCCAGATATAATCAGGGATGTCGCAGATGCCCTTCGTCAAAAGTAATCAATTAAGTGGACGCGGTTCAGTAAGATTTAACCTGCTTGATCTTTTCGTGGCGTCGCTGGTTTGCGGTATGAATATGTATTTGTTCAAAATATTTTCAGGGGCATTTTTGATTTCCAAGAGAGAGCTAGAAGTGCGGGAGGCGCGATCCGTGCTATTCGCGTTATTCTTTTCGCTTTTGTCAACATATCTAACGGTACGAATCCTCGGTGACATTGAAGTCTCTGTCTTAAGAAAAGCTATTGTTCATTTTTGGGTAAATACTTCATTGTTGATTATGATGGGAGGAGTGTTGTTTCCGATCGGATTGATGTCCTTAATAATTGCACATCGGTTGTTTCACCCCCGTTCGGGGACTCGCGAAACCGTAGCGGATGCCTCTTCCCACGGCTCGCGCGGTGGGCTATGATTCTGTTGCCCTCCGGGCAAGCGAATGGCAGCGACTCAAGGATCACTCCGCCATGAAACGCCGCTGGTTCCAACTGCATCTGAGCACCTGCGTTGTGCTGATGTTGTTGAGCGGAGTATTGACTCAGGCCAATTTGTATGTTCGTCTGGTGTTCCGAAGAACATTCTCCCAACCGGAAGACACTTTCACAGCTACGTGGGATTACCATGGTTGCGGTTGGCCTACTTACTACACGTCCGGTATCTGGCCTGATCAAACATTCCATCCGCTACGCTTGGCTGCGAATGTGTTTGTCGTATTGCTGATAATGATCCTAGCGGCTATTTCACTTGAATACATCGCCCGGCGCCGCGAGGACCGCACGCCATGAAACGCCGCTGGTTCCAACTGCATCTGAGCACCTGCGTCGTGCTGATGTTTGTGGCGGGCGGGCTGATTTGGGCGAACGCTCAGGTAAGAACGCAGGCAATTAGAACCGGCGAGTTAACGGCAATACGACACGAACGCGGTTGGCCGCTTACGTGTTGGCATGTAATTACTGACTGGACCGAGGTGGAATTGTCAGCGCTGGTGGATATCACCGTTCTGGATGAGACCGAACACTTAAATCTAAGACCGGCAGCTTTAAATGTGGTAATTAGTTTTGTCACACTCTCCTTAGTTGCATTCATTTTAGAACGCAACGCCCGACGGAGCACGCCATGAAACGCCGCTGGTTCCAACTGCATCTGAGCGCCTTCGTCGTGTAATCCTCTGTCGCCCGTTCCGGGGCTTTCGCGGGTGGCACAGATAGACGCGCAGCGGCTATCTGTGTCCCGCGAAGCGGGATTTCAACGTTTCAGAATAGGCTTCGCCCGCGGACTTAGTGTTCCGAATACAATCGGTCCGTCCAGCTACAAGCCTCATTTCCTGGCGCGCGTGTTTGTGCTGGCGGGCTCATGCGATAGTCTTCTTAATCGCGGGAGCGCGTCCGGCAAACAGGCATTTCTTTTCAGCGTTTGAATCTCGCTGTGCTCGACACAGATAGCCGCTCCGCGTCTATCTGATGCTACCCGCGGGAGTGAGTGCACGTCTGGCGTTCACTCACCCCACCACAACTAATTGCGGTTTGACGGACTCATCAACACTACGACTGGGCGAATTTCTAAAATAGTTCAAAAAAGTCGTCGTGTAAATCCTTGGCGCAACGCGGTTTGTATACACCCAAAAAATCTCCAAAGAAAGTCGCGACAAATCGACTTCGCTAATCGTTTCTTATAGTGTAGGGAGCCCAGCAGGCAGCGCGCAACTGTACGGGCGGGACGCCCGTACTACGGCCGTGGCGGCCAGCCTCGTAGCATGGGCGTCCCGCCCATGCCGCTGTTGGGAACGAGCACACGCTTATGCCGGACGTGTCCGTTGTTGCCGGCGCGCGTTTGACGGGCCGCGCGCAACTGTACGGGCGGGACGCCCGTACAACGAAACTCGCAGGCTGGAAGCCTGCGCTACCAACGGCCGGCGAGACGCCGGCGGTCCCAATCAGACGTCCAGGTCTTCGATCTCGAGCGCGTGCTGTTCGATGAATTCCTTGCGCGCGGCGACCTGTTCGCCCATCAGGATCTTGAACATGTCGTCGGCTGCGTAAGCGTCTTCGAGCTGCACGCGAAGCAGGGTGCGGCGCGCGGGATCCATCGTGGTTTCCCACAGCTGGTCGGCGTTCATTTCGCCCAGACCTTTGTAGCGCTGGATGTCAATGCCGCGGCTGCCCATCTCGCGGACTTTCTTCAGCACGTTGGCCAGCGAACTGACGGGATGCTCGGTGCCGTTTTCTTCGATGACCTTGAACTTGTAGCCAGTCTCCGCCGTTCCGCTGCCGAGATAATCCTGGCGCGAGAAACCGCTGAGCGTCAGTTCGCCGAACGCTTCGGTCAGCGCCTGCGCTTCGGTGAGGTGGCGCTTTTCGACGCCCAGTCCCGATGCAACCAGCGTGGCCTGGCCGGCCATGTCATCGGCGCTGACAGCCGCGGCCGCGGCCGCCTCGGCATCGCCGTTTCCTGCGCCACCGTCATCGCCTTCTGTGTCCGCTTTCGCCTTGCGGCGCGATGCGCCCTCGGCCGCGTCCTCGGCGGCGCGCTTGGCCATGAGGATGTCGACCTTTTCCTTGCGGAACTTTTCGGCGTCTTCTTCGCTGAAGAAGAAGCCTTCATCGATGCCGACGACCACGTGCCATTCGGGGAAGAGGCCTTCGTCTTCAAGCTTGATGTAATCTTCGAACGTCACGCCCTTGCGCTTGAGGCTGTTGCGCAGATGCTCGAGACGTTCCAGCGGCTTCATCAGGTTTTCCAGATCGACGCCTTCGAGTTGCGCGACCCGGCCGGCCACTTCAAGGAGCGTCCCCTTGATACCCAGCTTCAGCAGCGTCTCGTTCATCTTTTCGGCGCTGGTGACATATTCGACCGTCTTGCCGCGCTGCACGCGGAAGAGCGGCGGCTGCGCGCAGTAGATTCGGCCGTTTTCAACCAGCGCGGCCATCTGGCGGTAGAAGAACGTCAGCAGCAGCGTGCGGATGTGCGAGCCGTCGACGTCAGCGTCGGTCATGATGATGATCTTGCCGTAGCGCAGCTTCTCCATGTTGAACTCTTCGCCGATGTTGGCACCGATGGCCTGAATCAGCGTGAAGATTTCAGCATTGGCGAGCATCTTGTCGGCGCGCGCTTTTTCGACATTCAGCACTTTTCCGCGCAGCGGCAGAATCGCCTGGAACTTGCGGTTGCGGCCGCTCTTGGCGCTGCCGCCGGCGGAGTCTCCTTCGACCAGGTAGAGCTCTGTTTCTTCCGGGTCGCGCGACTGGCAGTCGGCCAGCTTGCCGGGCAGTCCACCGCCTGAGAACGCGCCTTTGCGCCGCGCCAGTTCCTTGGCTTTGCGAGCCGCCTCGCGTGCGATGGCTGCGTCCTTGGCCTTGCGGCAGATGGCCTGCGCCGTTTTGGGATTGGTTTCGCAGACGTCTTCGAGCTTCTGGCCGAGGAGACTGTTGACGAGGCCTTCGACTTCGGCCGTGACCAGGCGCGTCTTGGACTGCGAGTCATACTGCGGCTCGGGCACCTTTACCGAGATGATCGCGGTGAGACCTTCGCGCATGTCGTCGCCGCTGACGGCCACGTCCTTGTCGAAGATTTCGTGTTCGCGGCCGTACTTGTTGAACACGCGCGTCAGCGCCGTCTTGAAGCCGGACAGATGCGTGCCGCCGAGCGAATTGTTGATGTTGTTGGTGAAGCAGAAGATCTTTTCGTCGTAGCCATCATTGTACTGGAAGGCCACGTCGATCTCGATGTTCTCGCTGCGCGCATGGCAGGCGATCACGTCTTTGTGAATCGGCGTGCGGCCGGCGTTGAGGTGTTCCACGAAGGCCTTGATGCCGCCCGGATAATCGTAGACTTCATTCTTACCATTGCGCTCATCGGCAACCGTGATGGCCAGGCCCGGATTCAGGAACGCCATTTCGCGAAAACGCTTGGAGAGTGTCTCGAATTTGAGCTCAGGGATCGGGAAGATCTGGGGATCGGGCTTGAAGTGCACTTTCGTGCCGCGCTTGGCCGAATCGCCGATGCGAATCACGTCTGTCTGCCGGATGCCGCGATGGTATTTCTGCTCCCACATGCCCCCGTCGCGCTGGACAACGACATTGAACCATTCGCTCAGCGCGTTGGCGCACTTGATGCCCACGCCGTGGAGGCCGCCGGAGACCTTGTAGCCTTTCGTGTCGCCGAACTTGCCGCCCGCGTGCAGGTTGGTCATGACGACTTCAAGCGTGCTGATTTTTTCAGTGGGGTGCTCGGCGACCGGAATGCCGCGGCCATCGTCTTCGACCGAAACGGAGCCGTCAGCGTAGAGATAAACCTTGATGTTCTTGCAGTGCCCGGCGATGGCTTCGTCGACCGCGTTGTCGACCGCTTCGTAGACGAGATGGTGCAGACCATTTTCGTTGGCGCCGCCGACGTACATACCGGGCCGCTTGCGAATGGCTTCGGGGAACTCCAGCTTCTTGATGTCGCTCGCGTCGTAGTTGCCTTCAGCAACGGCGCCGGATGTGTTATTCACCAGCACTTTCTCTTCGACGCTGGCGTTGATCGCGCTTCCGTCCGCAACTTCTGCCGGATTGCTCATCTGTTCTCCCTGCGAGCCCTTGTTTCTGCCTGCGTGCTCCAGTGCGGAGCGATATGGCTGATCAATACATTTCGGGGGTTAAAACGCCCCGGAAAGCAAGCCTTTTTAGAGCTGCTTTTACCTATGAAATTCTACTGAAAGGCAGACCCTGTTGCCAGCCCTTTCTAAGCCCGCATTTCAGCTCTTTTTCAGCCTGCCAAAATGTCACTTGAAAAGCCTGTGTCTGGTAGTTCGCTGCTGCGTGATCGAGGCAAAATTCGCCTTTTTCAGGCGAAAAATATGGCGGAATTTGAAACAAATTTTTCGCTCTTTTCAGCGGTTTTTTGCGAGCCGCACGCGCAGCTCGATGATATTCAAGCCCTCCGCCCGGAAGGCGTCGATGAGCCTCTGCTTGTGGAAGGCTTCGAGCTCCTGAAAGAGCGCAGGCGAATCGGTGTCGACGGTAACGATGCCGGTCTTGACGCTGGCCACGGAAGCATGCGCGGCCTGTGGTCCCAGCGCTTCGCTGAGCGTCTTCTGCGCCAGCGCGCGCCCGGCGAGTTTCTTCTTCTGCGCGCCGCCCTTGCGGACGATCTTCTTGAGGATGTCGCCGAGGGGGAGAGGGTTGTTAGGGTTATCGGGCATCGCTGGTTATGCGGCAACGCGGCTAATCCATGGTTCGATGGACTGGGTCACCTGGGTAAGGGAATCTGGCAAGGGTCCTTTACCGAAACGCTTCCACCAGTTTGTAATTTCAATACCGACGACTTTATCATCGCTAAGCGATTTCATGACGAACACACCATCCGGTGTTTCTTCTCCATGAACTTCAGTCTGGCGATGTTCGATCAGTCGCAAATAAAGTACGTCGTTTCCAACGTCGTAGTGGAACCAGAGCGTCTGATCGATCGTCCCTTCGAGCGTATCTACGCTGACCATTCCACTGGTCCTCCTTCGAGCGTGCGAATGTAATGCGCGGTTCGCACATGGCCCTTCTGGATGTCTACTACCACTCGCAGAAAAAGCCCCGTTCTGTTCGCACTGATATAGTAATACCTCAGTTCGGGCGATGAAATACTTAAACAGATTTTGTTCGGTCTGCGGAGAGTTTCTTCGATCCGCGAACGCTCTGATTTGAGTTCAGGGTGGGCCCGCAGGATGTGGCCGTACCAGGTATGGTTGTGAAACGTGATTCGGCGGCCTAGGGGGTCGATGAGATCGTTATTTCCCATCGTGATCTCCGCATGTTAAACGCGCCCGCCACTGGCGAGCGCGTCTTCTGATCATTCCAGGAATTCCGCACGCTAATAGCTTGCGTACATTAATCCCGCGGATTCACCGGCATCAGCACGTACTGGAAATCGGTGCCTTCGCGCAGCACTCCCGGACGGGCCGGATCTTTGAGCTCCAGGCGCGCGGTGTCGGTCGCGAGGACCTTCAGAGCGTCCTGCAGATAATTCGGATTAAAGCCGATGCCGATCTTTTCGCCGGTGTACTCGACTTCGATCTTCACCTGCGCCTGGCCTTTATCGGGCGAGCGCGCTTCGATTTCGCACGTGCCGGGCGTAAAGGTGAGCTGCACCGTTCGCGTTTCGTCGCTGGTCAGGAACATCGCCTTACGCAGCGCTTGCGAGAGCGCGTCACGCTTGAACGTGACTTCCTTGTCCGAGTCTTTCGGGATGACCTGCTGATACTTCGGGAAAATGCCTTCTACGACCAGGCTCGAGAGCGTCACTGCGCTGCCGCAGACAAGCACCGCTCGCCCGCGCACCGCGAGCTGCAGTTCTTCGCCGCTGGGCACGTTGTCGCAGAGCTTGCGGATTTCCTGCATCATCTTAATCGGAACGATCACGCCTTCTTCAAGCCCGCCTGCATTCTTAAGTTTCTTCTTGCAGAACGCCAGGCGCCGGCCATCGGTGGCGACCATCTCAAGCACCTTGTCTTTGCACTGCAGATACACGCCATTGATCGCATAACGGCCCTGCTCGCGCGCGGCGGCGAATATGGTGCGGTCGATCATCTTCGAGATGTCTGCGGCTGGCACGGTCAGCGTTTGACCATCACCCATGCCGGGCACTTCAGGAAAGTCCGACGCTTCCTGGCCCAGCACTTCGAAACGGTCTCGGCCGATCGTGAGCACGCCCTTCGGGCCGCTGGTCTCCAGCGTAACGATGTCTTCGGTACATTCCTTCAGCAGGCCGGCCATGGTGATACAGGGCAGGCAAAGAGAGACGGGCGACTGGATGGATTCGGCTTTGAGCCTGTAGCGCAAGCCAACTTCCATGTCTGTAGCCTGAATCTCTATGTTGCCTTCAGCGTCGCCGATCAGCAGTGCATTTTTAAGGCTCGGCCGCGCGCCACGCAGTGGAACGACTGCGGCTGCGGCGGACAGGGCGGCTGTAAATGGTTCTCGTTTAACGACCAACTTCATGACAGTAACCTCCGAATAGCGTCGCTCAGGGGTTTCAGAGCTTAACGCGAACAGATGACGTTGCTATTAAAGAAAGGAGAACTTATTTAACTCCTACCAGCCGTATGGAAGAAAAAGTCTGTGTAGAACCTATCTCTGGATGCGCTAACCAGCGCATAAGCAGCAGTTTGGACCAATCTCCACTTTGAAAAACGCACGTGAATAACGTGTTCAGACTGGCAAAACTGATTCCGTTGGAAACACACACGTGAGTCGTAGACATAACACAAGGGCTTGGATAACAGTTCGTCAGAGGATCCATTTGTCGCGGCTTTAAGGGACGTGTAAGGACCAAAGCAAGAGCCCGACAGTATCTGAACGGACTGTTGGAAGATGTGAATAGACGTTGCCGTTATGGAAAACCGGCTGACAGCTTTTCGATAGAGTTTTCCACAGCTATTCCGCATCTTGTTAAACGCAGCCACAACGCGGGAAACAAAAGACAGAAGAAACAACGCCACAAACATCATACATTCCGATCTGGCTTGGCGATTTAGTGGCAGCGAAAACGCAGTGTTTGCGCGGCGGCCTTGAAGAACGCTAGCGGAGTTTAAAAGCTTTTCAATCAGCGTCAATCAGGTAAGCGGTCTCTTTAAGCGCAGCCGGCCGTTTACAGAATCGGCGCCGGATTGTAATTGGAACACCCGTCCTCAACGGATAAAGTTACCGCGTTCGATAGTCAAAATCTAAAGGAGCAGCAGCGATGTCTATTAACTGGAAACGGGTTTTAGCACTGGGCGTGATAGCGGCACTGACGCTGTCGTCCTATGCCGAGGAAGCCGCGCCGCTTACAGAAGAACGGCTTAAGCAACTGGTGAAAGAACTGGGTGATGAAGATTTCGCCAAGCGCCAGAATGCCGAAAAGGAACTCACGCGTGCCGGAGCCAAAGCCGAGATCGTCTTGAAGGCCGCGCAGGCCTCGACCGATCCGCAGGTGAAGGCGACGGCAGCGCGGCTGCTGGGCAGGCTGCGGCTGTCGACGATCGGCGCCATCGATTACCTCGAAGTGATGCCGGCCTCATCTATCGTAGCGATTCAGTTGAAGAACCTGGGCACGTCTCTGGAGAACGCCAAAAAAACCGCGATAGGTCAGATCGTTCTGTCAAAGGACTTGGAACCCTTCCGCACGCAGCTTGATGCACTGTTGAACCAGCAGCCCGACAAGAAGAAGGAGGCGCTGACGTGGGTTGAACGCTTCAAAGGCCAGTTCGCATTCGCCATCTGGGAACTGCAGCTGATGCCGCCGCCTGAAGAGGTGAAGCTGGGCGCCCTGATTGAGATAACCGACCCCAACCCGCGCGATGTGCTCGATGAGTTGATCAAGAAAACGGGCATCTTCGCTGACGGCCAGAAAACCACCAATCACAAGGATGTCGAAATTCTGCATCATCCGCTCGGCATGGGTCCGTCCGTGGCGCTGCTGGGCCGGCACCTGATTGTAGCGAACAACATCGAGTCCGTGCAGAAGCTGGTGGATGGATTCCTGGCGCCGGGCGGCATCGCCGGATCGGCCGATTTCAAGAAAGCCCGGCCCAGCCTGAATGCGAATCCTGAATTTGTGTTCGCGATGGATTTCCAGAAGTACATGAAATTCGCTCAGTCGATGACTCCGCTGCCCGGCTACGACGAGATGATGAAGGCCGCGGGCGTGACGGCTAAATACATGGTTATGTCCAGCGCCGTCTCGGGTGATTCGTTCGAAGACCGCTTTGTCATGGTAAACAGTGGACCGCCCGCAGGACTGGCAGCAGCTGGTATCCCCCCCGCTGACGCGCCTCCGCCGCTCGCCGATGTTTCGCTGATTCCTTCCAATGCGGTCGCGGCAATGGTCACCTATGTGGATGGCGCCAAGCTCGGGCCGGCCTTCGTCGAGTACATGGCGGGCCTGAAGAAGATTATGGACGGGCTGAAGAATCAAGTTCCGCCGCCGCCAGTGGCACCGCCGGACTTTACGGCGGTGATCAAAACATTCGAAGAAAAATCCGGGCTGAAGCTCACGGAGATTCTGGCGCTCGTTAAAGGCAGCGTCGGCTACTATGTGGTCCTGGCGCCCGGTGGAGCGGTCGCGCCTCCCGACATCGGCATGTTTCTGACCTGCCCCGATGCCGAAAAAGCGAAGGCCGTAAACGCTGCGATTGCCAAGGGATTCAGCGCCTATGACAACAAGAATGCTATTCGCGAAATCGATACGCCTGCTCGCAAGATTTACCAGCTCGACCTGGCGGCGCTCGGCTTGCCCATTCAGCCGAACTTCCCGTACGCGCCCTGCTGGGCCATCGAAGGCAACCATGTCTTCATAGCCTCGTCCATTCAGGCGCTGCGCAAACAGCTCACGTACATCGACAACAAAACGCCGGGCCTGCTCACGCAGCCCGACTTCGTGAAAGCTCTCGGGAACATCGGTGCCGAAGAACGCAAGGGTCAGATCGTTTATATCGACGTGAAATCACTTGCCAGCTTCGGCGCTACTGTAGGTTTGCCACTGCTGCAGACCAAGATTCAGGACCCGGTGTTGAAGAAGAATCTTGCCACGCTCCCACCGCCGGCGCAGCTGTTCAAAGACCTGCCCCCTCTGCTGACGGGCGCGGTTACGAAGGGCGATCTGAACGTCGGCGTATTGCGCAGCCCCATACCGCCGTTTCAGAGCATCTTCCTGCTGGCATTCGGTGCAGGGCTGGCGATGCCCATGATGGGCGGCATGCCCGCTCCGCCGGCTCAGGTTCCGCCGGGCGGGTTCTAACAGCTTCAGCCGCCACAAAGCTGAAGGCGCCAGGAAAACAGAGGGATTCGCTGCGGCGGATCCCTCTTGCTGTCAACACAGGGCAGCGGCAATCCGTCGGTGAACCGTAGCATTGCAAAGTTTTCGGCAATTTTGCGGGCGCTCGAACCGTCTTTAAAGTGGTGACACACAGAATTCTCGGGATTAACAAAGGGTCGACGATGAGCCGAATTGTTTTTTGTTTTGCTTCACTTGCCATTCTAGCGGCAGTTTCGGCGTCCAACTCTTTTGCGGAGGAGTGGTCTCAATTCCGCGGTCCTGAGGGCCAGGCGATCAGCCGCAACAAAGGCCTCCCCACTTCCTGGAGCGCCGACAAGAACATCGCCTGGAAGACTGCACTGCCAGGTCCAGGCGGCGCGAGTCCCATCGTCGTGGGCGACCGTATTTTCATCACCTGCTACAGCGGCTACGCCGTTCCGGGAGCGCCTGGCGGCGACATCGGCGCCTTGCAGCGGCACGTGCTCTGTATTCAGCGCGCTGACGGCAAGGTCGTCTGGCAAAAGGATGTCCCGGCCCAGCAGCCTGAAACACCGAAAGTGCGCGACCACGGCTACGCTTCCAGTACGCCTGTTTCGGACGGCAAGAACATCTACGTCTTCTTCGGAAAGTCGGGCGTCATCGCCTTTGATCTGCAAGGCAAGCAGCTCTGGCAGGCAGACGTCGGATCAAAGGTTCACGGCTGGGGCTCGGCGACATCGCCGGTGCTTTACAAAGATATGGTCATCGTCAACGCCGCGGTTGAAAGCGAGTCGCTCATTGCGTTGAACAAGGCGACAGGTAAGGAAGTCTGGCGAATGGGCGGGATGAAGGAGTCCTGGAACACGCCCATCCTCGTTCCGCTCGCGGGCGGCAAGACCGAACTGGTCGTTGCCATCATGGGCAAGGTCCTGGGTGTAAATCCAGAGACTGGCGAACAGCTCTGGTCCTGCGCGACAGACATCGGCTGGTATATGGTGCCGAGCATCGTGAACGATAAAGACGTCGTCTACAGCATCGGCGGCCGCGGCACCGGTGGATCACTGGCCGTGCGCGCTGGCGGACGCGGCGATGTGACGGCGACACACCGCTTGTGGCGTTCGAACAAAGGCTCCAACGTACCCTCGCCGATTGTTCACGAAGGACATGTCTACTGGGTTCATGAAACGAAGGGCACGGTATCCTGCGTCAAAGCCGAGAAGGGCGAAGTCATTTTCGAAGAGTCCCTCGCTCCCAACAGCCAGTTCTACGCTTCGCCAGTTCTCGCTGATGGCAAACTTTATTTTCTCACCCGCCGCGGCGAAACGTACGTGATCGCCGCGAAACCCAAATATGAACTGCTTGCCACGAATTCACTGGTGGATCGAAGCACCTTCGACGCCAGCCCAGCCGTGGACGGCGACAGGTTGCTGATCCGTTCGGATAAATTTTTGTACTGCATCGGCGGGAAGTGAAAACGCGTGGCGCTCACTCCTTTTCGCTCGCGTTTTCGCGCCGTGGCGGTTCAAACAAACTGCGGTGGAAAATCGAGTCGCTATCGCTCATCTTAGGATGAATGCAGAACGGCACGGCTTCCGCCAACGGCGCCATCGTTGATCTTAAATCTGTGGTTAAAAGCTACGGCGAACTGCGCGCGGTCGACGGCGTCTCGCTGACCATTCCAAGCGGTATCTGTTACGCGCTGCTTGGCCCCAATGGCGCTGGAAAATCGACGCTCTCCAAGATGATCGGCGCGATGCTGGCCGCGGACAGCGGAAGCCTCAGTGTCGTCGGCTTCGATCCGTGGAAAAATCAGAGCGAAGTGAAGACACGCCTGGGTGTTGTGCTGCAGGACGATGCGTTTGACGAAGACCTGGACGTCTGGAGTAACCTGGAGATCTACGGCATGTTTTTCTGGCTGCGCGGAAAAGCGCTTCAGGAAAAAATGCGCGGCCTGCTCCGGTTCATGGAACTGGAAGGGCGCGAGCATGTGCCAATCCAGGAGCTCAGCGGAGGCATGCGCCGCCGGCTGATGATCGCGCGCGCGCTGCTCAACGACCCGCAGCTGCTGATCCTCGACGAACCGACAACGGGCCTCGATCCGCAGGTGCGGCACGCGATCTGGTCCGCGCTGCGCAAGCTGAAGGCGTCGGGCATGACGATCCTGCTGACGACTCATTACATGGAGGAGGCCGCGCAGCTGGCCGATTGCGTCGGAATCGTAAACAAAGGCCGGCTGATCGCGGAGGATTCCCCCGAAGAGCTGATCGCTAAAAACCTGCCGCGTTTTGTGCTCGAATTCGACGCTCAAGAAGACGGCGCGGCAACCGCTGCGCTGATCAAAGATCTGCAGGCCGAGCAGCATGGTGATCGCGGGTTTGCTTTTTCAAACGATGAAGCCCTGTTGCTGTCCTCGTTGCGCAACAACGCGCTGCGCGACGGCGTGGTGCGCCGCTCGTCGCTCGAAGACGTGTTCCTGAAGCTGACGGGGAGGAGCCTGGATGAGTAATCCTCCTGAGGCTACACCTACCCTCCCGGAGACCGGAGTATCTCCGCCATCCAGCGGATTGTCCGCGCCGCCGGCCGGAATGAACGCGGCGCCGCCGTCGAAGATGTCGCCGCCGCCGATGCCCTCACAGCTGAGTCGCATTGCCGCCGTGTGGTACCGGCATTTTCGCGTGTACTGTACGAGCCTGATTGCGAACGCGACTCCGGCCATTCTTGAGCCGTTGTTTTTTCAGATTGCGATTGGCTTCGGCGTAGGGCGTTATCTGGACCGCACGTTCAACGGGCTGGATTACGCGACTTTCATGGCGCCCGGGATCCTCGGCATGACGGCGCTCTACACGGCTTCGTTCGAAGCGACGCATGCGACGTTTGTGCGCATGCGCTACCAGAAAACGTATTCGGCGATGCTCGCCACGCCGCTGACGCGCCGGGACATCTTTTTGGGCGAGCTGTTGTGGTGTTCGACCAAGGGGCTGCTGTACTCGGCGATCGTCGCCGTCGTGCTGGCGCTCTTCGGCAATATCCGCTCGCCATATGCGGTGCTGATTCCGATAGTTGGCTTTTTCACGGCAATGGCGTTTGCGGGATTGAGTTTCCTTGTCACATCTGTGGTCAAGAACATCAACCAGTTTCAGTATTACTTCACCGCGTTTCTCACGCCGCTGGTTTATGTCTCCGGGTTGATGTTCCCGGTTCAAGAGCTGCCGTATGGTCTTTACTGGGGCGCCTATTTTCTGCCGATGTTCCACGTGATTGAAACGTTCAGGCTGGTGACGACCGGATTTGCGAGCACCTCAGTAAGCTGGGCCGTGTATTGCCCGCTCATTCTGCTCGCGATGGCATTCATCTTTGGCTGGCTGGGTGTGCGGGCAATGGAGAAGCGCCTGACTGCCTAGCTCACGTAAAGGCACTAAGACGCAAAGTGAAAGACGCGAATACGAAGCTGAATTCTTTTTCAATTCCAGGCGTCAGAGGACTGGGCCGTTTGTTCTTTGGGGGGGTTATGAAACGCTTGATCGGTGTCGTTCTGCTCTGCGCGTGCACAACATTGTTTGGGGCGGAAAGTGTTGATGAAAACGGCGTCGTCACCTGGACGCCCGCGGCCGCAGGCGCGGAGATCAAGGGCGAATACAACGCCGCGCGGTGGGGCATGTATGACGTCCAGGCGCAGCTTGAAGCGGCCGCGGCCGGAAAAGTAAAAGGCTCCATTGGCGGCAAAGAGCTCTCCGGAAGTGGCGACGGCCAGGCCGCGAACGTGAAGCTCGGCCGCGTGTATCTCGATAAATCAGGCAAGCTGCCCGTCAGTCTTTCAACCGAACCAGCAGACGCGGCCAAGCCGCTCAACATTAAAGCGCTGCTTCTTACGCCCGCGCCGGAAGGCAAACCTATTGTGCAGGACGAGGATGTCTCGATCACGCTGCACGCGCGCGATTCAATCGTGCACGGCAAGACGCTGCGGTTTGAAAACCGGCCCGACAAGAACACGCTCGGTTACTGGGGCAACGAGAAGGATTGGGTGAGCTGGGATTTTGAGGTCAAAAAGCCGGCAAAGTTCATCGTCTTTGCCATGCACGGCAGCTACGGCGGCAGCGAGATCGAAATCGCTGTTGGAGATCAGAAGCTCAACTGGACCACGAAGAATACCGGCGGTTATCACACGTTCACGTTCCTGGAAGTCGGAACGCTGAATCTCGAAAAGCCAGGCCCGTATTCACTCACACTCAAGCCGACCAAAAAAGTCGGCGGCGCGGTGATGGACCTGCGCCAGCTCGTTCTCTGCCCGATTCTGAAGTAATCCGGCGATCAAATGCTTTGTATTCGCCAAGGACGCCGAGGCGCCAAGAACGCCAAGTTTGTGCTAAAGAAGGGCAACTACAACCCGTCAGGAAAAACTCAGTGCTCTCCGTGACCTCCGCGCCTCCGTGTTCAAGTCGTGGAAGAGCACCTCATGGATTGTTGATGATCACGGTTCCGCCGCCAGGCGTCAGATACGTGCCGCGCCCGAGCAGATCGCGTTCACGCTCGCGCTCGCGGATCTGCAGCTTGCGGCGCTGTACGCGGTTGTAATTCGGCCAGGGCAGCGCACGCATTTCCCCGTCTTGAGAGCTGCGGATCTGCTCTTTGCGCCGCTCCACGCGTCCGCTGCCTTCTCCCGGCACATAGGCCGTATCAATGGCTTCTTCGATTTCATCTTCAGGTACGCGCGTGCTGACCGCCTGCCCTTCATCTGTGCGGCCGATGTAATCGGGACGCACGACCGGAACGCTGCCGCCGCGCGTGCGCCGCATCTCCAGGTAGCCACGCACGCTGACGTCCTCGCCGGCCAGCGCCGAGGCGAATCCGCGAAGCGCGCTGTCGTCGAAGGCAAGCTCGTAATCGTCGCCCTCCGCGCGCAAAACCAGGCGGTCCCGGCGGCGCTCGAGCGTTCCCGAAAGTTCAATCCGTGGCGAAGCATCGTTTGTTGTAGCGGCGTTTACGGTAAATGGAAGAGTCAGCACGCAGAGCCCGGCGATGAGTATGAAGCGCATATTTTTTCCTCCGTATGCCGGAGGCGCAAACGTTATTCCGCAGGCGCTTTCGCCGACCAGCGGCACAGTTCTTGTGCCCTTGGGTTCACCATGTGGAGGTGGAAAGCTATGTTTGCTCATAAGGAGAGCATCGAATGAAGGCATATGCAGGTTATCTGGTACTGTGCGCTTGCGTTCTGGTCCCAGCAGTCATCTTTGCAGCAGCGGAAGACGATCAGAGTGAAGAAAGCATCGATTGCCGATGTGAGCTATGGGATCCCAAGGGGCAGGTGCGCATGTGGGACCCTGGCGTGAAAAAGTTGTTCGACACGCTCGACAAGAATTCAAATGAAGTGATTGACGCCGATGAATTCGCAAACATGCGCGATTCGCTGGCAAGTTACAAGTCGCCTGATGCGGACGAGTCGAGTCAGCAGGCGATCGAAACCGCCGTAGGCAAGAGCGGCGATGCTGCCGACGCGAGCAAGGCTCCGCAGGAGAAACAGCAGGAACTTAACCAAACGCTGCAGCCGTTCGATACGGACAAAGACGGCTCCTTGAGCGAACTTGAACGCGCGCGGCTGATGCTGAACCTCGCCGGCTACGAACGCCATCACCGTGAGATGCTCCAGCGCTTTGACACGGACAAGGACGGCGAACTGAGCGCCGATGAACGTGAAAAAATCGTTGAAACACGCTACGAGCAGAGCCTGGAAAAGCTGCTCAATTCCACCGATGCGAACGAAAACGGGCAGATCGATCCGGATGAAGCGCTGACGCTGTTCGCGGCGATTCAGGATAACTTCGAGAAGAAGGTCAATAACGTCCTGAGCATGTTTGACGCCGATCACGACAGCAAGCTCAGCAACGACGAACGCGAGAAGGCGACGAAGGCGCTGCAGGCCGCCTACCAGCAGCACCGGGAGCAGATGGTTCAGAAGTTCGACACAAACAAGGATGGCAAGATCAGCGACGACGAGCGGGCGAATGCGATGAAGGAACAGCCCGAAATATACTGCATGTGTTCGCAGAAGTCCGATATGAGCTCAAGCGATGCCGGTAAAGCGGAGCAGTCCAGCGCGGAGAAACTCGAGCAGTCTGCCGAAGAGGTCAAAGATCGGCAGAGCGAGAGTCACAGCGCAAAGTAAGTATTGGCCTGTCATGACAAGGAGCAAGAAAAGCGGCTGAAAAGCCGCTTTCTTTGCAATATACTCCTGCCCCATTCCGTCTGATTAGCGGTTCATTCTGTACCGATATAAAAATGAGGAGGAGTAAACATGGCACGTCTCGGCCTTGTCGCCATGGTGCTCGCGCTGAGTGTCTCTGCGCAGGCTGCCATGTCGATCACCGATCTTAACCCCGGCACAACCGTCAGCGGCCCGGCCCTGACCACCAAGGACATGAAAGGCAAGGTCGTCCTCGTGATGTACTGGGGAGTCAGGTGACCACCTTGCCGCGCTGAGATCCCGCAGTTGGCGGGACTTTACAAAAAGTACGAGTCGCAGGGTTTCCACATCATCGGGCTGGAGTCCCAGGGCAGCGCAAGCGATGCGATCAAGTCCATTCTCTCGGGACAGGGTGCCGGTTATCAGGCGACGACAGGCGGTAATATAAAGGGTGCGAATGTTACGGGCCTTCCACACAGCTTCCTGTTCGACGCTGCTGGCAACATGGTGGCCGACGATCCGCCGCTGCGCAAGCTCGAAGCGAAAATCAAAGAGCTGTTGAAAGAGTCGGGCGCCGCTCTGGCAGGACCGGGACCCTACAAGAAGCTCGCGCCCATGGCCGCGCAGATCAAGCTGGGCTCTGGATTGGGTTCGATTCTCAAGACGCTCGCCACGAAGAAGACGAGCAAGGACGCCGAAGAGGCCGCTGAAGCCACGATGATGTATGACGCTCTGAAGAACGGCGGCACGGAGATGATCGACAGCGCCCTCGAGAAGAAGGACAGCGATCCAGTCAAGGCGCTTGCGGTGCTTGATAAGGTCGCCGTGCAGTTTACAGGAGATGACATCGGCACCCGCGCGAAGACGGAAGCGGATACGCTGAAGAAGGACCCAAAGATCAAGAAGGAAGTCGAAGCCGACGCGATGTGGAAACAAATCGAGAAGATGAACGAAGGTCTCAAGCCTGTCCGTGGTATGAAGGATCCCAAGGACGAAGCTTTCCGCAAGGCGAACATGCCGACCATTCAGGGCATCGTCGGAGCCTGCCAGCAACTGAATGCGCGCTATGCAGGAACGAACGCCGCCGCGAAAGCCACGGAGCTGATGGAATCGTTCCGCTGATTGTACGCATTGCGATGAATCGGTGTATTTGGGGCAGACAGAAATGTCTGCCCCATTTATTTTAAGAGCACACCCAGCGGAGAATCCCATGCCGGTACTCGATGACCCGGAAAATCAGCCTCCTGAAGACGTCGTCAAGCAGCGGCATTACGAACAGTTCAGGGAAGAACAGGACGAGCAGCAGCGCCGCGCGGCGTTGCGCGAACGCTCACCGGGACTCTACTCAAGGCTGACGATTCTTGAAAACCTGGTGAAGCTGCAGGAAGCGCGTGGCGGAGAATTTCCGCCCAAAGTCGTCTTCCTGCACATGCCCGATTACATCCTGAACGTGCGGCGCATCGGAAAAGTGGATGTGTACGCCTTGACCGCGGCGCTCGAAGTCTACGAGCACAACGACATCGTCCCGGGCATTCTCTGGGTTCCGCTGGATCACATCTGGTGGGCCGGCACGACGGATATTCCTGTCGAAAATGCGCAGGTGAGCCTGCGAAGCAAGCCGCAGAAAAGCCACGGCCTGCCGGAGAAATACGAGGAACTGCGCCACCAGCTCGCGAACCTACCGCGCAAGAAGGACAGCTGACTTGACGGTCGTCGTCAGTTGTTAGTTGTCACTCGTCACGTTTATAGGATATATTTCGCGAGGTCCTCGTCTTCCAGGATAGGCTTGAGGCGCTCCTCAACCATCTTGCGGTCGACAACGACCTTCTTCTGCTTGAGATCCGACGCTTCGAAACTGATTTCTTCGAGCAGCTTCTCCATGACCGTGTGCAGACGGCGGGCGCCGATGTTCTGGCTGCGCGCATTGGCGGTCGCGGCGATGCTGGCCATGGCGGCGAGGCCATCGTCAGTAAACGAGAGTTCCACGCCTTCGGTTTCCAGCAGCGCGGCGTACTGTTTCGTGAGCGCGTTCTTTGGCGCAGTGAGGATGCGGCGGAAATCGTCCTCGGTAAGATCCTGCAGCTCGACGCGAATCGGAAAGCGGCCCTGCAGCTCGGGCAGCAGGTCGCTGGGCTTTGACATGTGGAATGCGCCGGCCGCGATGAACAGGATGTGATCGGTCTTGATCAGCCCCCAGCGCGAATTGACCGAAGCGCCTTCGACGATCGGCAGCATGTCGCGCTGCACGCCTTCGCGCGAGACGTCCGGCCCGTGCGAGCTCTGCTTGCCGGCCACTTTGTCGATCTCATCGATGAAAATGATGCCGAGGTTCTCCGCGGCGTCGACGGCCTGGCGCGTGACGGCTTCCTGGTCGATCAGTTTTTCAGCTTCCTCGGCTTCGATGATCCGGCGCGCTTCAGCGACAGTCATTTTGCGGCGTTTGCTGCGCTTTGGCATCATCTTCGAAAGGGCGTCCTGCAGTTCCTGGCCCATCTCTTCGCCCATCGACGGCGCGAAAACGCCTGCGACGGCATCGGTGACGGTCACTTCCATTTCGACTTCGCGTGCATCAAGCGAGCCATCGCGCAGTTTTTTGCGCAGCTTGGCGCGTGTTTTCTCGTGAAGCTCGGCCGCGCTGCCGGCACCCTCGTCGTTCTTGCGGCGGTCATTTGAGCTGCTCTCGCTCCAGGCGCTCGGCGCTGGGAGCAGCACATCGAGAAGGCGTTCTTCCGTCGCTTCCGCGGCTTTCGCACGAACCTCGTCGCGCGCGCGCGTCTGGCACATGTTGATGGCCTGTTTCACGAGGTCGCGAACCATGCTTTCGACGTCGCGTCCGTGGTATCCCACTTCCGTGTAGCGCGTGGCTTCGACTTTCACGAACGGCGCACCCGAAAGTGCCGCGAGCCGGCGCGCGATCTCGGTTTTGCCCACGCCGGTCGGCCCGATCATCAGAATGTTTTTCGGCGCGACCTCTTCGCGAATGGACGGATCGAGCTTTTTTCGGCGCCAGCGGTTACGCAGCGCGATGGCGACGGCCTTCTTCGCTTCAGTCTGGCCCACGATGTACCGGTCAAGCTCGGCGACCGTCTGCCGCGGCGTGAACTCGGCCGGATTGGTGCCAATGATGGGAAGTGTTTCGGGATCGGATTTGGACATTGCGCGTTCCAGAACGTGATTTTTTTCTTCTGCTGTAGCCTAGGCCGTACTCTGCCTGTGTGCCAGTTGAAGAAGAAAATTTCGACGTGCTGGACGCAATGTTTATTTCAGCACCAGCTTCACGAAGCGCTGATTCGAACCATCGTGAACCACCGCGCGATCGCCGCGTGCAATGAGCAGTTGCGGGAAGGCCAGGGATTGCAGATCGGTGCCCGCCTTGTCCTCCGTCCCGAACTGTGCGAGCTTCTGTCCGCTCTGCAGATCGAAGACGATCACGCGGTGGCGTTCGGTATCTGAAACCCACAGCCGGCCTGCGTCACTGGAAATCGAAATACGCGCGCCGAACTTCTGGCCGTCTGCCCAGCTGGACCAGCGTTTTGTTTCCTTCCAGTCCTTGCCGTCCGGAGAAAGCTCAATCACCGCGCCGTCGCCAGCAGCGAGCAGAGTTGTTTCATTTTTCATGGCCAGCGTGGTCCACTCCTTTACGGGCGTGGCTGCGTTGAGCGTCACCGGGGGGAGCTCTTTCTGGAACGTGCCATCCTCCCCGATAAGGAACGACTGGCCACTGCCGGATTTGTCGATTGCAAGAAGGATGCTTTTGCCGCTGGACTTGTAGACGGCGGTCCCGGTGATGTTTTTCGGCATCGTACAGTCCTTATCGATGCGGTACGTCTTGAGCTCGTCGTGAAGCGCCCCGACAAAAAACGTCGGCTTGCCCCACATGCGGCCAGGCGCAACGAGGCGGTCGTTGTCCAGCATCACGCCCGGACCGATTTCGTCGCCTGAATTGATGCCCTGCTCGAGCGGCGCGTCGGGGCGATCGTTCCACTTCCAGGCGCCGACCTGCCACCAGATGCGTCCGCTTTTATCCAGGCCAAGAGAATTGCAGTTCGGCGCAGCGCCGATGCGGCGGATGATCTGAAACTGTTTTTTATCCGGCTGCCACTCCAGAAGGTGAAGCACCCCGGCAATCCCGGAGGCCGCAAAGAGATTGTCGCGCACCTTTGCCAGTCCGCGGCTGTTCGAAAGCTCCGAGTTCTGATCCAGATGTCCGATGAACGATCCCGACGAACCGCCAAGCACGACGCCCGGATCGGGCTGCAGCGCCGCCGTGAAGCGCCTCAGGGTTCCGTGCCACGCGCTTCCGTAGAAATAGCCGTCGAGATATTGAATGCGCTCACCGGGAGTTCCGCGCGGCCAGCCATCGCCGGCTGGCTGGCCGTCCACGTACTTCTGAACTTTGCCATTGGCTGAAACGTAAATTGCGCCGTCGGGGCCAAGCTCGATGGCGTGCGCGTCTTTGACGGCGCAGAGCTCTTTCACTTCTCCACTCATCGGATTAAGCAGGCCGAGCTTTCCCTTTGCAAAGTATGCGACCTGTCCGTCTTTTGATCCGAACGAGATCAGCTGCGCCTCAACCTTCAGCGGTTTTACTTCTGTTCCGGCCGGTGCGTCAATCGGCAGCGTGAGCACGCGGTTGCCGACCAGCATGATCAGCAGGTCGCCGCTGCTCGTGAGCAGATCATTTCCGCCGCCGCCTTCGGGTATTTTGTATTGGGCGAGCACGCGGCCATCCAGAGCGTAGCGGTTGAGCACGCCGGAGCCGCCGCGGTCCCACAGCGAGCCGAAACGGTCGCACACCACGCCCATGCCGGCGGCCTTCTGCCCTCGGCCGAAGCGGACCAGCGTACCGCCCTGCTCCCCGGAGTTTCCGAGCACGCCATCGCAGACCAGCTCGGCATGGGCGGCACACGCGATGAAAAGCACCGCGCAGGCGCAGAGCCGCAGAGAATCGAGAGTGACGGACGAACGCAAAACGTCGCCATCTTGCAATGCTTGATGACATGCCACGCCCGAGGAGGGTTGGATGTCGCGGCGCGACCCGGACTGCGTCCGCGCCACCCAGCCTTCTGCCACGTTGTTAGTCACAGTCATTCTCCAGCTTCAGTTCTTCTGAAACGTAAATGTTCCCCAGAGGTGCGGGCTGAGCATGATTTCGCCCGGCACATCGTTGACCAGGCCGGTATTCTGATTGGACCAGTACGAGCGCAGCATGTTGATCGTGCCGGCAGGATCGCCGTAGATGACACCCACATCGCCCTTGAGTTTGCGGCCGGATGCGTCTTTCAGCGAGAGTTCGGCCAGCGGAATCGCGGCTTCAACGCGGTAGCGGTTGTTTTCTTTCAGCACCGCAATCTTCGCATTCTCGAGGACCTTCACTGAATCGACGGATTCGCTGCGCCAGGGGCAGTTGAACGTAACGGGGTTCTCTTTGGCACCGCCCAGACGGTGGCGGTAGAGCACCGCGATGTTCTTTCCTTCAAATGGCGCGATCAGCAGGCGCATGTCGCCGGGAACGGGCTGAGTACGCGCGGCGTTCGCGATGGCGCTGGCGCCAATCTGCAGATCGACCGAGTCGCCGGTCTTGAACAGAAGCGTTGAATCCTTTCCGCCATTTACCCACGGGGAATTGTCGGAGACGTTGTAATAAAGATAGAGCATCTGATCATCGCTGGCGATCCGCGCACTCACCGGGAACTGTCCCGACTTGTCCCATTGAATGACGGCGCCGCTCCAGTCATCGTCTTTACCATCGATCACAGGCGCCTTCGCAACCATGGGGACAGTGAACTCTTTGCGCGCCGATTTCTTAGCAACCTGACTGGCCACAGTGCGCTCGGCGGCAATGATCTGCTCAGGCTTGACCTGCAGCGTCCCCTCGCCGCGCGACACCTGCGAAAGTCCGTCCAGGCGGAAAATACGGTAATCGGTGTGGCCGCTCTGGAGGTAGTAGTTGCCATCTTTCTTCGACCTGGCGAACATGCCGCCGAAGCATTCGCCGCCGATCAGGTAGGCGTCGAGCGCGCCGCCCATGCGCACATCTTTGAACATCTCGTCCACGTAAAGGCCGTCTGTAGTGAGCACAAAGAAGCGGCCGTGATTGCCGTTGACGACGAAGACGTCGGCCTTGTCATCGAGAGGCGCCATGCCGAGGAAAAACAGCGAACCCTGCAGCACGCCGGTCTCAGGCAGTGGCGCGTTGTGGCTGCCGTGCACGTTCGACCAGCGGTTGGGATAGGTCCACAGCAGCTTGCCCTCTGGCGAGAAGGCTTTCATCTCGGGGTCAGTGTTGCAGATCATGTTTCCGAAGCGGTCGATACTGGTCTCGACTTCGTTTCGGTCCAGCTCGGCAACCGGTACGCCGCGCGCAATGGCTTCATTGAGGGACGGATATTTCGGAGCGCCGCCCGGAAGATACCCCTCGGGCTTAAGCACCACGATCACGCGTTTGCCTTTTACTGTGGCGGGAATGCGAATCGTCAGATCGTGGATGTCGTGTCCCCAATAGCCGCCTGCAAAGCCATCGGCCGAAGTTGAAAATTCGAACTCCTCGCCCTGCTGCTCGCCGTCCCCGTTCTTGTCCACCCAAAGAAAGCCGGGGCCTTTGTCGCTGTGCTTGCCAGTCAGCTTGGGGTACGCGGCGTTGAAGGCATCGATAAAGACCTGCGGCGGTTTCCAGTTCTGCCAGAAACTGTAGCGGTGCGTCTGCCCGATCATTGCCAGATCCTTCTGGCTGCCATCGGCGAGCAACTCCGAAATGAGCGTGATCTGACCCATGCCGACGGTAAATGTCCGGCCGTCCTGGTGGACAAAGCGGTAATGCATCAGCGAATCGGCGCCATGGCCACTCTCCGGCTTGAGCAACGCCTTGCACGCGGAAGTTTTCTTTTCGAAGTCGACGCTCCAGAGTCCGCCCTGGCCGACCCAGCGCGTGTGGTCTTCGTAGTCAAAGCCCGCGCCTGATGCGCCGTAGGCCGTCGGCCCCCATTTTTCTTTGACGATCTTTCCGCTGGCCGCATCCCAGGCTGAAACGCGTTTGGGACTGTTGCGGTCTTCGCAGACCCACAGCCAGCCGTTGGGGGCGAGCGCAAGCCCGCGCGGATTGATCAGGCGCTCGGGCTTATACGGGCCGGCGTACGGGCCGCCGGGGGTGCCGATTTCTTTGATCTGTTTTCCGCCGCTGTCGAAAACGCGGACGGTGTGACTCTTGCCGTCGCTGACGAAAATATTTTTCTGCGCGTCGGCAACGAGTCCCTGTGGATCAAGTGTCTCCGACTGAATAAAGGGCGTGCTCTGTCCGCCAGGCAGGGCGACCTTCACAACGCTGCTGCCCGAGACGGCCAGAAGATCAGCGCCATACGCCGCCAGCGTGCCAGGCTTCTCGAGCTTGAACTCGCCGCTCTTCTCGCCCGTTTTGGGATCAACCGCGATCACGCGGCCGGCGTGGTAGTCGGAAATGTAGAGCGTGCCATTCAGCAGCGCCATTCCGCGCAGGCTGGTCTCGCGCGCCGTTTTGTTCGCCGAGCCCGGTCCGATCTCGTTGCTGGCAACCTGCACGAACTTCTTATTTTTGTACTCGGCAATCTTGCCATTCTTGATTTCAAATCGCGTGATCGAAATATTCTGCGTGCCTTTCCAATCCGGCTTTTTGCGATCGATATGCTGCCCCCAGGCGAAACCATCATGCGCGGCGTAGAGGTACTGCGCGTCGGCGGCGAGGCAGACTTTCTCTATGCCAGTCCCCATTAACGGGTTGTAGTGCATGCGCTTGATGCCGTCCGCATCGACTGCCACGATCGCGTAGCCGGATTCTGCAACCGAGCCGCCGAGAAACGTGTAATCCGCATTGGCTGCGGCTGAAAGCAGCACGCTGTGATCGGGTCCCCACATATCTGTGCCGGACCCGGTTCGCCACGGAGGCGTTCCGTCGTTGCCAAAGGAAAAAAGATAATTCGGCGTAACGCCGGGATGATGAATCGAGCGCCAGCGGTACTCGCCAGGCGGCACGACTTTTCCCGCGTCGTCCAGTCCATCCCACTCGATGCGCTGCGCGCCTTTCGAAAAGGAGCGGCCGGAGATCAGGTTGCGCACGCGCTTCCCACTCGGGTCTTCAATGACTACCGTCGCTTTGCCGTCGAGCGGTTGGTTCAGATGAATCCAGATCTTGTTTTTCCGGTCGATGACGGCGAGCGAATGTTCCGCGAGATTCAGCGGCAGCCAGTCGGCGGGCGCGGACGAGAGTCCCCCATGAACGGCGCCAATTCCGCCATGGCGGAAACGCTCCCGCTGCCGGTCCTGCCCGAACGCACCGCCGCCCCACGCGACGGTAAACCCGACGCGCAGGCGTTCCCAATCGGCAGGCGCGCTGACGAGCTGTGACACGGGAAGCTTGAAGGAAAGCTGCACACGTCCACCCCCGGCGGCTTCTTTCTTCTGCTTCTGAATGACTGTATTCGCCGCAGCGATGCCGAGTTCGACGCTGACTACCGGCGCGCCGGCGGGATCAATTTCGACCGCCAACTCAACTTCTGATTCGGTCTTGCGGATGGCCAGCGCCGTATAAGGCGTCGCCGGGCCGGAGAGAATTTCGAACTCTTCCGGCGCCCAATTCTCGGCGCGTGCCGGGGCGATATAAAGGAGCAGAACCAGGCTGAACCAAACACGTAATCTCATCATTAAGGCCTCCCGCTTTGGCTCATACACCGGTGCCGATAATATGAACTATAAAATCGACGCAGTTACTACTGTCTAGCTCAGACTGTGTTGAAATTGAAAATAAGGTAAACTTTTTCTGTTAAACAAGTGTACTATAAAGCGAGCTGAGGCATTATGGAACGCGATTCCAAGCGCATCCGCATTCTTGAGAAACTGCGCGACGAGATCGTCGCTGGCCGCTTCTTGCCCGGTTCGCGCCTGCCGACGCGTGACGAGCTCTCCAGAAATTTCCGCGCCAGTCGCGTCACAATCCAGCGCGCGCTCGACCGGTTGAATGCGGAAGGCTTCATTGAATCACGCCGGCGCGGCGGCACGTCGGTGACGGCCCACCCGCCGCATCTGTTCCGTTACGGCCTGGTTATCCCGCGCGAGCCCGGAAGCGCCGATTGGGTGCGATTCTGGACGGCGCTGTGCAACGAAGCCAACGCGCTCGATCCTGCGCGCGGACGCTCGATCTCGATTTATTACGGGATCGACAGCCGCGCGCCGACGCGCGAGTACCTGCGCCTGCAGGATGATGTTCAGAATTCACGTCTGGCAGGAGTCATCTTTGCCGCGCAACCGCGCTTTCTGGAAGGCACGCCGCTGCTGGAAGAACGGCTGGTGCCGATGGTCTCGGTAACCGGTACCACCGGTTATCAGCGCATGCCCGGCATTGGCCTGAACTCGCACGCCTTCTTCGACCGCTCCCTTGATTTTCTGCTCGCCCGAAAACGTAAGCGCATCGCCGTGTTGACCGTGCCTGGGCTTTCCGAGGGTTTCGATGATTTCGTTACCGCCGGCATCGCCGCGCGCGGACTGATCTCGCACCCCTGGTGGACGCAGCAGGCAACGCAGTCGTATCCACGCGCCGCGTTTCAGATCGTGCGGCTGCTCATGCAGGCAAGGGATTCAGCGGAGCGGCCTGACGGGCTGATCATCACTGACGACAATCTTGTCGAGCAGGCTACAGCAGGACTCGTGGCTGCCGGCGTGCGCGTTCCAGAAGAATTGGACGTTGTGGCGCACTGCAATTTTCCCTGGCCGACGCCGAACGTCGTACCAGTCACGCGCGTGGGATACGATTCACGAAAGATTCTTCAGGCAGGAATGAACGCGATCGACCAGGAGCGCTCGGGTAAATCCGCCCAGCATTTAACACTGATCGACGCTGAACTCGAGTCTACGCTCGCGCGCATATAGGAAATGAAAAACGCTTAGTCGCCTTTTGGCGCTGCCACTTCCAGCAGTTCCAGACGCTTGATGAGCACAGTGGACTGGCGCGGAGTGGAATTGTTGTTAAGCAGCACAAGCCGGACTGCCGGCACCGAAGCGACAAACACCAGGCGCCCGGCACGCGCAGAACGCGCATCCAGTCTTCGCAATGCGATAAAGCGGTTTGCCGGCTCGTTGAAGATGCCGATCGACATCGACCCGTCTATCGTCTCCAGGTCCCATTCAACGATGTAGCGTTGCGCGGCCTTGATTGAAATAGGGTTGCTCTGCATCTGCGGTGCATAGGTCGAGCGCGCGGAGACCAGGCGCAGGCCGCCATCCGACCGGGTTGCGGCTGCCGCGCTGTTTTCAAGCTTCCAGTTTGCTGCTGCCGGATCGCTGCTGAGTGAATAGACGCTCGACGTCTGCCGCTGCGCCTGCGTGATTTCCCGCGAAATATCGTAAAGCACATAGCTGCTGTTTGAATAAACGGCCGGCGCACTGATCAGCAGAGCCGAGCGCTCCTTATGCTCGAGCAGATACTGCACTCGTGGATACTGTGAGCGTATTTCATTCAGTCGCGCATCGTCGATTGAACAGAATTGCGTCAGCAGCACTGCCGCCGGCGACTGGTGCTGGAAGATTTCACGGCCTTCGTCGGTCTTGATGTCGACGCCGTAAATGGTTTTTAAGGCTGCGCAGTCAAGCTCGAATCCCGCGAAATTGTACATCGAGACGCCGATCTGCCCCGTGTCCGGAAGCACGAGTCGCTCAAGTGCGACTTCGGCCTTGGAATAAATCGGCGGAACGAGAAGCTGCGCCTCGCGCGGTGTATTCGCCCGCACCCACGAGGCAGCTTCCAGGAAATCGGGATAGGCAACTTCGGCCTTCAGTTCTTCGACGATGCGCTGCCACTGCCGCATGTGATGCGCGTAGGCCGCCAGCGAAAGACACAGGATCGCTGGCAGGGCGAGCCTGCGCGTGAATTCAGGCCGCACGCGCGACAGAATAGCGTGGGCTCCGGCGGCAATGGCGGCGAGGACGAATGCAGCGGCAACGTAGCGGATGGGTTTAAGCGATACGTCCAGAATATGGCGGAAGTAGAATACTGCCGCTGCGAGCGGAAGCAGGACAGCGACGGCGTAGCCTGCTTTCCCGGGCACGAGCGCCAGTGCAAACGCGGCCGCCCCGGCTGACAGCAGGAGCCGTGTTTCTCCTTCCCAGTTTCGCGTCGGTGCTACGAGGAACACCAGTAGAAAGAGCGCAAGCGGAACCAGCCTGCCGCTGTCACGCCTGGCGAGATCCAGGACCAGTGCCGCGAAAACGCTTGCGACAAACGGGACCACGAACACGGAGGTGCGGCTGAACATCAGGGATGCAAGGCGAGGATGCCGCAAGTGCTCGGCCGTGATGTACGAGAGCACCGTTCCGCCAACGGCGCAAAGCGTCACACACACAATGACCCGCAGGGCGCGCGATTCCAGCAGTCCCGCTCGCCAGCAGGCGAAGCAGCCTGCGGCCAGGAGCCCCAACTGCGCAAACGCGCCGTACAGCTGCCACGGCTGGCGCCAGGGGAACATGTGATGCGTCTTGTCGACTTCCATCCACTTCCACCAGTTCGCCCAGTCCACACTGCCCGACACCGCAGGCACCAGCGCCATCGTATAGATGACACCCGGCAGCCCGGCCAAGGCCATCAAGGCGCCACTGAACAGCGCGTTGCGCAACTCGAAGGGCCGCTCAAAAAGCCGCAGGAGAATGAGAATTCCGCCGATGATTACCGCATTTACGGGATGAAAATTGGCGATCAGTCCGGCCACAGTAAAGGCAAGGTGCCAGCGTCCGTGCATAGCCAGCCCAAGCGCCAGGAACCCGGGAGCCTGAAAAATCTGGCCGGGACAGACGACACCCGAGAAGTAGCTGAATCCGTAGCCGATCGTTCCCTGCGTGAGCCATCCCAGCGAGCACAGTATGACGCCCAGGATCCCGCCTTCGGCGCTGCCGGTCACGCGAGCTGCAATCAGAAAGATGCCCGACACAAAGAGAAGCTGGTGCACGGCAGCCAGCAGGTAGAGGAAAATATTGATGTTGCCGGTGAGGCGCAGGAATTGTGTTTCGATAAAGCTGAGCAGGCTCGGCAGAGAATCGTAAAACGAACAGCCGAGGTTGGACGGATCATTGACCAGCCTGCCGGTGCGCAGCAGCGCGGTGGTGGCAAGTTCGTTGGTCTGCAGATGAAAAAGCGGCTCGGTGTTGCGCACAGCAAAAACGATTTTCATGACCAGCAGAAGCGCAAGCGCAGCCAGGCTGATGTATGTGCACTCGGACGTCCATTTCAGAACAGGTTCTTTGCGCATGCGTTGTCCTGAAAGTTCAGTACAGCCGGAAGAGAAGCATCAGCAGCGGCTTGAGCATCTTCCAGTGTCCACGGAAGCCGATGATCTTTGTCGGCGTTGGGCCGGCAGCCGGATAAGCGCGCGTTACCGGCATTTCCTGGACGTTGAAGCCGTAACGGCACGCGGCCCACGCCAGGTAATAGGGCAGCTCGTACTGATCAAAGCACTTCCTGAAAAGCGCGACCTTTTCGTCTTCAAGAAAACGGCGGCTGAATCCGCGGAATCCATTGGTCGTATCCGTAAAGCGCTTGCCGCAAAGCACTGAAATATAGGGTGCGTGAATCCAGCGGATCAGCACGGTGCGGCGCGGAGGCGTATTCACCGCCTGCCCGCCGGGAACAAAACGCGAGCCCTGGATAAAATCCAGGCCGTCATCAAGCAGCTTTCCAAAGCGGTGGAGTGCTTCAGTGTCATCCTTATCATGCCCGTCCATGATCACCGCGCCGCTGTAACCGGCTTCAAGCACGTAGGCAAAACTGGCGCGCAAAGAGGAACTCAGGCCTCCGCGTTCTTCCAGCACGATGACGGCATGAACGCCTAGCTCTTTTAAACGGTTCGGTTCGGTCGATCCGTCGGTGCTCGGGCCGTCAGCGATGATGACATCGAACAGCCCGGCCGTGTTAGCCTTCATCTTTGTCAGCTGCCGGATCAGCCGTTCGCCTTCGTTCAAAGCGCAAACGATAACGGCGTACTTGTATTGCCGCGGCTGCAGGACAACGGCATGATACTTGGGAACTTCACGAGGCATTCGGAGTCCTTACGTTGCAAAAACAAAGAGACTAAAAGTAGCGGGTGCGGCGCGCTTTTCAATTCGCGTTCCGTAACCCTGGAGACGGCGGGGCCCGGCCTTGAATAAGAAGTGAGAATATGGGGAATTGATTAGCGGTGCAAAAAACGGCCCGCGGGCAGCGTCGCTGCCCGCGGGGCACGCCGGAACGATTTACTTTGCGTCTTTCTTCTCTTCCTTCTTGTCTTTCTTCTCGGATTTCACTTTAAAATTAATGATGTCGGCGACCTTTTCCTTCTTGTCGTCGGGGACGTTGTTGTAGACGGCTTTTTTGCGCTCATCGAGCAGGTCGAAGTTGTCGCCGGCACTCTTGAGTTTTTCTTCTGCGGCCTTCAGGGCTTCCTTTGCTTTCTGCACGGCTTCTTCAGCGGCTTTCACGTCGGCTTTGGCCTGGACCTCGACATTCTTTTTCTCGACAGCCTCGAGAGCTGTTTTGATTTTCGCGATCTGCTCATCGGTTAGGCCCGCTTCTGCTTTCAGTTTTTCGATTTCAGGTCCGCGCGGATAGAGGCGATCGCCTTTCTTCTCGGCAGCAGACACCATCGCCGTTGAGCCCGCCAGGATAAAAGCAGACAGAACCACGGAACGCCAGAAACGTGTGTACATGCAAAACCCCTTCCGCGCAGCGCGCAAGATGTGCCCATAAAATACATCACCGGTAAAGATGTGTTAATACTATATTATGCGTCGACGGATTTGCGACATTTAAAATGCAGAGTCTGCATTATCGCTTTTTAAGGCGCTCGATGGCCTGCGCCACGGTCAGTTCTTCCTGCGTGCGCGTGGCCAGATCCTTGAGCATCAGCGTGCCTTTGGCGACTTCGTTTCCGCCCAGGATCGCGGCGAATGGAATCCCCTTTTTGCCAGCAAGCGAAAGCTGCTTATCCATCTTCGGCTTCTGCTCGTTCTCGATGCCCATCTCTGCAGCGATGCCCGCCGAGCGGATCTGACCCAGCACGCCCAGCGCGGGCGCGAGGCACGCGGCGTCCATCGCGACGACCATGACCCGGCTTGTGACCGCGGATTTCTTCACGCGGCCCAGGTCGACGAGATAACTGAAGAGGCGGTCGATGCCGACACTGATTCCGACGGCGGGCATCGGCTTGCCAAGGTAGCGTTCGATCAGTCCATCGTAGCGGCCGCCAGACATGACGCTGCCACCGCCCTGTACATCGGTGAGGAACGTTTCGTAGACGGTGCCGGTGTAATAATCCAGCCCGCGCGCGATCGAGAAATCCAGCTTCAGTTCCTGCCGGCTGCCTTCCCCGGCGGGCGCGGCTCCAGTCATCTGTGAAACGTAATCTTTTACGCGTCGCAGTTCGTCAATGGCTGCGCCGGCCGCGTCGCCGAGCAGTTCGCTGAGCTTGCCGAGCATCTCGTCGTTGCTGCCGGAGATCTCAACGAAGCGCATGATCTTTTGAACTTGTTCGTCGCCGCAGCCGGCATCGCTTTTGAGCAGCTCGCTCACGCGCGCTTTGCCTTGTGAGGGAATCTTGTCGATGGTGCGGAAAATCGACATCATCTGCCGCTCGCCGGAGACGTTCAGCGACGTGCCGAGCGCGGCGAGAACCTTGCGGTTGTTGAAACGCACTTCGGCGTTGAGGCCGAGGGCCTGCATGACAGCGAAATCCAAGGCGATGCACTCGGCGTCATAAAGCAGCGACGCCGAGCCGACGATGTCGCAGTCGCACTGGAAGAATTCGCGGAAACGGCCGCGGCCGGGTTTCTCGGCGCGCCATACCGGAGCGATCTGGTAGCGCTTGAAGGGCTTGGGCAAGTCGGGATACTGCGCGGCCACGCGCGCGAGCGGCACGGTGAGGTCGTAGCGCAGGCACACGTCGCGCCCGCCGTTGTCCTTGAAACGGAAGAGCAGCTTTTCAGCGTCGCCGCCGAGTTTGCCGAGAAGAATGTCGGAATATTCCAGCGCCGGCGTCTGCAGCGGCGCGAAGCCGAAGCGCTCGAAGACTTGCGTGATCGACGCAATCATCGCCTGCCGCGGCAGCATTTCTTCCGGCAGATAATCGCGGAAGCCCTTAAGCACGCGCGGCTCGATTGTGCCACCGCTCTTGGCCGCTTTCTTTGCTGTTTCGAGATCCAGCGGACGCAGCACGCCAGACAGGAATGCTTCGAGCTCTTCGGCTGAGACCAGCAGTTCGACCAGCGCGTCGCCAGAGCCGACCGCAAGCGTGTCCGATTCAATCAGGCGGTTATCGACGTAGACGTTCGGAATGCCGTTGTTCAATGCCAGCGGAGTCAGCGCTTCGATTCCGGCACCCCAGGCCGGGGCGATCTGTTCCTGCGGATAGAATTCGAAGTCGGCTCCCACTGCTCGTGAGAGTACGGCGAGGAGATTGGCGTCAATACGCTCGGTCGATGGCAGCAGCAGCGCCACGCGTGCGAGGTCTCCGCGCGCCGCATCTTTTCCGCGCAGAGCAATCACCTTCACCACGCGTTCGGGTGGGAGTGAAAACGCTTTCGCGGCGGCGTCGGCGCGCTCGCGCGGGTTGGCCGGCGGCTGCGGGTGCGTGAAACGGCCGAGAATCTTAAAACCTTTGCTGGTGAAGTTCTCTTCAAAATTTGCCATCGTGCCGTTCAGTCCTTCTCACAAAATGACCAGCCGCGGAAGACTTCCGCGGCTGCGTTCAGGCTGTTCATGAATTATGCATCATGCATTACTTCATTCAACAATCGTCCACGTCTTGTCCGGATTAAACTCCTTCATCTCTTTGACGAGTTCGGGAGTAGCCACGCCCAAGTCCTTGCGCCAGATCACTCCTGCATTGCTGACCAGGAAGGTGTGAACGCCGGTTTTGCCGTATTCGACGGGGTACGCAACGAGCGCAAAGCCGAGCGTCATTTCTTCTTTGCCGTTGACGGCCGAAAGATAACTCTTGGCGCCGCCAAACGCATTGGCGCCCTGCGCCTTCAGGACCTTGAAGCGGTAGCCGGAGCGCGCGGTCGCGCCCGGAAGCGGGTCGCCTTCGGCATCGGCGAAGGTCTTGTCGATCAGCTGAATGTCGCCGGCGCCCGCCTTCGTTTCGTAAAGGCTGAAATTTCCTTTCAGCGACTGCGCGTATTCCAGCACTTTATCTTCGTCCCAATCCTTACGGTGGTAGCGGTCCTGCGCGTCGATGTAGGCTTTGCAGGCTGCGACGGCCGAGGCCTCATTGGCTTTCAGCGGATCCAGCCCCGCGCCATTGCTCTTTCCGGTTGGCAAAGCCGGCTCGGCGCCGCCGTTTGCCGGCGGAGTTCGCCCTTGGGCCGGTGGCGGGAGCAGCGTTCCGCCGGGCACGGACTTGATGAGCACGGGTTCAGTCGCGCGCGCTTCGTCTTCGGTCTGGCCGGCGCGAATGACGAACCGAATCTTGCTGTGCGGGATGCTTATCAGACCCATGCTGATGTGCTCGACCAGCACGCCGCAGTCGTTCTCTTTCAGAATCCGTCCTTCGACTACGACATCGGTCTTCGTCACGACGCCTTCGGCGTGCGCGGCGGCAGCGGAGAGAATGAAAGCGAGCAGAAGCGGATAACGCATGTCGGTTCCTTTTCAGATGAAGCGTGTGACGCTTACGGCGCGGGCTGGGTCTGACGGTTGACAGCCTTGAGTTTCTGCAGCGCCTCGTTGAGCGCTTCTTCCATTGCCCCGCACGCCCCCGAACACGCCTGCAGCAGCCGTTCGGTCTCCTGCTCGTAGCGCTGCCGCTTTTCCGCCGATCCCATTCCGCGCAGCAGGTCCAGCACATTGTCCAGGCGGTCGGCCAGCTTCACACGCTTGGCGCGCGCTGAAATCGTGGGAAGCTTTTCAAGCATCGCCGCTTTGCGGCGGTTCTTGGGCAGGCGGTTGTCATTGGTGAGCTCCGCCACGAGCTGAGCGACGCCGTCGCCGAAGCGCGAGGCCACATCGTCGTAGGTCACGCCGCAGTCTTCGATCACATCATGCAGCAGCGCCGCGCAGAGCACCTCTTCGTCAGTCTCTCCAGCGATGCGGCGCAGGTATTCCGACACCCGCAGTGGATGGACGGCGTAGGGCGTCTTGCCGTCATCGCGAAACGTTCCTGCATGCTCCTGATGGATAAACAGAACAGCTTGCGCGTAACGGTCAGCCTGACTGGTGTGGGAACTCATCGCAGTTTCCAAGTCTTCGCAGCAGCGTCCTTGCGTTCAATGAATATATATCGGCCCGCGCTGAATTTCCCATCTTCCTGGTCAAACTGGAACGACAGGTTCAAGTCCACCTTCGTGATGTTCTGCCCGGACTTGGCCAGGGGCATTCCACTGCCGCCCGCGACGTCCGCCGGAACCTTCAGCATCTGCAGGTTAAACGTCCCGGAATTCAGGTCCAGATTAAATTTCTTCAGCCCGGAGACGCCGACGCGGCCGACGAAGGTGAGACGTCCGTCTGTATCCTTGAACTGGCCCACCGGCAGCGCCACGGTGAAGTTGCCGACGGTGATCACGAACAATCCGGCAAGCGAACGCTTGAAGATGCCGGCGTTTGGCTTTTTCACCTGGCCCTTGATCGAGAAACTGTGGACCTGCACGTTTGTGGAGGCCTGCTTCTCCTGCTTGGCTGAGAACTTGGACACGATAAACGAGCCGGAGACTTCAGTGCCTGATCCTATGAATCCGTAGTTGCCCGTTCCGCTGATATCGACGGTCGATTTATAGTTCACGCCGACTGTCGCGATGGCGGAGAACTTTTCGACTGCGACAGTGATCGGCACTTCGACAATTTTTGCTTTCGAATTGGTCTCGTTCTTTGCGCCCAGCGCTTCCATGGCCGCACGCAGTTCCACATTCACAACCTCGAACACGAAATTGCCGTTCCTCTGATTGAGCACGAAACGGATCGTGTCGTTTTTGAACTGGCCCTTTGTGTCCAGATTGAAGGAGAAGCTCTTCGAGCCTATCGAGACGCTGGCGGCGATTCCCGTGAGCTGCTCCGGCAACTGCGCGATATCCAGCGTTCCAGAGATCAGCGCCGCGTCTTTGGCCGTTGTCGAGAAGTTCAGCTTGATCGCGGTGCTCTGAATAAACAGGCTCGTCACCATGCCCGGCGAACTTTCCACCGGCTCGCCGACGCGCGTGCCGCCTCCGGCGCCGGTTCCCGGGCCGCTGCCGACCTTGATCACTACCGAGTCGCTCACGGTGTAGGCGCCCTTGGTCAGCGTCAGCTGCGCCGTATAAATGCCATTGTTCTTGTAGGTGTGCGAAACGGTTTTGCTCGTGGAGGTTGTACCATCGCCGAAGTCCCAGGTGATGGTGTCAAAGCTGCCGGTGGAGTTTGAAGCATCAAACGACACAGCCAGCGGCGCTTCGCCCGTAACCGGGCTTGCCGTCGCGGCGGCGACCAGTGGCGTTGAAGTTCCCGCCGCAAACGTGGAATCGACCAGGGCTGCGAAAATGTTCCGCGAATCTCCCGGCTGCGTCGTCGCGCGACGGCCATCCAGCCACGCTACCAGGAACACATTGCCCGATTGCGCCGCTACCGCGCTGCGCAGCACGCCCTGTGTGCTCGTGTCGATCTGGAAGGGTTCGGGATCTTTGTCCACGCCGTCAAACGTCACACGTTTGCCGAGAAGGTGATAGACGGTGCTGTTGATCTTTTCATTGCGTACGAACAGCCACTCGCCGGCGCCGGCAAAGGCGGGCGCAAACGCGTCCAGGGAGGCAGCCCCGATTGGCCCCAGACCCATTTGTGCGAAGGAAGCGCTCTGGCTGGCCGGCGGCGTGACCACTCCGGTTGTGCTGAGCTTGTGGAGAAAGATTGAGCTGTCGACGGTCTGATCGAAGGAGGAGAGAATGTGCCACTCGGGCCCGACAAATGTAACACCAATGGGCCGGCCGTACCCGCCTTCAGCCTGCTCATCGACAAACAGCGCTGTGCCGCCGGGATCTCGAACCGCTGCGTCAATGGCGATGCGCACGCTGCGGGTGGTCGCGGGAACTTCGTTGTTGTCGCGGTAGATCAGCAGCGTATCGCCGCTGGGCCGCTGCGACGAAAGAAACAGCAGCGCCTGGTTGATCGGAGTAGATTCAGCGGGCACAAGGTAGGACTGATCAACCACGCCGGCAGTGGACACGCGCGTATAGAACACTTGCGAGCCGCCCGCAGCGAGCGGCGGGGTGCTCTGCCACGCGACGACAAAATCGATGCCGTTAAAGGCGACGAGGGGATCTTCGTTGACTGTTCCGGGCGTCGGCGCGATCAGAAAATCAGTGCCGCCGAGCACCGCGCCAGTCGTGCTGATGATGCTGCCGCGGATGCCGGGTCCCACTGAGCGGTCGTCTGCCCAGACGACCAGCCAGTTCGAGCCGTCGAACGCGCCCTGGATGCGCTGGTTGCGGACGTCGCGTGGAAGACCGATGCCGGCCGAGATTGGGAAATCCGTGCTGGCCAGACCCGACTGGCTGACGATGGAGGCGTACAGCTGCGGAAGATTGTTGCCGTCGCGGTAATCGGTCCAGGCGACCAGGAACGAATTACTGCCTGCAATGATCGTGGGCGGGCCCACCCCGACATTCTGATCCGGCGAGAGCGGAAAATCGCTTCCCACCAGCGGATCAACGAGAATCGGAAATTGCGCGCGCTCAAGCCACTCGCCTGGAATCGCGTAGCTGATGCTCATGCCATCGGCAGACAGCTGCGGTTCCAGAACAATTCCATGTTGCGCTGAATCGCGCACGACAACCTGCCCCAGTCGAACTGCGCACTGCCCCTTCTCGTCGGCGAAGAAGATTCCGCCGGCACGGCCGTCGCGCCTCGGAAGGGCATTCAGTCGATGCAACGCCAGATCGCAGACGAATTCAAGCGAACCCTGCCCCTCGATGGGATCATCGAACGAGAAACTCTGTTCCACGCCATCGCCGCGCGGCTTGAAATGTTCTTCGAATCCGGGCGCGCGCCAGAACGAGAGCGCGCCGGACTCATCATCGACCGCGATCTCGCTCTCGGCCGGCTCCTGCGTGCGAGTGAAAATAACGCGCTCGCCACGCGAAACTTTGTTCAGTCGCAAGCGTAGTTCCGGCTGCTGGGTCGGCGCGTCCTGCTGTGCTGCTGTGAGCGGACGATAGAGGAGGCCCTGCTCATCGTTTAGTGTGGCGTGATAGCGCGGCGTAAGCGCTTCGAAAACGCCTTCTTCGGTTTCAACGAATGCCGGCGCCGCAGTTTCAACTTTCCTCGCAGCCGGAATGCTGAGCACGGGTTTGAAATCGTAATGCTTAACAGGCGCCGGAAGAGCAGCCGCCTCGGCAGGTTTGGCTGCTTCGGCAGTAGCGACAGGTGCGAACTCCCGCGATGCCGGCTTGGGCGTGAGCAGCGCCAGGCTGCCGCCAATTGCCAGAGCCAACGGCAGAATCAGTAGGTAGCGGAGACTAAAACGATGTGAACTCAACGTGCACCCCTCAAAGGAGACTAACAGGCCAGACGGCCACCAGGTCAGAGGTCTTCGAGAAAAAACCCGGAGTAAGTGATTTTAGACGGCCTCAGGTATTCCTCAACTGCAGGGAAAAGATGAGGGATGATGCATAATGAGTAATGCATTATGGGTCATGCATCATGCATTAACTCGATTGAAAAGCAGCGTTGAGGCGGCAGAATACGAACTCTCATTTCATAACAAACCGGGGGGAGCTGGAATGAAATGCTGGTTTTGTGACAACGATGCGCGCGGCAACTGCAAGGCGTGCGGCCGCGGGCTCTGCCGAGTGCACGCTCATATTCACGATGTCTTCACGCAGACCAAGACAGACACATCCACGGGCTACACGTCCTACTACCAGGTTTACAACGCACTGAAGTGTGGAGACTGCCGGCTGGAATGGACCTTCGACAAGCCTGCGGGAAAGTAAGTCACCGGCGCCAACATCGAAAGGAAATTCATGTTCATCCACACCGTCTATTTCTGGTTCAATGAGGGCACTCCGGAAGCGGCGCGCAAGCAGCTGGTCGAGGACTGCTACAAGTATCTCAAAGCGATCCCAACCGTGCGGCAGATCTATGCCGGACCGCCGGCGATGACGCCGCGCGAGGTCGTGGATAACTCGTACCAGGTTGGCCTGACGGTCATCCTGGACGACTCACCCGGCCACGACGTGTACCAGAAGCACGAGCTGCACATGGACTTCATTGTGCGCAATAAGGCGCACTGGAAGCGTGTGCAGGTCTACGACTTCTTCGCATAAGGATCGGCCATCGTCAGCGGGCGGGGCTGCTTTATCCCCGCGTCCACGCGTTGACCAGCATCAGCAGCGTCGTCACGAAAAATAAAGCAGCCACAACAAAGAGAATGAACTTGGCCAGCGAGAGGCTCTGCTGTGGTAGAGTCTCCGGCGCGCGCTCGGCCACGCGCGCGGGAAGGTCGTCCAGATTCACCTTTTCGGGCGTGGGCGCCATGGACGTATCGAGCGTGCGCGGCACGTTGTTCACGTCCGGCGAGTTTTCAGGCGCAGCCTCGGGGGCGGGATTGGGATTCAGTGGATCGGCCATGGGGATCTCCATTCACCCGCGCACCCGGCGCGGCTGACGGACTCGGGCTGCAAGCGCTGGGCCTTTTTACATCCTGTGGTTCTGCCTTTGCGTTCTGAACGAGATACCAGGCAGCGGGGGAGCGGGTTGAAAAGGAGATTCGCTATGCTCAAAGCTATACTTCCTGTATTTGTCCTGGCGGTATCGTGCGCGGCGCATGGCACAAGCACGTTTTACGGTGTGCTGCATAACGACAGCAAGGAGATGCGCGCGACGCTGGAAACCAGCAGCGGTCTATACGTGCTCGACTATCGAGGCGCCGATCTTTACCATGTTGGCGAGCGCTATGACCGTGAGCCGGCCAGTGTCACCGGAACCGTGCGACATTTATCGAATTACCGCTTTCCAGTGATCCAGGTTGAGCAAATTACGTTTTCGCCGAATGGCACGCGCGCTGTGACATACAACGTCCGCCTGCCGCGCTACCAGTATTACACGCGCTATTACCACTCGCGTCCTGAATATCGTTCAGACTTCAGCCGCGACTATAATGTTGGCTATCATGACACAGACAGCGACGGCTACCGCGACCGCTACGACGGCAGCTACAACCCCTATCCGCAGCACTACGTCAGCGACTTCCGATACAGCGACCGCGACCGGGATGTAATCCGGCGCTACCGGCGGAACGACTGATCTTTAACCACGGAGCCCACGAAGGACACGAAGATGGTTTTCATCTTCGTGTTTTCATGTCAGCTCGTTCTGGAAGAACTCGATGGTCTCGCCAGCCGGGCCTTTGCAGAAGGCGATGCGGATTGGCGTGATGTGCCTCAGTGTTCTTGGAGCATTGGCGTTTGCTCATTGCAAATCAACAAAATATGGTTTATGAATTAGTGATTCCGAGAGCCGCCATGCGAAAAAAACGCGCCCAAAAAGCCAAAGAAAAGCAGATTAGCTTCCGATATCTAAAGAGTCATTGCTTCAGAGTGATTCACGCTGACGGGGTAATTGGCGGTCCATCCCCAACTGGCGATTTACATATGACGGTTTTCAGTCAGCGAACAGCTATACCGCGAAGAATGGTATTCACGCTTGCGGAGAATGGCTCACTAGGTTCCGAAATCAAAGAACTTAAAGAGAGCGAACCTGGCGTCGTTAGAGAACTCGAGGCAGATATCATCATGGATATTACGGCGGCAAAATCCGTGATAGAATGGTTACAGAAGCATGTTGCCCGTATGGAACAAGCTGCGCAGGCAATTCAGGTGCAAAAGTGAACGGTAGCGCCAAAACTGGAGAATTAGCCGTGCCGCAAAAATTTCTAAATGACGATGTCGCGGTTGGTCGCCTGCTGAGTTATCGCTGCAAGGTAAACGCATCCCCCTGTTTCCGAATTAGTCCGGCAAAGATTCGTACCCCGATGTATGGGTATCGCAGTGAAATTGTCGCAAGCTCGGAAGCTATAACCCCGACACAGACGGATATTGTTTTTGACTTCAATCCAATAAAAGCAACTCAAGCGATGCGGAAACTTGCAGAGAGCCAAGGACTTAACTTCGATGGACTCGTTGAAAGAGCTGGGGTCCATTTCGGTGGGGAGAAGCCTCAGCCAAAACTCCCTTTGTTAAGCGCTGGGGAGCTGAGCGCGCTTGCAGATGACGACGAAAAGGCAGCCACATAAATGTCCTGATTGGTCCGACGATAGTAAAGAGCGGGAAAAGGCGGCATTCAGGGTCGCTTCCAAACAGGTTTATAGATTGGTCGAATCTTCTGCCTCACATCAGCTTCTTACTCAAGAAGCCGTACGGTCGTGGCATCGACTTCTTTTTAAAGATATTGTTCCGCTTGATTATTACGCTGGAAATTTTCGCCAAGTGAGTTCAGAACGCCCATGTTTGAATGGGTACGCCGAGATTGCGGGCCGCTTTGGATCGCCACCTCATCTAGTCACGAAGCATATGCAAACACTTGTGCTTGGTTTGCGCGCTCACGTCGCGAGTTTGGAACTCCATTGGGAAGATAAACCTGCGCCAGACAGAGCGCTGTTTCTTGCGCAGATTATCGGATGGCTTGTTGGAAACTACATTAGGATTCACCCGTTCATGAACGGAAACGGCCGAACCTCCCGGTTATTATGGGCTTGGGGTCTTCTGAGATTCGAATTACCAGCGCAATGCAGAATCGGACTTCGGCCTAACCCTCCATACTCCGAATTGATGGAAGCGGCAATGAAGGGTGACGATACGCCGTTGCAACTTTACATTTTGCGCAACATGGCAGAGGTTCCTCGTAAAGCTGCGAAATGACACGGCTGCGAGGTTTTTTTAGCTCGCATCATCCATTTCGAAAGTCGCCTCGGTAGCCAGAATCGACCAATGAGCGCTTGCAAAATTCTTCGCGTCTTTGCGTGAGACGGGCCGTTCACTTTTTCTTCGGCGCATCCATCACGGCGCCGTTGTTCATCTCCTTGAGCGTCTTAACGATAATGCGTTTGAGCTCAAGCGGGTCGATCTCGCCGTTGTACTTCTTGATGATCTCGCCTTTCGTGTTGATCAGCGCGGTGTAGGGGATGCCGCCGTCCCAGTCGGGATCGAAAGCAGCCATGTGCTTGTACTTGTCGGTGCCCGCGAAGATCAGGTTTTTCATCGAGCACTGCTTCTTGGTCAGGATCGCCAGCGCCTCTTTCTTTTCGTCCGGAAAATTGGTCGTGACTGTCACCATCTCAAACGCACGGTGGCGATACATGAGATTGATCGTGACAAGGTCGGGAAGCTCGGCCACGCATGGGCCGCAGGTGGTGTTCCAGAAGTTAACCAGGCGCAGCTTCTCGGGATTGCCCTTGCGCAGCTCTTTCAGTCCCGCTTCATCGATGGGGTCCAGCGTTACCGGTTCGGCAGCGACTTTGGCCATCCACTGCTTCACCGACGCCTCCTTGTCGGCCCACTTCGTCGAGCAGCCAGTGGCCTTGGTCTGTGCGACGCTCACCGTTTTCCCGGCAAGCATCTCCTCGAGCGCGTTGCGCAGGTCCTGAACTTTCATGTGCTCTTCGCGCTCGTTGTCATCGATGCGCCCGACATAACGCAGCTTGCGCTCGGTATCGAACAAGAACGCATGCGGCGTCACCTTGCAACCGTAGGCGCGCGAGACGGTCTGCGTTTCACCGTCATCCAGGTACGGGAAGTTGAACTTTTTGTACTCGGCGCGGAGCTTCATCTCCGGCAACGAGTCGGCCAGATCGGTGTAACCCAGTTCATCCAGGCGGAGCCCTTTATTGCTGTTGGGATTGATCACCACGACCGCGACACCCTTGTCCTTGTAGTCACTGGTGAGCTTGATGATGCGATCTTCGTAGGCCTGCGCCGTCGGGCAGTGATTGGAATTGAAAATCACCGCTAGAATTCTGGCCTGGCCAAAATCCTTCAACGAGTAAGTCTTGCCATCGGTCGCCGGCAGGCTGAAATCGGGCGCAGCCGCGCCAAGCGCGAGCGTCGGGTTATCTGCGGCGAGCAGCGGGAGCGTCAGCAGGCACAGCATCGAGGCAGTCGGAGCAATCAATCGTTTCATAGCAGATTTTCCTTATCGTTGTTTTTGACGTACACCCAATCCTATCCATTCATAAGGCTGGAAAAAGGTCATCTGGCGCGTTTTAAGTTGTATCCATAACATGTGACGGTCACGGCACACACGATGTATAAATCGGTAACCTTTCTCCCTTTGCAGTGCTGCGCGCATACCGTTCTGGAGGCAGGAATATGACGCCGTCATTATTCGATTGTTGGCTGCGCTTCTCGGCGATCGCTCTCCTGGCGGTCCTTTTACCGGCATTCGGCGAGGAGGCTCCCGGCCTTGAATCCGCCAAGAAGCAGGGAAAGCTCGGCCGCCGGCTGGTGGGGGTTTCGGCCATTTGCCATCCGGATGGACAGAGCGTCGCGGCCACCGAGAAATTGATCGATGCGGCGGCGCTGGACAAGCCTGACATTATCCTCCTCACGGAAGGCTGCATGCAGAACACGGCGCGCAAAGCCAGCAGCAGTGAGAAGAATGAAAAAGCGGAGTTGCTCAGCGAGCCGGGCGCGATCACGCAGATGCTTTCGCGCAAAGCGCAGCAGTATCGGTGCTACATTATGGCAAGTTACGACCGCAAGTCCGAGAAAGGCCCCGGCCGCTACAACAGCGCGGTGCTCTTCGACCGCGACGGCAAAATCGCCGGGTGTTACGACAAGACATTTCCGACCATCGGCGAAATCGAAGACGGCATCCTTCCCGGCAAGGGCCCCGTCGCTTTCGATACCGACTTCGGCCGTATCGGCGCGATGATCTGCTTCGACTTCAATTTTGAAGAAATTCTGTCGCAGTACAAAAAACAGGGCGTTGAATTGATCTGCTTCCTGTCGAACTATCGCGCGGGAAAATTGATTCCCGCGGCGGCGCTGCGCAACAACTGTTTCATTGCCAGCGCTGTGCCCGGCGAGAACGGTGTGATCGTGGATCCGCTGGGCCGCACGCAGGCCGAATCCAGCGCGTACGGCCGCATTATTTTCGGGCGGATCAACCTCGACAGCCGGATCGTTCACATCGATTTCAATATCGATCGCGTGCGCAAGCTGAAAGAAAAATACGGCCCGCAGGTGAAGATCGAGACCGCCAGCCCCGAGGCGTACTATTACCTGACCTCGCTGCACCCGGAAAAATCTGTTAACGACATGATCGAGGAGTTCGAAATCGAGACGCTCGAGGCCTACATGCAGCGCGCCCGAGCGGTGCGCGAAAAACACCTGCCGAAGTGAGCACGCGTCTGGCTGAGGCTCAATTGGAAATGCAGCGCGTCTAGTTCGCTCACTTCACTTTCGCGAACTGGGCGCGGAAGAACTCGAGCATCTCCTTGTTTACGTTGCGGCCCTTGTCCGCGGGCAGCACAAGCACGTTCTCGATGCCCAGCTCGTCCATTTTGCTCTTCAGTTGCCGGCCGAAATTGGGATGGTGAATGCCCTGCCCGATTTTCGCATCCGCCGGGAGCGGACCATCGGCCTCATTATAAACCATGTAGAGCGGCGGATCGTCTTTGGTCAGGTGCGTGATGGCCGCGCCTTCGTCATAGAGCTTCTGCTGCTCAGGCGTTGGCTTCAACGCTTCCTCGGCGCTTTTCAAACCGTAGATCTTCTGCAGCGAGGTGTGTTCCCACGCGCGACCGCCAATCAGTTCTTTCACCTTGATCGGATCGTACGTGCCCTGCCCGCCGAAGGTGCCGATTGCAACGATGCGCGTGGACTCCCGCAGGATTGGATCCTCGCTCTTGGGATTCGCAAGATCCTCATGGAAGCCCAGCCACATGGAGATTCCTGCGCCCGCTGAGCCGCCATAACAGGCCACGCGTTTGGGATCGATGTTCCATTCTTTCGCTTTGCTGCGCAGGAACTGCAGCGCGCGGGCACTGTCGTGCTGCGGAACCGGGAAGAGAATGTCTTTACCGTCGACAAATCGGTAATGGATCGACGCGAAACTGATACCGGACTCAAGGCCCGCCTTCAGCATGCCCTGGTTGATGCTGTTCTTATTTCCCGCAACGAACCCGCCGCCGTGAATATAGATGATCAGCGGCGTGGGCTGGGCGGAGCTCGCCTGGTAAAAGTCCAGCACGTTGCGTTCGTGTGGGCCGTACGCCACGTTCGCGTGTGTGGGCTTGATCGGCGTCGGCTTCTCTCCCTCGCCGGCCTGAGCCAGTGCAATGGTGACGACCAACAGGCAGCAGGCAAACACGCGCTGGGGCATAAGCATGACAAGTCTCCTTCAATAGTACTGTTTTGAATACACCGGCAGGGGCGAGCGTAGTAGGCTCGTGAGACTATACTTAAGAGGTGGCGGTTACTACTTACGCGCGAAAGGAGGAGCCGATGTTCCGTTTACTGCTCACCGTAATCTTTTCTGCCCTCGCAACCTCCACGCTTGCTGCCGCTGAACCGCTGGCTCTCGGAGAACGCCGGGAACTGTTCGTCGACCATTTTCTTATCGAGAAGCTCAGCGGCGCAGAGCTGCGTCTGCACGAGCCGCGCGATGAAGGCGTGACGATGAAGTTCGACGCGCCATGGGAGGGTGGCTTCTGCAATTACGTCACCGTCATCCGCGACGAGAGCAGAATACTGCTCTACTATCGCGGTAAACCGAAGGCATCAAACGACGGCCAGGACGAAGTGACCTGCGTTGCCGAGTCCAGTGACGGCATCCACTGGACCAAACCGAAACTCGGCCTCTTCGCGTTCAACGGTTCTAAAGAAAACAACATCATCTGGGCCGAGAGCCCCACAGCCCACAACTTCTCGCCACTCCTCGACACCAACCCTGCAGCCGTGCCCGCGCAGCGCTTCAAGGCCTTGGGAGGCACGATTGAAAGTGGACTGCTGGCCTTTGTTTCGCCCGATGGCGTGCGCTGGGAGAAACTCCGCCAGCAACCCGTTTTGACGAAGGCGGCCGTACAGAAAGCGCTCGGCTCGCCATACATGTTTGATTCTCAAAACGTCGCGTTCTGGTCGCCTTCTGAAAAAAAGTACGTGTCGTATTTCCGCGTGGCCAAAGACAACATCCGCCGCATCGCGCGAGCTGAGAGCGTGGACTTTGTAAACTGGAGCAACCTGCAGCTCATGGAATACCGCACCGCGGAGAGCACGCCCGCGCCGCTTGAGCATCTTTACCTGAACCAGACATACCCATATCCCAGAGCGCCGCACATTTACGTCTCGCTGGCGGCGCGTTTCATGCCCGATCGCCAGGTGATCACCGCCGACGAAGCCAAAGCGTTGAATATGGTCGACGCCCACACGTACATGAAGGACACCTCCGACGGAATCTTCCAGACGACGCGTGGCGGAAACATCTATTACCGCACCTTTATGGGAGTTTTCATCCGCCCCGGCATCGGGCTGAGCCACTGGGTGTCGCGCACAAATTATCCGGCGCTGGGCGTGGTGCAGACCGGCGAGAGCGAGATGTCCTGCTACATCGTCGGCAACTACGCGCAGCCCACCGCGCACCTGCGCCGCTTAAGCCTGCGGCTGGACGGCTTCGCATCGGTAGCAGCGTCCTACAAAGGCGGAGAATTGCTGACCAAGCCGCTGACGTTCTCCGGCAGCCAGTTACTGATCAATTTCTCGACCTCCGCCGCAGGCGGAATTCGCGTGGAGATCCAGGATGAATCCGGAAAACCACTCCCCGGCTACACGCTCGCGGACAGTATCGAGTTGATCGGCAACGAGATCGAGCGCGCCGTGCGCTGGAAGTCAGGCCCCGACGTCTCGAAGCTCGCCGGCCAGCCCATCCGCTTGCGTTTCGTCATCAAGGACGCGGACGTCTACGCCCTGCGCTTCGGCACACCCGACACGCGGCGCTGAGGGGAAGCTCACGCAAAGACGCAAAGGCGCGAAGAAAACTGGATATAAGGAGACGAGTGACATGGGTGCTGATCCGTGGTTCTATGTCGTACCCTTTCAATCTGATATTCAGAAAGCAATGGAAGAGCTTCAGCATGAAGTATTCGCGACGGCTAATTACCGGGGATCCGAAGACAATCCACGGAATATTGATGAAGCGCGGGAAAATGCTGCGGAATCTGGGACCAATTCTATTCTGGATATGTACCAAGTTGTCGATGCGGATCTGGAGCACGAGGATGAAGATAATGTAAACTTTGCAAATCTGGCGGAAACAATGTGCCGCATTTTCCGGCTATCCGACACTGACCTCAGACAACTATTTAATACAACGCAACCGTCGCTAAAAATGATTGAGAGTAATCGCGATTTTTATGACTGGCTTGGACGGGGAGTCGGTGTGTACATAGTTGCATACACGGATAAAAAGCCGACCGAAATAGTTTTTGCAGGATACTCGATTGATTAGTGAGAGGAATCGGGCCATCTGGCCGGAGCAGCCCGGAACAACCGGGACGTTCAAAGATTTCCGGGAGAAAAACCTTCGTAGGAAATAGGTGTCCCTGGTTTTCCCGTTCCGCGCTCCGCGCTGCAAAATAGTTTCGTGAGCGTCCCCGTAAATCTCGCGTGTTGCCAGCCGCCGCTATTTCTCCGGCGCGATATAATGGTACTGATTGATCGCCGGTTTATTTATCCGCCTTGTTTTTCCATTGGCCCATTTTACTTCGATGTATTCGGCTTGAGCATCCTTGCTCAGGCCGAAATGTTTCGTGTTTGCATGTTGCGCACGGTACGAATCGCCCGTGACGAGCAGCGCTTTCTGTTTGCCTGAGGCGCTGGCGACGGTGATCTGCGCGTTCACGGGTGTGAAGCCGCCGCCTTCCTCGCGAAGCCGCACGCCTATCCAGTTATTTCCGCTGTCAAAGTTGTTCAAGGCCATGTGCAGCGCCGCGTTAATTTCGTAGCTCCACTCGGTCACGAGAAGATCGACTTTCCCGTCGGCGTTGAGGTCGTCGCTGACAACCGCGCGCCCATCGAATTCATAAGCAACGCCCATGAGGAAGGCGACGTTAATGAAATCCTTTCCATTCAGATTCATCAGCAGGTTTTTGTGTTCGAAGCCGTTCCATGAAATGTTGGGGCCGTAAAGTTCCGGGTTGCGATTGAGAAATGTGTTTATCGAAGGGTTCGGCTTGGACGTGTCCATGTAAATATCGTGTCTCCAGAATTCAGTGCAATAGTCCTTGCAGGATTGGCCGCTTTTAAACCCATTGGCGACGAAAATGTCCTGAAAGCCGTCGTTTTCGAAATCAAAAGCGGTAACACCCCACGACCATCCCGTTCGGTTGACGCTCCCGTCAAAGGGTGCATCGGCGAAGGTGCCGTCTCCGTTGCCCAGGTACATGCGGTTTCCGTAACCCATTTTCATACGCATGGCATTGTGTTCTGGAAGGTCTTCGCGATTAAGTTTCATCGCCTCCAGCCGCCGCGCGGTAGTGGAACTCATGCCGATGGCGTAGAAGTCAAACTTGCCGTCACAATTGAAATCTGCAATCGAATGTCCCATGCCGAAGAGCTTGGTACTAGTCAGCGCTTTGCTGGTGACGTCAATAAAACGGCCGCGGCCGTCATTGTGATAGAGATCGACACCGCAAAAGTCGCTCACGACAAGCAAGTCGGGAAAGCTGTCGTCGTTTAAATCAACGAGCGATGTGCTGAAGGTGCGGCGATTGCGCTTCTTGCTCAATCCCGCCTGTTCAGTGATGTCGGTAAAATTTCCATGACCGTCGTTTTTGAGGAGATAGGAGGGATGTCCGTCGTTGGCGTCGTAATAAGGCGTGGCTGCCATCTGCCCTGCAACGGGCCAGCGGTATTGGCTCACAAATAAATCGAGCACGCCGTCTTTGTCCAGGTCTCCCGCAGTTAAAGCGACCGCCATGTTGACCTTTATTCCCAGATTCCTGCTTTCTTGCGAGAACCTGCCACCAGGCAAGCCCTTGACCATGATCAGTTCGGAATCCTCGGGCGCACAGATGAGATCGGGCTGGCCGTCGTTGTCGAAGTCGGCAAGGATCGCGCCGGTGACTTTTGAAATCGGCCTTTGAAGGAGTGGCTGGGTTTCGAATCGTCCGTTACCAACGTTCCAGAAGATCAGGTTCCAGCCGGGCAAAATGATTTCAGAGAGCCCGTCGCGGTCGAGATCATACAAGATAAGGGGTTCAGGCGTCGACATGTGGCGCAGGCCGACGCGGAGGTCCGCAGCAGTCCAGACCTTGCCGTCGATGAACGGCGTCAGGCCCTTGCGTGAAATGACGGTGATGTCAGTGGCATCGATTTTATCGGGAATGAAATTTCCGTTCTTGTCCTTCTCTTTGCTCCAATCGATCTGCAGCGCGCCCTTGATGATATGGCGCTCCTGTTGTGCGGTGCGTACGACATGCAGCAGCATGTTCATGGTGGAATGCGCAAAACCCTGAGGATCAATGTCGAATTTTGCATGGTGAAATTCGCACTCGAGCAGCCGGTAACCGTCCGCTTTTAACGAGTCGAGCAGATCGCTCCATTGCGGCTGCGTCAGCGTCTTTTTCTCACCGCCCTCAGATTTGAGCCGCTGGATGCCCCATTTGATTTGTTCGGGAGTTCCGGGTTTGCCGAGCTGAAGACTGGTAAAGGGAAACTCTTTTAAAACTTTAGATTTGTCGGAGGTCTTGCGCAAGACATCCCATAAGTGGATGAACGTCTTCTCGTATTCCTGTGCCTGGATTTCCTTTTTCCATAGTGTCGCGTCGAGGCGATTGGCCTGATCGGCCAAGTCCGGCGTGGGTTCACCGGAATTACAGTGCTGATTGAACGACAGAAATAAAACAAGCGCGGGAATAAAAGTATACCGACTCATAATCAAAGTCTCCGTGCATGCGATCTCTCGCGCAGGGGCTCCGCTCGAGTGCAATACCTGTCTTCAGAATTTACGCCAGCTGTCAATCTTGAGAATATCGTGAGTACATCACAAACTTTTCGAAACAGAGCGGAACACACCTCACACGCCAGCAATCCAACAGATGTGCTCCCTGCAAAACGGTAATTCCGGGAACTCCTTAATCAATATCAAAAAAAAAGAGACCTGGATGGTACTGCAGAACTCGGCACTTACCCAAGCACTCAATACCGTTCAGTAGCTGCCCAGTTCGCTAGCCTCGATAACCCTAAAAATCTTCGAAAAATGATGTCATAAATGGCGGGCTCATGCGTCTAATATTAGGGTCGAATCCGCCATGGCGGAAAGCCCTATCCGAAGATCTGCGCACATGTGCAAAAGTTTTCAGGGTTGCAAGGCGCGAAGAACGGAGTGGCTCACGCAAAGACGCAAAGACGCAAAGGCGCAAAGGAGAGTAGACAAAGAAGGAGGGAAGGACGACTGCACCGGCTGGCTCTTAGCTTCGCGAGGGATTAGCGCACACAGGTGCAAAAGTTTTCATCGGACGGATTACGCTGTCACCCGTCACGCATCACGCGTCACCGCACCCGTCACTCGTCACTCGTCACCCGGCACCCGGCACGGTCACGCCGCAACGTGCGTTTTCGGACAGATTGCGATTCGCCGCGCACCCGCGAGTGAGGGTCGCAAAGACAGATCGATTCGCCGCGTGAAGGGTTCAGCTTCTACTGGCCGAGCGGTACGTGTGCGGTGTATACCTTTCGGCGCCGAGGCGCTAGAAGGCATCGTCTAAATAAGGAGTCCACGTTTTGAACTACGTTCTGATTGTCCTTGCTCTGTTACTGGCAGCACTTCCGTCACAGGTCATTGAGGCCGGTGAGGCCAAGAAGAAAATCGTGCTGCTCGCAGGCAAGCCCAGCCACGGGTTTGGCTCCCATGACCATTATGCCGGCTGCATGCTGCTGGCCAAGTGCCTCAACGAGAATGTTCCGGGCGTCGAAGCCATCGTGCACAAGCATGTCTGGCCGACGAATGCGGATGCCTTTGAAGGCGCGGCGGCGATCATCATTTACTGTGACGGCGGCGGCGGCCATATGGCCATTCCGAAGCTCAAAGAGCTCGACGAGATTTTGAAAAAAGGCGTGGGCCTGGGCTGTATTCACTATGGCGTGGAAGTGCCCAAGGGCGATCCCGGGGAGGCGTTCCTGCGCTGGATCGGCGGCTACTTCGAGACGCACTGGTCGGTCAATCCGCACTGGGTCGCGGACTTCAAGGAGATCCCGCAGCACGAAATCACACGGGGCGTAAAGCCATTCTCGACCAACGACGAATGGTATTACAACATGCGTTTCAACGAGGCCTCCAAGAAGGTCATTCCGATCCTCAGCGCTGTTCCGCCAGACAACACACGCAAGGGCAAAGACGGTCCGCACAGCGGCAATCCGTTCGTCCGCGAGAACGTCGGCCGCAAGGAACATGTCGTATGGGCGTTTGAACGGCCGGAAGGCGGACGCGGCTTTGGTTGCACCGGCGGGCATGTACATTGGAACTGGGCGCAGGACGATTTCCGAAAATGCATCCTGAACGCAATCGTGTGGATCGCCAACATGCCCGTGCCCGAGGGCGGAGTTCCTTCCAAGCGGCCGACGGTTGACGATATGCTCAGTAATCATGATGAAGCGGTGCCGGCTAATTTCGACAAAGCCAAGATTGAGCAGCGCATCGAAGACATGAACAAACCGCGTTAAGCGGCCTGTGGAGTAAGGGGGCAATTTGAACGGCCGGGCAGAGCGATCTGCCCGCTGTCAATTCTGAGATTGTTCTTTCCGACCTGAAAAAAGTAGCTGCTTTGCTGGACTGCGTGGTGAAGTTTACACTGCTGAGCTGGGCAAAAATTCTCACATTGCAATGCATTTAGCGTAAACAGTTTGCGACATTAACACATGTGCACGGGGAAGCACGCTTCTGTACGCTTGGCATTCTGCCTTGGCATATGAAATGCTTAGGTTTTCCGCATCCTAGCGAGCGGGCCGACGAAGTTGGTCAAAAGTCTCGCAATCAGGCGCGGCCGTGACGCGTACTTCCACGAGCCGCAATGAAAAGCGGAGTTGCCAGTTCGATGGCAAAGCCGCTTTTTTATTTGCCACCCTGCATCGTCCTTTTTCCACGTTGTTGAACTCGAAGCTTCAGGCGCTAGCATCGGCACAATGCGCTCGATCCTGATCACTCAATGCGTTCAGAACGACTTTCTGCGGCCGCTCGGACCGACCGAGCCGCTGCCGAACCTCGTCCACATCGGCAGGCTGGAAGCCGAGCGCCTCAATGCGCCGCTCACGGAGTTTCTCACTCTGGCGCATGGCGTTGATCCGGAAAAGCTCGCCATCGTCCACATCGGCGACCAGCACGACCCGCAGAAACACGCCGAGCACCTTCGGCACTTCCGGCCGCATTGCATCGCAGGAACGCCTGGCGCGCAGGCGCTTGACCCCGTTCCGCTGCTGGCCAAGCGCCGCCGGAGAACGTACGACATTCAGGCCGGCGACTTGACCGATCTGGAAGACACGGCGCTGCTGGAACTGCTCAAAGATCTCACTGGCGACGACCAGGATATCCGCATAGCCGTCGTAGGCGTGTGGACGGACGCAAAGGTCTCCTTCCTGCTTTACGATCTCTGCACGCGGCTGCGCATCCGCCAGCTTGCCACGTGCTCGGCACTGACGGCCTCGCGATCGATCGAAGCGCATTTCCGCGCGCTTGAAAGCCTCTCCGATCTTCTCAACGTGACGGTATTTCATTCCGGCGGCGAGCTGCTCAAGTGGCTCGTGCCGAATCTTGCGCCGCTGCGGCCGGCGCAGAAGCCGGTGAAAATCACCTTCGCCAAGCCGCCGCAGCTTCCGGCCAGGTGGACTCGCGAAGATGAGAACAGTTCTAACGCGCTGATCTCGCGGCTGTACGCGACCGGAAATCCGGTCCCGGCGCAGGGAACAGAAAACAAAGACGAGTGGCCGGGACTTCAGCTCCAGCAGCTCGGCGGCGGTTTTTCAGGCGCGCAGGTTTTCATCGGGACCAGCAAAGCCGAGCCGCCCCGCATTTACAAGGTTGGGCCGCGCGATGAGATTGCGCGCGAACGTTTCGGCAACGAACGCATCCGGCGCGTGCTCGGCGATGCCGTCCCGCGCCTGCTCGCCTGGCAGGAAGGTCCAGCGCTGGCGGCGATGAAGCTGGAGCTCGCTGAAGGAAACCGCGCCGATCTGAAAGGCCCGCTGACCTTCAAGGCGCTTTACGAAGGCGATCTTTCCGAGACGACAACCGAGGTGCTGCAGTCCACGCTTGAGTTCACACTCTCGTCGGCACTCGGGCGCTTTTACCGCACCGCGGAAAAAGACAACGCCGATCTGCTGGAACTCTACGGCTTCACCGACCGGCAGGGTCGCCCGCAGTTTGCGGAGTCCATCGCGCGCAAGTGCGAGGCAATTGCAGTGAACGCGAAGTTCTCCGGCGCCGCGGCCATGCTGAAAAAATGGAAGCTGCCCGAGCCGTGGATGCCGCCAGAAATTTTCTACACGCAGTGGCTGCCGGGACAGTCCGTCACGCGCGAGATTCTTCCGTCGCTCGTTCATGGCGATCTGAACCTGGCCAACATGCTGCTGACCTACGCGCCGGGATCGCGCTCGCCTGAGCGCGTCTGGATAATCGACTTTGCGCGGCTGGGGCGGCTTCCGAACCTGACTGATTTCGCGAAGATTGAAAACGATCTGACCTACATCGCTCAACCCGTGCGCGATCTGCCGGGACTCGAGCAGGCGCAGAAGCTGCAGGAAGAACGGCTCGCCAGCCCGACGCTGGCCGTGCCCGGACTCATGGAGAAAGCCAGGACGCCGCAGCAGGTGCGCTACGCGCGGCTGATCTTCACGCTGCGCGCGCTCGCGGCTCGCATGGATCCGCGCGGAAAGCTGGCGATGAGCGAATACCGGATAGCGCTGCTCCGCTACGCCGCGCACACGCTTGGATTCGACGAGCCCAATCCGTTCCAGTTGCGCCTGGCGCTCACCGGCTGCGCGCAGCTCTGCGGCTATATTGCGCGCGATTTTTCTTAAAAATCCGCTGTGCGTTTACGGCATCCCAGCGGGCTTCACAATAGTGTCGTTCATATTAACTAAGTACCACCAACAGGTTATATGTATTCAGTGCGCCCATGTTGCCGAAAATATAAAGTTGACACTTGAATACGACAGTAAGGTGTCGTATTATACTGTCATGAACGCGGAAGACGCCGACGCACCACTCTTGACCATTGGACAGCTCGCCGAACAGACCGGAGTGAGCCGGCGGACGGTGCGCTATTACGTTCAGCGCGGGCTGATCGATCCGCCGGTCGGTCGCGGGCGCGGCAGCGGCTACACCGCGCAGCACGCGGCGCAGATTCAGCGCGTCATCCGACTGCAGCGCGAAGGCCTGCCGCTTGAAAACATCGCTGAACTTCCGGCAGACGCGGCACCCATTCCACCGGTTGTCGTTCAGCCGCAGCTGATCATGCGATTACCGCTGGCTGACGGCGTGCGGCTGGAACTGGACGCGGGCGCCAGCGTGCCCGACGCCAAGACGCTCGACCGATTAGCCGAAGCGTGCCGCGCGATTCTGAGCGGCGATGCGGCAAACGAATTCAACCACCGGCCGTTTGACGATGGCCACATTGACGGGGAGGGAACGGTATGAAAAACGTTGAGGCGGGCGGTCTTTTTGCCGGTGGCAAGCGTGTGCCGCTGCGGGGTGTCAGTATCGATGTGAAAGCTAGCGGCGTGGCCGGGCAGGTGACGGTGGCGCAGCGTTATTGCAACGAAGAGAAAGTCCCCGTCGAAGCGGTGTACTCGTTCCCGCTCCAGGAGAGCGCGGCCGTCTCAGGTTTTGAAGTCGAGATCGGCGGCCGGCGCATCGTCGGAAAAGTGGAGGAACGCGAGAAAGCGTTCGAGCAGTACGACGACGCGATGGCGCAGGGCCACGGCGCATTTCTTGTCGACCAGGACCGACCTAATATTTTCACGGCGAGTGTCGGGAACTTGCTGCCGCAGCAGGAAGCGATCGTGCGCCTGAGTTACGTTACGGAGCTGGAGCAAACGAAAGACAGCATCCGCCTGCTGATTCCCACCACGATTTCGCCGCGCTACATTCCCGCGGATGTCGCGCGCGAAATGGATCCGGCCGAGCTCGACCATGTTACTCCGCCAACGGTCGCGGGCGGTGTGCCGTACGGCCTCAAGCTGAGTGTCGATTTCCAGGCGCCGTGTGAAATCGCCGAGATTTCCTGCCCCTCGCACCCGGCAAGCACGCGGCTCTCGGGCCGTTCTGCGCAGGTGGAACTGATGGGCAGCAACATCCAACTCGATCAGGACTTTGTGCTGAACATTACGCTCGCGCAGTCGCACCAGGCGTCTGCGATCGTGGCTCGCGATGGTGACGGCGTGCGCGCGGCGATGATCAATCTCTTCCCCGATCTCTCGTCGCTCAAGCGCGGCCCGTGCGAGTTTATCTTCATCGTCGATCGCTCGGGCTCAATGGGCGGGACCAGCATTCAGCAGGCCCGCAACGCTTTGCTGCTGGCGCTGCGCTCGCTGGAGGAAGGCGACAGCTTCAATGTCATCGGCTTCGGCGATTCGTACGAAACGATGTTCACGAAAAGCGTTGCGTATTCGCAGAGCACGCTCGACGAGGCGTCGAAGAAAATCGCTGGCAT